>JAZKIA010000053.1:0-85770 GCA_040385125.1 Pseudomonadota bacterium | reverse complement strand
CCATCTTTTGCATGGCTCTAACAGGTAGTCCTATGTCTGACCGCAGCGCTCGTCTACAAGCCCTTCAGCAAGCCCTCAAAGAGCGCATTCTGATTCTCGATGGCGGCATGGGCACTATGATCCAAAGCTACCGCCTAGAGGAACACGACTATCGTGGCACACGCTTCGCCGATTGGCCGAGCGACGTCAAAGGCAACAACGACCTTTTGATCCTCAGCCGTCCTGATGTGATCGGGGCCATTGAGAAGGCGTATCTGGATGCCGGTGCCGACATTCTCGAAACCAACACCTTCAACGCCACCCAAGTTTCCCAAGCCGATTACGGCATGCAGGCACTGGCCTACGAGCTAAACGTAGAAGGCGCACGCCTGGCTCGCAAGGTGGCTGACGCCAAGACTCTCGAAACCCCAGACAAGCCACGTTTTGTCGCCGGCGTGCTCGGCCCGACCAGCCGTACCTGCTCGTTGTCACCGGACGTGAATAACCCCGGCTACCGCAACGTGACCTTCGATGAACTGGTGGAGAACTACACCGAGGCCACCAAAGGCCTGATCGAAGGCGGTGCCGACCTGATTCTGATCGAGACCATTTTCGACACCCTTAACGCCAAGGCTGCCATCTTCGCCGTGCAAGGCGTGTTTGAAGAGCTGGGCATCGAACTGCCGATCATGATTTCCGGCACCATCACCGATGCGTCCGGCCGCACCCTGTCGGGCCAGACCACCGAAGCGTTCTGGAACTCCATCAGCCACGCCAAGCCGATTTCGGTCGGTTTGAACTGCGCCCTGGGCGCCAGCGAGTTGCGCCCGTACCTCGAAGAGCTGTCGAACAAGGCCAGCACCTACGTCTCGGCGCACCCGAACGCAGGCCTGCCTAACGAATTCGGCGAATACGACGAACTGCCGGCTGAAACCGCCAAGGTCATCGAAGAGTTCGCCCAAAGCGGCTTCCTGAACATTGTCGGCGGCTGCTGCGGCACTACGCCAGGCCATATCCAGGCCATCGCCAACGCCGTGGCCGGTTACGCGCCGCGCCAGATCCCGGATATTCCAAAAGCCTGCCGCCTCTCGGGTCTTGAGCCGTTCACCATCGATCGCAGCTCTTTGTTCGTCAACGTCGGCGAACGAACCAACATTACCGGCTCGGCGCGCTTCGCCCGCCTGATCCGCGAAGACAACTACACCGAAGCCCTGGAAGTGGCGCTGCAACAGGTTGAAGCCGGTGCGCAGATCATCGACATCAACATGGACGAGGGCATGCTGGACTCGAAGAAGGCGATGGTTACCTTCCTCAATCTGATTGCCGGCGAACCGGATATCTCCCGGGTACCGATCATGATCGACTCCTCTAAGTGGGAAGTGATCGAAGCGGGCCTCAAGTGCATTCAGGGCAAGGGCATCGTCAACTCGATCAGCATGAAAGAAGGCGTCGAGCAGTTCATTTATCACGCCAAACTGTGCAAGCGCTATGGCGCGGCCGTGGTGGTGATGGCCTTCGACGAAGCCGGCCAGGCCGACACCGAAGCGCGTAAAAAGGAAATCTGCAAACGTTCCTACGACATTCTGGTCAACGAAGTGGGCTTCCCGCCGGAAGACATCATCTTCGACCCGAACATCTTCGCCGTGGCCACCGGCATTGAAGAACACAACAACTACGCTGTGGACTTCATCAACGCCTGTGCCTATATCCGCGACGAGCTGCCGTATGCCCTGACCTCGGGCGGCGTGTCCAACGTGTCGTTCTCGTTCCGAGGCAACAACCCGGTGCGTGAAGCGATCCACTCGGTGTTTTTGCTGTACGCGATCCGTAATGGCCTGACCATGGGTATCGTTAACGCCGGGCAACTGGAGATCTACGACCAGATTCCGACAGAGTTGCGCGACGCCGTGGAAGACGTGGTGCTCAACCGCACACCGGACGGCACCGACAACCTGCTGGCGATTGCCGACAAGTACAAGGGCGACGGCAGCGTCAAAGAGGCCGAGACCGAAGAGTGGCGTGGCTGGCCCGTCAACAAGCGCCTGGAACACGCGCTGGTCAAGGGCATAACCACCCACATCGTTGAAGACACCGAAGAGTCGCGCCAGTCCTTCGCGCGCCCGATCGAAGTGATCGAAGGCCCGCTGATGTCGGGCATGAACATCGTCGGCGACCTGTTTGGTGCCGGTAAAATGTTCCTGCCGCAGGTGGTGAAATCCGCCCGCGTGATGAAACAGGCCGTAGCCCACTTGATTCCGTTTATCGAGCTGGAAAAAGGCGATAAACCGGAGGCCAAAGGCAAGATCCTGATGGCCACCGTTAAAGGTGACGTACACGACATCGGCAAGAACATCGTCGGCGTGGTGTTGGGCTGTAACGGCTACGACATCGTTGACCTCGGTGTGATGGTCCCGGCGGAGAAAATCCTCCAGGTGGCCAAAGAGCAGAAGTGCGACATCATCGGCCTGTCCGGTCTGATTACGCCGTCGCTGGATGAAATGGTCCACGTTGCCCGCGAAATGCAGCGTCAGAATTTCCACCTGCCGCTGATGATCGGGGGTGCCACCACCTCCAAGGCACACACCGCGGTCAAGATCGAACCCAAGTACCAGAACGATGCTGTGATCTACGTCACCGACGCCTCGCGCGCCGTGGGCGTGGCCACGCAGTTGCTGTCCAAGGAACTGAAACCCGCATTCGTCGAAAAAACCCGCCTTGAGTACATCGAAGTCCGCGAGCGTACTGCCAACCGCAGCGCCCGTACCGAGCGCCTGAGCTACCCGGCTGCCGTGGCGAAAAAGCCGCAGTTCGACTGGAGCAGCTACCAGCCGGTCAAGCCAACGTTCACCGGGGCCAAGGTGCTGGACAACATCGACCTTAAGGTATTGGCCGAGTACATTGACTGGACCCCGTTCTTTATTTCGTGGGACCTGGCCGGTAAATTCCCGCGCATCCTGACTGACGAAGTGGTCGGTGAAGCCGCCACCTCGCTATATGCCGATGCCCAGGAAATGCTCGCCAAACTGATCGACGAGAAACTGATCAGCGCCCGTGCGGTATTTGGTTTCTGGCCCGCCAATCAAGTCAATGATGATGATCTGGAGCTGTACGGTGATGATGGCCAGCCATTGGCCAAACTGCACCACTTGCGCCAGCAAATCATCAAGACCGACGGCAAGCCGAACTTCTCGCTGGCCGACTTTGTGGCCCCTAAAGACAGCGGCGTGACCGACTACGTGGGTGGCTTTATCACCACCGCCGGGATCGGCGCCGAAGAAGTGGCCAAGGCTTATCAGGACGCTGGCGACGACTACAACTCGATCATGGTCAAAGCCCTGGCCGACCGTCTGGCCGAGGCTTGCGCCGAGTGGTTGCACCAGCAAGTGCGGACTAACCACTGGGGTTATGCCAAGGACGAGCAACTGGCCAACGAAGAGCTGATCAAGGAGCAATACAGCGGTATCCGCCCTGCCCCTGGCTACCCGGCCTGCCCGGATCACACCGAGAAAGGCACGCTGTTCACATTGCTCGACCCTGAAGCCGAAGAAATGCGTGCTGGCAAAAGCGGCGTGTTCCTCACCGAACACTACGCTATGTTCCCGGCAGCAGCGGTCAGCGGCTGGTACTTTGCTCACCCGCAGGCGCAATACTTTGCCGTGGGCAAGGTCGACAAGGACCAGATCGACAGCTACACCGCGCGCAAGGGTCAAGACCTGAGCATCACCGAGCGCTGGCTGGCACCTAACCTGGGGTATGACAACTAAACCGCACTGCCTGCATCGCGAGCAAGCTCCACTCCTACACACAAATCCTGTGGGAGCGAGCCTGCTCGCGATGGCATCACCGTGGGGGATCAAGTTCAAATTCAAGTTCAGGTCAAGAAGGGCCAAACGCCATCCTTCACCTGCTCTCTGTACACCCTGACCCGATTCTCCAGACGGGCGAAACTCACGAACGGATTGTCAGTATCGAGCGCCGATAACGCGACATCCTGGCTTAATACTTCCCACAAGCCGTCCGAGGCGCCCGCCTCGGTCAGCAACGCCCAAAGCCGCTCCTGAACACGCGTATACCTCACCTTGAAGTCAGCGGTTCGACTGAGGCCTTCGAACACCCGCAAGAACCGTTTAGCCCCAGACCTCGCTTCAAGACGCTGCCACAACGCCCGGTTAAACGCCTCGCGTTCTGTAGAAAGATTATGCAACCAACCAGCGGGTTGGCTGAAATCCGTCACAGGTGCGTCCAACCACAGGTTGAGCCCCGTTTGCTCGCGGTGGGTGATGAGGCGTTGCAGGCTGTCCTCATCGGTCACCGGGTTGTCCCACAGCTGAACCCGATCCCTGGCCACCGCCTGAGCCAGAACAGCGGGAGGTATTCGGGATATCCGGTTATGGCTCAAATCCAGAGTCGTCAGCTGGGCCTGATCGGGGATACCGATCGGACAGGTCGTAATACCAGTGTTACTCAAGTTCAAACGTTTCAAATCGGTCATATGAAGCACAACCGGCGGTGTATTCAACAGGTTGTCGCTCAAATCAAGTGCCTGAAGGCGAACCAACCCAGAAAGTTGACCTGTCATTTTTTCTGTCATCACCAACCGGGTCGATTTTAGATTCAGGCTGGTGAGACGGGACATCTGCGCAATGGCTGGTGGCAACACACACTCCAGCGCTCCTTGCTCGTTGAGCAGCCGCAAGTCAAAACCTTCCATATTCAGTGTTTGAAGATTGGGGAAGCACTCAAGAAAATCATTCACTCCATCACGCTCTGTCACTTGGAAATTCTTCATCGACAGCTCAATGACTTCACTGACTTTTACATTCAGCACAGGCAAACAGTGCACGCTCACCGAGCTCAGATCCAGCTTGTACCCCACAAACTGTCCGCCCACATAAACGCGATCACTTTCACCTCCACGTCTTTGTTTAAAGGCTTTCAATTTAGACGCCAGATCGAATCGCATCGCCCGTTCAAGGCTCATCGCCTCGCCGAGACGCTCCTCATTTTCTGCCTCGATCTGGTCGGCAGACATCCCTTCGGCGCCAGGATCGCCCTCGTTCAGCCAATCTATATCCATGTCTTCCAGGTCATAGACAACGTTATCGGCCCAGCCGTCCAGATCCAGGCTTAGCTGCTCAATATGCAACTTACGCCACTGCAGTACTGCGGAAGCCCTGTCACCCAACTCCTGCAGCAATCTGGAAGCCTGCCCCAAGGTGTAATCAGGATAAATTTCCTGTACCTGAAAAATCATCACATGCTGCGAGAGCGCCTCACCCTGCAACGTCGTGGGATAACCACCGCCCTGCAGCCCTTGTGGGTCGAAAGATAACCCGCTGTCCATCCTCTGCAGTCCTGTAACAAGCTCAGCACGAGGAAGTGCTCGCTGGCTGATTTTCTGCTTGAAGTCCCGCACGGCATCAAGCGGCTGCAACTGCAAGGCCGTGCGCTCTGTTTCAGTCAAGGTGCCGAGCACTGCATGGTAAATATCGTCGGTGTCGTGCCGCACAGACCCTTGCGCGTCATAGCCCTGATAGCGACTTCCCTGCTTGATCAGGCGTCGGCGAACCGGGGCGTCATTTGGGCCGATGTGGTCCAGCACCCTGTCACCCGCCGCACTGTCGAGTACTTCGATACGCAGCGTTTTTGGCCATTTGGGTAATGCTTTCAGGGTGTGCAAAACCAGAATATCGGTTTCAAAATTGTCCATCGACTGAAGGTAAAGCCCTTCATAAGCGCGATTGAGGCGCACGTGCTGCCCATACTGGATCGCTTTGCCATCCAATTGCTGGAGCATCTGCTTGCTCTCGGCCAGTGCTGGCGAAGCGTGAATATTCACGCCCGAGCGCTGGAGCATTTGTTCTATGACGCTTTTAGGCAAACCTGGGTATTGATGTTGAAACAACCGGACCCACTCAGACTCAGAGTGCTGAAGAGCGTCATAACGCGCCTGGAACAGTTCGCTCCGGACAAGGCCAGGCTGCTGCGACAACTGCTGAAGATCCTGATCGATCTTGAAACGGCTGATCGTATCGGCCAGCAAAGGCGTTGGTGCACGTCCAGTGTGTATCAGTCGCAGCATGTCGTTGTCGACCACGCTGACGCTGCCTATTTGCGCCAATTGCTCGTCGCTGAATGAAGCAACAGAAGTGCCTATCCCGCGGATCAGCTCTACGCGTGTCAGGTTGTGTGCAGGCAGCTGCGCAGTCGGGATTGGCGCATTAGGTAGCTCGAATCCGGCATCGGGCGCGTCTAAATACTCTGCCGGCATCAGCGCGTCAGAGCCCGCACTTGCCAGTTCGAGGGCTGCGTTGGCGAGGAAAGGCAGCGCATTGAGTACGCCGAACACCATTCGCGTCACGCCCTGCCCCAAGTCATCCGGATCTTTGCCATTCACCGCCTGATCCAGGCCGTATCCAGCGTCGATGATCCCGGCCAACGCCAGCAAACCTTCACCGCCCGGAACAAACAAGGCCAAAGGGCCGAACGTGTTGATCCATTGCACAGCGGGTTCGATCACGGCACTCAGATCATCCCGGTTAACCTGCGCATCATCGCGGATGGTTTCAATACTGGCTTGGGCCGCTCGTTTCATGCTCAGGACCAGTTGCGCGAAAGGGTCGATGCCCTCGCCTGCAACCTCCAGGCGAATATAGTCGGCAGAGTTCCAGTAACCATCGTCGTTGAAAAAGCCGCTGCCCTTGTGCAACTGATATTGACGCGGGTAAATCGCCATTCCATCCAGCGCTGTCAGCACACCCGCATGCAGGATGCCGTCATTACGATCGGTTTCGGCAAAATGTGAGGCCAGCGCATGTTTTTTGATCGAGTCTTTACCCTGCTCCACGATCCATTGGCGCAACGCCCCAGCGTCAGAAAATTCGTGTATCGGGGATGAGTTTCCAGAAATATAGAGAATGATCCGTTCCGAACTTTTATCTCGAAAGCTCCAGATATCATTCGACGTGTAACGGTAGATGGCCAACCGCCCCACTTCGACAGCCGGGTTCATAACACTTGGCGCCTGTAGCTGTTCGAGCGTTAGTTGCTCCCACCTTTGTTCACCCTTAAGCCCCGCCGCCACCCGTGCCAATTGGAGCCCTGCTTTGGACAGGCTGTGCTCTTGATCCTGCAAATGGGCCGTCATGACAAAAGCCGCTTTGACTGCCGTGCGCAAGGCGCACGGTTGAGGTGCCACAATCACTTGATCGGTTGGCCATACCCGCTGCACATAGGCACTGTATTGCTCCTTGAATTCAAGTTCCCAAACCCACTTTTTGAAGTCGGCGGGCCTCAGAGCCACTTGCGTGAGCGGGCCATAGGTTTGCGGGGTGGTGCGATGATAGATGCCTTCATAGCGCTCATGATTACCGCTGCCTGCATCAATAACCCGTACTTCTGGCCCGATGTCGGGGGGCGTGTACAAGCCGAAAGGATTTTCCCCGAAACGACCATCACCGACAGCCTGATAGTTGGAGAGCAACACCTGGGTCAGGCGCAGGGAGCTCGCCACACGTCCTTGCTGAACCCCGTTTAGCATGGGGTAGCCGCGAAAGTTGTAGTCGAGTGTCACCAGCTGTGCGGTCAGGGGATCAAGGTCGTTACCCCATTTGTATTGAATCAGTTGACCTGCCAGCTGACTGGCCGATAGAGGCAGTGCCGTATCAATGACAGTTTGCAGGTCTGCGCGCAGCGGATACATGTCCGAAGCCTGGCGCGCTAAAGGCGTGATCATTGTGCAATTCCTTTGCAGTTGATTGGGGAGCCTTCAGCCTAGGCTGTTCGCCCCCTTGCTCAACGCCGGAGCAATCGCAAAAAAGATCCCGAAACTGCAACAGGGCATGCACGAATGTAGCCGCGCTTGATCACGCTAATCTTGGCTACGCTGTAAGAACACCCACTTCAGGGCTCGAGGGATTTATGGACGATCCGCACAACAAGCCACCCACCTTCTGGCAGGTGCTGCACAGCGTGCTGGCGGCAGCGTTTGGGGTGCAAAGCGCAAAAAACCGGGCGCGGGATTTCAGCCACGGCAAACCCAGTCAGTTTTTGATCGTTGGCCTGCTGTTCACCGGCGTGTTTGCGCTGACCCTGTTCGGGATCGTCAAACTGATCCTGCATCTGGCGGGGGTTTGAAGCCATGGATACGTAGCAGTTGACGAGTAGAACGAGGCCACGTCCGGCTGCGCAGCAGTCGTAAAACCTGATACTTCGATTTTTCAGACACGCCGTGAGTGTAGACTTTACGAGGACTACGTCCTCGGACGTAGCCTCGCTGAGCTCGTCAACTGCTACGAATGTACGAGTCGGCGGTTACTGGTGACTGACCCAGAACACCGCCGCAGACACCACCAACACAATCAGAAAAAGAATGGCCCATGCATCGACCTTGCTGTCGCTTTTACGCGCTTTGACTGGAGTACTCATCGCATCGCCTTTTTTCGGTTTTATGGGTGATTGCTTGAAGACTTCAATCCAGTTAAGTCCAGCAATGACCTTTCGACAAGTAAGTGATTGAGAATCAACCTCTTATAGTCGTTTTGGTTCTTTGCATATGCTTAAACATCACTTTTGCGCATAACTACAAACTGGTATCGTGCCTCGCTCCGTGGGGAGTGCGCGGCCGTGCGCGCAGATAAGCTGTTAGCAGCCTGAGAACAGGACCTATATGTACGTATATGACGAGTACGATCAGCGGATCATCGAGGACCGCGTCAAGCAGTTCCGTGATCAGACCCGACGCTATCTGGCCGGTGAGCTGAGCGAAGAAGAGTTCCGCCCCCTGCGCCTGCAAAATGGCCTCTATGTTCAACGCTTTGCCCCAATGCTGCGAGTCGCCGTGCCTTATGGCCAACTGACTTCGCGTCAAGCGCGCATGATGGCAAAGATCGCCCGCGACTATGACAAGGGCTACGCCCACATCAGTACTCGCCAGAACGTGCAGTTCAACTGGCCAGCCCTGGAAGATATTCCGGACATTCTGGAAGAACTGGCGACCGTGCAAATGCACGCCATTCAGACCAGCGGCAACTGCCTGCGCAACGTCACCACCGACCAGTTCGCCGGTGTGGCTGCGGATGAACTGATCGATTCGCGCCCTTGGTGCGAGATCGTGCGTCAGTGGACTACGTTCCACCCTGAATTCGCCTACCTGCCACGCAAGTTCAAAATCGCGATCAATGGCTCGTCCTCTGACCGCGCCGCCATCGAAGTGCATGACATTGGCCTGGAGCCGGTGCTCAACGAAGCCGGTGAACTGGGCTTCCGTGTTCTGGTCGGTGGCGGCCTGGGCCGTACTCCGGTCATCGGTGCATTCATCAACGAATTCCTGCCATGGCCGGACTTGTTGAACTACCTCGAAGCCATCCTGCGGGTTTACAACCGCTATGGCCGTCGTGACAACAAGTACAAGGCGCGGATCAAGATTCTGGTCAAGGCGCTGACGCCTGAAGTGTTCGCTGAACGTGTGGAAGCCGAAATGGCTCACTTGCGCGGCAGCTCGAACACCCTGACCGAAGCTGAAGTGCAGCGTATCGCCAAGCACTTTGTCGACCCGGACTACAAAGCCCTGCCCGATTTCAGCGCTGAACTGGCTGAGCTCGACCAGCAGCATCCAGGTTTCGCCCGTTGGCGCACCCGCAATACCTTGGCCCACAAAAAGCCGGGCTATGTCGCCGTTACCCTGTCGCTCAAGCCAACTGGCGTAGCGCCGGGCGATGTGACCGACAAACAATGGGACGGCATTGCCGACATGGCCGATCGCTACAGCTTCGGCCAACTGCGTACCTCCCACGAGCAAAACATCATCCTGGCCGATGTCGAAGAAAGCCAGCTGTTCGGCATGTGGGCCGAGTTGCGCGAGCAAGGTTTTGCGACCCCGAACATCGGCCTGCTGACCGACATGATCTGCTGCCCTGGCGGCGACTTCTGCTCGCTGGCCAACGCCAAGTCGATCCCGATTGCCGAATCGATCCAGCGCCGTTTTGACGACCTGGACTACCTGTTTGACATCGGCGAACTGGACCTGAATATTTCCGGTTGCATGAACGCCTGTGGTCACCACCACGTCGGTCATATCGGCATTCTGGGTGTCGATAAAAAAGGCGCCGAGTTCTACCAGGTTTCGTTGGGTGGCAGCGCCAGCCGTGATGCCAGCCTGGGCAAGATCCTTGGCCCTTCGTTTGCACAAGATGCCATGCCGGATGTGATCGAAAAGCTGATCGACGTTTACATTGAAAAACGTAACGAAGACGAGCGTTTCATCGACACCTACCAACGTATCGGTATCGATCCCTTCAAGGAGCGCGTCTATGCAGCGAATAATTAAGAACCACGAAGTCATCGACGAGACCTGGCACTTGCTGCCACGGGACGTGAGCTTTGACGAAATCTCCAACTGTGACGATCTGATCGTGCCGCTGGCGCTGTGGCGTGAGCATGGCCATGCACTCAAGGCCCGCGATGGCGGCCTGGGCGTGTGGCTGGACAGCGATGAGGAAGCCGAAGAAATTGGCGACGACGTGGCCAACTTCCAGGTCATCGCCTTGAACTTCCCGGCTTTCACCGATGGCCGCAGCTACTCCAACGCCCGCCTGTTGCGTGACCGCTATGGTTACAAGGGCGAATTGCGGGCCATTGGCGATGTGCTGCGCGATCAGTTGTTCTACCTGCAGCGTTGTGGCTTTGATGCATTCGCCATTCGCGCCGACAAAGACCCACATGAAGCCCTGCAAGGTCTGCAGGACTTCTCCGTGACTTATCAGGCGTCGACTGACGAACCGATGCCACTGTTCCGCCGCCGTTAAGCTGTACGTATCAGCCCTGAACCGCACGCAATGTGCGTGATTCAGGGCTGATCCACGGGTTTAAACGTCCGTTTCTATAGAAGGTTTTCGCGAGAACGGATGCTGTTCGAGTTCCTGTTCCGTCAGTTGCTTAATCACCCGCGCAATAGCCTGCGCCCTGCTCTCCACAACCGCTTGAATTCGGGTCATGTAGTCTTCGTCGGTCAGTTCAGTACGGCCCGAGTAAACAGTGTCCATACGTTCCTGATGCTCAGTCGAGAGCTCGCTGAAGGCTTGCGGGTACTTTCTTTGCAGAAAGTCCCCCCAGAACGCTTGCTTCTCAATGGACTCACGCATGTCCAAGGTCTTTTCCTGCTCAAGCACATACGCCTTGGCCGCAGCGAGTTCTGCAGGTGTCACTTCAGCCATATTGCCAAAACGCATACTCTTTGGCCGTGCAGGCAACGCAAGCTCCGTGGCCAGATGAACGTGATAAAACATCTGAACTTCCAGAGGGTCAAGCAATGCTACCTGGCGCTGAACCCACAGAGGGCTGAGAAACCCCGCCAGCTTCAAGGCTTCTGGCGTACCAACACGATAGGCCTGCCCCTGTTGCTCAACCGCCTCCATATCAACCAGACGCTTGGACGCCAGCTCAGGATACCCGGCATCTATCAGCGCTTGCAGTTGCCCGACATAATCCAGTTGCTCGGTCTTGATCGCCTCAATACGCGTTTCAATCACCCGTAGAACATAGCCGTTGAGCACCTCGATACGAAACAATCCCCGCGCAAGACGCAGCAGTTGCTGCTCGGTATTGGCCGACGTTTCTGCCTGCATAAGCTGATAACTCAACTCCATATCGGCAAAAATCATCGCAATGCCATCCGCACAGGTCCGTGGACTCCTGGCCAGTGTAAACATCCGCGTGCGTAACGCCTCATTGTCATGCACAGCACCCAATAGCGTCCAAACGCGCTGAGTCAGATCATTCCTTGTGTGCAAAAACTGCGATGAGCCACTTAGGTCTTCCAGAACCCGAAAGAAGTCAGCCGAGCCTGGTGTCTGGTGAAGCGCCTTCCATTGACGGCTTTGCTCAGCGGTCGGGGGGCTCGTCCAATGATAAATTCCACGCGTCTGAACAACGTGCTCACGCCGAATATCAACGCCAAGGTTTATCCCGTGTTCACGACGATACTGCTCGAGACGACGCAACGACTGCGGGTTTAGCGGGTTGTCATGCAATGACGTCACCCGATTGATCGGCGCCCACTCTGGCGTCAGGGTTCGAGCGGGTATCTCCCTGATCCCGTTATTGCGTAAATCGAGCATGCGTAACTGGGTGAGCGTTTCAACCCCTTCTGGCCAGCCTTGCAACTCGGTATAGCGCAAGATCAAATTCTGCAGATGCGCCATCTTGCGCACCGAAAAGGTGCCTCCAATCGGATTACCCGTCAGGTTTAAACTCCTGAGCTTGCTCAACTTCGACAAGGTCACGGCCGCCGAATGGCTCAAAACAATCTGATTGCCCTGCAAGTTCAAATCGATGAGTTGCGGCATATTCGAGATTGAAGGCGGTAACTCCGAGATGCCGCTATTGATAACTGACAGCACCCGCAACTCGGAAAACCGCTCCAGAAACCCCGAAGAAATACTGCTGACAGAATCGCTCACGTGTAATGCACTCACGTGGCTGAAGTCGGCAGTTAATGACGGCAGGCTATCGACCGGCCACGCATCGAGGTTCAGCTCATAACCCATATGGTTTTCCAGAATGACCCTGGGCGTTTGTCGGCGCCAGGCACGCAGCAGCGCCAGGCTTATGGCTTGCTTGTTCGCTTGCGAAACCTTTACCCGCGAGCCACCCGCTGATTGTGTCCACACCTCTGAACCCACCCAGGCATCCAGCTGCGTTTGCAGGGTTTGCAGCTCTGCCCTGAGTCTGACCAGCTTGCGCGCGGCCAATTCCGGCGTGAGACGCAAGCGGTATAAATACTGGCCCACCTCAGCATCCGACAGTGTCGGGTAAAGGTCCGTGACCAGATACTTCAACAGCCGTGGGCTGCCTTCACTCAGCAAGTGCCCCGAACGGCCGCCAAGCGTGTAGCCCAAGCGACCATCAGCCAGGCGCATCGGTGATTTGAACCAGGGTTTTATCTGTTGCATGCCCAATGCTTGGGCTGATGATGAATGCTGCTGTACCGCCAGATTTGCGACCCGGAAGCGGAACACTGAATAGGCATTGGCACGCGGCAGGTTAAGCGCCTCGCGCTGTGCAACCGTTAACACCCTGAACAAGGTTTGCATCAGGTAAGGGCTGCTGTAGGTTTGCCCCGTGAGCCCGTCGTAATACTGATAAGTGTCACCGCGCTTATCAAGCTTCACCCTGTACGCCGGTGGCCCATCACCCATGCCACCCAGTTTCGCACCGGTGTCAGCGCTGTACAGCTCAATGTGTGCCGCTTTTGACCAGCCGTCCAGGGTGGGCAGTGTTTGCCATAACAACGTATCGCTGTCGGCATTACTCAACGTTTCGTAAAACAGCCCTTCAAACGCGCGGTTCAAGCGCTGTATTTGCCTGTATGCGCGGGCTTCTTCCAATATATGCAGCGGTAAACGCCCCTCTTCGGTCAGCCTCAAGACTTCCTTGCTGCTCAGATGCGCTGACAACTCTTCAAGCACCCCCACGGGCAAACCCGGTAACTGCTGGCTGATGAGGGTCAACGGCGCAGTGATCGTTTCGCTGCGGCTATAAAGCCGTGAAACCAGCTGTGCCTGCTCAACGGGTGTCGCCTCACCGATCTTGCGAGCCAGCGCCTCTATCTGCTGCTCCAGCCCCGCCACGGGTTCACCGAGCATCTGATCAATGTACGCTTGAGGCAACTCCTCAAGCGTGACCTTCAGCAACTCACCATTATCAATCTGCGCCTGAGCAATTTGCAGCCTCGGCCCTGTCGTGAGCAGATCGTGACCGTATTCACTGACAATCACCCCTTGCTCATCCAGCACCCGCAGCACTCGATCGGCCGGCCAACCCGGCAGCCGGGTCAGCAAGTCCAATTGCATGGGCGCATATTCCGGGTGCGAATCAATCCCCGCTTTCATATCCCGCATAAACGCTTCGACCTGCTCACTGAGGCTTACGCGTTTTATGCAATCGGCCAATAGCGGCGGCAGGGGCAGATTGTCCATATGCACGCGGCGCAATACATCTTCAGAGGTGCGGGTGATCTGCAGGATGTGCTCGGTCGTCTCTGCCGATAAGGATTGCGTCTCTGGACCTAAACGCTGAAACAGCTGCTGGCGTGACCAGTGCAAGGGGTTTTCCAGCTCGTGAACCCATCCCCCTCGGGCGTTACCGCGCAATTTTGGGGTGTAAGCAGTCGGATCATCAGGGTGCAGAATGTGCCCTTGCCTCGTGGTTCGATCAACTTTGACCCGATAAACCGCGTCGTCGATACGAATAAAGTCCTGATTGTCCTTCGTGTAAATCCCTTGGGCATCGGGTTCAAGCTCCATCAGAAGATAAGGCTTGTGCTTGTAGGGAGTGAGGTCAGGCCGCCACAGCTGCTTTTGACCATTGCCCAAAGTGACCTGATGCAGACCATCAACCACCGGTTCCGGCCTTGGTTTCAGACCTTTTACCACCCCCGGAATAGCCACCAGTGCAACGTTCTGCGCCACATCAAACAGATAGTTCAGGGCTTTGACCCGGTCATCGCTCTGCCAGGCCTTGATACCCTGGTAAATGTCAGCCCCCACTTGAAGCACCCCAAAGGCCAGCATGATTTCTCCGAGCACGGGGACAAAACCCAGTGCCAGCGTCAACACACTCAAGCCTGCATTCAGATACGCAACCTGACGCTCCAGCCGGCTTTTAACGTCTTCATCGGCGGTAGGAACAGCCAACAGCCGTGCATCGTCCTTGATCTGCGCCAATTGCAAGCGCCACGCGATGTCGAAGGGGTCGCCTCGCTGAGGAATGTATCTGGACTCGGAAATAATGGCCGGCCCCCTGATGATCAGCGGGCGGTTCAGCAACAAACTGTCCCAGGCCACCTCTTTGATATCGATCCTTCTGATAAATTCGGCGCGATAACGCAACGGCACCAGCGTCATAAAGTAACGGGCAAACTCCGGCCGTTTCAGCCATGCCATCAAGAACTGCTTGAACTGATAAAAACCCGGAAACTGAAGGAAAGTCTGTTTCGGGCACTGGGGCAGATACACCACGCAAGGTGAACCCCGCTCAGCAGGTTGTTTGTTGGGCCACAGTACAATAGCGCCTGGCACTTCAAACCCCATGACTTCCAGCGTACTGTGCGCATACCCGCTCTGGGCCTGCTCTTCGTCGGGCGACACGCCACGCCGAACGGCCTCATAGTTCGCCTGAGAAAGGTGTCCTTTCATAATCGCCATGTACAACTCAGCCATAAATTCATGACGTTTGTTGGCGCTGAAACTTGCCTTTATCCGGTGTGCCGCAGAACGAGGGTCACTGGCCGGAAATCGATCATTGGGCGGGTTAAATACACGGCTGAGATGAGCTTGATACTGCTCACCTATATTCAAGTCACGGCACACCGAGGCAAATGTTTCAGGTCGCCATTCAGAGTGTTCCATGACTTGATTGTGCTGGTGACTGAAAATGGCCGACCCCGGATCAAAACTTTCTGGTCGCGTCTCATAGTCCTCAAAGTTCTGCAGCGCGGCCTGAAGCAGACTGTGCCGACTGATACTGGACACCAGATCGAGCTCCAGCGACTCCGGAATCAGCACCGTGGGCAATATTTTCCGAACCAGGGTATCGACCAGTTTTATTTGCTGATTGGCGATAAAAATAATCGGGTTTTTAAACAAGCTAACTTGCTTGAGCCCATAAACGTTGGGATTAATCCACCCCCAACCTCGTGCAACAAGGGCGGCACGCAACAGCGGTTCGGCAAATTGCTCTATAGGCTGTATGCGTGCATAAACAGCCGCCACTTCGGTTTGTGTCTGATACCAGTCGTGCATTGTCTGGCGCAAGGTTTCGCGTAACCCAGGCTGCGCACGCTTAAACCAAGCGGGTAGCCTCCCGGCAATCAAGTCGGCATGCACGTGTTCGACGGTAGTTTCAGCCAGCGGTTGTTTTGGCGCTTGCGTGGCGTGTTCTGTAACGGAAACGGGCGATAACACAGGTAAGGTCATCACGGCATTAAACTTCCGTTGACCGAGAAGCTACCGGTTCACCCAACATAAACGGGTACTTTTTGAGTGCATCTCCCGTGAGGGTTGTGACCACCTGCTCAATAGCCTGTGCCCTGCTGTCGACAACCGCCTGAACGTCTTGCATAAACGCTTCATCGCTCAACTTATTACGGTTCGCGTCAACAACCGCCATGCGCTCCTGATGCTCATTCAATAGGCCACTGAAATCATCCGGGTATTTTCTTTGTAAGAAATCACCCCAAAACTCCTGCCGTTCAATATAAGTCCGCAAGGCCGGAGCGGTTTCTTGCCTAAGTACATACGCCTTGGCAGTGGCAAGCTCCTCTTCGCGGACCTCGGCCAAACGTTCAAAGTTCATGCTTGTTGGGCGTGCCGGCAACTCCAGCGTCGAGGCCAGGTTGATGTGATAAAACATTTGAACTTCCAGCGGATCAAGCTTCTCAATTCGCTGTTGAAGCCAGCCCGGGCTAACACGTTCCGCCAGCCTAAATCCTTCCTCCGACCTCAGCCCATAGGCAACGCCCTGGCGTTCGACAGGCGTCATGTCAATCAATGGCCTGGGAGCCAGCCCCGGATGGTTATCCGCCAGCACTTGTAACTGCCGGACATACTCCAGCTGCCTGGCCTTGATCGCGGTTACACGACGATTAATCACATCCAACACATAGGTGTTGAGTTGTTCGATTCGAAATAATCCCCGCACCAGTGACAACAACTCCCGCTCTGGCTGAACCGCTGCTTCAGCCTTGATAATCTGATGCTGTAACTCCATGTCGGCAAAAATCATCGCAATGCCATCCGAACAGGTTCGCGGGTTCTGCGCGATCGCCAACATGCGCGCCCGCACGCTGGCGTTGTCATGAGCCGCCTCTACAATCGCCCACACCCGTCGTGTCAGGTCTTCCCTAGTGCGCACAAATTGCGCGGAGGAGGTTAAATCAGTCAGCACCCGGAAGAAGTCAGCCGCACCCTCTTCCTGACCCAATGCCCCCCATTGTTCTATCTGTTCACGAGTAGGCTCTGGCGCCCACTGATAGATGGCCCGTGCCCCTGCGTCTACATGCAAACGACGAGGTGAAATCCCAAGATCGATATTGTTCTCGCGGCTATACCCATCAAGGCGGCGCAAAGCGTCTGCACTGAGCGGATTGTCATGCAAAGACGTTACCCGATTAATAACTTCCCACTCTGGCGCCAGGACATACTCGGGAATTTGACGAATCGCGTTATCGCGCAAATCCAGCGTCTGTAGCTGGGTCAACGTCTGCACACCTTCAGGCCAGGCTTGAAGCCCCGTATGACGCAGCAGGAGATGCTGTAGATCAGGCATGCGATGCACCGACAACGTGCCGCTAATGGTATTCCCGGTCAGGTCCAGCGACCTGAGTCGCGTTAATGTCGACAGAATCTCCATTGCCGAAGGACTAAAAACAATCTGATTACCGCGCAAGTTCAAATAAACCAGTTGCGGCATTTTCAAAAGCGCGGGTGGCAATTCGGTCAGACCGCAATTGCCGATTGAAAGCATGCGCAGACCAGGGAACTTGTCCAAAAAGCCTGAAGCTACACCGCCGGGCGCATGGGTCAGGTGTAATGCGTTCACATGGCTAAAATCAGCACTTAGCACCGGCAGGCTGTCGACCGGCCACGCATTAAGGTCCAGTTCATACCCCACGTGCTCTTCAACAACGATTTGCGGCGTCTGCCTGCGCCACGCGCTGATCAGCACCTCGCTTATGGCGCGCTTGACCTGCATCGGCACTCTCACGAGAGTGCCGTCTGGCGAGCGGGTCCACGAGGCGCTTGCCAACCAGCGGTTCAGGTCTGTGTGCAGGGTTCCCAGTTCGGCCTTAAGCCTGGCCATCTCGCGCACAGCTAATTCTGGAGAGGGATTTAAACGGTACAAAAACCGCCCTGCCTCCTCTTCCGACATCGTAGGGTATAGATCCAGCACCAGATGCCTCAGTTGCCGCGGGCTGCCTTCCCTGAGTAAGCGCCCCGCACGCCCCCCCAGCGTGTAACCCAACCGGCCATCGGCCAGTCGCAGGGGTGTCCTGAACCAGGGTTTAATCGGCTGCATACCCAGCGCCTGGAAAGACCTTGAGCGTTGCTCTACCGCCAGGCTGGCGATCTTGGACTGGAACATCGGATACCCGTCGTCGAGCGGCAGATCCAGGGCATAGCGCTGAGAAGTGCTTAAGCTCTTGTGTACGGCTTGCATGAGCGTGGGGCTGACAACGGTTTCCCCGGTACTCGAGTCGGTAAACACATAGCTGTCGCCCCATTGATACAGTTTCGTGGTGGACTCGTCCGTACTCGCCCCAATGCGCATCACTTCGTCTTTAGGTGCCGTGATGTACAGCTCAAGGCTTGCCAATTCTGACCAACCTTCCAGGCGTGGGAGGGTACTCCAGGCCAGCATGTGACTGTCGGCATTGCTCAGGCTTTCGTAGTGAAGCCCCTCCACTGCGCGATTGAAACGCAGGGTTTGTCTGTACTCGCGGGCCTCTTGCGCAATACGCAGCGGCAAGCGCCCACCCTTGATCAGCGTGCGCATCTCCTTGGCCGTCAGATGGGCTGACAACTCTTCAACAACTCCCACTGGCAAGCCAGGCAAGTGATTACTGATCGCTATCAGCTCAGGCTTGCTCGTTTCACTTCGGCTATAAAGCCGAGAGACCAGTTGTGCCTGCTCGGCAGGTGTCACCTCGGCCAACTTGCCAAGCAGCCTATACGTCTGCGCTTCCATCCCGATCAGCGACACGCCTAGCAAGTTTTCAATGTGTGCCTGGGACAATTGCTCAAGCAGGATCGTCAACAACTCGCCCTTGTTAATCTGCGCCTGGGCGATTTGCAGCCGCGGACCTCCTGTACGCGTATCACCACCGTACTCAGCGACAATCAAGCCCTCTGCGTCGACCACCCGCACCACCCGGTTGCTCGGCCAACCTGATAAACGTGTCAACAAATCCAACTGTATAGGCGCAAAATTCGGACGCGAATCAATTCCCGCTTCCATATCACTGATTGACGCTTCGACCTGCTCACAGAGACGCACACGCTTTATACAATCCGCCAATAACGGTGGCATAGGCGCGTTATCCATATGCACCTTGCGCAATACATCCTCAGTGGTTGCGGTGATCTGCAGAACGCGCTCGGCCGTTGTATCCGATAACGCTCGCGCCTCTGGGCCAAGGCGCCGAAACAACTGCAAGCGTGACCACTGCATCGGGTTTTCCAGTTCATGTACCCAGCCTCCGCGCGTATTCCCGCGCAACTTGGGCGCATAAGCCGAGGGATCATTGGGGTGCTCAATAGAGCCCAGCCCCGTACTCCGATCGACAGTGACGCCATACACCTTGGAGTCGATGCGTATGAAGTCCTTGTGATCCCGGGTGTAGATGCCTTGAGCATCGGGTTCAAGCCCCGCCAAAAGCTCCGGTGGGTGCTGGTAAACGCTGAGGTCAGGCTTCCATAACTGTTTTTTGCCGTTTTCCAGCGTGACCTGCATCAGGCCATCGACCACAGGCTCCGGGCTTGGTTTCAAGCCTTTCACCGCACCCGGAATAGCCACCAGCGCAACGTTCTGCGCCACATCAAACAGGTAACTCAGGGCCTTGACCCGGTCATTGCGCTGCCAGGCCCTGATCCCCTGATAGATGTCAGCCCCAACCTGGATCACGCCAAAGGCCATCAGGGCTTCGCCCAGTACGGGAACAAACCCCAGCGCCAGGGTTAATACACTCAGTCCCGCATTCAGAAAAGCCGCCTGACGCGCCAACCGGCTTTTAACATCTTCATCAGCGGTCGGTACCGCCAACAACCGCGCATCATCTTTAATCTGAGCCAAGTGCAAGCGCCAAGCGACGGCAAAGGGATCGTCGGTCTGGGGGATATGCCTGGATCTGGAAATGATTGCCGGCTCGTCGATAATTTGAGGTCGACGAAGCAACATATTCTCATTGGATACATTGGTGGGATCGATTTTGCGCAGAAAATCGGCGCGATAGCGCAACGGCACTAGCGTCACAAAATAACTGGCAAACTCGGGTTGAATCAGTCGCAGGAGCAAGAAACGCTTGAACTGGTAAAAACTGGTGAACTCGTAAAAAACCTGTGTCGGGCATTGGGGGAGATACACCATACAAGGTGACTCCTTCAGCGAAGGATTTTTGTAAGGCCACAGGACAATAACCCCCGGAACTTCGAACCCCATGACTTCAAGCGTGCTGTGCATATTGCCTGTTTTGATCTGCTCGTCACCCGCGAACAGGCCATGCATAACCGCATCGTAGCTCGCCCTGGCAACATGCCCTTTCATCAAGGCCATCTGCAGTTCAGCCATAAACTCATAGCGCTTGTTGGATCTAAAACTTAGGTCTATCTGATAGGCAATGGACGCTGGGTCAGTAGCGGGCAACCCATCGCTGGAGGGACTAAAGACACCGTTCAGAAGCGCCTGATATTGCCCTCCCACGTTCACGTTACGGCTGATCAAAGCAAACGTTTCAGGCTTTAACTCAGGGTATTCGATAAGCTGATTGCTTCTTTCGCTATAGATCGCCGTACCCGGATCAAACCCGCCAGCCGTCGTCTCCTTGTCTTCAAAGTTCTGCAGGGCCGCTTGCAACAAACTGTAGCGGCGAGTGCTGGACACCAAATCGAATTCCAGAGACTCCGGGATCAACTTATCGGACAGCAGTTTTCGGGTCAGGGTGTCTACAATCTTGAGTTGCTGATTGGCGATAAAAATAATCGTATTACTGAACAGCCAAACTTGCTTGAGGCCAAAGACCTCGGGGTCAACCTGATTCCAGCCTTGCGCCGCCAGCTCCGCGCGCAACAGTGGTTTGGCAAATTGTTCTATCGACGGCACCTGTGCAAAGACAGCAGCCACCTCAAGTTGTGTGACATGCCACTGGCGCATCGTTTTATGTAACAGCTCGCGCACGTCCGCGGGAGCACTTTTAAACCAGCCCGGTAACTGCTCGGCAATAAGATCGGCATGCAGGTGTTGCGCAAGTGTCTCAGCCAGTTTTTTATGCGGGTCGCCCAGAGGCGGTTCAGAAACAGGAATATGTTGCCTATCAGTTCGAGTCATTACTAAAGCCCAGATTAAAAATCGAGGCTTTAGCGTACCCGCAGTGTTTGTTTATATTTAATTCAATAGCTGATCATTCAGAGGCACTACAACACTGAAATTCAATATTGAAAAATATATAACTACCGCCTTTTAAATAAACAGTGGAACGTAATCGAAAGATCGCAGCTCCCACAGTGGAGACGATGCATCTATCTCCCCCGCAGGCTGCGATCTTTTTACCAGAAGCGCTGTTGCGTCACCCGTGCCCACAGCGAATCAACTACCCGCTCAGCCGAGGTACTGGCAGCCAGCCCTACGCGCTCTTGCAAACTTTTGCGCTGCGCATAGTGCAAGTGGAACAACTGGGCTTGTTTGGCGCGTTCCGACAAGTACTCGTCACTGGTTTTCAGTTCATCAACCAGCAGCATGTCGACGGCGGCAACCCCCAGCCAGACTTCACCGGTAGCCACTTGGTCAATCGCCAACTGCGGACGGTACTGGGCCACAAAGTTCTTGAACAGTTGATGGGTGATATCCAGGTCTTGCTGAAACTTCTCACGGCCTTTTTCGGTGTTTTCGCCAAACACGGTCAAGGTGCGTTTGTATTCACCCGCCGTCAGTACTTCGTAGTCAATGTCGTGCTTTTTCAGCAGGCGGTTAACGTTAGGCAACTGCGCCACCACGCCGATAGAACCCAGAATCGCAAACGGTGCACTGATAATCTTTTGCCCAATGCACGCCATCATGTAACCGCCACTGGCTGCCACTTTATCGATGCACACCGTCAACGGGATGCCAGCCTGGCGAATACGCGCCAGTTGCGACGAAGCCAGGCCGTAACTGTGAACCATGCCGCCGCCACTTTCGAGGCGCAGCACCACTTCATCGGCCGGTGTAGCCAGGGTTAACAGCGCGGTGATTTCGTGACGCAGGCTTTCGGTGGCCGAGGCCTTGATATCACCGTCGAAATCCAATACGAACACCCGAGGTTTGTCTTCGGGATGTTTTTTCAGTTTTTTGTCGGATTTGCCGGTCTGCTTGCGCAGTGCCTTAAGCTGATCCTTGCTCAGCAACGATTGCTCCAGTGTCTCGCGCAGACATTTGTAAAAGTCATTCAACTTGCTGATCTGCAATTGCCCGGCCGATCGTCGACGGCCCTTGCCGCGCAAGGCCGCCAGCATCACCAGCACCACCAGAATGGCGACCACCAGGGTCACGGTTTTAGCCAAAAAGCTGGCGTACTCGGCTAGAAATTCCACAACCTCTCCTCAGAACGTTTACAGCCCACGGTACTGGGCTGCGCAATGGGCCCAAGCATACCGACGCGATCTGCTGCCTGCCAGCCGCGAAACACTTGGCAAAGGGAGGCGTTCAGGCGAATTCAAACAAGCGTATGTTTTTTCATTGACAGCCTGTTGCCATCCTCCTAACCTCGCCAGACGTTTCAACGCAACCAAATTCCACGGACGCGAGGTCAGCCTGGCGTCCTTTACCGATAAGCGATGGCAACCGCGCCTACGGGCCGTTGTAACCCACCTTAATAGGATCGAACCATGACTTCTGTAGCTGATGCCGTTCAAGCAATGAAAGCCAAATTCAACCCAGCTGCGGCTGCTGGTCTGGACCTGGTATTCGGTTTTCGCATTGATGACACCAAGAACTTCTCGCTGATCATCAAAGACAGCACCTGCGAACTGCAAGAAGGCGAGAACCCGGACGCTCAAGTGACGCTGGTCATGGACGGCGAAACCCTGCAGGGCATCGTCAGCGGCGAAACCGACGGCATGCAAGCGTTCATGGGCGGCAAACTGCGCGCTGAAGGCGACATGATGCTGGCAATGAAGCTGAGCGATCTGTTCCCGGCCTAAGCCACACGCTCAACAAAAAAACCGAAGCCACGCACTTCGGTTTTTTTTCGCCTGTGCTTCACTCACCCAAGTATCAAGACCACCAAGGAATCAGTATGTCCAAGACTCAACTGTTCGATCTGGATGGCAAAATCGCTTTTGTTTCCGGGGCCAGTCGCGGTATCGGTGAGGCCATCGCCAAACTGCTGGCCCAGCAAGGCGCCCACGTGATTGTCTCCAGCCGCAAGCTCGACGGCTGCCAGCCAGTGGCCGATGCGATCATCGCCGAAGGCGGAAAAGCCACTGCCATTGCCTGCCATATCGGTGAAATGGAGCAGATCAGCCAAGTGTTTGCGCGGATTCGCCAAGACTTCGGCCGCCTCGATATTCTGGTCAATAACGCCGCCACCAACCCGCAATTCTGCAACGTGCTGGACACTGACCTCAGCGCCTTCCAGAAAACCGTGGATGTGAATATTCGCGGCTATTTCTTTATGTCCGTCGAGGCCGGCAAGCTGATGCGTGAGCATCAGAGCGGCAGCATCATCAACGTCGCCTCGATCAACGGCGTCTCGCCGGGTGTGTTCCAGGGTGTGTATTCGATGACCAAGGCCGCGGTGATCAACATGACCAAGGTGTTTGCCAAGGAATGCGCGCAATTTGGCATCCGCTGCAACGCCCTGCTGCCAGGCCTGACCGACACTAAATTCGCTTCGGCGCTGGTCAAGAATGACGCCATCCTTAACGTTGCCCTGCAACAAATCCCGCTCAAGCGCGTGGCAGCGCCCAGCGAAATGGCCGGCGCGGTGCTGTACCTGGCCAGCGATGCATCGAGCTACACCACAGGCGTTTCATTGAATGTGGATGGCGGCTTTTTGTCTTGATCCAGGCAATTATTATTTTCTATCTATTGCCATGACGGAATATTTATTCCATAAATAGACTCCCTGAAAATAATAATTCAAAGGATTCTGGCTATGCGTCAACTTGGAGTGGGTTTGATCGGTACCGGCTTTATGGGGCGGGCTCACGCGTTGGCATTCCGCAATGTCAGCGCGGCGTTTGAACTACCGGTGCAGTTGCATCTGGCGGCACTGGCGGATGCCGATGCCGAGCGCGCTCAGCAATGCGCCAGCGCCTGGGGCTTTGCGCGGGCGCATAGCGACTGGCAACAACTGATCGCCGACCCCAAGGTTGATCTCGTCGCCATTACCACCCCCAACCACTTGCACTTCCCCATGGCCATGGCCGCCATTGCCGCCGGCAAGGCCGTGTACTGCGAAAAACCGCTGGCCGTCAGCCTCGAACAGGCAGATGAAATGCGCCTCGCAGCCAAGGCCGCAGGCGTGGTCACGCGGGTCGGCTACAACTATCAGCACAACCCGATGCTGGTTCTCGCTCGAGAGATGATCGAACGTGGCGAGTTGGGGCAAATCATCAGTTTTCAGGGCGAGTTCAGCGAGGACTTTATGGCCGACGCCGCCTTGCCCTGGTCATGGCGTTGCGAGCCCAGCCACGCGGGGGGCGCACTGGCCGATCTGGGCAGTCATTTACTGGCGATGGCACGCTATCTGGTGGGCGATATTGAAGCGGTCTGCGCCGACAGCCAAACCGTCCACCCGCAACGCCCGGCCAGCCGTCACAGCAGCGAACTGCGTGACATCCTGGTCGATGACCAGACCCACGCCCTACTGCGCTTCAGCAACGGCGCACGCGGAACCTTCAGCAGCAGTTGGCTCAAGCACGGCTACAAAAACCATTTGAGTTTCGAAATCAGCGGTACCCTTGGCACCCTGAAGTTTGATCAGGAGCGCTTGAATGAACTGCTGCTGTGCAAACAGGGTCAAGGGGGGTTCGAGCGATTGCTGGCAGGGCCAGCGTTGCCCGGTTACGCCGCGTTCAGCCCGGCTGCCGGGCATCAACTGGGCTACAACGAGCTGAAAACCCTCGAAGTGCATGCCGTGATCCAGGCCTGCGCCGGCCTGCCGTCCCCCGGCCCGGACTTCGAAGAAGCCTGGCAGGTTGAACGACTGGCCGCAGCGATACGCGTGGCTGCGCAGGAACAGCGCTGGGTGAAGCTCTAACCCCCGATTTCTGTAGGAGCAAGCTTGCTCGCGACAGGATCGCTGCGGTGCATCAGATACACCGCGTTGATCCTATCGCGAGCAAGCTCGCTCCTACAGGGTTACAGGGGTTGGATCAGTTTTGCGCTGGCCCGCAAACAACGCTCTGCCTCTTGCACCATCTCTTCAATCAGCTCCTGGCAGCTTTTAAGCTCGCCAATCGCTGCCGCCACTTGCCCGCACGGCAATATGCCTTCATCCGGTACGCCGTCAACCATCGAGCGTTGCAGCAACACCGGCTGGTTGGCCGCCATCACGGTTTGTGACAAGGCACCCGGGTCTTCCTTCACCGATTGAGCAAACACACTGAGCATGTGGCCCAGGCTCATGCCGGTCTGTTGCTTCCACTGCCAGGCGCTGCCCAGGGCGATGCGCAAACGGCCAAAGGCGCTGGCCTTTTCCAGACGATTGATAAACGCGTTCTCGATCATCCGGTGGCGCATGCCATCCACTGCCGTGGTCACACGAATTTGCTGTGCGTCGGCAACTTTTACATAGCGCTCCAAGGTCGCAATCGGAGTCGGCGATTCCTTCGTCATCAAGAACCGTGTGCCCATGGCTATCCCTGCCGCACCCGTGGCCAAGGCCCCGGCCAAACCACGGCCGGTGGAGTAACCGCCGGCTGCAATCACCGGCACCTGCACTGCATCCAGTACTTGAGGCAGCAAAATGGTGCTCGGCACCCCGCCGGTATGGCCGCCGCCCTCGCCGCCCTGCACGGTGATCATGTCCGCACCCAGCTCAACGGCCTTGATCGCATGCTTGACCGCGCCCACGGTCGGAATACACAGCACTCCGGCCTTCTTGAAGCGGTCGATGGTCTGGCGGTCCGGCCCGCGACCATAGCTGACCGCCCGCAGACGGTACTCGATTGCCAGGTCTACGCATTGCGCAGCGTTCTCCTGGAACATGTGAAAGTTCAGCCCGAAATTACTACCACCGGTGGCCTCAATCACACGCTGAATTTCAGCTTCCAGTTGATCGGCCGCAATCGTCGCCCCAGCCAAAAAGCCAAAGGCCCCGGCACGGGTGCTGGCGATCACCAGATTGGCGTCCGCCACCCAGCCCATCGCTGTTTGCACGATGGGATAACGACAGCCCAGACCCTCGGTCAAAGCCGTTTGCATAGAGTCGCTCATCGACGCTCTCCCGCAGCCGCCTTGTTGGCCTCGGCCATTCCCTTGGCGTCATATCCGCCGAGTTTGTCGCCCGACAGCAATTCGTTGTGGCTATGGGCAAAGTGGTGCCAGGCAAACACGGCATCCATCGCCGTGCGCTTGCCCTGCAGGTCTTCAACGTGGTTGATCGCCTGTTTGGTCAGGGCCAAGCCCATGCGCGGCTGTTTGGCGATGGCGGTGGCCAGCGCGTAGGTGCCCGCCTCCAGTTCTTCGCGAGCAAACAGGCGATTGACCATGCCCATTTGATAAGCGCGCTCGGCGCTCATCCGGTCGCCGGTAAACAGAAATTCCTTGGCAATGCGCGGGTTCAGTTCGTAGGGGTGAGCGAAGTACTCGACCCCCGGAATCCCCATGCGTACCACAGGGTCCTGAAAGAACGCATCGTCACTGGCCACGATCAAGTCGCAGACCCAAGCCAGCATCAGCCCACCGGCAATGCACGCACCGTGCACCATGGCGATGGTCGGCTTGGGCAGCTCGCGCCAGCGCCGACACATGCCCAGGTACACCTCTTGCTCGCGGGCATACAGGTATTCACCGCCCGGTTTGTTGGTGTGATCCCACCACAGGTGCGCCCGATCAAACGACTTGTTGATGTCGCGCCCCGGCGTACCAATGTCGTGACCCGCCGAGAAGTGTTTGCCATTGCCGCGCAACACGATGACCTTCACCGCGTCGTCATTCACCGCACGGCGAAAGGCATCATCCAGCGCATAGGTCATTTGCGAGTTCTGGGCGTTGTTCACCGTAGGCCGGTTCAGGGTCACGGTGGCAATCCCATCGGCCACCGCATACAGCACCGGTTCTTCGGTTTCATACACAGCGGTATCAGCCCGCTGCACAAATTCGCTGTCGCTGTTCATCTGAAGTCCTTGCCTTAGGCCTGACGAATGCCGGGCGGGTTGCCCTTGAGCGCGGAAGCGCGATAGTCATGCGGGTCCAAACGACGGATCAGCGCCAGTTGTTCCGGGGTCGGTGCCACGGTTTGCTTGAGATCTGCAGCCTTGAGCAACGGGAAGCCGGTTTTCTCCTGCACTTCTTCAAAGCTCACACCCGGGTGCAGCGAACGCACTTGCGCAGCACGGTCCGGGCCGCCGAAATCCATCACGCACAAATCGGTCACGATCAGGCGAATGTCCATCAGGTCGCGGCGCATGCCCTCTTCCCACCGCTCATCGTTGAAGCCCACGCCCGACACCATGTCCACTTCGCCCGAAACAAAGGCACGGGTGTTATGCGCTGGAACGAAAAACGAGTTGATGTGGTTGATGCTGTTGCCCGGCAAGCCACGTACCCCAAGCATCGCAACTTTGGGCTTTTTGTAGTCGCCAATGCACGACAGGTTGGTCTGGCCCCAGCGGTCGACCTGAGTCGGGCCGATCATCGCGTGACGACGCCCGCCCCACACGCATTCAAATACGCGCTCGAACGACAGATAACCGGAGTAGCGCGGCACGTAATCACCACGCGGCCCCAACGGGATCGGCTCTTCCACCAAAAACGCTTCGCTGTCGGTCATCAGCAGTTCAGGGCTGTGGCTCAACTTGGCCAGGCTGGCACCCAGACGCGGGATCACGCCGAGGCCCGAGGCAATCACTTCACCGTTGTCGCGCCAGGCTTCACACGCCGCCACGATCAACAGTTCGGCCAGGGTAAATTCGCAAGTAGCAGTCATGTTCATATTCCTTAAAACACTGGCAGCGCCAGAGCGCTCAGACGATCGACACCGCCATTGCTGGCCTGATAGGCGGTTTCGCCCGGGGTCACGAATTCCGCTACATAAGCTGCCCAACCGCCTTCTTCTGCGGCACTGGCGCTGTAACGTTTCAAGTGGCTCATGTCCCAGCCGTAATCGGACGGGCATGAGGTCGGGTGTGCGCCAAACGGTGCATGCACCACGCCGCTGACCAGATAACGCTCGAAGGTGTTGAAACGGGCCTGAGTGGCATCCAGACTCAAGCGTTCTTCGATGCGCTCACACGACACAAAACACTGCTTGGCCGCGCGGGCATACAGGTGATCGAAGTACGGGTCCGGGCCTGTCACCAGGGTGTTGCCCAGACGGTCCGCCACGTTGACGTGCAAGAAGGCGATGTCCAGGTTCAGCGCGGGCATGGCCAGCAGCACCTCGCCATCGTCATACGGCGACTGCACCTGTTTGATTTCGGGGTTCAGACGGCTGACATCGGTGGCCAGGCCGCAGCGGGTCGGCAAAAACGGCAGGCGCATGCCAGCGGCGCGCAGGCCCCATTGCAGCATGCCTTCGTCCAGTTCCATCAACTCCAGCTCACCCGCTTCGCGGGCCTTGCGGAAATAGGCTTCGAGCGGAATGGCATCCAGAGTGGCAAAGCCGAATACCAGTTTCTTGACCTTGCCGGCAGCGCACAGCATGCCGACTTCAGGGCCGCCGTAGGCAACCACAGTCAGGTCTTTGACGTCCGAGCGCAGGATCTCGCGCACAATCGCCATTGGCTTGCGCCGTGGCCCCCAGCCGCCGAAGCCGATGGTCATGCCGTCACGCAATTGGCCGACCACGTCCGCCGCTGTCATTTGCTTGTTCATGTCTTGCTCCTTACTGCTGGGCTGTTACTGCTGGCCGACAGAAAAATCGTGGCCCCACAGGCTGACCCGGGTGAATTCAAATGCGCTGTGCTCTTGCCAATCCACCAGCAAGCCGCCATAGCCGTACTCCAGGTCAAAGCCCGAAGGGGTTTTCATGTAGAAAGAGGTCATGCGGTCATTCAGATGCTGCCCGAGGGTGGCGGACAACGGCACGTTATGGGCCATGCTCCGATCGTGGGCACGCCCTACTTCGGTCATCGACTCAACCTCAACCATCACGTGTACACACCCTGAAGGCACCGGGTACTCGGCCAGCGCGAGGCTGTGATGACGGCTGTTTTTGCAGTGCAAAAAGTGGATACGAATCGGTGCAGCCGAAGGGTCGGGACGGAAGTTGAAAATGTCCGACAGTTCAAAGCCGAGCACGTCCTTGGCAAATGCCAGGGTGGCATCGAAATTTGGCGCGGGCAGCACGGTGTGACCCAGGCCCATGTCGCCGGTGATAAACCCCGGCACGCCTTGTGGCGAGACAAACGGCTGGCAATCCGAACGATGGCCCCAACTCAGCTCGTGGCGATTGCCCGATGGGTCGGTAACGTGGATCAGCGCCTGTACACCACGCTGATCGCATTGTTCAGGGGTTCCCAGACGCCAGCTGACATCCGCTTGATCGAGGGTTTCAATGGCGGCATTGAAGGCAACTTCACTGGCCAGCTCCCAACCGGAAGCCAGATAGCGTGACTCGCCACCGGGCACGATCAGCATCCGAAACGGACGTTCGTCCATCTTCACGTACAAACCGCCGGCGGGTGCTGTGGAGACCATCATCCCGAGCACGTCTTGGGCATAACGCTGCCACTGAACCGGATCGGCGGACTCTGCAACGAAGTAGCTCAAACCACGGATGTCGATCATGTGCCTGCTCCTCAATGCCTGTATTTATTGGCTGAGGGCAGTATGGGAAGGAAGGTGGGACGGATCATCGTCCGTTGAGACTAAGGCACCAGCACAGAATTTGTAGCCGCTGCCGAAGGCTGCGATCGGGCGCGCAGCAGCCGCAATCCAGGCGTCATAGATACACGGGTGTACCTCGTCGTCGGTTTTTGCGGCCGCTTCGCGCCCGATCGCAGCCTCGTACCTCGTTAGCGGCTACAGGCTTTGATAACAGCTTCTTACATGTACAAAATCACCAGCTCATTGATCACTGACGGACGCTCGCTGCCCAGCACGTGGGTGTTGAGTTCCAGAGTCAGTTGCGTGCCGCTTTTGACCCGCTCCACGCGCTTGACCCGTGCTCGGGCATGGATCGTCGACCCTGCGGGTACCGGCGACGGGAAGCGCAAGCGATCCGAACCATAGTTGACCATGTTGCTGAACCCGGTGATTTCGTAGCCCAGATTGAGCTTCATCCGCGATTGCAGAATCTGCACCAGCGCGCCGTGGGCAATCGTGCCGCCAAACGGGCTTTGCTTGCGCGCACGCTCCGGGTCAGTGTGAATCCAGTAATCATCACCTGACAGCAAGGCAAAGGCGTCAATCAGCGCCTGATCAACCACCACCTGGTTGCTCCAAGGGCTAAAGGTTTCGCTGACCAATGCCTGCAATGCCGCTTCGTCGTCCAGTGCAATCTGGCGCACGGGGGCGGTTTCTACGACAGGCGCTACCGGCTGTTGCTCAGTGTGCAGAAGCTTTAACTGGGCCGGGTCTTTGTCCAACCCGGTAAAGCGCAGCAGTCGGTTGCCCTTGGCGTCGACTTCAGCAAATACCGGCTGCAAGCGCATACCGATTTTTACTTCCGATTCGTCCAGACCTACCAGGTTGCTGTTGACCCGAACGCCTTGATCCAGCTCGATCACAGCCAGCATTTGCGGCATTTCATCGGCAAAGTCGGGCAAGGTGGCGATGCGCGTTACGGTAAAGCTGTACAGCGTCGCACCACCGCTGACTTCACGCCAGGCCAGGTCATGGGCAAAACATTGCGGGCAGTGCCGGCGCGGGTAAAACACCCAGTGACTGCACTGGTTGCATTGTTGAATCAGCAGGCGCTCGGCCTTTAAACCTTCCCAGAACGGGGCAGAAATCTCGGTCGGAACCGGCATTGGTTTGTTATTCGACATCGAATTTATGCTCCCTGAAGTATCAACGCGCCCTGCTCACTCATCACGCCACCGGTACCTGAAACGTACACCGTGTCGCAACGCTTGAGCTGACGTTCACCCGCCTCACCGGCAATTTGCGTCACCGCTTCAATTACCTGGCTCATGCCGCCCGCCGAGCCGGCCTGGCCGAAGCTGAGCTGACCGCCGTGGGTGTTCATAGGGAAATCACCGCGCCAGGTCAAGTCGTGCTCACGCACAAAACTCATGCCTTCGCCCTTGGCACAGAAACCTGCGTCTTCCAGGGTCAGCAACGCGGTGATGGTGTAGCAGTCGTAGATTTGTGCAGCGTCGACATCGGCGGGTTTGAGCCCGGCCATATCGAAAGCCCGGCGCGAAGCAGGCCCCACCGGGGTGTGCACCATGTCAGCGGCATACGACGGTGATTTGAACGTCAGGTGCTCGCCGAATCCGGTGATATAGGACGGGCGTTTGCGCGCTCGGGCAGCCACTTCTTTAGAGGCGATGATCATTGCAGCGCCACCGGCGACCGGCATTACGATTTCCAGCACGTGCAACGGGTCAGCCACTTTTTTGCTGGCCAATACTTGCTCAATGGTCAACGGCTGGCCGTAGAACATCGCTTGCGGGTTGTACTGCGCATTGGTGCGCTGGTCGACGGCAATTTTGGCCATCGCCCGTGGGTCGTAGCCATATTGCGCAGCGTAGCGCTGCGCAATCATCGCGTAACCGGTGTTCTGGCCCATGTGCCCGTAGGGTAAGTCAAACTCGGCTTCTGGTGCGCCAAACGCGGTGCTGTGGCCACCAAAACGCATGGCTCGGGCCATCCAGCTCGGGTCTTCATCAGGCCCCAACGGCGCCATGCGCGCCGGTAATACGCACAGCACGGCTTGACACAAGCCCAGCTCAATCGCTGCCGCTGCACGCCAGACCATGCCCACCGATGTACAACCACCGAGGTCGACGACTTCGGCAAAATTCAAACGCAAGCCCAGGTATTCGGCGGCCATCGCCGGCACAAATACCGAGGCTTCATGAAATTGCGGGCCATTGATTACCAGCCCGTCGAGGTCCGACGCTTGCAACCCTGCATCGCGCAATGCTTGCGCCGCCAGGTCTGCAACTTGCTCCAGGTGGAACATGCGCGGGGCCGTAGCGTATTTTTCCGGCTTGTACTGTGCGCTGCCGACAATGGCCGCATGACCTTTAAGACCCATAGGTTTCTCTCTTTTATCGATTTCTGTAGCCGCTGCCGCAGCCTGCGGTGGGTGCACAGCGACCCCGCTCTTGAAAACAAAGCGAAGGTCCTGCAGCCCTTATCGCAGCCTGCGCCAGCGGCTACAGACATCTGTTGGTTTAGAAGGTGTATTTCATCGCGAACGTAGCGTAGTCACGGTCTGCCAGCGGGCGGTGGATCGGGTCCGGTGATCCCAGGTACGCAACGTACTTGAGTGACATTTCCAGGTTGCTCAGGTACTTGAAGGTGGTCCCGGCACTCAGGCGGCGATCGCCAGCAACCCCGGCAATGCTGCCGGACATCGGCGCCGAGCCGCTGAAAACGTTGGAGAAGGTAAATGGAACTTCCAGATCCCACCCTTGGAACACGCTTGGGTAGCTGAACGAAGTGCCCACGGTGTAAGCGCTGGATGAGCGACTTTTCCAGCCAGTGGCGGTTTTATAGGTGTAGTCATTGGACGGTTGTACCGCCCCGGCAAACGGCGGTGAGATAGGCAAGCCCACCAAGTTCGGTGCGCCCGAAACGTCATCCACTGAGTCCACACGTACAGTGATGATCTCACCGGTCAGAGTGGTCTGGCTGGCCCAGGGACGGTCGCCCAGGATACGCATGGCCGACAATTGCAACTGCTGGCCTTTACCCTTGCTCGGCACTGGGCCCAGCCCGGTATTGACCATCACCGGTGCGCCATCGCGGTACGACCACTCGGCACCAACCTGGGTTTCGCCCAGTTTGGTGGTGGCACTGATACCGGTCAGCTTGATGTCTTCAAAGTACTTGACCTTGTAGCCATTGGTGGTGAAAGCGAGCTGACCGTTACCCAGATCCAGAGGGGCATATCCGACCAGCGCAGTGGCCGGGTTTTTGTCGTGATACACCACATGGAACAGCGACATTTCAAGCTCAGGCATCGGCCGGAAACGGATTTGCGCACCCCATTGGCCGCTGTCACGCGGTTCATCGGTGCCCCGGTAATTAATTCTGTTGCCGTTGGCCCCCAAGATGAAGTCACGGCCCGGGCCGATCACGTCAGAAGTCGACAGGTAGCTACCCACCGGCGGCAGCTCAGTACCCTTCCACTCGTACTGCACATAGCCGCCGAGGGTGAATTGCGGGTTGATCCGATACGACGCCGAGAACTGCCCGACCGGCAGCAACACTTCCTTGACCTCAACCCCAGGCTGCGCAGCCTTTACCGCATCGGACGGGTTCTGTACGCCGTTCACCCCTGGGTAGTAAAGACTCTCGCCCCAGGACTCAATGTGCCGACCACCCTTGACGTCGAGCATGGTGTCGTTATCAAAGCGCCAGCCACCGAACACATAAGCGTCAAGCAGACGCGTACGACCACCGCTGAACTTTTTGGTGGCGCTGGTGAACTCGTCATTGCTCCCGTCTTTGTTGACGGTCAATGGCGAGTCGTTGTCGTTGGATTGGTGATACACGTCGTCATAAAAGGTACTGGCACGTACCACGGCGCCGTAGTTGTCCTTGCGCAAAATCATCTCGCCCAGCGCGCCCACTCGGTTGGTAGTGAGGCTGTGCTGATCAAAGTTGCGGTTCGCGTCGTCAGAGTTAATCCCCATCAGTCTGTCGCTGGGATTGCCCAAACGCATACCCACACCGTAACTGGTGGTGACCGACCAATCGATGGTCGCACCATTGTCCAACTCGATGGTTTCCCCCGCCCAGACTGAGCTGGACAGCAACGCAACGGCAGCAGCCAGGCCAGTGACCTGAAAGCTGTGTGGGCGTAGCCCAAGACATTTATTGTTATTTTTATTGATCACTCTGCCTCTCCTGATTTGCGACCCGGTGGCCGCATCGATGGGTTCAAGCGTCATTGCGTTCGACGGTGCGTAGTGCCCCGTTCAAAACAACACAAGCGGGTCATACTTCAAGACTCCTGTCGGGGCCCGTCGGTAACGATGCAGCCCTCCTTGCTCCTCACGCACGAGCGCCCCCTCGCGCATGAGGTAATTGGCGTGAGCCAACGTTTCACCAACGGCCATCAGCTCGTCAAAACGACCTGAAAGCTTTTTGAACAACACCGCCGTCATTTCCAGGGTGGTACGCGGTTCCTCACAGGCCTCCAGCAACTGTTGCAAATGCTTGAGATGGTGATCGCGCAACTGATCCAGACGCAGGTGCAAATTGAAAAAAGGCCGCTCGTGGGCCGGCAGCACCAGCACACTGTCGGGCACCACGCGCAGGCGTTCGATCGAGTCCAGCCAGTCACGCAATGGGTTGGCTTGCGGCTCGGTGACGTACACCGCAATGGTCGAGGTAATACGTGGCAACACCTGGTCGCCGGAGATCAGCAAGCCGTCATCCGCGGCATACAGGCAGGCATGCTCCGGCGAATGGCCATTGCCCATGACCACCTGCCAACGGCGCCCGCCAATGATCAGCTCGCTGCCATGTTCCAGACGGGTAAAACCCGCCACCACTTGCGGGCGAAAGTGCTCACTCTGAATCAGTGGCAGCAAAGCGGTTGCCCGCTCGGCGCTGAATCCGGCCTTTTGATAGAAATCAAGAAACGCCCAGTTGGGTTCGGCTGCCAGCGGTGGGCCGTGGTGCAACGCCTCAAACTCACCGTGGGTCATTAATACCGGGCAACGAAAACGCTCGGCCAACCAACCGACCACTCCGGTGTGATCGCTATGAAAGTGGGTGCAAATCACCGCTTTGATCGGCAAGCCGGCCAACACGTCGACAAATACCTGCTCCCACACTGCACGGCATTGATCGCTGTTGAGGCCGGTATCGACCACCACCCAACCGTCGCCATGGCGCAGCAAGTACAGATTGATGTGATCAAGCCCAAAGGGCAGCGGCATGCGCAGCCACAAGACGCCCTCGGCCACTGCCTGCACCTGCCCGTTAGCCGGAGCTTGCGGCCAGGGGTAGCGCAGGCCGTCACGCCATTCGTGGCCTTGGGCGTCAAGTTCACTCATGGCTGTTACCTACAAAGGGCGGCAGACCGGCACGGGCCAGCACGGGCAACGAGTACGGCTGATAAGTACGGTTACTCTCGTCGCGCACAAACAGCGGGTCGCTGAACAGCCCCGGCGCGTAGCCCTGGCGTTGCAAATCGACCTTGCGCAACTTGAAGGTGCTGGTCAGGTCTGCTGCCGCCGACACCCGTACAAAAATCGGTGCGGCATAACGTGGCAAACGCGCTTCAGTCAGGTCATAAAACGCCTGCGGATCGAACGTCTGCCCGGCTTGCATCAGAACCGCGGCCATGCCGGCGCGGCCTTCATGCTCCGGCACCTGCACGCCGTAGACGTTGATCAGTTCAAGCCCAGGCAAATCACTCAGGGTGTCGGCCACTTCGAGGGTGGAGACGTTTTCGCTTTTCCAGCGGAAGGTGTCGCCAATCCGGTCTACGAAGTAGAAATAACCTTCGTCGTCGTAGCGCAGCAAGTCACCCGAACTCCAGTACGCATCCCCGGTTTGAAACACATCGCGGCGGATCTTGCTTTCGGTGGCCGCTTCACTGGTATAGCCCTCGAATCGCCCACCACCAATCTGCGGGTGATTCACGATAAAGCCCATTGCCTCGCCGACTTCACCCGGCTGGCAGAGCTGATAAAAACCTTGCTCGTCCCGTGGATGGCTGTCGCTCTCAACGTCATAACGCACCAGCCGCAAGTTGGTCCGGCTCCAGTCCGGGACACGCCCGCATGAGCCGACGTAGTTGTCGACGTTGATCAGGTTGGCGTTGGCCTCGGTAGCCCCCCAGCCTTCGAACACCTGGATCGGGCCGAAGCGTTCCAGCCAGCGCTGCCACGATTCCGCGGTCAGACCAGCACCGAGCATGTAACGCAAGCTGTGCTCGCGCTCCCCGGCAACCACAGGCTGATTGAGCAAGTAACGGCAGATTTCGCCGATGTACTGGAACACCGTAATGTTGTTGCGGCGCACGTCCTGCCAGAACTCACGCACGCTGAACTTGCGCCGCACCACAATGCTTGCACCCACGCGCAGCGCGGTGGAGGTCACTGAGGTCGCGGCGGCGCCGTGGTACAGCGGCAGGCAGCAATAGAATACGTCGTCACTGGTTGCGCCCATGGTGACTTCCATTACGTCGCCCGACGACATCCAGCGCATGTGGCTGTAACGCGCCGCTTTTGGCAGCCCGGTAGTACCCGAGGTAAAGATCAGCAAGGTGGTGCTTTCAGCGGTGATTCCGGCACGGACTTCACGCGGGAATGCCACCTCGGGGGCGCGGGCAATTTGCTCGCCAAACGTGTTGTCGACACAGGCCGGCAACAGGTCTTGGCAAGGGTTTTCAGCGTCTTCGATCAGCCACCAGGGCAGGTTCGGCAGCCCTTCGGTGGCCAGCAAATTACTCAGGCACTCTTCACCGACCACCACAGCCTTGGCGCCCGTGGACTCCAGCGCATGCACCAGCGGCTTGCCATTGACCTGGGTGTTGATAAACGCCACGACTGCGCCGAGTTTGACCAGGCCAAACCAGCTGAAGAAAAACTGTGGCCGGTTCTCCATCGCAATCGCGCACACATCGCCAGGGCGCAGGCCGTTGGCGTAAAACACATGGGCCATGCGGTTGGCTTGTGCATCCACTTGGGCATAGCTGAAACGCTGGCCGCCGTAGATTAAAAACACCTGTTCGGGAACGCGCTGTGCCTGAGCCTCAAGGCGATCCGCCAAGGTGTACAGGTCTGCCGGCTTGATCTGCGCACTGGCCGCAGAACGCAGATCAAGCAGCGCCTGGGTCTGCTCCCGTGGCACCGGCTGTTGCTTGGGTGCCGTGATGACGCCGATCCGGGACATATCGTTCATTGCGCCACCGCCTCGCCCAGCGGGTAATCGCTGTAGCCTTCAGGGCCTGGTGAATACAGGGTTTTGCGGTCAAAACGGGCCAGCGGCAAGCCGTTGCGCAGACGCTCGACCAGATCCGGGTTGGCAATAAAGTGTCGTGCGAACGACACCGCTTCGCCCTGCCCGGCTTCAAGTGCTGCTTCAGCACTGGCACCGTCAAAGCCGTCATTCAAAATCAGTCCGCCGCTGCAATGGCGTTGGGCCAAGGCAAAGGCATCCAGCTCGGCCAGCGGTGAACGCATGATGTGCACATAAGCCAGGTCCAGAGGCTCGGCGGCTTTGCACAAGGCCTCGGCCGTGGCCAGCGGGTCCTGGTCGTCAATGTCATTGAACGGGTTGCCAGGGCACAAACGCATGCCTACCCGGCCAGCGCCAATCGCCTGAGCCATGACGGTCAACACCTCGACCGGGAAACGCACACGGTTCTCGACACTGCCGCCGTATTGGTCATCACGCAGGTTGCTGCCCGAAGCCATGAATTGCATCGGCAAGTAGCCGCTGGTGCAGTGCAACTCCACCCCGTCAAAGCCGGCGGCACGGGCATTCAACGCCGCCTGGCGATACTCTTCGATGACCCGCGCGATGTCTTGCAGCGACAAAGCCTGTGGCTCATCGGTGTCCACCATGCCGGCCGTATCAGTGAACAACTGAGTACGAGCGCGCAAGGCCGACGGTGCAACCGTGGCCGCGCCTGACGGCTTGTTGTGAAAGCTCGACGCACGGCCCACGTGCATCAACTGCAGCACGATCAGCCCGCCTTCGGCGTGCACCGCATCGGTCACGGCTTTCCAGGCGCCAATCTGTTCAGCGTTGTAAATCGCCGGTGTGCGGCAATAGCCCAGACCGTCGGCCGAGGGCGCGGTGCCTTCGGCAACGATCAGCCCAGCCGAAGCACGCTGGCGGTAGTACTCGACCATCTCGGCGGTCGGCACACCGTGTTGATCGGCGCGACTGCGGGTCATGGGTGCCATGACAATGCGGTTGGCCAGTTGAAGCTCGCCCAAGCGCACAGGTTCAAACAAAATGCTCATAATCGCTCCTCAGCGCACGCGAATTTTCGGTGCGCCGGCCCCGCGGCGCAGGGTGGCAAGAAAGCCTTCAACCGGGGCTGGCGTCGCCACTTGTGGCAACTGGTCCTTGTCCGGGCGATTGGCCCAGAACTCGGTCCAGGAAGGAAACAAATCGTGGAAGGTACCGGCGTAGGGTTCACGACCTGGCCAACGCATTTTTTGCGTGCCAATCGGCGGCTTGTTGAGGTCACTGGCGTACCAGTAGCACGGCAGGCGACGGCGGAAATACCAACGTCCCTGCATGCGCTCGTAGTCATCCCAATAGAGCATTTGCATGGTCACCCACTCAGGGCCGGTCTCATGCTCGTTCTTGGAATACACCACACCTACCGCGTGATCCGGGTCGGTGAACTCGATCAAATGCTGACCCAAGTGGTGCGAGGTGCCGTGGAATTGGTCGCGCAGGGTGTCATCGACCCAAGCCTTAAGGTGCGCACGCCCGGTTTTTTCACGCCCGACACGAATGTCTTCGGCAAACAAATTGACGTGAGCATCGAGGTCGCGCATGTCCAGCGACAACGAATATTTGCCGGCCAACTGGCGAATTTCTTCAATCGACTCCAGCCGATCGAGACGGGCTAGCAAGGCGTTCTGTTCCATAAGCGGGATCCTTAAACAATCTTTAACAACCCGTGCGCGAGCGGCCAGCAGCCGCTCCGGCCGGGTTACTCGAGTACGGTGTACAGCTCGCTGCTGCGCCCGCCATCGACCGGCAAGCTGGCACCGGTGATGTACGAGGCTTCGTCGCTGGCCAGGAACAGAATGGCGTTGGCCACCTCCACTGGCTGGCCGACGCGCTTGAGCGGGATCAGTTTTTCGGTGTTCAGGCGCGTTTTGTCATCGGTCAACATGCCAGCGGTGGCCGGGGTTTCAACTACCCCAGGGATCACCACGTTGCAGCGAATGTTGTGACTTGCGCCTTCACTGGCTGCTGCGCGACTGAAGTTGATCACCGCCGCCTTGGCCGCTGAATAACCCGCCATCCACGGCGTGCCGAACAAACCGCAAATCGAGGCGATATTGATGATCGAGCCACTGCCCTGAGCGCGCATCAACGTCATCGCCGTACGCGTGCCCCAGAACGTGCCGTCTACCGTGGTCGCAAAGTTGGAATGCCAGTCGGCGGTCGAGGTGCTGTCAATCGCGCCCCAGCTGTAGGCCATCGCGTTATTGACCAAAATATCCAGACGCCCGTTACGCTCGGCGGCTGCATTGATGGCGCCCACGTAGGCCGCTTCGTTGCTGACATCGGCCACCGTGCATTCTGCGCGGCCACCGGCATCACGGATCTGCGCGGCTACCGCTTCCAGCGGTTCAATGCGTCGACCGCAGAGCACTACCAGCGCGCCCTCCTCGGCAAACCGCAGCGCGGTAGCCTGGCCAATGCCTGAACCTGCGCCGGTAATAAATGCGACCTTGCCGTGTAAACGAGTACCCATGATCTGCTCCCGAAGCGAATGCCCAATGATTAGATGAACGCCATGCCGCCGTTGACCGCGAGGTTTTGCCCGGTGATAAAGCCGGCGTCATCGCTGGCCAAAAAGGCCGCGACACGGGCGATCTCATCGGTTTCACCCATGCGACCCAGAGGGATCGCCTTGAGCATGCTTTGCATCCAGTCTTCAGGGATGTCGGCCATCATTGGGGTGTTGGTCGGACCAGGCACGATGGTGTTGACGCGAATGCCGTTAACCGCCAGTTCGCGCGCCATGCTGCGGGTCAACCCCATTACCCCGGCCTTGGCCGCGCAGTAATGACTTGGGCCTTCGCCAGTCAGGGCGGAGGTGCTTGAAATATTGATCACCACGCCTGGAGTGCCAGCCTTGAGCATCAGCTTCACCGCCTCGCGGCTACAGTAAAAGGTGCCGGTGAGGTTGACCCCAATCACCCGCTGCCAGTTCTCGTCCGGGGTCTCGGCAAAGGCATCGATCGAACCGATGCCGGCGTTGTTGATCAGCACATCAAAGCGACCGAAGCGTGCTTGTACGGCGGCCATTGCAGTGGCAACCGAATCGCTGTCGGCCACGTTGCAGCTAACCGCGAGAGCCTTGTCGCCCAAGCCTTCAATGGTTTGGCGGGCTGCTTCCAGATTGATGTCAGCAGCCACAACCAACGCGCCCTGCTCGGCAAAATGGCGAACAATCGCTCGCCCCATGCCTTGGCCCGCACCTGTTACAAACGCAACCTTGTTCAGTAGTTTCATAAAACTCTCCCGCCAGCCAGAATCCCGCCCGACCGCAGCACACGTCAGCGGGGGGTGGTGTATGGGAGCAATCATTGACTGAGCAAAAATGCAGAACATCGTCCGATGGGACTAAGCGGACCAATACCCGGCAGGAGCGAGCTTCAACTGAGTAAATGCGGCGCTGTTGAATCCATCGTGAGCAAGCCCGCTCTCATCAAACATGAAATAACCCATTGTTATTTGCTGTAAGAAATATTCATGCCTGGCCAGCTCTGGCGGGCCACTCAAAAGCCTGTGAGAGCCTGGCTTGCACCGCTCCTGCGCTCCTGGCTTGCTGCACAACAGCGCGGCTACCGAAGACACGGCACTCCTGCCGTAGGATGATGCAGTTGGTCTAAATGGACGATGCCGCCCACCCTGCCGGTATGGAATAACACGCTCACTAGAACAAAATCGGGAGAACCCGCCGTGTCCTTAATACCGCGCCCCACCTGGCGAACTCACTACGCATTAGGCGTATTGGCTGCCATTTACGTTTTCAACTACATCGACCGCTTGCTGATGGCGATTTTGATCGAACCGGTAAAAGCCGAATTCGGTATTTCCGATACCGGTATCGGTCTGCTTTCAGGTGTGACGTTTGCGGTGTTCTACACCGTGTTCGGCTTCCCGCTGGGGCGCCTGTCCGACCGTATCGGGCGCAAGCCAGTGATCGCCCTGAGCTGTATCGCCTGGAGCGTCATGACCATGTTCTGTGGTCTTGCAGCCAGTTTCACAATGCTGGTGGTGGCCCGGATCGGGGTGGCTATCGGTGAGGCCGGCGGCACCGCGCCGTCAATGGCCATGGTCTCGGATTTGTACCCGCCAGAGCGCCGCTCAACCGCTTTGTCGGTGTTGATGCTTGGCTCCAGCCTGGGGGCGATTTTCGGCCTGGGGTTGGGCGGCTGGATTGCTCAGCATTACGGATGGCGTTTCGCGTTTTTAGTCATCGGCGCCCCAGGGATTTTTCTCGGTTTACTGTTGTTGCTCACCGTCCGTGCGCCAAAACCTGCACAGCTGGTCAAGGCGGTTGACGCGGTTCAGGAGCACTGGGCCGTTACTGTGCGCCAGTTGTTTCAAACCCCGTCCTTTCTGTGGCTGGTGCTCACCGGCGGTTCGGCCGCAATTGCTGGCTACGCCATCGGTACCTGGAGCCCCAGCTTTCTGATTCGTTCCCACGGTCTGAGCCTGCAAGACGCTGGGCTGCTGGCCGGTGTTGCAGGGGGTGTCGGGGCCACTTTCGGCACCCTGACCTGCGGCATTTTGTGTGACCGCCTGGCGCGCCGCGACAAAGGCTGGCAAATCGGCGTGCCACTGCTCGGCACGCTGATCAGTATTCCTTTTGGCCTGGCATATTTCCTCTGGCCCACCGGCACCGCGTTCTATGTCGGCAGCACCCCGGTGCCCTCCGCATTCCTGTTTTACGTGGTGTTCTCTTTCTTTGGCACCTGGTGGGCAACACCGTGCCTGGGGGCAATTTCACATCTGTTTCCGGCCACTCGACTGGCTCAGGCCACGGCGATTTTCGTGATGTCGATGACCTTGCTCGGCGTCGGCGTCGGCCCGCTGTTGATCGGTATGCTCAGCGACGGTTTCGCCCATAGCCTGGGTAACGAAGGCCTGCGTTATGCCTTGGCGTCCTGCATTTCGCTGCTAGTGCTGGCCTCCGTGTTCCTGGCCTTGGCCTTGCCGCGCTATCGCAACTACCTCACTAACCCAACACCCGCTGCAGCGCCTTTGGCCAAAGCGGTCACTGCCTGATTTTCGGAGACTGAGTGATGACAGAACAAGACCTACCGCTGCCCATTGGCCATTTCGTGACACTGGACAACGGCCTGCGCCTGCACTTTCTCGACGAGGGCAGCGGCCCGGTGGTGCTGTGGCTGCATGGCAGCGGCCCGGGTGCCAGCGGGTACAGCAACTTCAAAGGCAACTACCCGCAATTTGCTGCCGCCGGGTTTCGCAATCTGGTGGTGGATTTGCCGGGGTTCGGCCGTTCCGACAAACCCGAAGACGCGCAGTACAATCTGGATTTCTTTGTCAGCGCGATGTCAGGTTTTCTCAAGGCCGTTGGGGTCAAACGCGCCACGCTGCTGGGTAACTCACTGGGCGGCGCGATTGCCCTGGGCCTGGCGCTGGCCGAACCGGAGCGTGTCGAGAAGCTGATCCTGATGGCTCCCGGCGGCGTTGAAGACCGTGAAACCTATTTCAAGATGGTCGGCATTCAGCGCATGGTCGAGTTGTACAACGCAGGCCCGCTGGGCATCGAACAAATGCGTCGGATCATGACCCTGCAACTGTTCGACAGCTCGCAGTTGGAAGACAGTCTGCTGGCTGAACGGGTGGCCGTGGCGGTACACCAGCCGCGCAATCTGTTCACCACCATGATGGTGCCGAACATGACCGAGCGCCTCGAGGAGCTGCAAGCGCCGATTCTCGGTTTCTGGGGCACAGACGACAATTTCAACCCGGCCAGCGGCGCGCTGAAAGTACTGACGCACGCGCCAAACGCGCGCTTCATTATGCTCAACCGCTGCGGCCACTGGGTGCAGGTTGAACACCGCGAGCTGTTCAACAAGGCGTGCCTGGAGTTCTTGCGCGCTTAAATGTACGACCGTGATTGAGCTTGACCGACGGCTGCCTGCGGGCGGCCGTCTTCCTTTACAAACACCCGCTCGGGCTGAAAAAACAATGACAAAATTCCCTCAGTTGCTGGCACCCGGACGCATTGGCTCACTTGAGCTGCGCAACCGCATCATCATGGCGCCCATGGGCTCTAACTTCGCAGAAGCCGATGGTCAGTGTGGCGAGCGAATTCAAGCCTATTACGAAGCCCGCGCCCGTGGCGGCGCCGGCCTGTTGATCATGGGCGTGTGCTCGGTGGCCTTTCCGGCCGGGACCGCTGAACCGTTCCAGGTAGGCGTCTCCAGCGACGACTTTATCCCTGGGCTGAGTCGCCTCGCCGAGCGTGTCCACCAGCACGGCGCAAAAATCGCCATGCAGTTGCAACACGCCGGTAAAACCGCCGTGCGCGACATGGCCGAAGGCCGACAAGTATGGGTGCCGTCGGTGCCGCCAGTGTTGCAAAACGACATGATGGCGGCCCTGACACCCGAAGAGCTGGCCAACTTTGTCAGTTCCCTGCGACGCCGCGCCGAAGGCTCGCCGATCAAGGTGATGGACAGTTCCGACATCGCCCAGATGATCGACTGGTTCGCCTGCGCCGCCGACCGCGCCAAGCGTTCGGGTTTTGACGGCGTCGAAATCCACGCCGCCCACGGTTACATCATCGCTGGCTTCCTTTCGGCCTATTACAACCAGCGTGAAGACGAGTACGGCGGTGCTCTGGAAAACCGCGCACGCCTGCTGCTGGAGATTATCGCGGCGATCCGGGCCAAGGTCGGGCATGAGTTTGCCCTGTGGCTGCGTTTGGACGCCGAAGAACTGCACACCCCTGGCGGCATCAGCCTCGACGACGCCAAAGCGGTGGCGCGCTTGGCCGAAGCAGCCGGAGTCGATGCGGTCAGCGTGTCTGCCACGGCGCGCATCACCAGCGGCGTGGTATTTACCGAAGCACCGCTGGTCCACAAACCCAGCGGTTTTATCGAATGGACGGCCGCCATCAAACGCAGCGTCAACCTGCCGGTGATCGCCGTTGGGCGCATCGAACCGCAAGACGGTGAAGCGGCCTTGAAGCGCGGCGACTGCGACTTTATCGCCATGGGCCGCAAGCTCTTGGCCGATCCAGACCTGCCGAACAAACTGCTCAATGAACAGGAAGCCAGCATCCGTCCGTGCATCTATTGCTACGTATGCGTGAGCCAGATTTTCGTCAACGAGCGGGTAAAATGCGCGGTCAACCCCATGACCGGCCACGAATTCGAATACGTCATCAGCCCTGTCGCCACACCCAAACATATCGTGGTGGTCGGCGCTGGCCCGGCCGGGATGGAAGCCGCTCGCGTTGCCGCCTTGCGCGGTCACCGCGTCACCCTGCTGGAACGTAGCGACCGGTTGGGCGGGACTTTGTTCTTCGCCGGTTTGGCCTATGCCGAAAACGCCCGCCTGCTGGACAATCTGCGCGCGCAGGTACAGCAGTCATCGGTTGATATTCGTTTAAATACCGAGGCCAGCCCTGCCCTGCTGCGCGACCTCGGTGCCGACCAAGTACTGGTGGCCGTGGGTGCCGAACGTGCAGCACCGGACATCCCCGGCGCAGATCAAGACCATGTGTGGAGTGGCGACGAACTGCGGCGTTTGATGACCGGCGACCGCGCCGACGAAATTGCCAAGCGCAAGTTGTCGTTTACCCAGCGTGCGCTGATGAAAGCCGGCAGCCTGGCGGGCATCACCGACAGCAGCGAAGCCATGCAAAAGCTGTCACGAGTATGGATGCCTCTGGGCAAGCGCGTAACCATCATCGGCGGCGGGCTGGTGGGCCTGGAGCTGGCGGAATTCCTCATCGCCCGCGGGCGTCAGGTATGCGTGCTGGAAAGCGGCACCCACCTGGGCCGCGAACTGGCCATCGTGCGGCGCTGGCGGGTACTGCACGAGATCCGCGTACACGGTGGGGAGTTGATCACCGGGGCCAGCGTGACCTCAATTGACGGCCAGCGCGTTCACTATCAATTGGCCGATGGTCAGGTCGGTGTGAGCCAAGCCGACTCGGTGGTGCTGGCCATTGGTGCCCAGCCCAACACCGGGTTGCTGGAACAGCTGACCCAAGCGGGCTTGAGCGCCAACAGCATTGGCGACTGCCAGAGCATTGGCTACATCGAAGGCGCCATCAGTGCCGGACACAAGGCCGGGCGCGAGGCCTGACCCAAGCCGGACAGATCGAATCGCGCTAGCCAACGCTGACTTTCCCCTCAAAAAAATACAACGCCGGGCACCCTGCCCGGCGTTGTACCTGCCTGATCCTGAGCTATACCTTCTGCAGCGATACGCGGACCAAGCCGCCGTCGCCCTTGCGGCTCAAAGAGTCAATACACAAAAGATAGCTAGCTACACAACTGGTTAAGCCTTGCCTGTAAAAGCATCACCCATAAAGACAACCTGCAACGACAGGAAGCACTCCATGAATAGCCTGAGTACGACCACCCGCTTTAACCCCACGCAGCCCACAAGGCGCTTGTTGCTGCAGGGATTATTGACCGCCTACACCGCCTCTCTGATCCCCTTTGCGCTGGCCGAACCCGTCGATAGCCCGGAGCAAGGCGCATTTTTGGCCCTGTCGGCAATCATTGCCGGGCGCCAGAGCCTCGACCCTGTGCTGACAAAGATGCTGTACCAGGCGCTGGTGGAGGAGGACACGGGCTTTGCCCAGTCAGCGAAAGACCTGCTGGCATTGATCAACCAGCGCCAGCTGGACCCGCTGCAACTGCAAAAAACCCTGGATGACGAAAAATCGCCTCTGGCCACCGTACCGCGCAAAGTAGCCACGGCCTGGTTCATGGGCGTGGTAGGCAGCGGCGCGAAGGCGCGCTGCCTGGCCTACGAACATGCACTCAATGCCGAGATCGTCGCCGACGTGCTCAAGCCCCCTACCTACGCTTACGGCACTTACGCCAGCTGGGCCCGCAATCCAACTGCACACACTCCAGATGCTGAGGTGAAAAATGGCTGATCAACTGTCTGCAGACATTGTCATCATCGGCTCAGGGATCTGTGGCGCAATGGCCGCGACGCACCTGCTCAAACAAGGCGCTTCGGTATTGATTCTGGAAGCCGGTGGGCCTATCGAACGCGGACGTATTGTAGCGGCGTTTCGCAATTCGACGCGCAAGGGCGACTGGATGTCGCCCTACACCTGCAGTGACTGGGCTCCGCATCCGATCTATAAACCGACAGACAATGGCTACCTGATTCAGGACGGGCCTTATCCGTACCCGGCGGAATACATCCGTGGCGTGGGCGGCACTACCTGGCACTGGGCTGCCCAGGCCTGGCGACTGGTGCCCGGCGACTTGCGGATAAAAACCCTGTACGACGTCGGCGTTGACTGGCCGATCACCTACGAAGAACTCGATCCGTTCTATCAAGAGGCGGAAGAAATTTGGGGCGTATCGGGCGCTGACAACACCGGTTCGCCGCGCAGCAAACCGTTCCCGATGGAGCCCGTAACCGAACCCTATGCCATGCGCCGGATTCGCGAGCGCCTGGCCCCGACTTATGCGGTAGTGGGCAACACCACCGCCCGCAACAGCCGTGCCTACGACGGTCGCCCGGCCTGCTGCGGCAATAACAGCTGCCAGCCGATCTGCCCGATCGACGCGCAATACCATGGCGGGATAGCCGTCAAAACCGCCGTGGACGCAGGCGCAAAGCTGCAAATCAATGCCGTGGTCTATCGCATCGAACACGATGACAAAGGCCATATAGTCGCCGTTCACTACTACGACCCGGACAAGCAATCGCACCGTGTCACCGGCAAGACCTTTATCCTCGCCGCCAATGGTATTGAAAGCCCAAAACTGCTGCTGATGTCAGCCAGCGACAAATACCCCAACGGCTTGGCCAACAGCTCCGGCATGGTGGGACGCAACCTGATGGACCACCCCAGCACGTCGCTCACCTTCGATGCCGAAGAAGAACTGTGGCTGGGACGAGGGCCGCAAAGTCCAAGCTCAATCAACACCATGCGCGATGGCCCGTTCCGTTCGCAGCACTCACCGTATCGCCTCGACTTCACCAACATTTCGCGGGTCAACGGCGCCACCGACGCGCTGATTGCCGGCGGTGTGTATGGCCCCGAATTCGAGAAGCAGCTGCGCCACCGTGCGGCGTTTGAGATGAGCCTCAAGGACGTGCTTGAAGTGCTGCCCAACCCTGATAACCGAATCAGCCTGAGCGATCAAAAAGACAAGCTGGGGCTGCCCAAACCCAAGGTCAACTACGCCATCGATGCCTACACCCGTCGGGGCGCGGAGCAATCGCACAAGGACTTTGCGCGCATTGCCGAACTGATGGGCGGGACCAATCTGCGCTACAGCGCAGAGGGCAGCTTTGCCAACAACCAGCACATCACCGGCACCATGAGCATGGGCAACGACCCGAAAACCTCGGTGTGCGACAGCTACGGCCGCACCCATGACCACGACAACCTGTTCATTTGCAGCACCGGCACCATGCCGACCGCTGCCACCATGAACTCAACCCTGACCGCCGCGGCCCTGACCTTGCGCACCGCCCGCCACATCATGCCTGATCGAACCATTGCGCGTGTTGCACCCGCTGAGCTGGCCACAGCACTTGGGAGGGCCTGAGCCATGAAACGGACCCTCACTTCTGTGACCGCCCTGATGCTGGTTGCGCTGAATGCCAGTGCCGCTGATGACGCACTGATTCAGCGCGGCAAATACCTCTCCACCGCCGGTGACTGCGTTGCCTGTCACAGCGTGCCCGGTGGCAAGCCGTTTGCCGGCGGGCTGGCGCTGCCCACGCCGATTGGTGAAATCATTGCGACCAACATCACACCCTCGAAAACTGCCGGCATCGGCAATTACACCCTGGAGCAGTTCAGCGACGCCGTGCGCAAGGGGATTCGCGCGGATGGTCAGCACCTGTACCCGGCCATGCCCTACACCTCGTACGCCAAAGTCAGCGATGACGACATTCAGGCCATGTATGCCTATTTCATCAACGCGGTGCCGCCGGCAGACACCCCAACCCCAGCGACCGCCCTGCCGTTTCCGTTCAACATCCGCTTATCGATGGCAGGGTGGAACCTGCTGTTCCTTGATAACAAGGTTTTCGTTGCCGATGCAGCCCGCGATGCCGAATGGAACCGCGGGGCTTATCTGGTTCAAGGCCTGACCCACTGCGGCACCTGCCATACGCCACGTAACCTGCTGATGGCCGAAATACCGTCAAAAGAGCTGGCGGGGGGCGATGTCGGTACTTGGCATGCGCCGAACATAACCTCAGACCTCAATAGCGGTATCGGAGGCTGGGACACCGCCGAACTGGTCGCTTACCTGAAAACCGGTGAAAGCCTTGGCAAGGGTCAGGCCGCCGGGCCAATGGCCGAAGCGGTGGATCACAGCCTGCAATACCTCAACGACAGTGACCTGCAAGCGATTGCCGTCTACCTCAAATCGGTGCCGGCGCAGCACAACCCGGTAGACCGCAAACCGGTGTATGACCTGGGAAAACCGAGCGACGAACTGGCGACCATTCGCGGCGTTGCCCTGCCGGCTGATGGCGACAAAATGACCGGTGCCCAGCTCTACGATGCGTATTGCAGTAGCTGTCACCAGGCAGAGGGCCAAGGCAGTTTTGAGGGTGGCCTGCCCTCGCTGCTGCACAACACAGCCGTTGGCCGCAGTAACCCCAACAACCTGCTGATGGTGATACTGGAGGGGGTCAAACGCGGCGCGCATGGTGAGGATGTGCGGATGCAGGGCTTCGCCGACACCTTGAGTGACCAGCAAGTGGCGACCCTGGCTAACTACCTGACCGAACATTACGGCAACCCGGCGGTAAAAGTCAGTGCCAGTCAGGTCAAGGAAATACGTGCTGGCGGGCCTGCATCACACTTGGCGGCACTGGCCCAGGGCGCGATTGCCGTGGGGGTGATTGTGGTGCTCCTGCTGGTGTTCTGGTGGGTACGTCGCAAGCGTCAACCGTAAACCTATCGCGAGCAAGCTCGCTCCTACAGATTGGTGAACGCCACAGATCCTCTGTAGGAGCGAGCTTGCTCGCGATGGCATCAGAACAACGCCAGTGTGTAGTTGATGATCAAACGGTGCTGGTCTTGATCGGGATCAACCTGCGAGCGCAGTACGCCCTGCTTCCAGGCCAGACCAACGTTTTTCAATGGACCACTCTGGATCACGTACTCCAGCGCCAGGTCGCGCTCCCATTCAGCTTTGTCTCCCCCCGTAGCGGTTTTGATGTCATCGCCTTTGAGGTAGACCATCGATGCACGCAGCCCCGGCACGCCCAGGCCCGCGAAGTCATACGCGTATTGACCAAACCAGGTGCGTTCACCAGCACGGTTAAAGCTGGTCAACATACGGTCGGTAAACAGATAGAGGCTGGCGCCCGCAGCGCCCTTGTCCGGCAATGCACCCTGATTCAGTTGCATGAAATTGCTGTCGCCAGAGATTTGCTGGTAACCGCTGGTAAGTGCATGCCCGCCGATGCTGTAAGTGAACATTGCACTCCAGGTCCGGTTGTCGATTTCCCCAGAACCGTTGCGGGTGTAGCCGCCAACCCGGTAACCATCCGCACGGCCGCCAGCTGAGCCGTTGGCACCACTGGAGCCGGTATCGAAGTAGCGCAGGTCAGTCTTGATCGACTGGCCTTCACCCAAGGCCAGCGTATGTTGCAAACCAAAGAACTGCTGGGTGTAGTAGTTCTCAAGATTGGCAGCGTAGTACTGAACGAGCAGGTCTTTGGTGACGTTGTAATTGGCGCCGGCAAACACAAAATCATTGCTCGCTCGGGTGCCGCCAGCAACCGCGAGGCCGGTGCGGTCACTGGAACCCCGCCCAGTGGCATGTTCCAGATGGCCGGCGGTCAACGTCAGGTTGTCAAAGTCATTGCTGGTGAGCTGCGCGCCTTCAAATGTTTGAGGCAGCAGGCGACCGTCACTCGCCATCAGGATCGGCAATTTAGGCAGCAATGTGCCCAGTCGGGCTTCGGTTTTACCCAGGCGGGCCTTGCCGGTCAGGCCCAGGCGGCTCCATTCAGCCGCTGCGCCATTACCGTCATTGGGAATCATCGAGCTGCCACGGTGATTACCGGCACCGCTGTCCAGTGTCACGCCCTGAAGCCCCAGGGCATCCACGCCCAAACCCAATGTGCCATCGGTGAAGCCCGAGGTGTAATTGAGCATAAAACCCTGGGCCCACTCTGCTGTTTTGCTCTGCCCGGCAGCGCCCGGTCGGTCGCGGAAATCATTGTTGAAGTAGAGGTTGCGTAACGCCAGGCTGGCATGACTGTCTTTGATGAAGTCTGCATGCGCGACCTGGCCGACAGAGCACGTCACAACGCCCAGAACCAGGCACGTCAAGGTTGAAGGTTGTTTCATAGCAAAGGTTCCCGTGGGCGCTTGCGCGCCCTTTTTTATTTTTGGATTCGAGGGGGTACAGCGGTGAAACGGACTTAGACGCGCTCGATCACCATCGCTACGCCCTGGCCCACGCCAACGCACAGGCTGACCACCGCGTAGCGCAAGTTGTTGCGTTGCAATGTGCGGCAAGCACTCAACACCAACCGCGCACCGGAAGCGCCCAGTGGGTGCCCCATCGCGATGGCGCCGCCGTTGGGATTGACCCGCGGGTCATCAAAGCTCAGCTCCAGAGCCTTGAGGCAGGACAACACTTGCGGTGCGAATGCCTCGTTGATTTCGATCACGTCGACTTGATCAAGGCTGATACCGGCCCGCTGCAAGGCCACGTTGATCGCCTGATGCGGGCCAATGCCCATGATTCGCGGCTCAACCCCGACCACGCTCGATGACAGAATCCGTGCCATCGGTTGCAGCTTGTGGCTGAGGCCAATTTCACGGTTGCCCAGCAACAAGACGGCTGCACCGTCGTTGATCCCCGAGGCGTTACCAGCGGTGACCACCCCTTCCGGGAACAACGGTTTCAAGCGTGACAAGGCCGCAAAATCGGATTCTGGCCGCGGGTGTTCGTCGTGACTGACCAGCCGCGTTTCGCCACGTCGCCCGGCAGGTACGGCCACCGGCAGAATCTCGTCGTCCAGCAGCCCCGCTTGTAACGCGGTGGCGTAACGCGCTTGGGACGCAGCAGCGAAGCGATCAGCCTCTTCACGGGTAATGCCATAAGCCTGGGCAACGTTGTCGCCGGTCTGCGGCATGCTGTCATTGCCGTAGCGCTCTACCAATTTAGGGTTGGAGAAGCGTGCGCCGATAGTGCTGTCGGCGATTTCTTGGGTGCGACTGAACGCAGTCTCGGCCTTGGAGATGACCAACGGCGCACGCGACATGCTTTCCACGCCGCCCGCCAGGTACAACCGACCTTCGCCGCAAGTGATCGCTCGCGCCGCATCGATCACTGCCGACAGGCCACTGGCACACAGTCGGTTGACCGTCTGCCCCGGCACCGAGTACGGCAGGCCCGCACTGAGCAAGGCATTGCGCGCCAGGTTGCGGCTGTCTTCACCGGCCTGATTGGTGCAGCCGAGAATCACATCTTCCAGCGCATCGGCCGGCAGCCCTGAAGTTTCCATCAAACGGGCCAAAAGCCCACCGACCAAATCATCTGGACGCACCCCGGACAGGCTCCCGGCATGGCGACCAAAAGGGGTGCGTAAACCGCTGTAAATATAAGCATCGAGCATGGCAAAGTTTCCGATAATCAAGGGGGACTGCGGTGCCTGGGGTTAACCCCGAACGATACCCGCCGCATACAGTTGTTCGATTACCTGTGCGTCGAGCCCCAACCCTTCGAGCACTGCACGGGTGTCTTGCCCCAGGGTCGGTGGCGCGCTGCGGTAGCTGGCCGGCGTACGCGACAGCTTCACTGGCGAGGCAATCCCGCGATAGTCATCAATGTCCACCAACATGCCACGGTGCTCGGTGTGCGGGTGAGCGACCACGGTGTCGACGGTTGCGATGGCTCCGCAAGGCACTCCAACCTGGATCAACTGTGGCGCCAGCACCGCGCCATCATGGGCCGCCATGTGCATTTCCAATGCCTGTTTCAACGCCTCGCGATTGGCCGAGCGCGTGCCGTTGTTGGCAAAGCGCGGGTCGTTCAGCATTTCACTGGCGCCCAACTGCTCGCACAATTTGGCGAACTGGCGATCGTTGCCCACCGCCAGAAAAATCGGTTCAGTACCGGTGTTATAACTGTCGTAAGGCGCAATATTGGGATGCGCGTTGCCAGTGCGTTGCGGGGTCTTGCCAGACGCCAGGTAGTTCGGAATATGGGGATGCAATAACGACACACCGCAGTCATACAGAGTGATGTCAAGGGACTGACCCAGACCGCTGCGATGGCGCTCGTTAAGGGCCAACAGCACGCCTGCCAGAGCATTCAGCCCCGTCACCATGTCGACGATCGGCAGGCCAATGCGCAGCGCACCGCTGTCCGCTTCGCCGTTGACGCTCATCAACCCGGCCATGGCCTGAATCACCGCGTCGTAACCCGGCAACCCACCCAGCGGGCCGTCGGCCCCGAAACCGGAGATGGCACAGTGAATCAACCCAGGAAAACGCTTGCTCAGTACTTCGGTGTAATCGATACCCCAGCGCTTTAATGTGCCGGGTTTGAAGTTCTCAATCAGAACATCAGCATCCTCAAGCAAACGCATCAGTAAATCGATGCCTTCGGCGCAGGACAAATCCACCGCAATCCCTTGCTTGTTGCGATTGACCCCACGGAAATAGGAGGCATCGTTGCTTTCAAAGGGAGGCCCCCAGCCGCGGGTTTCGTCACCGCTCAAGGGTTCCAGCTTGATAACGTCGGCGCCATGATCCGCCAACGCCTGAGAACAGTAAGGCCCACCCAGCACGCGGCTGAGGTCGATCACTTTGAGGCCTTCGAGGGCCCCTTTTGAATGGCTCATAAGTACGCTCTGATCAATAGGGTGGTGGCAGTTCAGGCCGGCAGCAATTGCATGGCTTCGGCTTGGCTGAGCGGGCTTTCGTTGGCCAGGCGCGAGAGCAGCCCGGCGTCAATCCCAGGCTCTGGGTTGAGTGGGTCACGCGGCAACAGTTTGTGTTGCAACAGCAAGTGAGCCAGGGCCAAACGGCGGTAATCACCGTCCTGACGGCTGGACTCCCAAGCCATGAAAATCGCTGAGGTCACGTGGTACAGCGCACTGCCCGCCTGACGCACTTGCTCATCACGCTGCTCTTGAGCCACTTCGTTGAATCTGGCAACGGTGCGCTGCAACACACGCTCGAACAGACGATGACTGTCCTCCGGCAACTGCGCTTCGGCCAACAGGTTGGCTAAAAACTGCTGCAGGGGTTCAAGGGCCTGTTCGCGGGTGACGGCACGGGCGATATCCAGGGCGACAATGTTGCTGGTGCCTTCCCAGATAGAGCCCAGATGGGCATCGCGTACCAGTCGTGCGTCGCTCCACTCTTCGATGTAACCGACTCCGCCGCGCACTTCCATTGCGTCGCCAGTGACTCGGCGGGCATCGCGGCAAGCGCGGAATTTAATCAGCGGCGTCAGGATGCGTACGCATTTGCGCGCTGCTTCATCGCCGGCATCGGCCTTGGGCAACAGCGTGGCAATTTGCATGAACATAGAGCGCGCCTGCTCGGTGGGCAGCATCATTTTCAGCAGTTGACGCTGCATCAGGGGCATTTCGATCAAGCACTTGCCAAAGGCACGGCGATGACGGGCGATGTACATCGCCTCGTTAACCCCGCGACGCATCAACCCAGCTGCACGCACGCCGTTGGACAAGCGCGACATGTTGATCATGTCCGCCATCTGCTGGAACCCGCGCCCCACCTCGCCGATCAGGTACGCTGTGGCGCCTTCCAGGGTAATTTCACCGCTGGCCATCGAGCGCGTGCCGAGCTTTTCTTTCAAGCGCTGAATGCGATAAGCGTTACGCGAACCGTCCGGGCGCAACTTGGGCAGCAGGAACAGACTGACGCCCTTCATGCCCGCCGGTGCATCATCCGGACGCGCCAGAACCATTGCCAGGTCCGCATCCGGGTTGGAGCAAAACCATTTTTCGCCAAACAACTGCCACTCACCATCCGTCAGGCAGGCCCGGGTTTGGGTGCTCGACACATCGGAGCCGGCAGCTTGTTCAGTCATGAACATGGCCCCTTGGAACAAGGTGTCAAAATCCTGCGAAACCAACGACGGCAAGTAGCGCTCTATCAGCTCAGGCGAGCCAAACTTGCGCAGGGTGCGGGTCAGCGAGTCGGTCATACTCACTGGGCAGCACAAGCCAAACTCGGCCTGTACAAACAGGAAAGTCAGGGCGTACTTGACCAGTGGCAACGTGCCGTCGTTACGGTGACTCATCGCCGCCAAGCCCAATTCAGCGTAGGCCACACGCTCCAGCTCAACGTAATCCGGGTGCTTCTGAATGCTCTGAATGTTTTCACCACGGCGGGTGCGCGGCAACAATTTTGGCGGGTTCTTGTCAGCCGAAAGTGCCAGCACATCCAGCTCGCCACCGGCTCTGGCGCCTAGCTTCTGCCAGGTCGGCAGCCATTGGGCGTGCAGCTCGTCTGGCAGGTAAACCTTGAGCAACGAGGCCAGCCCGGCATCGCAATCGAACAGGTTAAGCCCCCGGCTATCGGGGATATTCAATGGATCGTGGTCGTGTTCTGGCTGGGTATGCATGGTGACTCTCCTCGTTCTTGTGAGCTCAGAGTAGGGTCGTCACCGATAAGTATCTAATACAAAATAAATCAACTACGATAATAAAAAATTATCGTAGAACGAGGCCGATCAACATGGATCTCAAGCAACTTCGTTATTTTATAGCCGTCGCCGAAGAGCTGCACTTTGGCCGCGCGGCGACACGACTCTTCATCTCGCAACCGGCCCTGAGTTTTGACATCAAAAAGCTCGAAAGCCAGTTGGATATTCAGTTACTCAATCGCAATAACAAGTCGGTGAGCCTGACCAATGCGGGTCAAGTGCTGCTCAACGAAGCACGTTATCTACTCCTGCGGGCCGAACAGGCGAAGCGCCTGACCTTACGCTCAGCGCAAGGTTTCGCGGGACGCTTGAGTGTCGGCTTCGTCAACTCCACCCTGCATCGCGGCCTGCCGCAGGCGGTGAAGATGTTCGAGCAACAGCACCCCGACACCGAGATCGTGCTGATGGAGATGAACAGTGCCGAGCAGGCCCAGGCCCTGCAGCGCGGACAAATCGACATTGGCTTTGTGCACCACAGCAAGTTCCCCGACAGCATCAGCTGTGAACGGGTGCTGCGCGAGCCGTTTGTCTGTTGTCTGCCCGCCGCTCATCGGCTGGCCGATCAATCACGAATCGACCTCAAAGCCCTGGAGGACGACGACTTCATCCTGTTTCCACGCAACGTCTCGCCGCACTATCACGACCTGATCATTGCGCACTGCGTGGCGGCTGGCTTCAGCCCGCGCATCCGCCATGAAACACGGCTCTGGCAAACCGTGGTGTCGATGGTGGCTTACGACATGGGCGTGGCCCTGGTGCCGCAGACCCTGGCCATGACCTGGAAACAAGGCGTGCACTATTGTGAAATCAACGGCAGCAGCGCGTACTCCGAAATTCACGCTATTCGACAGGCTGCCTTGCCGTCTGCAGCCGCGCACAGTTTGCTGGAACTGTTCAAGGCCCAGCAACAGGTTCTGCTGGCAGAGTGAGTACAACGATACGAAATCACGTATCAAGCCATAAAATTTAATCATTATTTTTTTCAATTCTGCCTGTATAGGCTCCAGCTATCAGTCCTCGTTTGCCCTTGAGAAGCTGGTACGTTTCACGAGTCTGTGCAGCCTGTTCAAAGGCTCATATTCCAATAATAAAAATGCAGGAACTAAACATGACTACCCGCCAGGAAGTTGCCGCTGCTCACAAGCGAGCGCGAAAAGCCGGAGTGGCATCGTTCATTGGAACGACCATTGAGTGGTATGACTTTTATGCTTACGGCATTGCCGCGGCCCTGGTCTTTGGCAAGGTGTTCTTCCCGTCCGACCTTGCGCCTGGCACCGCCACCATGCTGTCCTTTCTCACCCTTTGGGCCGGCTTTGTCGCTCGCCCGATAGGCGGGATTATCTTCGGCCACCTGGGTGACAAAATCGGTCGCAAGACCACCCTCGTGATCACCCTGGTCATGATGGGCGTGGCCACCACCTGCATTGGCCTGCTCCCCACCTATATGCAAATCGGCATCTGGGCCCCGATTGCCCTGGTCGCTTTACGCATCATTCAAGGGATCGCGGTCGGTGGTGAATGGGGCGGTGCGATTCTGATCGCCAGTGAAAATGCGCCCAAGGGCAAGGGCATCCTGTATGCCGCCTTCGCTCAGCAAGGCTCGCCCGCCGGCAACCTGCTGGCAACCATCGTGTTCTTCGCCCTCAGCGCCCTTCCGGTCTCGGACTTCATGCTGTGGGGCTGGCGCATTCCGTTCCTGCTGTCCGCAGCACTGGTGATCGTTGGCATGGTGATTCGACTCAAGCTTGAAGAGTCGGATGACATGAAGCGCCTTATCAAGCAGAAGAAGACGGTCAAACTGCCGATTCTGGAAGTGCTGCGCGACCACTGGCGAATTGTGCTGCTGTGCGCTGGCGTATTGCCGGTGATCCACGTCACCTACTTCAAAAGCACCTTTGCCCTGTCCTGGGCCACCAAAGAGTTGGGTTACTCACAAAGTACCTTCCTCAGCATCATCATCGCGTCTCTGGTGGTGCAGTTCATTGTCCAGCCACTGGGTGCCCTGCTGGTGTCGAGAATCGACATGCGCAAGGCCATCGCCATGATGCTGATCCCGGAACTGTTGCTGATGCCGGCGATGTTCCTCGCGGTAGAAACCAAGACTTACTGGATCGCGGTGCTCGGCATGTGCCTGGCGACCATTCCGCACTCAATGTTTTACGGTGCCGTAGGCGGCATCCTGGCCCGGGCTTTCCCGACCAGAGTGCGCTACAGCGGCTTGTCGATCTCTTACCAGCTCTGCTCGCTGCTGGTCGGCGGTGCAACCCCGGTATTGGCTCAGGGCATTCTCAACTCCACCGGCAGCATCATCGGCGTGGCCATCGCCTCAGCGTCCTATGCACTGGTGTCTCTGGTGTGCATGTTGATGCTGCTCAAGCGCATCGGCCACACCGCAACCGACCTGTCCACCGCCGAACAAGCGGATGCCGATGAGCGGGCTCGCGATGACAGCGCTCCGGTCAGCACCCGTAACGCCCCGCGCTCAGCTGCCACCCAGGCCCCTGAAGCGCTGGTTCGCAATACGTTTACGCCGGACCAGGCCCCGCGCTGACCGCCGCCGTGGGCGCAAGCCCACGCCCTCGCTTATAAATTGAATGACTTCATGCGCGTTGCAGTTCGCTGCAACGCGCCTCAGGAGATGTTGAATGCGCCCTCAATTTACCTTTGCCTTGCTTGCCACATTGACCTTCAACGCCTACGCCGGCACTCCCCAGCCAGCCGTAGAAGCCCAAGTGGTTTATACCAACGGCAATGTTCTGACAGTCAACAAGACCAACAGCGCTGCCCAGGCAGTTGCGGTTCGTGATGGCAAAATCCTCGCGGTCGGAAAGTCCAGCGCCATCGCCCGGTACATCGGGGCCAATACCAACGTGGTGGATCTCAAGGGCAAGACCATGATCCCCGGCATCTATGATGCCCACAGCCACTTCGCAAACGCCAAAATCACCGGCACATTTGTCGCTGACCTGAACAGCCCGCCCATCGGCACGGTGCGCAATATCGACGACCTCATCGCACAGCTCAAAGTGCAACAGGCCAAGGTCGGCCCGCAGGACTGGGTCAGCGGAGCCGGATACGACGACACTCTACTGGCTGAAAAGCGCCATCCAACACGCGCGGACCTGGATCTGGTGTCCACCACTCAACCGGTGTACATCACTCATGTCTCCGGGCATCTGACCGTCGCCAACAGCGCAGCACTGGCGCTGGCCGGCATTACTGCCAGCACCCCCAACCCGCCAGGTGGCGTGATCCGCAAGGATGCCAATGGTGAACCCAATGGCGTGCTAGAAGAGTCGGCGCTGGCTCTGGTTGCCAAGCTCAGACCGGCCCTGACCGAAGCCCAGCAACGCGAAGGTATTCGGTTGGCCGGTCAGTGGTATGTCTCCCACGGTGTCACCACCGCCAACCATGGCGCCGGAACCACGCCAGTACTGTTGAAAATGCTCGAAGACTCGGTTGAGGCCGGTGAGTTACCGATCCGTGTAGTGACATGGAGCAACCTCGAAACCATGGACGCCGTCGACAAGGTGGCGCTGCCCAGCGGCAAGATCAAGGTGGGTGGCGTCAAAGAGTTCTCAGACGGCTCGATTCAAGGCTATACCGGCTACCTGAGCCAGCATTACCACACGCCGTTTAACGGTGACCTGACTTACCGGGGCTTTCCGCGTTTCACCCGCGAAGAGCTGGCAGCCCGCGTGCTGCAAGTTCACAAGTCCGGCCGCCAGATGATGATTCACGCCAACGGCGACGCAGCGATTGCTGACGTGCTTTACGCCTACCGCAAAGCGCAGGAAGCGTTCCCGAGAAAGGATGCCCGACAAGTGATCATCCACTCGCAGATGATGCGCGAAGACCAACTGGACGAGGTCAAACGCCTCAACGTCATCCCGTCATTCTTCGTGCTGCACACCTATTACTGGGGTGATCGCCATCGCTTCATCTTCCTTGGCAAAAACCGGGCAGACCGCATCAGCCCAACACGCTCAGCCAAGGACCGGGGCCTGCTCTACACCATTCATACCGACACCCCAATCGTCCCAATGGAGCCGATGCGCCTGATCTGGTCCGCGGTAAATCGAGTCACCACCAGCGGGATGGTGCTCGGCGCGGCCCAGCGTATTCCAGTGACCGATGCACTGCGGGCCACAACGATCAACGCGGCCTATCAGAACTTTGAGGAAAAGGAACGCGGGTCGATCGAGGTCGGCAAATATGCGGACCTGGTCATCCTCTCGGACAACATCGTTAAAGTCGATCCGATGGCCATCAAGGACATCAAAGTGCTCGAAACCATCGTAGAGGGCAAGTCGGTGTATCAAGCCGCCCACTAAGCAAAAAAAACGCCAGGTCCGAACCCTAAAGGCTTGGACCTGGCGTTTGATGCCGCGTGAGCTGCGACGTGTCCCTTTCCTTGCAGCGAAACTTCCTAGAAAATCCCGTTCGCTTGCGCCAGCCCAAATCGGGGCATAGTCTCGGCCATCGCTGCAAAACAGCGGTCGGGTTTAGTCGCTCCGTTTGTCACTAGGCGCAAAGCGCCACCTTAGCGAGGCGCTTTTCGGCCTCCGCTTTATGGTGGCCGTGCGCAGGGCGCTCTTGAGCGCGCCGGGTTCCTAGTGCACCGGTCGACTAACCTGCGTACGGCTGCCCCCCCCTGTAGGAGCGAGCTTGCTCGCGATTCAGACGACGCTGTATGTCAGCAAAAACGCGTTGATCCGATCGCGAGCAAGCTCGCTCCTACGCACGTGGACACAGCCACGTATGCCATCAGCGACAGCGTCAATTTCGAAGCGGCTTTGGCCCAAGCGTCAGACTTGTTGCGCTGCGCGGGTGCTTCGGCGAGTGAGGCGGGGAATGGTTTAAGCGGGCAACCGCGCGATCTGATGATGTCGGTCATGCACTTGGTGGAGCTGGCCAAGGCGTTTGTCGACAAGTCGCTGGACGGTCTGGCGACGCACTAAAGCAGCACGCACCTGAGTGCAGCAGGCGCGTTTATATCTTTTGGCGAAATGCATTACGTAGCAGTGGACGAGTAGAACGAAGCCACGTCCGGCTGCGCAGCAGTCGTAAAACCTCACATCTCAGTTATTCAGACACACCGCAACAACCGGCTTTACGAGGACTTCGTCCTCGGACGTAGCCTCGCGGAGCTCGTCAACTGCTACGAATGTAGCCGCTGACGTTGACAGAGGAACGATAGCCGCCTAACAATAAACCAAAGAGGTATGACGACATACAACAACCCGGAGACACACTCAGATGCTCTGCGCCACTCCCCTGAAAACCCTGGCTAGCGCCGCCCTGCTGGTGATCGCCCCACTGACCTGGGCCAATACCTATGTCTACGTTTCCAACGCCAACGATGGAACGATCAGCAGTTATACGTTGACTACGCAAGGTCAACTGCAACCCTTGGCCACTACCGAAGCTGGCGCGGGGGTTATGCCCCTCGCCTTGAGTCCTGATCACAGCAAACTCTATGCCTCGATACGTGCCAAGCCCTATGCAGTGGCGACCTTCAGCATCGACCCGGCCAGCGGTGCGCTCAAGCACCTGAAAAACTCGACCGTTGCTGACAGCCTGGCCTATGTGTCGACTGACAAGAACGGCCACTACCTGTTCGGCGCGTCCTACGGTGAAGACCTGATCAGCGTCAACAAAATCAGTGCCGCCGGTGTGGTATCCGATGACGTGCAGCAAGTGATCAAGACCGGCCCGAATGCGCACTCGATTATTGTCGATGCCAGCAACCGGTTCGTGTACGCCGCCAACCTGGGCTCAGATCAGTACCTGGAATTCAACTTCGACGCTGCCAGCGGCAAACTCACCCCCCTGGGTCACGTAACATTGCCCGAAGGCAGCGGCCCGCGTCACCCAGCGATCTCGTCAGACAACCGCTTCCTGTACTTGCTCAGCGAGATGGCCGGCACCGTCACCACATTTGCCATCGACCCCAAGAGCGGCAAGCTCACTGCCCTCAATGAAGTCAACGCCATAGCGGCAGATTCAGGCCTGGTACACGGTATTGCCCGCCCGATGATCAAACCTGGCCAACCAACACCGCCGCCGCTGGCAAACAATCTGATCTGGGCCGCCGATATTAAACTGACACCGGACGGACGCTTCCTCTACACCTCGGAGCGCACCGCCAGTACTGTCAGCGTATTTGCGATAGACGCCAAGACCGGCCTGCCACGCTATGTGCAGAACATCAAGGTTGAACAACAGCCGCGCGGAATCACTGTCGACCCATCGAGCAAATGGCTACTGGTCACCGGCGAAAAAAGCTCTGAAGTGGGTGTGTACGCTATCGACGCCAAAAACGGCACCCTAACCCGCCACACCAGCGCGCCATCTGGCAAGGGCGCAAACTGGGTACAAGCGGTCAGTTATCCCTGACCAACCCTGTGGGAGTGAGCCTAGGTAAAGCTGCGCGGTATACGCAGCAGTGGCTCCAGTTCCCTGACCGGCAGCGGCCGGCAAAACAGAAAGCCTTGAACCTGGTCACAACCGTTTTCGCTCAGGAACTCAAGCTGCGGACGGGTCTCAACCCCTTCGGCGATAACTTGCAGGCTAAGGCTGTGCGCCAGCTCAATGATGGTTCGGGCGATGGCCGCATCCTGAGGGTTGTTGGTGACTTCGCGAATAAACGCGATGTCGATTTTCAATTTATCGATAGGGAAACGGCTCAGGTACGCGAGGCTCGAGTAGCCGGTACCGAAGTCATCAATCGATATTTTGACCCCGATGTCCCGTAACGCCAGCAAGCAGGCGATGGTGTTCGGGGTGTTTTCCATCAGCGAGTTTTCGGTCAGTTCGACTTCGAGCCATTTCGCCTCAACCTCATGCTGTTTGAGGGAGTGGCGAATATCGTCAATCAAGTCGCGGTCCATAATCTGTTGGGCCGATACGTTGACCGCAACTTCCATCAACCCAAGTCCCGAGCGATGCCAGTCGGCGATTTGCCGGCACACGCTGTCGATCACCCACTGACCCACCCGGGAGATAAGCCCCAGGCTTTCCAGGATCGGCACAAACACCGCAGGCGGGATCGTCGGCAGGCCCGGTCGATGCCAGCGCAATAGCGCCTCCAGCCCGCAAATATGGCCGTCACTCAGGCGGATCTTGGGTTGGTAGTACAGTTCGAACGCTTGCTTGTACACCGCTTCGCGCAGTGCGTTTTCCATATTCTGACGCGCCAGCACCTCGACATTCATTTGCGCGGTATAAAAACGATAGGTGTCCTTGCCTACTTGCTTGGCGCGGTTCATCGCCGTGTTGGCCTGCCTGATCAAACCGTGTGCGTCAGCGCCATCATCCGGGTACAAGGCAATACCGATACTGGCGGTCATCAGAATCTCGCTGCCCAGCAGCCTGAAAGGTTCGCGCAGCATTTCACGGATACGGTCGACCATCTGCTGCGGGCCTGCCTGGCCCTTGCGGATCATCAGGATCAAGGCGAATTCGTCACCGTCCATCCGCCCCAGCGTGTCACTGACGTTGAGGCAATTGGACAGACGCTGACTGAACTCTGCCAACACCTGATCACCGGTCAAATGGCCCCAGGTGTCGTTGACGTTTTTGAAGTCGTTGAGGTCGACCGTAATCACCGCCAGTTGCCAGTCTCTGAGCGCGGCCTGGGTCAGCCCCATGTGCAGGGTGGTGTAAAACAGACTGCGATTGGGCAGCCCGGTCAGCGCGTCGTAATGGGTCATTTGCAACAAGCGCACATCGGACTCTATTACCGAACGCACCTGTATCGGGTCAATGGGGCGGTTATGGCGTTGATCCTCAAGCATCAGGTTGTGGTCGCTGCGATAGTCACCGAAAGCCTTGAGCCTTAACAGGTTGCGTACACGCAGCCACAACTCTTCACTGATCAGCGGCTTGCACAAAAAGTCCTCGGCACCGGCTTCAAGCCCCAACAGACGAGCGCTTTGATCACCCTGACCAGAGAGCATGATGATCGGAATATTCGCGGTCCAGGCATTGGACTTGAGCTGGCGGGCAACCGCGTAGCCGTCCATGCCCGTCATCATGACATCCAGCAGAATCAGGTCCGGCGGTTGTTGTGCAACCATCGCCAGGGCTTCCTTGCCCGAACTGGCGACCAGCGTGCGATAACCCTGCTCTTGCAACAAGGACTCCAGCTGTGTGCGCACTTGCATATCATCGTCAACGATCAACAGTGTTGCGGGCGTGTTGGACATGGAAAGCACTCAAAATTCATGTGCTCCAGAGCAATGCCGATCCCGTATCGACGAACGGAGCTGCTCGGATGAGGAGTGAGTAAAGCACTGTTCCGAGGCGGCTACCACGGCCACAAGTTGATCCATCTCACAAACCATTCACGTAGCACCTGTTCTTGCACCGACTCTTACACCACTGGCAACACGACCGGCTTCAAAACAACGCCCACCCCCCCAGTAACGACCAGCCCATACCCAGCAGCAACAGCGAATAACGTCCGGCGTAAGGCAAGATAAACACCCATACCAGCCCCAAGACCGAGATCACCCCAAACCACCCCACCGGCCCCATGGCCCAACCCCACAGCATCACGCAGACAGCAAAGCTGGCCGCCAGGGCCAACCAGCCAAGCGTGCGCAAAATGTGACGCACAAGGGCCGTAGGCACATGCTGCCAAGTCTGCTTGTAATGACGCTCCAACCCGAAACACAGGCTCAACATGCCGCTAAAGGCCAATAGCATGCTGGTGACTAATCCCAAGCCCATATCAATTGGCCTCAATCGTGTGTTTGCTCGCGTGCCGTGCAGGCCGCTCCTGCTTCGGCTGCGATACTTTCCAGCAGGTCCACGCCAGCACTATCCCCATGACCACGGTGCTCGCTTCGAGGTACAGATAATCGCCGCGACTTGGCCCCAGCAGATTGAGCAGTGGCAAGCCGATGCACAGCGCTGCTGCCAGCCCCAACTGCTCGCGCCAGGCCGATAGCCACGGGCGAATAACTGCATGCCCCAGACTCAGCAACCAGACACCAAAGAACACCCGAACTTCCCACCCACTGCGCTGGGCCAGCTCGGCAGGCAACAAACGGTTGGCCCACATGAATGCCACACACGCCAGCATCAAACCGGCAACCACCGCGATGTTCAAACGCTCGGCGCTGCGATACAGCAGCGCGCCCACCACACCTTCATTGTCGTGGCGACGGCGGCGTTTGACGGTAAACAGCACCACGCCAGTGGCGATCATCGCGCAGCTGGCCAGACCACACACAAAGTACAGCCAGCGCATCGGGTAGCCGCCGAACTGGGCGAAGTGCAGCCCCGCCATGACTTTTTGGGTTAACAGGCTGGTGCGACTTGACGTCGGTTGGCGCAGCACTTTGCCGCTCACCCCGTCAAACACCATGCTCTGGCCCTTGGTCAGTTCGATCAGGTTGCCCAGTACCGGTCGCGCTTCGATGCGTGCGTCGCTGCGGCCAGGGTTCTTGATCGACAGTCCCGCCACCGGGCCCATGAGCCGTTCGGCTTCAGCCAGCAGCGGACGCAAGTCGGTCAGCGGGGCCGGTTCGGCTCGAAGGTGCGCGGCCTCGCCTTGCCCCGAACGACCACCGCCCTCCCTGCCCGCCTGCTGCTCCATAGGCGCACCACGTATCGCCCGGGTGGTGGCCTCGCGGTCACCGTCAAACAATGCGTCCATCGCCGCCGGCATGTAGATCAGGTAGAAAATCACCAGCCCGGTGTAGGTGATCATCAGGTGGAACGGCAGTACCAACACGCCGGTGGCGTTGTGCGCGTCCAGCCAGGAGCGCTGCCCTTTGGCCGGCCGAAAGGTGAAGAATTCCTTGAAGAACTTCTTGTGAATCACGATGCCACTGACCAGCGCCACAAGCATCGCCATAGCCGCCAGACCAACAACCCAAATGCCGATGTTGCGCGGCAGGTTCAGGGTGAAGTGAAAGCGGAAGAAGAAACTGCCACCTGCTGTTTGGCGCACATCTAGTTTTTCCCCGCTGAGCGGGTCCAGGTACATCCCGCCACCGCGCCGCTGCTCTCCGGCAGACACTGTCAGGGCCTGTGAACGTTCAGTGGGCAGGCCGATGTTCCAGGCGCTGGCGTCCGGATGATGGGCTTGAAAATAGTTCAGCGCACGCTGGGCGCTTTCGGCTTGATCGAGTCCATGCGCAGGGATTTCCGGGCGCATCCAACCGTCGATCTCTTTGTCAAAGACCGCCAGAGTACCGGTCAAAAAGATCGCAAACAGAATCCAGCCAAATACCAGGCCGCCCCAGGTATGCAGCCAGGACAGCGATTGGGTCAGGGTCTTTTGCTTCATGTCAGCGTCTCCAGCCATTGCGGCCAGAAGCCGATCACACTCAAAGGCACCGCGAGTGCCAACCCGGCCCATGCCCGCTTGGCGCTGCGGCAAACGAAAGCCCAAAGAATGGCCAGGGTGTACACCGCAAACGACAACAAAGTCGCAGTGATCAAGGCATCCACCTGTTCCATCGGCAGCAGCCGGGCCAATGCGGCGGTGAAGGCATAGGTAAAGGCATAACCACCCAGCAAGCCGGCGACAATCCGCGAAACCGTGGGGCCATAATTCGAACGTGTTTTCATGGGCACATCTTCACGGGTTAAATCCACCCCATTGGTTCATTAGCGCCAGGAGCAAGCCTGCTCGCTCCTGGCGTTAAAGATGACATGGGTATTGGTCAGAACGAGGTGGTGACCGACGCATAAAACGCGCGGCCTGGCTCGTTATACGTGCTGGCCCCGGCACTAGTGCCGGCACCTTCGCGGTACACGCGTTTGTCAAACAGGTTGCTGATACCCGCACCCAGCGACAGGTTTTTGTTGACCTCGTAGGTGCCACCCATGCCCCAGATATGGTACGGGTCAAGGGTCTGCAATTGGTTGTCCGCGGTCACCACCTCATCACGAGACGGGTTCAGTACCCGAGGCTCCTGCTTGCCGTAGTAAGTGCCGGTCAGGCTCAGTGCCAACGCTTGCGTCACCTGCCAGTCGAGCATGGTGTTGACCGTGTACTTGGGCACCACTGACAGCGGGTTGCCGTTATCGTCCAGGTTGGATTGCATGTAGGTGAAGTTGGTGTTCCAGCTCAGGGTTTCACCATCGTGGCCCAGCAACGGTACCCCGAGGTTGCCTTCCCAACCCTTGACCACCGCGTTGCTGGCATTGTCCCACTGCAGGATGGCCTCGTTGGTAATGGTGGTGCCTATCGACTCGTTCGACGACACAATCTTGTTCTTGTAGTCATTACGGAAATACGTCACGCCGGCGGTCCAGCCATCACGCGCAAAACTCAGGCCCAACTCTTTGTTGACGCTGACTTCCGGCTTCAGGTTTTCGTTACCCAGAACGTAACAGCCGTTGGCGTTCAGGCTTGGCGCGCAGCCATTACCGTTGCTGCGGTACAGGTAGTTGGGGTTCATCTGGTACAGGTTGGGTGCCTTGAAGGCCCGGGCGATGCCGCCTTTCAACGTGATCTCGTCGGTCACTTTGTACGAGCTGTTCAGGCTCGGGCTCCAGTTGGCGCCGAACTGATCCTGGTGGTCCAGACGCAAGCCAGGGGTAACGAACCAGTCGGGCGTCAGCTCGATGTTGTCCTCGACAAACAGCGCCATGATCGTGGTATCCATGTCGGTAGCTCGCGAGCCAGCGGCCGAGTTAGGCAAGGTCGAGCCAATGGCACGGTCCATGGTGCTCGGGTCGTCCAGCACCTGGTGGTTCCATTCGGCGCCCACTGTGAGCATTTGTGGAAGCAGGATCTCCAGCGGGATGTCCAACTGGCCCTGAAGCAAGTAGCTGTCGTAAGTGCTGGTGCTCTTGTCGGCATCGGCACTGATATCGCCATCGACCGAACCGGTCTGCCCTTCGAGGAAGCGATTGTTGCGGGTTTTTTCATATTGGGCCATGACCCGCGACGAGCCAAAGTCCCAGTCACCTTTATGGGTCACGGAGAAGTTTTGCCGATACATGGTGTTGGTTTCTTTGCCCAGCAACTGGTTGATGGTGCTGTCAGGAATCTGTGAGTCGCTGCCCCCGGTGCCCACATCCCCCGTGTAAATATTGCCCTGACGGCTATAACCGGCCTCGAAATCGATCATTTGCTGGTCATTCAGCTCCCAACTGAGCAAGCCATTCACGTCTTTATTGCGCACACCTTCACGACCTGCCGCCAGAGAGGCGCCGTTGGCAACGTCGGTGTGGGCCAGATTGATGTCAGAGTCGTCGGCGTCGGTTTTGTTGAGGTTGCCGTAGACCCGGAACGTCAGGGCGTCGGTCAGCGGGCCGGCGAGACTGAACGTTGTGCGCTTGGTCGCGCCCTCGGCATCGTCTTCAGGCAGGTTGGTGTAGGCCGACAACGAACCGCTAAAGGCCTGGGTTGGGCGTTTGGTGATGATGTTCACCACCCCGCCCATCGAGCCCGAACCATAACGCGCAGCGGCAGGCCCGCGCAGCACTTCGATACGCTCGACTTCGTCCGCCGGTACCCAGTTGCTGTCGCCACGGGTATCACGCTCACCGGAGCGGGTGTAGCGCACCGCATTGCGCGAAGTGACGGGTTTGCCATCGATCAGAATCAGGGTGTTTTCCGGGCCCATGCCGCGCAGGTCGATCTGGCGGTTGTTGCCTCGGGTGCCGCTGGCACTGTTGCCCGTCAGATTGACGCCCGGCATCTTGCGCACAATGTCGGACAAGTCATTGACCGGCGGGCGTTTCTTGAGGTCTTCAGCGGTAATGATCGATACACCCGATGCCTGCTTCAGTTCTTCCTCGGCGGTCGCGACCACATGGGTGCTGCCCAGTTGCAGCGCGGTATCCGAGACCTCTGCCGGCGCAGAAGCCGGCTGTGAGGTTTGGGCTAACAGCGCAGCCGGAGAGCACGCCACCAGAGCGAGAAAAAGGTGACTGAACTTGAATCGCGGATGCATCGACAGCACTCCTGTTGCATGTTTAAACAGATGGAGTGCTTGAGCCTCGACGTATCCAGAGGATTGATTCGGCTCACCCAAGCTCTCCGGGTGGCGCGAATACTAATAATTCTCATATGAGAGTAAATGTAATTTACAAATTATACACTTGGCAGCCTCAAGTGCAGACGCAACCCAGGGTTGGCGTTCTGCGCCCACAGCTCCCCACCTTGCAAATGCAGCATGCTGCGAGCAATCGACAACCCCAGACCAAAACCCTCCCCACCCGGGCGTGCAACATTGAGTCGCGCAAAAGGCTGAAAAATGTGTTCGAGCTTTTCAGGGCTCACCCCAGGGCCTTGATCGACAACCTGCAAATGCCAATACGCGCCCTCGCGAACCCCGCTCAAACGCACCACGCCGTCTGACGGTGAATGGCGGATGGCGTTGCGCACGATGTTTTCCAGGGCCTGAGCCAAGCCGTTTAAATTGCCCAGCACCCAACAATCCGCCGGTAACTCACAGGGCAACTGCTCAATCGACCAGCCACTCTCGAAGCAGGCGTCTTCGCACAGCAACGCCCACAAATGTTCCACCTCTACGGGCTCCAGCGCCAGTACTGGGCGCTCGGTGTCGAGCCACACCAGCTCCAGCGTGTCACCAATCAAGCGATCCATGCCCTGCACTTCGCGCCCCACACGCAGACGCATGGCGGCCATGTCCGGTTCGCGCTCACCCGCCACCCGCAAACGGCTCAGCGGTGTGCGCAGCTCATGGGACAAGTCACGCAGCAACCGGCGCTGAAACTCCAGGGTGTTTTCCAGGCGCTCGGCCATATGGTCAAAGGCCCGCGCCAGTTCGCCCAACTCATCGCGGCGCCCCGCAACTTGCGGCCCCACCCGCGCCGCCAAATCACCGGAGCTTAAGGCACTGGCCTGGCGGCGCAGAATTACCAGCGGCGCAATCAGCACCCGATACAGCAGCAATCCGAGCAAGAAGGCCAGAGTGGCGGGCAGTATCCATTGCAGCAATGCCTCCCATAAATCATGGTGCTTGCGCGGGTCTAATCGCGTCGGCAGCTCCATCACCAACTGCGCCTGTCCATCGCTGAACGGTATGAAGAACGTCGGCCAACCGCCAGGACGGCCCACCGACCAATCGAGCGAGCGCATAAAATTCAGCTTGCGCCGTTCCGATAGACTAAGGGGGTGGGAAGACAACGACGTTTGCTGCTCATCAACGACCACCGCCCACACGCTTTCACGCCCGCGCAGATCCGCAAGAAATTCGTCGACACCTTCTGTGCCCCGCTCGCGCCATGCCCTTTGGGCTTGTTTAGCGTAAGCCTGGAGGCTGAGTTTTGCCGGTTCTGACAAGCGTGCAGTGGCCTCGTGGACCCGTCGACTGAGATCGACTTGCAGGCTGACGACCAATAGACACAGTAGCGCGAGTACCCCGCTGAGCTTCCACAGCAGCGAGTGCCGGTCGGGCAATTTCATGAGATCAACTGGGTCAGCAGATAGCCGGTGCCGCGCACTGTCTCCACCCGTCTGGCGCTGTAACCGATGGTCTGCAACTTGCGGCGCACACGGCTGACATGCATGTCCAGACTGCGGTCATGCAGTGAATAGGCACGGTGCATCACCTGCTGGTACAGAAAGGCTTTGCTCAGCACTTCGCCGGGGTGACGAATCAGGGTTTCGAGGACGCGATATTCGGTGCTGGTCAGATCGGCCCACACCCCCTTGCAACACACATCCGTGCGTTGCTCGTCGAACGTCAGTTGCGGATCAGTGCCGATGGTTATCTGCGCCTCGTGCTCATACGCCACGCGCCGCAGGATGGCATCGATACGCACATCCATCTCGAGCATGCTGAACGGTTTAGGTAAATAGTCATCGGCGCCTTGGCTGAAGCCAGTAATCCGATCCTGCTCGGCGCCCAGCGCTGACATCAGAATCACCGGCACCCGCTGGTGCTGGCGCAATTGAGCCAGCACCTCAAGGCCGCTGCTGCCGGGCAGCATGATGTCCATTAGAATCAGGTCGAACCCCTTGCTGCGAACCAGCTCCACGACATCCTGCGCGTCATGGCGCAGGGTGACCGCAAAACCGCGCTGACCCAGATGGCTGTCGAGGTCAGCGGCAAGCACCACGTCATCCTCGACGGCCAGAATACGGACGGGGTCTGGAGCCTGATGGGACAACTGCATGGACAATTCCTACAAATGATAATGATTGCTAATTATCTATTCTGGCAAAGTCCACGCCTTTTTCCTACCCCGCTTAACGCTGACCACCACCACCCTGACCATAACCACCCCCGCCACCGCCGTGACCACCGCCACCGCCACCGCCACCGCCGCCTGGAGGCATAAATAACCAGCAGCCCGACAACGATGACAACAGAACTGCGACAACAGCCGCTTTTACGACGTGATTCAACTTCATTACAGCGCTCTCATTTCAGTCAAATGATCATGGGATATCCATCGACCAGCGCTTTTATACCGGATCGTTTTAGCCCTCTTGCCAACTTTTACCTAACTTGACACTTTGCTAACCGAAGCAACACCTGCGGCTGGGGCATCGAACTGAATTAGCACTCTCGACTCCAATAAAACGCCCCTGGAGCGTTTATGAAAACCATCCCGCTGCTGCTTGCATTTATGTTGTGCTCAATGCTTCTTCCATCACCCACTCGACGAACGCCTTGACCTCATCGCGCTGCATCGCGTCCGGGCGTGTCACTACGTAGTAGGCAAATCGTGCAGGCCAAGGCTTGTCCAGGACTTGCACGAGGCGCCCCGCAGCGATCTCCAGTCTTGCATATTCCACCGCCACCAAGGCGAGCCCCTGACCTGCCTCCGCGGCGCGAATCAACAAAAAATCATCCTCAAAAGCGCTCCCGCGCTCGGCGCGCGGGTCTTTGGCAACGCCATGCGCCGAGAGCCACAAGGACCAGTCCGCGCGGTCAGAGTCGTGCAACAGTGGGAAGTTGAGACACTCTTGCGGCTCAGTGAGCTGGGCACTGGCAGCCACAAGAGCTGGGCTGGCCACAGGCACCAATACAGGCGCCATCAAGCGTGTGACATGCAGGTTGGGGTAGACCCCCAAGCCATGTCGTAACGCAACGTCGACTCGATCTCGGCGCATGTCCGCTACGGTGGAAGTTGCTTCGACCCGCACCTCGATGTGCGGGTATCGCAGGTTGAAACGGCCTAGACGAGGCACCAGCCACGAAGCTGCGAACGTGGCAACGGTACTGACCGTCAAGGTCTGCCGGGACTTGACTTGTGCCAGTGACTGTAAAGCCTCCTGCATCTGCTCGAACGCTTGAAGCAAGGCGGGATGCACGCTGGCCCCAGCTTCGGTAAGACGCAAGCCACTTCTCTCACGGGTGAAAAGCGCCATTCCTACCCGTTCTTCCAACAACCGAATCTGTTGGCTGACCGCACCTGACGTCACGTTCAGTGCTTGGGCGGCCGCCTTGATACTGCCGCGCTGGCCAACCTCAACGAAGGTACGTAACGCAAGATAGGGCAAGGATGCGGCCATTAGATTTAGTTTTCCTAAACACTGCGACTAGAAACGATCGTTTCCGATTTACCAGTGTGCGGCTGATGATACAGGTTGTTTAGTGAAGCAAAAAAGATTTAGAAAAACTATATCAACCAGGATGCCCACATGAATAACCCCCGCTGGCGGCTCTGCCTCATATTGTTGTGCGCGACTCAATTCGTCGCACTGCTCGACTTTTCCATCACAATGATCCCTTTGCCGCAGATTCAGGAAAGCCTGGGCTTTACGCCTGGGACCTTGCAGTGGGTCATCAACGCGTACGGTGTCGCCATTGCAGGTTTCTTGCTGCTTGGAGGTCGCGCCGCCGACATGTTTGGCCGCCGACGTGTGTTCCTGACCGGGCTGGCGATCTTTACCCTTGGCTCTCTGATCGGTGGCTTCTCACAGACCCCTGCGATGCTGATCGCCACCCGGGCCATACAGGGCTTTGGCGCGGCTCTATTCTCACCCGCTGCATTTTCATTGCTGCTGGCACTTTTCCCCGATCAAGCATCACGCAATCGAGCACTGGGGGCTTGGACGGCTGTGGCTGCCAGCGGGTTCGTCGCGGGCTTGATCCTCGGTGGCATCATCACCGACATTCTGGGATGGCGTTGGGTGCTGTGGATCAACGTGCCCGTCGGTATGCTGGTGATAGCCTTGGCAGCCTACCTGCCGGCGGGTCAGCGCGATGCAGCAATGGCCACGAGACGCTTGGACATAGGGGGCGCAGTTTTAGTTGCTGCGGGTTGCGCAACACTTGTTTTCGCATTTGCCAACAGCGAGCATGTCGGCCTCTCGTCTCCCGTCACCTATGCATTGATTGCCTTGGCCATGGGGCTGCTCGCCTTGTTTGTCTGGGTAGAAGGCAAAGTTAAATACCCGTTGATGCCCATCCCCATTTTTTGGCGCCGCATGACGGGCGGCGCGAACCTGATATCTCTGCTCGCGAACACGGCACTGGGTCCAACGTTTGTTGTCGTGGCGCTTTACATGCAAGAAGTCCTCAGTTTTACCGCCACCCGAACGGGCTTTGGACTGCTGCCAATGGCGATTGCTTTCACCCTTTCCAGTGCCTGGGCAGGACCGACCCTGATTGCCAAAGCAGGCACCAAACCTGTCATTCTTGGCGGCATGACGTTGTTCATTGCCGGTCTCGCGTTGCTGGGTATGTCGCTGACCGCAGATGCGTCCTGGGTCGCCTCCATACTCCCAGGCACATTGTTGGCAGGGATTGGTTATGGCATCGCGTTTCCGGCGTGGACAGTGGCCGGCATCGAGGGAGTTGATGACGTAGATCACGGATTAGCGGGAGGTATGCTGACCACGACCCAGGAAGTCGGTTCTGCAGTTGGCCTGGCGGTGGGGGTAGCGGTGAGTATTGCGGTGTTGGCCGGAGGAGGAAGTTCGGTGCAAGGCTTCAGCTATGCCATTTTAGTGTCCGCGTGCATGGTCATGCTCGGCGTTGTATGCGCGGCCCTCATTCTTCCACGTGAAGTCAATGAGCTGGAGGTCGCAAGATGATCACGCTCTATTCCGACAGTTCGCCCAACGGTTTCAAGATCACTATCGCACTGCAAGAACTGGGTCTGCCGTATAAGTTAAACCACGTCAAAATCGATCAGGGCGAGAACAGGCATCCCGAGTTTTTGCGCCTGAACCCGCATGGGCGTATCCCTGTGCTGGTAGACGACGTCAACGGCATAACTCTGTTCGAGTCTGCGGCCATTCTGCTTTACCTCGCAGACATGACTGGCCAGCTATTGCCCTCTCCCCCCAACACGCGCTGGGAAGCCATTCAATGGCTGATGTTTAATGCAGCAAGCGTTGGGCCAATCATGGGGCAGCGTGTTCATTTTGAGCTGTTTGCCGACGACAAAAATCCTCAAGCCATTGCTCGCTACCGCCGCTTGGTCAATGAAGCCTTTACCACGCTGGACAGTCGTTTGGCGGTGCATCCCTATCTGGCGGGCCAGGAGTATTCGATTGCGGATATCGCCCAATTCGGTTGGACCCACATCGCGCACATAATCGGCTTCGACTTCAGTGAGCATAAACACTTGAGCGCTTGGCACGAACGGGTTGCGGCGAGACCGGCCGTGCAGCGAGGCATCGTTTTACCAGCCCCCGCCATGGGTGCTTGAGCCAGGTAATAGCTGATTGTTTGGCCGCTTCCTTCGAGCAAGAAGGCTTGCGAATCAGCTCCCAGACCAATGCATTGTGTGAACTGTAATATGCGGATGACTTTCTAGGCTCTGTACGAAATATATCTGCGCTCGGTGATGCTGCGTTGAAAACATTTCGTACAGACCCTAGAGATGTGAGGAAAAAGGCCGTCTCTACGGCCTTTTTCCTCAAAGCGCCCATGCTCAGATCACTTTTACGGCCCGGCCAATGAACTGAATCGGTCCTGTGGGTTTTCCGGTCGGCGATCCATTGGGATTTTCCAGAGTCAGCTCAAAGAGTTGGTTGGGCTCCAGAGGCGGTAATTTATCCAAAGGGACTGAAAACGTTTGCCCTGGTTTGACCAATCCAAGAGATACCGGTCCTTGCCAGCCGTCCGCTTTGGTCCAGAACTCAAGTACTTTATCGGCTGGGACTTGCGCTACCTCCAGAGGTATCAGCTGGATTTCCCTAGGGTTGCTCGCCTGAATAACCCAGCCTGGAGCCTGGCTCTCCGGAGCCACCAGAACGACCAGGTAGGTGGTCGGATTTACCGGAGCTGTTCGCGTCAGTAGTACTGATCCGAGCAACAGTGTTGCGACAAGACCTAGTCCCGTGAGCCCACGCCATAGAGGAAGAAGGTTCCACCATGAAGTTGGCTTGGCGGTGGCCGCCACTACTGTTGCTTGCCGGTCATTGCTGTTCAAGCTGCGCTCGATTCTCCTCCAGAGCCGCGGAGTGGGATTGTGCGGTTCAGCCAGTTCGGTCAACGGAAGCAAACGCCGTTCCCAGGCATCGACAGCAGTTCGCAAATCGGCCTCCTGAGCGAGACGCTTTTGTATCTTGATGCGTTGCTCGGCCGGCAACGTACCCAACACATACTCACTCGCCAGTTCATCAATGTTGTCGGGCCTGTCACCCTCAGGGCTTATGGTCATCCCATGCACTCCCGCAATACCACCAGACTGCGTTTGATCCAGGCTTTGACAGTCCCCAGCGGGGTGCCTAGTTTCTGCGATATTTCTGAATGCGAATAGCCATCTACATATGCATGAAGAATGCAGTTGCGACGCGCCGGCTCCAGTTGCTCAAGGCACACATAAATACGTCCTGAACGGGTTCGATAATCGAAGGTGTCCACACTCTCTGACGATGTTTCCATGGACGCTAAATCTTGCAGTGCCATTTCGCTGTGCTCGCTGACCTGCACCTCCCGGGCGTTATCTCGTATGAAGTTCAGCGCCAAATGCCGCGTCACGCTGAAGATCCAGCCACGTGCAGAACCTCGTGCAGGATCGAAACTGGCGGCACGAGTCCATATATTAATAAAGGCATCGTGCACGATGTCTTCGGCCAAGGCGTTATCGCGAGCGATTCGCTTGGCAACCCCCAAAAGACGAGCACTTTCCTGCTCATACAAGTCCCGCAATGCTTGCTGCTCGCCTCGGGCGCAAGCAGCCAGGCAAGCTTCATAGTCAAAACAGGGTTCAGGTAGAGACAAGGTTTTCAGCCGCCAGCAGTTGGTAAATACCCCCAGCCGCTGGGCTGGGGTTTCATCGCAGAAGAGTAGACGACTTTGCGCGCTAACCGCCTGTTCTGAATCGTTGGATTAATTGGCTGCCCAAAAAATATAGTCAGCCTGATATTTCACTACCTCGCGCTTGCCTTTGTTTGCGGCGCTGCATTCGGTCATGGGCGCTACGCCGCCTTTTACGGCCACCCGCTGGATATAACTGACATTGCTCATCGCGCCTTTCCCTTGCGCAGGGTTGGCCTTGACTAACTGATAAGGGAGGTCACCAGTACCTGAGTGTGCAACCGCCAGTTGCGTCCCGGTGATTTTAGAGCCGTCTTTGGCTTGCCAAGTGGCAGGAGGTCCAAAGTAGGTGCCGACCTGTTTACCGCTACGATCATTAAGTACTGCCTGGGGCCCGACGAAAGTCCATTCAGTCTGGCCGACGACGTTCGCTTTGTCGCGACACTCATACGTGATTTCGCCTACGCCCACAGTCTCCAGAGCGATCTTGTGACCGTCAGGAACCTTGATGCTGTCGGGCAGATTTGTTTGAGCATAGGCAACTGGCACTGTGACCAACAAGCAGGTGGCAGCAAGCGTAGTGCTGACAATGCCCAGGAATCGTTTAGCGTTCATGCGAATCTCTCCAGAAAGGTAATCAGTTCAGCAGCTATGGCTACTACTTGTACTACCCACAGGAGGAGGAATTGGATGCAGCTAGTTGAAAAAAATATCAACGCTGGGAGATTTACCCAATCTGTTATATCGATCGGTTGAGTTCACAGCCGCTAGCTGCTCTTCGTGACAGGCTGCTACCGCACCGAAGCTATCGGTCACGGCCAGAAGCAGTAATAGAGTGGCCACGAAGTCAGGGGCCGTTCCGTAACTGAGTTTCTGATAGATTTGTCCGCTGTCCATAAGTCAAGATTCTGCCTTTTTGACTTATTGGGGAGCGAATCTGGAGCGTCTGTTCGTTTATGGGACCTTGGGGCCAGGAGGGCCAAATGAGCACCTGATGTCAAACATTGGCGGGGCGTGGGAGCCAGCCTCACTTTCGCTCACCTTTGGCGCTGCACCTTGCGCACTCCGGGTCTAAGTCCCGGCACTCTTTTGTTCAAGCCACACAGGATAAAGAAGCGCAAACCTCTGACTAACCCAGTCGACAAAAGCATGTACCTGTGGAGCAAGATGCGTTCTGCTCGGATACAACACGGACACCGGGCGCGGTCTTGGCCGAAAGTTCTCAAGTATTTCCAGCAAAGAGCCGTCAGCCAGATACCGCTCCAGTGTGATCCCCGGTGCCTGAAGAATGCCAAAACCGGCTACGCCACATTGCACATAGGCGCTGGACTCATTGACGATGATGCCTCGGTGGCTGATATAACCCCTGTCGATACCGCCCTGCGAGAATTGCCAGGGGAGCGGCCGGTGGCTCTGACCGGAGAGAAAACGTATGCAACGGTGAGTATCCAGCCCCTCCAGAGTATCCGGCGCCCCGAACTCCTGGATATATCCAGGCGCCGCGCACGTCACCATAGTTGCCATACCAATACGTCTGGCCACCAGACTGGAGTCCGGCAACTCTCCGATCCTGAGCACGCAATCCACACCTTCTGCAACCAGATCCACCTATTCACGCTGGATTGATGGCGCCCCCGGCCCGGACGAACCCGATTACTGCTTTGGCTCGCCCCTGCCGGGCGGGCTGGCCGAGTACATGATCATTCACGAGGATAGCGCTGTGCGCGCACCCGATAACATGTCGGACGAAGAAGCTTCGACACTGCCTATCGCCGCGCTTACTGCCTGGTATTCACTCGTGGACTACGGCCAGATCAAAGCGGGAGAAAGCGTGCTCGTGCAGGGTACTGGCGGCGTGTCGATCTTTGCTATTCAACTGGCTACCGCGCTGGGCGCCAAAGTCATTGTCACATCAAGCAATGACGCGAATCTGGAGGCTGCCATGAAACTGGGCGCAGTCGCCGGGGTGAACTACCGGACCCACCCGGACTGGGAAGAGCAAGTGCTGAAGCTCACCGACGGGAAAGGTGTCGACCTGCTTCTGGACGTTGCTGGTGGCAATGGCCTTAACCAGTCAATCGCAGCGACCAAGGCTGCTGGCAAGATCGCACAAATCGGTTTCCTGACAGGGCAGACCACCGAACTTGGCCTGATGCCGTTGATTTTCCGGCAGACGACCATACGTGGCATCGCCGTCGCGCCACGCTCGTCGTTCGACCGCATGAACGCCTTCCTCAACGAGAACCAAATCAGACCCGTAATCGACAAGGTTTACCCGTTTGCAGAGGCACGCGCAGCATATGAACACTTGGCGAGGGGAGCTTTCGGCAAGGTAGTTATCAAGATTGCCTGATTGCTCGAGGGGTAATTTCGAATTACCCCTTCTTGCCGATACTGGCCTGTGGCCTCCGTCATTCCTGATCGGTGTCGTTATGGGTTGTATGAGCGCCTGCTGGTCCAACTGGTCGCAGACCTTGAACAACACCTGCACGACCCAACCAGCCTCCTTCGACCAGTTGAGCTGGTCGAGATTCACTCCGTGCTTATCACGCAGCCAGCCGGGGTACAGACGCGGCTCTTCCAGTCAGTCATGTAGCCTGGATCAGTTATGCAATGTCTGCACTTGGCCGGTTACCTGCATCTTCGAGTCCGCCCAGCGCCTTGCGAACGTCTTCCGCTTTTTGCTCAGCGTCCCGACTGTCAATCTCAAGGACAAGGCGAGACTTTTGTTCGCCATGGTTTTCTCCGGGCGTAAAAAAACCGACTCAATGGCCGGCTCGCTGTTTGTTTTTCTCTATATAGCAGAGATGATTCATCTGAGATCATGCCCGCCACATGCAAAAAGCCCAGCGCGAGGGCTGGGCTTCTGAATACTATTTTGCTCAGGCTTTTGAGCTGCACCCTGGCTGACTTTCATCAATAATTAGATCACCTTCAACTCGGTAGCCGATCATTCCGAACAAGAACGAATGATTGACCGAGCTCATCACCACATCGGTCAGGCCTACGGCACACCGATTTTTTTGGATTGCGTTATCCATAGCAGTTTTAATGTTTGGAAATCCAAGCGGGAAGATAATCACAGGGTAGTTATCCTCCCCAATCACGCGATCACCTTTGATGAACTTTGAAGAGTTCAGATTGTAGTTCTTGGTGCTAGCCACAGTCATATCCGCAACGCGCACGGTACAACCGGAAACAAAAACAGCACCCAGTAGAACAGCCAATATTGCCTTTTTCATGCATCCCTCCGTTAGATTCGGCGGGAATATATCAAAGTGCCACCACTAAAGCTCAGATGCATCTACGTCAGGGAGCACTTACCGTGGAATCACTCGGCGTTACAGCCTTGCGCTGACGTCACTCCCGCTCTCCAGCTCCTTCTAGGCTTCCGCAGCCACTTTGGTTCCGCCACGGAGCACGAACAGCAGGAACTCTACGTTGGACTCCAGCAGCTCGGCGGCGTCTGTCGAGTCGTCATCCTGAACGCCTTTCCAGTCCTTGACGATGAAGTGCGCGAACAGCATTGCATGGTTCTGCAAGTCGGTCAGCTCACCTTCGACGATGCCAAGCCCCAACATGGTGTCCACCTATTTGAAATGGGCACCAGCTTTAGCCTTTTAAGCGGGTATTTCATGCAGCTACAAAGTCGTTCCTACTCCAAATCCGTTAACCCTAGGAGCCTGTCGGGCTTAGAAAAATCAGGCGACACTACGCACAGGCTTAGTGACCGGCGCTCTGACCGCCATCGACGTGCAGTATTTCGCCGGTAACAAAACCAGCTGAGTCCAGATCACGGAAGGCCTTGACCACAGCGGCGCCGATACCTTGGGATGCACCAGTGCCGTGCCTATCAATTCAGATGTCTGAAAGAAATGGCGCCGTATCGAAAAACACCTTGATTCCACCCGGCAGCCTCTTGCGGGGTGAAGTCCGACAGACTCCTAGGTGATCCAAAAGTGCTTGCAGCCCGACGCGTCAATTCCCAGCGGCGCACAGAGCCATAGCCTGAACGCGAACCTTGTCCATAAGTGGGTTCGGCTGCAATCGCAGAAGAATGCAGCAAGCTTTTTTAGCCATTCTCGGAATACTACGGATCTTTGGTGAGTTTCATTCGACGGCCATGAAGTCGAACGGCTTTGCAGTAACGAATTGGCTCGATGCCTCCCCGGTAAGGACACGGCTCATGTCCATCCCGAGGTCCAGTTTGCGGACATGCGCACCTTCAGAGAAATCAAGCTTCTTCAAATCCACCCAGAAAACGTTGGGTGAAGTTGCCGATTCGCCATAGAAGAGCATGCTTTTCTGATCAGCCACCACACGCCAGCGGGTTGTGGAAAGGTTCGGTGCTTCAGGAAGGCTTACACCATAGGGTACCGAAGCGTTACGGATAACGCTGAACACAGCGGCGGCGGCGATTCGGGGGTCGTCGCTTTGTGTCACTGCGTTGATGTAAAAGCCGGCACGCACGAAGCGGTCTTCGGAGCGACCACTGCCGGGAAGGAAATTGAGGGGGTCGACCGCGCTCCAATATTTCTGGTTGGCGAGTTGGTTGTCATAGGGTGGGTCGTTCGTCACCACCTGGTACTTGCGGTCATGATGGATATTCAGCTTTCCGCCAATCCACTCGAGAACGGCACTGTCGCCGGAGGCATCGGAGAGCGTCAAATGCAGCGGTGCGAGACTCCCTGGTCGACCGGGTACTTCACCGCTTACCACCTCTACTGGGTTCCTGCGCGCATGTTCGACCGCCTCAGATACCGTCGCGAATTGATCGAGATAAAACTGCGCCCAGATCGAGAGCGACATACGAGGAGTCTTCCCGTCGTCCTTCGGAAATTCGGTGGCGTTGAGCCAGAGTAGGCTGGCGTTGAGGCCTGCCTCGTTCATACCGTCGACCGTCGAAATGTCATAGCCAGAAACGGCTAGGCTGCCGAACTTCGACGTCCATTCAATCGAACGCGAACCGGAGACTCCATTGCGCTTCATCCCGCGAGGAAAGACCCAGAAGTTGCTAACCATGGGGTCCTTGAAGTCCATGTTGCGGCCTGTAAGATTCCTCCCATCAGGTCCATGATAGACAGCTCTTGTACAGGCTTGGACTTCAGCGCCCAGCAGGGCCGCGGCAGTTAAGGTTGCGAGGACGAGTGCGAATCGAGACATAGTGAATATCCACTCCTGGGAAGTCTGTGCGAAACCTTTGCTGATTCAGAACCGATAGGTCATTCCGAGAGCCGGGCCGCTGAGGCGCGTATCGTAGACGTGACCGTTGTAATCGTAATCGACGTCGAGCAACTTATAACCTACGGAGGCGGAGAGGCTATCTCTGAAGGCATAATTAACGGTAATCAGCGTCGACCATGTGAAATCGGAGCCAGCGCCAAACCCACCGATGTCGGCCTGGCCCTGAACGGAGAGCTTTTCCGTGATAGGAAGGAAGACGCGCAGACCGACCAGCGGATCGACCCAGCCGAAGCTTTCATCGTAGCTGGCAGACCCGCTCAGACCACCATGGCTCCCGGTAAGCTTCACTTTGTTAGAGATGTGCCACAACCGCACGCCTGCAAGGGCATCGAGGCTGTACTGAGGCGTATCGATGACCCGGTAGCCGCCCATAAGTGTTGCGGTGAACTGTTTCGTATCGACCTTCGCATCGATGTTGCCGCCCGGCGGTATCACGCCGACGCCGGGAATCGAGAGCGCTGGCAGCGGGCCGATACCATGGGTATCTGTCGTATCGACATACATGATGTCGCCCGAGAAGACGAAGCGGTCGTGCCGTCCCCAAATGTTTATGAACCCGCCAAAGTTTAGATTATCCATTACCTCGGAAAACGACTTCTCGACGCGGATTGTCGGGCCTCGCTGGAACGGCGAAACATGCCCGTCCAGGCGGGCGGCCCAAATATAGGGCGTAACCTGCAAGGCCCAATTTTGGTGTTCCGCCGGGGCATACTTTTCCGGCACGTTGAGCAAGGTATCCTCACCATACGCAGCATTTGCGCTGGTTGCGGATAAGACAATGACGATGGCATACCAAGACGACAGAACATCGCTGGTGCAGGTAAAAATCGGCTGCCCTTCAGGTCTGTGACGGACGCGCCCCCTACGATGGCTCAAATCTCGTGATTTGGTGCTGGATCGAAATAGCATGATGCCCCCCCTTTCTTCGCATCTACAGTAGCTAAACTATTAATATTTCTTAGTAAACTGGCGGTGCCGAATACTATAGTTTCTAGAAAGAGGTTATGCGTCCGGGCATCACGCTGAGGTGATTAAATCGCTGCCACTTATGCGGCAGCAACTGACCAATCTCACTCGCCCTCTGCGTCGGCTGTCACGTGAGAACATCCGTATCCGTCCGGCGAAGTCATCTACATCCCGACTGGCAGAATCGAATGTCTTGCTTGGATACTCCAACTGTCCGTAGCTCCCCCAGCCCAACCATAAAGGACGCAGAAATCACGCTCCAGTCTTGGAAAAAGATTTCAATACGTCTTCACGCGAAGGCAGCCTGCGCTCCGTATCTGCAATAGTCACTTTGAACCCTTCCGATGTGGCCACCACCAGAAGCACCCAACGCCAGCAAACCGTTGCACTTTTGAGAGCTGAACGTTAACCTTTCAGCGTCGCTGCACATTCAGCGAACGGGTTTAGCGGCCCGAGTACGTACAGGCGCACAGCGCCACCATTACGAATGCAGGCGTTTTTTTTCGTCCGCATATTCGTTTATGGCGGCTGTGCGTGGGAGACCTTCGGGTCTGCCGGGGTCCTGTATGCCCGGTCCGCTAACCTGCGCACAGCTGCCACCCTCATTCGTTTAGCGGCGAACCGTGGCAGCTCCTCACATGCAGGAGTATTACCATATGCACACTTTCAATCCGTTCAAAATTCGCTCGACTGTTTATCCAGTGAAGGCACTCGCCATTCTGCCCAACCGCGACGGGCTGACAGCTCGCCGCCCCCTCAACAACATCCATATGCTCAAGACCAACTCCCTTGCTATAAAAGGAGGTGACCTATGATTTCCTCACCTCTGATTCATACAGTTGGCGGAGCATCGTTCGGTAAATGCAATGTTCAGAATCAGCGACTGTTTAGTGTCAACGCCGGTATTTCCGGTGAAGAAGCTCTGCAGCACGCCTCTCTCATTTTGAACTGCGTGAACACGCTTTCGTTCCTGGGGGCCATGGACGATGGTGACGAATCAATGAGATGGGCTTCGCACTACCTCAGTGAGATGGCGAAAGCGATAATTGACGACGTGACCCTCGGGCTTCAACAGGTGCAGGATGGTTCATATGAATCCATATCCACAATGGCCCGCTGCACCGATAGTCGACCTGCTTAAGGTTGCAATGGTGTAAAAATATTACTCATTGCCTGCAGTGCTGTTGGATAAAAAGCACTGCCAATGTGGGGGCGGCGAAGAAAACACCGCCCCCCCAAACCCATCACTCGGAAGCGATCTCAAAAATTGCGGAACTGATCGTCAAATCGCAGGCACAAAAAAAGCCCCGTAGACGTTAATCTACGGGGCTTTAAATGTGGAGGCCGAAGCCGGAATCGAACCGGCGTGGGCGGATTTGCAAGCCGGATCTGAAGTCCATTGTAACCGTGGCCTGCAGGTTGTTTGGTGTTCCACTAGTAGGAGTTTTCCTATGCCTTACAGGCCGCATTCCACCTAGGCTCAGCCTTGGGTTATGGACCCAAAAACCATCATTTTTAATAGCACCCTGCTGGCTGGAAAAACTCTAGGGCAACATGCCTACCCGCCTAGCACCCCATGCTCCCTCGTAAAATATCGTAAGCTGTTGTAAATAAAAGAAAAATACAATTTTGCATGATGGCAAAATGTACTGCGATTCGTGCGTAGGCAAACGGTAAACTGGGGCCTGCAGGTTAGGTTTTGCGCAGATTTTGGTGTGCAGCGGTCCCAGCCTTTGTTTGCTAGAAATCAATAACGGCAGTGCTTTGCAATCGTCTGCTTTCGGTCAAGAGCGGTCACTCGACGATACGCCATTGAAATGCTACCAGGTTAAACGGCCAGCGAAGATTTTTACCGGCTGTATCGCCTTTCTTAACTAATCCAGTGGTGCTGGCCCGACACTAGACCGCGACCGTTCAATGGCCATCTTTTATCAACTAAGGTATCTAGCTATATCAAAGTGCTCCCTGCATTTTGGCATCTCATATGATAATTCTATTATCTGATTTAAAAACGCTAAAGCCTCTTTTTTGCGACTGCCACTAAACTGGCTGTGCCAGTAGTAATTGTAATTATCCGCAATTCTAATTGGCTGATCGCCATATTCACTGAAAACTTTATCAGCAAAGCTGATTGATCCGGTGCTCCATTCACGACCCGCTACGCATATGCCGTGTATTTTTTGGCCGAATTGCTCGGACTTTCCTCCACACTTCGCAAGTTTAGTCTTGGCTTTAGCAACCTGGTCTGGCGTGGAGGATTTGTTGGAAATAACGCCTTCGAAAACCAATCTTTTTCGTGTTAAGTCATAGGACGTTTTTTGAAGTCGATACCCTTCTCGCCCTAAAGAATATGGCGTGCCTCCGACGGATTTCTCAATGAGTTCACTGGTGGCTGTCTTCTCTTTTATATCCGTCGTAAAACCGAAGACATAGTATGGGATGGGGGTATAATACGGCATATTGTATTTAGGCTTTTTATTGCTAATGCGCAAGTCCGACTCTGTAACGCTTTCGTAGGTTGCGGCTACGCTATTGGCATTGATATGCGCCTCATTTAAGGCTTTAATAGTTACTGTGCTTTTAACCTCAATTACTGCAATTACGCACTCCCATGGAAAAATACCTGTATCACTTCCCGAAACCAAGATAGGAGGAACTCGATGCTTGTTATAAAGCACTACATCTAATTGTCGAGATTTCCGCCCCTCATGATTAATGATTTCACCGGTACCAATACCTATTTGAGGTGGTAAAAAAGGCTCTAAAAATTGTTTAACGAACAGCTCTCTGATACTTCCACGTATACCATTGTGATCAAAAATTTCAGTTATTGATTGAGATTCGAGAATTAAAGATTCCACTCTTGCAGAGATAAAGCTCGCCCATGAGTTTCCAGTCATTTGTGCATTCCTGTTTTCAGCATGACTTGTTTTTCGTGCTAAATTATATTTTAAGAAACTAAACTATAGCCCTGAAGCTAACCCAAGTACTTTCTGTCGCTGTTCGCGTTAGCCTCTAAGTTCGTACGAGTCAACTGCTCGAGAGTCAATTATCACATCAGTTATTGCTTCGTGCCATACCTCCCCAATTTGCACCTCAAAAGAGTCGCTTGAATTTATTCACTCTAAAAATTTACTACGCCACTAACATTGAATCGCCCCTGATTTGATAGGCACAGCCACTGGCCGCTTTGGGTCGATAGCAGCCTGTCACGAAGGGCTGCTTCCGGCCGATTCTGTTGAAAAAGTCGGTCCTTCCAGACAGCGCGCATACTGACCGCTGAAAACGCCTTTTTTGCGCGCCGCTATGCGAAATCTGAGCCCGGATTCCTCTGCTCAAAGTAAAGATTTCAATCTCAAGCGCTTACTTTTCTGCCGTGGAAGCCATGAGCGACTTTTTCAACAGAATCGGCCAATAGCGTTCACCGAACGTCTACGAAACCCGGGGCTATTCAGCTCAACGCGGCTTTCCTCTTTGAAGTTTCTCAACAGGCAACAGACTGATTCTGTCGCCCACATCTTACGCTTGCGCCGGGTTTACCGTTGCGACTCCATTCTTATTCCGGCTCTGATACCAAGGCTGGTCGTTTCCAGGTTTCTACACCGTTCTGGTATCACCACGTCATCCGCAGGCTTCACGTCGCGGCCATCCATGCCACGGGCAGCGGCACGTCCGTATCGCTCCCCTATCCCATAGCAAAATGAATCATTTGAGCCAGTAGCCTTGGACTGAGCCGATTGGTAAGCCGCTTGCTGGGCACTGATTTGGCGCTGTTGCGACACAACAAGGCTTGCATGACCAAGCACGGCAATGATGCCCACAGCGAAGCAAATCAGAGCAGTTTTCGAGTCATTGGTGCTTTCTGATGAGCGTGAATCAGCGTCATAAAGCGCGTAAGAAATCCCACAAAGCAACGCAATATCAATCGAGAATAATTTCGCTACTTGCCATGTATCTACGAGAAAAAGCAACCCAAAAATAGGCAGCACACACACAAGACTAGCGAGCAGAGACTTAAAAACGTATGAAAGAACACCATCCACCGAATCGAACATTTTGAAACCTTTTCCCTTTTATGAATGGCGAATCCATTCGTACTGGCATTCTATAATCAACCCTGCTTACGAAGTCATGAGCAGCATGTCTACGGTCTGCTTTTTGGCCGTTAGCTGTCGCTTGCGAACGCACGCTTCTGGCCGATTCTGTTGAAAAAGTCGGTTCTTCCAGACTCCCCGCATACTGACCGCTGAAAACGCCTTTTTTGCGCGCCGCTACGCGAAATCTGACCCCGGACTCCTCTGCTCAATGTAAAGATTTCAATCTCAGGCGCGTACTTTTCTACCGTGGAAACCATGGCCGACTTTTTCAACAGAATCGGCCAGAAGCAGGCCGTCGGATAGTGCCTAGAAAATCCGATGTGATTCATTCCCTGACTTTCGAAAGGGGGGTTAGTCGTCTGGGAGATCTCGCGTTAACGCGATACCCAGCAGTCCATGCGAGACATTGGGCTCTGCAATAGAAGGATTGAGAGCCTTTGCCACCGCTTCTCGTACTTCGCGCTTGCCCTCAATGCATTTCTTTTCAAATTTTTTCGTTGCTGCTGCCTTTGCCTTTAAAGCAGAAGCAAGCCTGTCGTGGGCATACTCGGAGCCAGACTCATACTTAACTGCACGTTCTAAATACTTACACGCTTCGGTTGGTAAACCAATTTGCGTGAGCAGGTTGCCTATGTTGGCGGATATCCATTG
>JAZKIA010000052.1:36407-42331 GCA_040385125.1 Pseudomonadota bacterium | reverse complement strand
CCGCGTTGATGCAATCGCGAGCAAGCTCGCTCCTACAGGGTTGTGGCGGCTTACAAGCTGAAGTCACCCTCAGCCACCAGCTTGCTCAACGGTTCACGATGGCTTGGCACTTCCTTGGCTTGCAGGTAATCCACCAGGCTCGCCTTGTCACCCAATTTGCCGATGGCGACCATGGCCTGAACCGCGTAGCCCTCAGGGATTTTCAGTTCCTGGTGGGCGCGCTCGTAGTCCAGGCCGCTCATGCCGTGGGTGTGCCAGCCGCTCAGTTGCGCTTGCAAGGCCAGGTAGCCCCAGGCTGCACCCGTGTCGAAGGCGTTGGTCGGTGATGGTTTTTCTTCGGTGGTGCCCGGCGCGGCAAAGGTGGTTTTCGACACAATCACTACCAGCGCGGCGGCATGCTGGGCCCAACCCTGGTTGAACGGCACCAGCAGGCTCAGGTAACGGTCAAAGTCTGGCGTGCCACGCAGGGCGAACAGAAACCGCCACGGCTGCGAGTTGTAAGCCGAAGGCGCCCAGCGCGCGGCTTCGAAAAAGCTCAGTAGTGTGGCTTTTTCGATCGTTGCGTCGGTGAAGGCGCGGGGCGACCAGCGTTGGGTGAATTGCTCATGAATCGTGTGCTCGGCAATGCGCGGGTTAGCAGACATTCGGCTTTCCTGATGTGGAGTTTAAAATGGGATTTAACGGTTTAGCCTGAGCGTAAAGCTACTGTTATGCCTTGCGCGTGACAAGTCTTGTTACGCCGTCAGTCACCAGCGCTTGGCCCGAGAGGCTTGGGGCACTAGACTGGCGGCCTTTTCCACTCCCTGATGTTGATGTTTGAGCCATGGCCGCAAAAGTTGAACCGTTCTGGATCCGCAAAACCCTCGATCAACTTGATCAAGAGGAATGGGAGTCGCTGTGCGACGGCTGCGGGCTGTGCTGCTTGCAAAAGCTCGAGGATGAAGACGACAACAGCGTCTACTACACGCGCATTGCCTGCAAACTGCTCGACATGAAAACCTGTCAGTGCACCGACTACTCGAACCGTCGCGCTTCGGTCCCGGACTGCATTCAACTGTCGCCGGGCAAGGCCGAAGAATTCAAATGGCTGCCACCGACCTGTGGCTACCGCTTGGTCAGCGAGCGCAAAGACTTGCCGCTGTGGCACCACCTGGTGTGTGGTGACCCGGACGCGGTTCACCAAGAGCGCATCTCGCAATCGGGGCGCATGTTGGCTGAAGGCAGCGTGCCGGAAGACGACTGGGAAGATCACCTGATATTCCGCGCCGGTTAACAATCCCGGCCCCTGAACTGTAGGAGCGAGCTTGCTCGCGATGCAGGCAACGCGGTTTATCTGATAAACCGCGCCGATTTCATCGCGAGCAAGCTCGCTCCTACAGGGTTTGCACCTTCTTTACGCCTTCTTTACGCCCCCGCATCTCCCTCGATCTCGATCCTTTACGTCCTCGTTCCTCACACTCTCCCCACACGCGGCAAGTGCCGTTTGCGCAGGTTGGAACTAGGAGCGGGTATGCACGGTTATGACTATGGGCTGGTCCTGGCCTTTTTCGCGTTGGTGTTGTTGCCAGCCCCGTGGCTGGGGCGCTTTTACTACAAGGTCATGGAGGGGCAGCGTACGTGGCTGACGCCGGTGTTTGGCCCGGTCGAGCGGGTGTGTTATCGCGTCGCCGGGGTTGATCCGAATACTGAGCAACGCTGGCAGCAATACACCCTGGCCCTGCTGGCCTTTAACCTCGCGGGCTTTGTGCTGTTGTTCGCGATTCTGTTGTTTCAGCAGTATTTGCCGCTTAACCCGCAGCAGTTGCCGGGGCAGGAGTGGACGCAAGCATTCAACACAGCGGTGAGTTTTGTTACCAACACCAACTGGCAAAGCTACAGCGGCGAAGCGACGCTGAGTTACTTCAGCCAAATGGCCGGTTTGACCGTGCAGAACTTCGTCAGCGCGGCCACCGGTCTGGCGGTGCTGGTAGCGCTGTGCCGTGGCATCAGCCGCCGTTCGGCGCAGACGCTGGGCAACTTCTGGGTCGACATGACCCGCGCCACGCTCTACGGCCTGTTGCCGTTGTGCCTGGTGTTGGCGCTGTTGCTGGTGTGGCAGGGCGTGCCGCAGACCTTCAGCCATTATGTGAGTGCGGTGACGATGCAGGGCGTGGATCAAGTGATCCCGCTGGGCCCGGCTGCCAGCCAGATTGCGATCAAGCAACTGGGCACCAACGGCGGTGGTTTCTTTGGCGTGAACTCGGCGCATCCGTTCGAGAACCCCACGGCCTGGAGCAATCTGTTTGAGATGGCCTCGATCATCCTGATCCCGGTGGCGCTGGTGTTCACCTTCGGCCATTACGTCAAGGATCTGCGCCAGAGCCGCGCGATCATCGCCTGCATGCTGACGCTGTTCTTGATCGGCGGCGGCACGGCGCTGTACGCCGAACATCAGCCTAATCCTGCCCTGAACAGCCCGCTGGTTGAACAAACCGCGCCGCTGGAAGGCAAGGAAGCCCGTTTTGGCACCACCGGCACCGTGTTGTGGACCGCAACCACTACCGCCGCCTCGAACGGTTCGGTGAACGGTATGCACGACAGCCTCAACCCGCTGACCGGGATGGTGGCGTTGGTCAACATGATGGTCGGTGAAGTGATTTTCGGCGGCGTCGGCGCCGGGCTTTACGGGATGTTGCTCAACGTACTGATCGCGGTGTTCCTCGCCGGTTTGATGATCGGCCGCACCCCGGAATACCTCGGCAAAAAACTGCAAGCCAAAGAGGTGCAATTGCTGGTGCTCACGTTGCTGGTGATGCCGGTGGGTGTGTTGGTGCTTGGCGCGATTGCCGTCAGCGTGCCCAGCGCGGTGGCGTCGGTGAGTAACCCCGGTGCGCATGGGTTCAGCCAGGTGCTGTACGCCTTTACTTCAGCCAGCGCCAACAACGGTTCGGCGTTTGCCGGGCTGAATGCCAACACGCCGTTTTACAACCTGATGCTGGGCCTGGGCATGTTGATCGGCCGCTTCGGTTACATCCTGCCGGTGCTGGCGTTGGCGGGCAGTCTGGCGCTGAAGAAAACCGCGCCCGTCGGCCAGGACAGCTTTCCCACTCACGGCCCGTTGTTCGTGGTGCTGTTGACCATGACGATTTTGCTGGTGGGCGGCCTGACCTTTTTGCCGACCCTGGCCCTGGGCCCCATCGCTGAACACCTGATTCTGGGCTTCTGAGGAGACAATGATGACTCTGCCTGCTGCTGTATCCAGCGTGTCTGAAGCACCGAAAACCGCGTTTGCCGACCTGTGGCGTCCGGCGCTGCTGCAAGCGTTTGTCAAACTCGATCCGCGTCAGCTCAAGCGCTCGCCGGTGATGCTGGTGGTCGCGCTGACGGCGCTGCTCACTACTTTGTTGTGTCTGTTGCCTGACCCGCGTGTATCCACCGGCGTCGCGGTGCAAATCGCACTGTGGCTGTGGTTCACCGTATTGTTCGCCAACTTTGCCGAAGCGCTGGCCGAAGGCCGTGGCAAGGCCCGGGCCGATAGCCTCAAGGCGGGCAGCGTTGGCTTGAGTGCGCGGCGTCGCACCGCCACTGGCGGCTTTGAGGTGGTACCCGCGACGCGTTTGCGCAAGGGCGATGTGGTGCGCGTTGCCGCGGGGGAGATGATCCCCGGCGATGGCGAGGTGATTGAAGGGATTGCGGCGGTGAACGAGGCGGCAATCACTGGCGAATCGGCACCGGTGATTCGCGAATCGGGCGGTGATCGCTCGGCGGTCACAGGCAACACGCGGCTGGTGTCGGACTGGTTGTTGGTGCAAATCAGCAGCAACCCCGGCGAGTCGACCCTGGACCGCATGATCGCTCTGGTCGAAGGCGCCAAACGGCAGAAAACCCCCAACGAAGTGGCGCTGGATATTCTGCTGATCGGCCTGACCCTGATCTTCATGATCGTGGTCGTGACCTTGCAACCGTTCGCCTACTTTGCCGGTGGCAGCTTGCCGTTGGTGTTTTTGCTGGCGCTGTTGGTGACGCTGATCCCGACCACCATTGGTGGCTTGCTCTCGGCCATCGGCATCGCGGGCATGGACCGTCTGGTGCGGCTGAACGTAATCGCTAAATCCGGGCGGGCGGTGGAAGCGGCGGGTGATGTCCACGTGCTGCTGCTGGACAAGACCGGCACCATCACCTTCGGTAACCGCCGTTGCACGGCGCTGTATGCGGCCCCCGGTGTGACCGCCAAAGAATTGGCCGAAGGTGCGCTGCTGGCATCGCTGGCGGACGAAACGGCTGAAGGCAAGTCGATTGTCGAGTTCATTCGCGCCCAGCACAGTTTGTCTGAGCCGGCTGCGTCTGACTTTAGTGCCGTGCCGTTCACCGCCGAAACGCGCTTGTCGGGTATTGACCATCTGGGGCGGGTGTATCGCAAAGGTGCTGTGGATTCGGTACTGGCGTTTGTCGGCCTTACACGCGCTGAAGTGCTGCCTGCCTTGTCGCGGCAAATCGACCACATCGCTCAAAGTGGCGGCACACCGCTGCTGGTGTGTGCCCACGGCAAATTACTGGGGGCGATTCACCTCAAGGACGTGGTCAAGCCCGGGATTCGCGAACGCTTTGCCGAGCTGCGCAAACTGGGGATTCGCACGGTGATGGTGACGGGCGACAACCCGTTGACCGCCGCTGCGATTGCCGCCGAAGCGGGGGTGGATGACGTGTTGGCCGAGGCCACCCCGGAGAAAAAGCTGGCGCGCATCCGCCACGAGCAAAACGATGGCCGTCTGGTGGCCATGTGCGGCGACGGCGCCAACGATGCTCCGGCGCTGGCCCAGGCGGACGTTGGCATGGCGATGAACGACGGCACCCAGGCGGCGCGCGAAGCGGCCAATATGGTCGACCTCGACAGCGACCCGACCAAACTGCTGGATGTGGTGCAGATCGGTAAGCAATTGCTGGTCACCCGTGGCGCGCTGACGACCTTTTCGATTGCCAACGACGTGGCCAAGTATTTTGCGATTTTGCCCGCGCTGTTTGCTTCGATCTACCCGCAGTTGGGTGTGCTCAACGTGATGCGCCTGAGCAGCCCGCAGAGCGCGATTCTGTCGGCGATTGTGTTCAACGCGCTGATCATCGTGGTGCTGATCCCGCTGGCCCTGCGCGGGGTTCGGGTGCAGGCGGCGAGCGCTGCGCACCTGCTGCGCCGCAACCTGCTGATCTATGGCGTGGGCGGGTTGGTGGTGCCGTTTGTGGGTATCAAACTGATCGACATGCTGCTCACGGCGTTGCATCTGGTTTAAGCATTTAAGGAATCGACCATGACTACTTTTTTACGTCCGGCGCTGAGCCTGATGCTGTTAATGACCGCGATCACCGGGGTGATCTACCCGCTGACCGTTACCGGGATTGCGCAATTGGCGTTCCCGGAACAAGCCAATGGCAGTTTGGTTCACGATGCCGAGGGCAAGGTGCGGGGCTCGGCGCTGATCGCCCAGTCGTTTAGCGGTGATCAATGGTTCCAGGTGCGGCCTTCTGCGGGCGCGTATGCCACGGTTGCCAGCGCTGCGAGCAATTTGGCACCGAGTAACCCGGCGTTGGCTGCACGGATCACGGCCAGCGCCGCCGAGCAAACGGTGGCGGGGCAAGGGCCGGTGCCCCTGGCGCTGTTGACCACCTCGGGCAGCGGGTTGGACCCGCACTTGCCACCCGAGGCAATACGCTATCAACTAGCCCGCGTGGCGGCGGCCCGAGGTGTGCCGGTGCAGGCAGTGGATGAGTTGCTGCAACGCCATATTGAGCGCCCGCTGGTGGGGCCGCCGGTGGTGAATGTATTGCTGCTGAACCGGGCGTTGGCGCAGCTCAAAAACTGATGCTGTTGCCTGAATCGCGAGCAAGCTCGCTCCTACAGGGGGTTTGTGGTGTTCATGCATCTGTATTTTGCAGGTATACCGAGTCGTTTG
>JAZKIA010000052.1:0-36307 GCA_040385125.1 Pseudomonadota bacterium | reverse complement strand
GTGGTGTTCATGCATCTGTATTTTGCAGGTATACCGAGTCGTTTGAATCGCGAGCCAGCTCGCTCCTACAGGGGATTTGTGGTGTTCATGCCTCTGTAGGAGCCGAGCTTGCTCGCGATGGCATCACCGTGTTTTTGCAGGTATACCGAGCTCGCTCCTACAGAGGCAAATGTTATGAATCATTCTGCTCGCGCTGATGCCTTGTTAGCTGATTTGCCCCGCGCAGGGCGTGGTCGGCTCAAGGTTTTTTTGGGCGCGGCACCCGGCGTAGGCAAGACCTACGCCATGCTTCAGGCCGCTAATGCACATATTCGTCAAGGCTTGACCGTGTTGGTGGGCGTGGTCGAAACCCACGGCCGCGCCGAGACTGAGGCGCTGCTTAACGGTCTGGCACAGCAGCCTTTGCTGCGTTCGGAATATCGCGGGGTGCAGCTCGAAGAGATGGACCTCGACGGTCTGCTGGCGGCCCAACCTGCGTTGGTGCTGGTGGATGAGCTGGCTCACAGTAACGCGCCCGGTAGCCGTCACGCCAAGCGTTGGCAGGACGTGCAGGAGCTGCTGGCAGCGGGCATCGATGTTTACACCACGGTCAACGTGCAGCATCTGGAAAGTCTGAACGATCAGGTGCGCGGGATCACCGGGGTGCAGGTGCGCGAAACCGTGCCGGACTGGGTCGTCCAGGAAGCTTACGAACTGCTGCTGATCGACTTGCCGCCGCGCGATCTGCTGGAGCGGCTGCGCGAAGGCAAGGTGTACGTGCCCGAACAGGCGCGGGCGGCGATTGATGCATTTTTTACCCAGACCAACCTCAACGCCCTGCGCGAATTGGCGATGCAGACGGCGGCGGTGTACGTCGACGATGAGCTGGACAAGGGCTATCGCCAGCTCGGTCAGGCCGCGCCCGCTCTACGGGGGCGATTGTTGGTGGGGGTCGATGGTGATGGGCATGCCGAGCGTTTGGTGCGTCACGCCAGTCGGGTGGCGGAGCGTCGGCATTTGCCCTGGAGCCTGGTGCATGTCGACAACGGCACGGCCCGCGATGAGCAATCGCGTCTGCGGCTGCAAAACGCTCAACTGTTGGCTGAGCGTCTGGGTGGTGAGGTGGTGTTGCTGCGGGCCGGTGAAGTGGCGAAAACCTTGATTCAGCACGCCGCTGAACGGCGCGCCAGTTTGTTGTTGGTCGGCCAGTCGCGCCCGACCTGGCGCCGCCGTTTTTTCGGTGGTGGGCTGGCGGCACGCTTGCTGCGCGCAGCCCACGGACTGGAGATCAACGTGCTCGACAACGAGCAGACGGTCGACGCCCCGGCAGGTCGTCGTGAGCGCTCGTGGTTGTGGTTCGACTATGGGCTGGCGCTGCTGGCTACGGTACTGGCCAGCGCCCTGGCCTGGGGCGTTTCCAGTGTGCTGGCGCTGCCCAACATCTCGCTGGTGTTTCTGGCCGCGGTGTTGCTGGTGGCGGTGCGCAGCAGTCCGGGGCCTTCGCTGGCGTGTGCGGTGCTGTCCTTTTTGGCGTATGACTTCCTGTTTATCCCACCGAACTTCTCGTTCAGCATCCAGCGTGAAGAGGATGTGCTGACGCTGTTGTTCTTCCTGCTGATGGCCGCTTTGACCGGCAACCTGGCCGCGCGTCAGCGTCGGCAGCTGCAGGCGTTGCGCGAGACTCAGCATGAAACCACCGAGCTGCTGGATTTATCGCGCAAGCTCACGGCGGCCACCGACCGCCAGGCGGTGATCAACGCCGCCGGTCAGCACCTGAGTGCCTGGAAAGAACTCAACGTGTGTTTGCTCAATCGCGATGGCAGCGGCGGCTGGCACGTTGAAACCGGCGGCCCGTTGCAGTTTTCTGAAACCGAGCGGGCCGCCGCCGATTGGGCCTGGGCTCACGATCAGCCTGCCGGCAAAGGCACCGGCACTTTGCCGATGGGCCGTTGGTGGTGGTGGCCATTGACCGTTGACGGCGGCCCGCTGGGCTTGCTCGGCGTGTGTGCCAAACAAGACCAGACGTTAAGCGGTCAGCGTCGTCGTTTGTTAATGGCCCTCAGCCAGCCGCTGGCGCAGGCGTTAGCCCGTGCGCGCTTGGCTCAGGATCTGGAAGCGGCGCGTTTGCATGGCGAAACCGAACAGCTGCGCAGCGCCTTGCTGGCCTCGGTGTCCCACGACCTGCGTACACCGCTGACCAGCATGCGCGGCAGCATCGACACGTTGCTGGCGTTGGGCGAGGCCATCGCGCTGGAGGATCGTCGTGAATTGCTCGAAGGCACCCGCGATGAAGCCGAACGATTGGATCGCTACATTCAGAACCTGCTGGACATGACCCGCCTGGGCCATGGGGCCTTGAAACTGGCCCGCGACTGGGTATCGCCGGCCGACATCGCGGGCAGCGCCCTGAACCGGCTGCGGGCGGTGTTGGCGCCGTTGCAGGTGCAGGTCGACGTACCGGCGCAATTGCCGCTGTTACACGTGCATGCGGCGTTGATCGAGCAAGCGCTGATCAATGTGCTGGAGAACGCTGCACGTTTCTCCCCGCCCCACGGGCAGTTGCAGTTGAGCGCGGGGGTTGAAGGCGGCGAGTTGTGGTTTGCCGTGAGTGATCAGGGACCGGGGATTCCCGAAGACGAACGAGCGAAGATTTTTGACATGTTCTACACCGCTGCCCGAGGTGATCGCGGCGGGCAGGGCACCGGTCTGGGGCTGGCGATTTGCCAAGGCATGGTCGGCGCCCACGGCGGGCGGATCACGGTGGGGGTCGGGATCGACGGGCAGGGCACGTGCATTACGCTTTTCTTGCCACTGCCAGAGCAGCCGGAGGCTGATTGTGAACCCTGATATTCTTTGGCCATTCTTTTGCCACGATGAAATGCCATGAGCTTGAGCGCGACGATTTTGGTGATCGACGATGAGCCGCAGATCCGCAAATTTCTGCGCATCAGTCTGGTTTCCCAGGGCTACACCGTGCTTGAAGCTGCCACGGGCGCTGAGGGCCTGAGCCAGGCCGCGTTAAAACAGCCCGACGTGTTGGTGCTGGATCTCGGGTTGCCAGACATGGACGGCCAGCAGGTGCTGCGTGAGTTTCGTGAATGGTCCAGCGTGCCGGTGCTGGTGCTCTCGGTGCGGGCCAGTGAGGCGCAAAAAGTCGAGGCGCTGGACAACGGGGCCAACGATTACGTGACCAAACCGTTCGGGATTCAGGAGTTCCTGGCGCGGATTCGCGCCTTGTTACGCCAGGCACCCAGCGGTGAGCCCCAGCAGGCGGCGATTGAGATCGGCCCGCTGACAATCGATCTGGCCTATCGCCGGGTGCTGCTTGAGGGCGTCGAAGTGGCGCTGACTCGCAAGGAGTACGCCGTGCTGGCGCAATTGGCGCGGTATCCGGGGCGGGTCATCACCCAGCAGCAACTGCTGAAGGATATTTGGGGCCCGAGCCACATTGAAAACAGCCATTACCTGCGGATCGTGGTCGGTCATCTGCGACAAAAGCTGGCGGATGATCCGACCTGCCCACGGTTTATCGCCACCGAGGCGGGCGTCGGTTATCGACTTCTGGAGGCTTAGCTCTGTTCGCTTTCGTAGCGGTCCAGGGTGTCTTTGGCAATCATGCGCCCTAGTGCGATCAACTCCGGCGCTTTGTAAAACTCGAAGAAGCGGCACACGCGCTTGGGGACGTTGATCAAGATGTCCGGCGGGTAACCGGCAATTTTGTATTGCGCCAATGAAGTTTGCATCACTTCGAAGCTCTGGTTGATCAGGTCCAGCAGTGAGGCCGGGCCGACGTTATCGATGATGAACGAGCCGGTGGCGGATTTCGGTGCGCCTTCGCTGGTGGGCGCGGCAGCCGGTTGCTGGGCTTTGGGTGACGCGGACTCGAGCCAGGGGTTAAACGGTTCCTCTTCGACCAGCGGGTTGAGCAGTTCCTGCTCGAGATTTAGCAACTGTTCGGCGTGCCTGTTGCGAAACGGCATCCGTGAGCCCAGCGAGTTGATCACCTGATCGAAGCGGCTTTTGAACGCCGCAGGCCGTTGCAGAACCGGCAGTTGGTAGTGATTTTGGGTGGTCGAGTTGAGGTTGACGGCCACGATCAGGTCGCAATGGCTGGACACCACCGGCACGATCGGCAACGGGTTGAGCAGGCCACCGTCGACCAGCATGCGGTTGCCTTGCATCACCGGGGTGAACAGGCTGGGGATCGCGGCCGAGGCGCGCATGGCTTGATGCAGGCAGCCTTCCTGGAACCATATTTCCTGTTGATGGGTCAGGTCGGTGGCCACGGCGGTGTAAGGAATGCGCAGGTCTTCGATGTTGATTTCGCCGACGATATTGCGGATCTGGCCGAAGACTTTTTCGCCGCGAATAGCGCCCAGACGAAAGCTCACGTCCACCAGGCGTAATACATCGAGGTAGTCCAGGCTTTGAATCCAGTCGCGGTACTGATCGAGCTTGCCGGCGGCGTAGATCCCGCCAACCACGGCGCCCATTGAACAGCCCGCCACGCAGGCGATGTCGTAGCCACGGCTTTCGAGTTCTTCAATCACCCCAATGTGTGCGTAACCCCGTGCGCCACCGGAGCCCAATACCAATGCAATACGTTTTTTCATGAGTCGATCCTTCGCCTTACAGGTACCCACAATGCCTTTTTGTGAAGGGTAGTAACAGCTTTTGGCATAAACCCGTCTCGGCCAGCTAGTCTAGGTGCCTGTGGACAGCGTTTAGGGGCACTTTTGCGCGGGTTGTTCGTCTTAACGTGTACTGAACATTTATTTCTTGAGGAAAACACCATGAAAGCTTGGATCTGTGTGCCGTTGATCGCGTTGGCTCTGGCAGGTTGTGCGGGTAAAACGGCTTATCGTGACAGTTGCGCATCGCAGTTGGATGCGGCCTGGCACGAGTTGGACCTGGCCAAGGCTGAGGGCTTTGCCGGCACTATCAGTTACTCCAAGGCGTTGTCCTTGCTGACCGGGGCCAAGACCCAGCAGCAATTCGAAGCGTTTGAAGGCTGCAGCAAAAAAGCCGAAAAAGCGCGTTTCTATATTCGTGAGTCCCGCGCAGGACGCTGAGCCGTTGCGGTGATGGGGGAGGGTAAGGATGTCGGACTTGGTTGACCGGATCATGGCCAACGTTGTGCGCCTGGAGGTCGGGTTGCTGGCCTGTCAGGCGCGCTTGCAGGCCAATACGGATCCAGAGGCATTGCACGATCTGCGCACCACGGTGCGCCGTTTACGCAGTTTGTTGCGCCCGTTGCGCGGGTTGCCGGGTGTGGTGCAGCTGGAAATGGCCGCATCGCAAGTGGGCGTGTTGACCACACCCTGGCGTGACCTTGAGGTCTTGGCGGCGCATTTGCAGGCGCAAGGTTATCCGCAGCTGGCGGCGCGTCGCCGGGAGCAGTTGTTTGGGCGCTATGCGCAGGTTGCAGACAGCTCGCAATTGGCCCAATTGCTGATGATTCTGGATGTGTTCCCGCGTTTTATCCGCGCCGCTGAACGTGAAGGCTTGACGCGTGGTTTGCGTCAGCGCGTAGGAACGGTTCTGGAAAAACAATGGCAGACCCTGGAAAAAGCCCTCAACGATCCAGGGCATGACCGCCACCGTGTCCGGCTGCTAATCAAGCGCGTGCGTTATGCCGCCGAGGCCTATCCTGATCTGGACTGTCTGCCAGCGCGGGTCATGCCCCGGCTCAAGATGGCGCAAAAGGCCTTGGGCGAATGGCACGATGCCTGGCAGTGGTTGCTCCAGGCTGAGCAACAGCCCGATTTGCAGCCCTGTGTCGAACGCTGGCGTGCCACTCTGCACCAGGGTGAAAAACGAGCTGACAAGGCGCTGATAAAATTAAGTGTGGCCTGTTTTCACGCCTAACTTGGTTTGAGTGATTAATGGGCAGTTTTAATCTTGAAACTGCCCGCTTGATAAAACACTAACTGCGCAATAACTTGCGCAGTAAAAAGTCGTTTTTGCTGTGGATAACAGTCTGCAGCCCAATCACGTAAAGGCCTGTAGCTGAGTGCGCAATAACTTGCGCGCACTGCGCAATTTATTGCGCACTTTTTTTGGTATTTACCCTTAATAACAGTAAGTTTTAATGTGTGAAATCGCGTAAGTATTGGTTTAGAAGGGTTGAGCATAAGTTGGCATAAGTATTGAACTGTTGTTCTGGTCTGCAGACCTGTTTGTCTGCGCCAAAACAAAGCTTTTTACAGTTCTGGAGCCAAACTAATGCGCAAGCCTTTCTATCCCATGAATCCCAACAACGTCAGCCTGTCTCGTGAAGATGCACGAACCAGTCTGGGGGTGTGCCCGCTGATGAAGTCCAGCGTGCAACTGGTGCCGTTGCGTTACGGATTGGTGGATAACCCGGGGCTCGACCCGTCTGACGAAATCGCCATGCCGTACCGTCTCAGTGCCCGGCCGCTGGGCTTTCGTTTGCTGCGAGATGGCTGGCTGTATGTGATTGATGACAGCACGGCCAGTTTGTCCGAGTACCGTGTGCGCGAGGGGCTGGTCAGCGAAATGCTGTGGCAAGGCACTACCGTGGGTGCTGACGAGCGCTTGGAGCCGATCAAAGCGCCGACTCTGATTTATCTCAAGACCAGCACCCTTTACGTCTCTTATTCGGAGGTGCAGTGGACGGCGAAAAAATGCCGGCAAGTGCTTGAGTCCCCCGGCGAGCGTGAGCACTTCATGCAAGCGGTGGACTTGAGCAAGGCCCACTGCGAAGCCGGCGCCCCGCACTTGCTGACCCACGACATGGCCGAGCATTGGCTGGCCGAAGTGGCGACCGAACGGCTGGAGGCGGAGCAGCAATCGCTGGACAGCGACGCCTCACTGGCCGATCACGCCGCCTACAGCGCCGTGCAACTGAGCGCTGAACTGCCCGCGCACGAACGTCAGCCTTATCTGTGGGAACAACCTGTGCAGTTTGCCGAGTCGTCAATCAACCGGCTCACCGGTTGCGTCGACCCGCTTTACCGCCATGACGTGATGTACCTGGTGCTGGATGACACCTTGGGCGTGCTGCGTGACCTGGCCAACTTTCAAGACCAGGTGGTCGGCTGGATCGGTGATTGGGCGGCGGGCGGTCAGCAGGAGGGTAACAACGAGCGCGATTATTTACTGGGCTGTTACATCGAGTCCCTGAGCCAGCTCAATGCGCCGGATATTTCAGCGCTGGCCAATGCCACGGATGACCCGGCGATCAAGGCGATGTTTACCGACCTGCAAGGTCTGCCCGATCCGGATCGCGGGATCACTGAGGCGGCGTTGCTGGAGTATCTGAACAACGGCGGGTTGGTGACGGCGGCGCAGACTCCGGTGTCTCCTGAGTTGCTCGTGTTGCGCAAGGCCGCAGAGGATGAAGCCATTGAGTTTGTCCATTCTCGTGGCCTCGGCAAGGCGCCGGGTACGCGGGAAGACACCGACCGGCGTTATTACACCCGCGAACATTTTCGAGTCGCCCCGGCAACCTTTGTCGACCCGCACCTGGAGGCCTTGGTCGCGCTTGGCAAGCAGCGCGGCGAGCATATCGACGACATTCTGCACGGCGCCAAACTGGGCCAGCGCGGGGTCAATGACCTGATCGACCGCGAAGCCATGGACCGCGATCTGGCAACTCATCGGGCTGGGCTGGTGCGCTGGAACCAACTGCTTGACTGCATCACCGCCGACCGCGTGGCGCTGGTCACTTCGGGGGCATTTCACAAGGCCGCGTGGTACTTCGACCCGCTGCACAGTCCGCACATTCATCACGCCTTTACCCTCGAATACGCATGCCTCAAGGACATCTGTCGCAGCGACGAAGCCAGCGAGCAACTGTTCGCCTTTACCGAACGTGAACCGCAATTCAGCCGTCCGCTGTACTACACCTTGCCGTTCAGCGAACAAACCGGGCTGTGGGTGCAATACGCGTTCCTCACCGCAGCAGGCGTCACCCTGCTCAACAACGCCCCGGACTATCTGGCTGGCCTGCGCAGGCTCGAACAGGGGCGCCTGCCAGCTCTGGACGACATGGACGACGGCGTGCGCCGGGTGGCCAACGCCGCCAGCAATACCCTGACCCCTGCACTCAATCGCGGACTGGAAAAACTCCTCGGCGACTTTGACGGCCTGTTCAAAGGGCAAGCCATCCCCGACATGGATGAACTGCTGCGTCGGCTGCCCATCGCGTTGAAATCGCGGATCTTGCAGGCTGCGAAAACCGAGGGCGTGACCTTTCATTTCGCCACGGCGCAAGAAAAGGCCAGCCTGCGTGAGACGCTGAACGACGTGTTGGGAAAGCGCCAAAGCATGGCGTGGCTGAAGAAGGAACGTGCCCTCTCTAACCGCCAGAACGGCCATAAATCGTCCAAGTCCCAAGGACTGTTGGCGGATATTAAATACCTGCGCTGGCAACTGGATCTGGAGGAAGGACGGCTGGCAGCGAGCATCAGCCCCATCACCGAACTGCCGGACGAACATGCGCGGCTGTACGGCTCCACGCCGGGCCGTGCAGGGCTGACGGTTATCTTCCCGCCGGAGGGAAGGCGGCAAGTGGCGGGGTTGATGGATAACTTCCGCAAGGGTGTGGGCAATGCACCGGTGATGAACGTGCTGGGGGATGGGGCCGCGCTGTTGCTGTTTGTGGCGCAGGCGGTGAATTTGGTGCAGTTGTATAAGGAAATGAGAGCCGCAGAGCCGAACGATCGCCAATTGATGCCCATGGTAAGCGCCTTACTGGCGACCGGTGCTGCTGGTTTTGCAGCAGCTCAGGGGGTGTTTGATACAGCGTTAGGCGCTCAGGCTGCAAAGCTGGGTGAGGACCTGATGCCTAGCGCCTTGAGTAAGCTGCAAGTCACGATGGGTAAGTTGCATGTTGGATTGGGTGGTTTTACCTATCTTTTCGGGTTCATTGCCGCGGCTATTAGTTTTAATGGTTCTCACAGCAATTGGGTGCAAGCGGTACGTAGCGGTAATCGTGGCGCTCAACATGGCGCGATGCTGAGTATGGTTGGGGCTGGCGGTTTGGCTCTTAGTAATGCCTATGGTTTGGGTAATACCTTACGTGCTGGTTATTTAGTGGTAATGGCGGCTAAAGGTGCCGCTCGGGACGCCGCATGGGCCGCTGCGGGCGTTCGTCTTGGCAGCGTCTTTTTTCGCTCCAGTCTGGTCGGTGGCTTGTTCACGCTTTTGGAGCTGGCTGGCGTCTGGCTGTACAACCGCTACAACCTCAGCGCCCACGATAAGTGGTTGGAATGCACTCCTTGGGGCAAGGATGTCACCAAGCGTAAAACCGGGACGCTGGAGAATTTTCAGCGTTACCTATCGGAGCTGTTACAGGCCCCTTTTGTTGAGATCAAAGGAGCCGAGAGCCCGTCGTTTTGGCAAAGCCTGCTGCCAAACACTCGGATGGGCGAAATCTGCGTGGTCTTTCCGGGACTGAAGAACTCCGACTTTCAAGCAACGCTGGAGGGCATTGTCAGCCACGGGTTGCGGATAGGGGCTCAGCGCATTACCACGGTTATGCACAGTCACCGGGACTTCCCTCAGGAGCAACTCGAAGAGGTGACCGAACAGGTGCATGCCCGTTTGTCACGTGTAATGAGTCTGCAAGAGCACGGAGGGAAAGGTGACCCTCTGGCGCTGAAACTCACGTATCCGCGTAACCCTGAGCCTGTACCCGGCAAAGTATCCGAAGCGTTATTGATTGAGCTGGTGTTCGATACGCGGGATGACAAAGGAGGGCTGTTGCAGCAAACCTTCCGCATTCGCTTCAATCCGCTGGAGACCGGGCGCTTTCTAGCGGCGGCCCCTCGTCAGTCTGATCCGAAAATAGCCTTGCTTAATGTAGATGTAATGGCGTTGGAGGTGGCCTCGATATGAGCAAGTCTCAAACGGTAAAGCCTCTGCAGCCGGTTTCTGGTAAACCAAAACAGGCGGGTGATATTGAATACTTTGCTTCTGGCCGTCAGACCTATTTAGCGCCTTTGCCATTGCCTACCCAAGAGGAGCCCTATTGCCCGTATATCAGCGGCTATAACGATACTTATCTTGATTTTGGGGGAGGGGAGCCGAATGTGTTTTCTTATCAGATGAATCTTGGTTTGCCATTTACCAGTGCATGCTTAGTCGCTTTCGGGTTTCCATTAGTAGGAGGATTTCTGGGGTTAACCTTAGGTTACGGCGCTGAGGAAAGTTGGGTGTCGGTGGTGGAGATTTTCTCGGTTACATGGGGCCTTGCAATAAAAATGTGGCTAGCAGCATCAGCCATTTGCCTTTACGTCTGGTTTGAACACCACATCCTCTTCACCAAAGTCATCCCCACCCGTTTCAACCGCCAGCGCCGTGAAGTGTGTTTCATGCCTGAGGGTGCGACCGAACCGCTGTTCGTACCCTGGGAGGCGCTGTCCGCCTGGGTGGTTCAATCGCAAAGTGCCACGCAATACGGGGTGACGCGCCAATACGGGATGGGCATGGGGTTTGAGCATGAAGGCGAGCTGGTCCGCCTGGAGTTTCAGTGCGGCGGCTTGCAGTTGGCGATTGCCCATTGGGAAGCGGTTCGTGGGTATATGGAGTACGAACTCAACGACCTCAAGGCGATACAAGACCCGCTGGAGTTGCAGGAGCCCGGCGACCCGCCCCATGAAGGTCTACACACGTTTCGCAACGCCCGCGCCGGTTTGCATCGGCGGATTCGGGCCAAGGAAACCGGCTGGATCTACGGCTTTTTTTGGTACGTCTACCACGTGATGACGCTGTGGACGCTGCCCAATCACTTGGTCGAGTGGGAGATAAAACGCATCGCCAAAGTCGGCCGCAAGCAACTGCCAACGGCGATGCGCGAGTGGTCAGAACCCTTGCCGCCCGAGCAATGGCTCAAGCCCAGCAGTGAGTTGCTGCGCCTGAGTGGCAAGGTCAAAGCGCTGCGAGAACGTTCACCACGTCAACCAATCACTGAGGTATTTGCTGAGGTGTACCGCAGCGAACCCAACTCGTCGCGGCGAGGGTGAACGGACATGTCTAAAAAGAGCGATATAAAACCTCTGCAACCGGTGTTGGGCAAGCAAAAACGAGCTGGTGATATCGAGTACTTTGCTTCAGGCCGTCAGACCTATTTAGCGCCTTTGCCATTGCCTACGGGGGCGGAGCCCTATTGCCCTTATATCAGCGACTACAACGACGTTTATCTAGACTTCGGGGGTGGGGAACCGAATGTATTTTCTTATCAGATGAATCTTGGTTTGCCATTTACCAGTGCCTGTTTAGCTGCTTTTGGTTTTCCATTATTTATCGGCTTAAGCTTTGCGTTGTTAGGGAGTGATGCGGAGGACGTAAGGTATGCAGTTTCTGACTCTTTCTCTGCAATATGGGGCATCGCAATAAAAATGTGGCTAGCGGCATCAGCCATTTGCCTTTACGTCTGGTTTGAACACCACATCCTCTTCACCAAAGTCATCCCCACCCGTTTCAACCGCCAGCGCCGTGAAGTGTGTTTCATGCCTGAGGGTGCGACCGAACCGCTGTTCGTACCCTGGGAGGCGCTGTCCGCCTGGGTGGTTCAATCGCAAAGTGCCACGCAATACGGGGTGACGCGTCAATACGGGATGGGCATGGGTTTTGAGCATGAAGGCGAGCTGGTCCGCCTGGAGTTTCAGTGCGGCGGCTTGCAGTTGGCGATTGCCCATTGGGAAGCGGTTCGCGGATACATGGAGTACGAGCTTAACGACCTCAAGGCGATTCAAGACCCGCTGGAGTTGCAGGAGCCCGGCGACCCACCCCATGAAGGACTGCACACGTTTCGCAATGCTCGCGCCGGTTTGCATCGGCGAATCCGCAACAAGGAAACCGGCTGGATCTACGGCTTTTTTTGGTACGTCTACCACGTGATGACTTTGTGGACGCTGCCCAATCACTTGGTCGAGTGGGAGATAAAACGCATCGCCAAAGTCGGCCGCAAGCAACTGCCAACGGCGATGCGCGAGTGGTCAGAACTCTTGCCGCCCGAGCAATGGGTCAAGCCCAGCAGTGAGTTGCTGCGTTTGAGCGCCAAGGTTAAAGCGCTGCGAAAACGCTCTGCGCATCAGCCAATCACGGAGGTATTTGCTGAGGCGTACAGACGTTAGCCAGATACGAGGGCTACGTCCTCAGCGATTGTCGGTACCTGTGCTCCCGGGATTTGGCCGATTTAGCCCTGTGCATATTCAGATGGATGGGTACTATCTTTGGGTATTTTCATGTGTCGAGGTACTCATGCAGTTTTCAGAATTGGTCGAGGCAGTACGCAACAATCCCTTGGCGGTGACGGTCGGCGCAGACTGGGGGCAGGGACGGGCCACTTTCGGTGGGCTGATGGTGGCGTTGCAGTACGAAGCCATGCGTGCGCAGGTGCCTGTTGAGCGTGCCGTGCGTTCGCTGGCCGTGACGTTTGTCGGGCCTGCCGAGCCGGGGGTACCGATCAGCTTTGAGGTCGAGGTGCTGCGTGAAGGCAAGGCCGTCAGCCAGGTGCTGGGGCGGGCCATGCAGAATGGTCAAGTGGTGACCTTGGTGCAGGGCAGTTTTGGCGCGGCGCGTGAGTCTGTAGTGAGTGTCGAAGGTTTGCCCGCACCGGAGATGAAGGCGCTGCAAGAATGCCCACTGTTGCCATATATCAAGGGCATTACGCCGGAGTTTATGCGCCATCTGTCGATGGGTTGGGCGGTCGGCGCACTGCCGTTTACCGGCAAGGGTTCGCGCGAGATGGGCGGTTGGGTGCGTTTTGCCGGTGAGGTCAAGGACGAACCATTGACCGAAACCCATCTGCTGGCGCTGGTCGATGCCTGGCCTCCGGCGTTGCTGCCGTTGCTGAGCAAGCCCACAGCGGGTAGCACGCTGACTTGGACCATCGAGTTTGTGCAGCCACTGGCTCAGGTCAGCACGCTTGAGTGGTGCAAGTACCAAGCGGTCATTGAACATGCCCGTGACGGCTACGGCCATGTGGCGGCCAATCTGTGGGCACCGGGCGGCGAACTGATCGCCATCAGCCGTCAGACGGTCGCCATCTTCGGTTAATCAAAACGCTTGGCTGTTCTCGGTATCGGTTTCGAGCTTGCGGCCCTGGTGTTGCAAGCTCAGCGCCGCACCCAGAGCCAGCAGGCCGATGATTGAGCTGGGGCCGTTATTGCTGAAGACGCCAAACGCTAACAGCAGGAAGGCCACTACCATCATTGGCAGCGCGATAAAGTCCAGCGCCTGATGTGTCGCGTTCCGATGGCTGCGCGGGTTCGAGCGCCATTGCCATGCCGGCAGATTGGGATGACGTTTGCCCATGAGTGCACTCCTTGTTTGTTCAAGGGCTCAGCGTTGGCTGAACCGGATGAACCAAGCATAGGCTTGGGCTGTGCGCTCGGCGAATCAACTATGGCTATTGGCCTTATAGCTTTAGTTGGCCGATGGCCCGGTTCAGCTCACCGGCAAGAGTTGCCAGGTGAACGCTGGTGGCCGCCGAGTCGACGGTTTGTTGCACGGTGTTTTCGGTGACATCACGGATGCTGACCACGGCGCGGGTCATTTCTTCCGCGACCTGGCTTTGTTGCTCGGCGGCCACGGCAATTTGTGTGTTGCTTTCGCGCATTTGCGCCACAGCATGGGTGATCTCGGCCAGGGCAGCACCCGCAGCCAGCGCTTGTTGCACGCAATCGTCGGCCTTGAATGCGCTTTCCTGCATAAAGTCCACGGCGTCACGGGTGCCGGCCTGCAAGGTCGAGACCATCAGGGTGATTTCGTCGGTGGAGGTTTGTACGCGTCTGGCCAAGTGCCGCACTTCATCGGCCACCACGGCAAAACCGCGTCCCATCTCACCGGCGCGGGCGGCCTCAATCGCGGCGTTCAATGCCAGCAGGTTGGTTTGCTCGGCAATGCTGTGGATCACACCGACCACGCTGTTGATCTTTTGGCTGTCCTGGGCGAGTTGCTGAATCATCTCGGCAGTTTTTTGCACGCCGTCGGACAGGTTGCTGATGGAGTGTTGCACCAGACTGACCACTTGCTGGCCGTTGCCGGCGAGGGCGTCTGCGGTTTGTGACAGGTCACGGGTGGCGCCCGCGTGTTGGGCGATGTGGTAGACCGTGGCTGACATCTGGTTGATTGCGGTGGCGGCCTGATCGGTTTCGCTTTGCTGGCCGAGCATGCCGTGACGTACGTTATCCATGCTGCTGGCCAAGCGTGCCGCCCCGGCGTCCAGTTGCGCTGCGGTGTCGGCCACGGTGTTCACGACCCGTTGGTAACCTGCTTGCATGGCGTTGAACGCGTTGGCCATTTGCCCGACTTCATCGGCCCCGGCCAGCGGCACGCGAGCAGACAGGTCACCGGTTTTTTCGGCATGCAGCATGACGTCCTTGAGGGTGTTGAGCTGGCTGAGCAGGAAGCGGATCAGCAACTGCGAGGCGCCGAGCATGGCCAACATCAACACCAGGACTGCGGCGGCATAGTTGGGCAGACGCTCGACAAACACCTGAGCCAGGCTGGGAGCGTCGGGCGGTACTGTGATGTTTTGAGGCAGCGGTTGCCCGGCCGGCCAGGCCTGCAGTAATTGGGCCTGGGCCTGCGCGTTGTTCTGAGCGGCGGCGCTGCGCGATTGTTGCTCGAGCTGCACGGCGTACAGCACCAGCAACAACGTGGTGACAAAGGCCACCGCGTTAACGGCCCAGAATTTGTATTTAAGCGAGATGTTGCTAAGCCAGGCACCCATGGAAGGTTTTCTCTGATTTGGCGGAACAATGTTGGCAAGGTGCTATCATTGTGCCGCTACTCAGAGAAGGCCAGGTTGATATGGGTCAAGGTTGTGGCGCATATGCCCCATCCACTGTAGGCATCTACACAACTCTGGTCGGCAGCGCGGGACCTCCCACAGATTTTGTGGCTGCCCGCAGGAGCGCCCACCTTGCTCGATGGAGAAGGCGCGGCCCTTCCTACAGGTTGCTGGGCAACCCAAAAAACGCCCGGGCGCAGGCGGTGGTGTGTTCGGCCAGGTCTTGTTCGCTTTCGCTGCGGTGCAGGGCCACTTCGCGCAGCACTTCTGGCAGGTATGCCGGTTCGTTGCGACCGTTTTTCGGTTTTGGGCGCAGGGTGCGCGGCAGTAGATACGGCGCATCACTTTCCAGCATCAGGCGGCCGCGAGGAATGTCACGTACCAGCGGGTGCAGGTGGGTACCGCGGCGCTCATCGCAGATCCAGCCGGTGATGCCGATGTGCAGGTCCAGATCGAGGTAGCTGAACAGCGCACGCTTTTCGCCGGTAAAGCAATGTACGACGGCGGCCGGCAAGCGGTCGCGGTAGTCACGCAAGATTTCCAGCAGGCGCTGATTGGCGTCGCGCTCGTGCAAAAACACCGGCAGTTGCAAGTCCACGGCCATCGCCAGGTGTTCTTCCAGAACCTTTTCCTGTTGGGCGCGGGGCGAGAAGTCGCGGTTGAAGTCCAGCCCGCATTCACCCACGGCGCGCACGCCAGGTTCTTTGAACAAGGCCAGCAAACGCTGGGCACTGTCGCCATTCCAATCGCTGGCCGAGTGCGGGTGAATGCCCGCCGTGGCGAACAGCCGTTGACCGCTTTCGTCCAGCTCGCGGCACAGGTGCAGGGCCTGCTCGCTGCCGTCGACGCTGGTGCCCGTGAGGACTAATTGCTCCACTCCAGCCGCGTAAGCACGCTCCAAAACCGCTTGGTGCTTACCGTCGAAGCTGGGGTTGGTCAGGTTGACGCCGATATCGATGAGTTGCATGGTGCTACCTCAGGCCACAGGCCGGGAAGCATATCAGAGCTGTAGATTTAATAAGAAAAACCAAGAACTACAGACAGTTATGGTTGTCTTTGAATGCCGTAATCGCGTAATGCAGCGCCTGCTACAGGCCGCATCAGCGTGGTTGCACACTGTTCCCAGCGCTTTAAACCCCTGAAAAGGGCGACCGGTGGTCGGCTGGGCTGTATTCCTTCCGGAGAACGGATGACGAGACCGACGCTTTTGATTGCGCTGTGCCTGTTGCTGCTGCCATTGCCGGCACTGGCACGTCTGGCTGGACCGTTACAGGTCGGGCAGCCGAGTCAGGTCCGCGATCTGGCGCAAATCCGCAGCAGTCAGGTGCTGCGGGTGCTGGTCAATCAAAGTCGTAACAGTTCGGGGGAAGTGCAAGGTCAGGACATCGGCGTTGAATACCACCGTTTGCGCGCCTTTGAGCGCTACCTCAATGGCCACGCTCGTGACGGTCAGGAAATCACCCTCAAGATCATCCCCAAAGCCAAAGACCAACTGCTCGGTGCCTTGTCGCGTGGTGAAGGTGACCTGGTCGCTCCCGGCGAGTTGATGGATGTCAGGCCCAGCCGTGCCATCAGCCCCAGCGCCCCGATCATTGATCAGGTGCCATTGCTGCTGGTGGGGGTTAAAGGCGAGCGCCGTTACACACGCCTTGAACAGTTGTCAGGGCGTACGCTGGCGTTAACCACGGCGAGTGCCGCTGGGGCCGCGGTTAACCTGATCAATCAAAAACTGGCCTTGCGCAAATTGCCTCCGGTGAAGATCGAGTGGGTGGACCCGACCCTGGCCGTCGAGGACGTGCTGGAGATGGTGCAGGCCGGTATTTTTCACCTGACTATCGTGGAGCAACCGATTGCCGAGCGCTGGGCCACGTTGATGCCCAAGCTGCGCTTTGATCGCAAGGTGCTGGTCAGCGAACCCGCTGCGATGCGTTGGTATGTACGCCGCGATGCTTCGATGTTGCGAGCCAGTATTGACCGTTTTCTGACCGGTTATAAGGTCCCGGCTGATCAGGACGTGGCGTTTGAACGGGTCTATCGCCGCTTGTACCGGGTGCATTACCCCTTGGATCGGTCCGACCGCCAGAAGCTTGAAAAACTGCGCCCGGTGTTGCAAAAGCATGCGCGTCAGCAGGGCATGGATTGGCTGAACCTGGCGGCGCTGGCGTTTAAGGAGTCAACACTCAATCCCAGTGCCAAGGGCACTGGCGGGGCAACCGGGTTGTTGCAAATAACTCCGGCCGCGGCTCGGCGGGTGGGGGTCAGCAATATTCAAAACGTCGATAACAATGTGCAAGCCGGGGCCAAGTACCTGGCACTCATCCGGCGCAAGTTTTTTGCCAGCCCCAAGCTCAACGAGCGTGAGCGCATGGCCTTTGTATTGGCGGCCTACAACATGGGCCCCGAGCGGGTTCAGGGTATGCGTGCAGAGGCCAGGCGCCGTGGTCTGAACCCCAATCAATGGTTCTTTCAGGTGGAACGCATTGCTATGGAGCAGGTGGGAATGGGTGCGGTCAGCTATGTTAATAGTGTGAATAAATATTACTTGGCCTTCGACCGAGTGCGTGACTCGCTGGAGCCGGTTGAGGCTGAATTGGCCTCTCGTAAATAATCTAATAAATTGATTGTTTTGCGGGGTTTATTCGACTTTTAATATGATAAAAACTGATTAATATAGCCGCCATTCCCAACTGATTACCTAAAGGATTTCACCATGAGCACATTGACCCAAACCGTTCTGAGCACCCGTGCAGGTTATGGCTTGACTGTTCTGCGCATCATTGTCGGCATCATCTTTGCCGCTCACGGTTCGCAAAAGCTGTTTGGATGGTTTGGCGGTAATGGTCTGGCGGGCACGGCGCAATGGTTGGAAAGCATTGGTCTGGCACCGGGCACGCTGATGGCGCTGTTGTCGGGTGGCACCGAGTTCTTTGGCGGTCTGGCGCTAATTGTTGGTTTACTGGTTCGTCCTGCAGCACTCGGCTTGGCGTTCACGTTATTGGTGGCGATCTTCTCGGTGCATATCAGCCACGGTCTGTTTATGGCCAACAACGGTTATGAGTTTGCCCTGGCCTTGCTGGGTGGCAGCATTGCGGTGTTGATTGAAGGTGCAGGCAAGTTGTCGTTCGACCGCGCCATCGCCCAGTAACCTGCGGCGTACCCTGAGCGGCCCGTCTGGTACGGCAACTGGTCACTTAAGCGATTGAATTTCACTGTAGGAGCGAGCTTGCTCGCGAAAAGCGTCAACGATAACGCGTACTGGCTGCTTGACCGCGATGACCTTGAGCGCATCGCGAGCAAGCTCGCTCCTACAGTTGTCCAGCATTGCCGTCTGGTAAGGGCTTTTTTTGTCTGTGCGAATTCTTGACAGTTGTAAGCCGGTTTCTCTAGGATGTTTTCTTGCGCCGATTTAAACAGCTACTTGCGGGGCGCCAGGTGATCGACAGACCACCTAAGAGGCTTGTAACAGGCCTCGAAGTACCGCTAAAGCGCTGGTTCGGTGTTGCCTCTCACCTGCCACGCAGAATTTTGAGGCGGAGAACCGAAACATGAGTCAGCTGCGTCCCCTGGTACGTCTTGCGCCGATCACGGCGAATCTTGCTTTACGCAACCCAAAAATCCTTCTGTGCGGCAAACACCAGCCAACGCTTTTGCGTTATCTGGACGGCTGGCCGCGTCGCAAAGGCCGGGCTTCGGCGTTTGTGATCCAGTTTGTTGAGCAGGGTGACGGGCTGGAGCGTTTTGCCACGAACCGTTTTGATCTGGCGGTGATTCAGTCTCCCCGTGCCGAGGATGCCGAAGTGGTGATTCGCAACCTGACCCGCGTAGCGCGTCAGGGCCTGATTACCCTGCGCTAGGTTTTAGGGGTATTCAATCGCCACGACATACACCCACTGCTCACCAGTGGGTGTTTGAACCTTGACCTCGGCGTCCAGTGCCTTGCCAATCAGGGCGCGGGCCAGGGGCGAGTCGATGCTGATCAGACCTTGTTTCAGATCCAGTTCATCAGGCCCGACGATGCGGTAGCGCGCTTGCTTGCCTTCTTCGTCTTCAATCGTGACCCAGGCCCCAAAGTAGACCTTGTTCGGGTCGCTGGGCTTTTCGCTGACTACCTTGAGGCTTTCGAGGCGTTTGGTCAGGAAGCGCACGCGGCTGTCGATTTCGCGCAGCATTTTTTTGCCATAGGTGTATTCGGCGTTTTCCGAACGGTCGCCCTGAGCTGCGGCCTCGCTGACCGATTGGGTGACTTGCGGGCGGCGTACGTGCCACAGCTCGTGTAGCTCAGCGCGCATCCGCGCTTCACCTTCAGGGGTGATCAGCGCGGTGCCGGCAGGGCGAGGAGGGCGGTAGCGGCTCATGGGCAATCCGTTGGCAGAGAAGAGCGCGAGTTTATCAGCCCTCGCGCAACACTGTCAGCGGGCTGGCGTTGAGCGCTCGGCGGGTACCGAACACGCCTGCGCCCCCCACCATCAACGCCCCGAGTACCGGTAGCAGCAATAGCCACGGATGTGGATGCCAAGGCAGGTCGAAGGCGAAGCGGTACAGCACCAGGCTCACCAGTTCGGTGCCGAGTGCGGCGAGCAGGCCGCTGGTAGCGCCCAGCAAACCGAACTCGATGCGTCGGGCCTTGATCAGCAGTTGCCGCTCGGCCCCTAGAGCCCGCAGCAGCGCGCCTTGGCGGATGCGTTCGTCCAGGGTGGACTGCAAGCCGGAAAACAGCACGGCCATGCCTGCCGCCAACACGAACAGCAGCACATATTCCACGGCAATGGTCACTTGCGCGAGGATGCTGCGCAGCTGCGCCAGCAAAGCGTCGACGGGCAAGATGGTCACGGCGGGAAAGCTGCGCGACAGTTCGATGATTTCTTTGTCATGCCCTGGTGCCAGGTAAAAGCTGGTGAGGTAGGTGGCCGGTAAGTCCTGCAAGGTGCCCGGTTGGAAAATCATGAAGAAGTTCGGCTGGAAGTTGTCCCAGTTGATGGTTCGCAAGCTGGTGACTTGCGCCTCACGATTGGCCCCAGCTACTGTGAACAACAGGTGGTCTCCCAGTTTCAGCTTCAGGCTTTCGGCGATTTTGGCGTCGACCGAAACACCGGGCACTCCCCCGGCAGGTTGCTCGGTCCACCAGCTGCCAGCAGTCAATTCGTTACCCGCGGGCAGGTTGGCTGCCCAGGTCAGACTCAGATCTCGTCGGGTGGCTTTGTCGCCACTGGAGTCCTTGCTGACGATGTCTTGTACCGCCAGGCCGTTAATACTGATCAAACGCCCCGGCACCACGGGGTACAGCGGTGCGGCCTGGGCTTGCAGCGCCATCAGGCGGGTGGCGAATGTGTCTTTGTCTGCCGGCAGGATATTCAGGGCAAAGTAGTTGGGGGCGTCTTTTGGTAGCTGATTTTGCCAAGTGTCGAGCAACTCGCCTCGCAGCAGGGCGATCAGTGCCATCGACAGTAAAATCAGGCCGAAGGCCAGAGCCTGGCCCGCGGCGGCCAGCGGGTGACGCAGTAACTGGCCCAGCCCCAGTCGCCAGGGCAGTGGGGCTCGCGCCAACAGGTGGCGCAGGCTTTGCAGGGCCAACAGCAGGAGGCCGCCGAGCACCAGCGCGGCAATCACGCCGCCACCGAGCAGGGCGAAGGTCAGCACCAGGTCCAGGCTCATGCGCCACATGATCAGCCCAAGTGCGAGCAGCGCTGCGCCGTACACAGTCCAGGTGCTGGCGGGGATCGGTAGCATGTCGCGGCGCAAGACCCGCAGCGGCGGTACGCGACCCAGCGCAGCCAATGGCGGCAAGGCGAAACCGGCCAGAGCCACCAGCCCGGTACCCATGCCGGCAATGGCTGGCATCAGTCCGCCAGCGGGTACGTCAGTCGGCAGCAAGTTGTGCAGCAGGGCGAACAACCCCAGCTGCGCCAGCCAGCCAAGCAGCGCCCCTGCGAGGCTAGCCAGTAGTCCGAGTACTGCCAGTTGCAGGGCAAACAGCAGCAGCGTTTCGCGCCGCGAAAGGCCCAGGCAGCGCAGCAGGGCGCTGGCATCAAAACGTCGATTGGCGAAGCGGGTGGCCGACAGTGCTACGGCTACCCCGGCCAGCAGCACCGCAACCAGGCTGGCCATATTCAAATAACGCTCGGCCTTGCCCAGTGCTCCGCCGATTTGCTGATTGCCATCACGTGCATCCAGCAAGCGCTGGTTGGGGGCCAGGCCGGGCTCTATAACCTGGCGATAAGACTCAAGGGCCGGGGCTTCGCCGCGCCACAGCTCGCGAAAACCGACTCGGCTGCCGGGTTGTACAACGCCAGTGGCGGCCAGGTCTTCGAGATTGATCAGGACGCGTGGCGTGAGGCTGTAAAAGTTTGCAGCGCGGTCGGGTTCGTAGGTCAGGATGCGGGTGATGCGCACAGATTTTGAACCGACATCAATCGGGTCTCCAACCTTCAGGTCCAGCGCGGTCAGCAGGCGAGCTTCGGCCCAAGCCTCGCCGGGTTTGGGGCCACCGCCAGGGTGCTCTTCGGCATAGGGCTGGGCCGCGCTTTTAAGTTCGCCACGCAACGGATAAGCGCCATCGGCGGCTTTGATGCTGGAGAGCTGGATGCCGTTTTCGGTAGCGATGACACTGGCGAACTCAACCACCCGCGCATGCTGGAGGCCCAGTTCGTTACCGATGCGAATTTGCTCGTCACGTGCAGGTGAGCTGCCGTCGAGTACCAGGTCGGCGCCCAGAAACTCGGTGGCGCGCAACAGCATTGCGTCGTTGAGGCGAGCGCCGAAGTAGCCAATGGCGGTGCTGGCCGCGACCGCCACCAACAAGGCAAAGAACAGTACGCGCAGCTCGCCGGCGCGTGCATCGCGCAGCAATTGGCGCACGGCCAGGCTTAACAGGCGTAACAGCGGCAGGCGTGCCATCAAGGCTCCAGAGGGCCGACCAAATGGCCAGCTTCAAGACGGATCAGGCGCCGGCAACGATGGGCCAGGCGTTCGTCATGGGTCACCAGCACCAGGGTAGTGCCGCGTTCCTTGTTTAACTCAAACAGTAAGTCGGTGATGCGCTCGCCGGTGTGACTGTCGAGGTTGCCGGTGGGCTCATCAGCAAACAGCACGTCGGGGTTGGCTGCAAAGGCACGGGCAATCGCAACCCGCTGCTGTTCACCGCCGGACAGTTGGCGGGGTGAATGGCTCAGACGTTGCCCCAGGCCGACCCGCTCCAGCAGATGGCGAGCGTGCTCGCGAGCGTCTTTGCGGCCCTCAAGCTCGAGCGGCAACATGACGTTTTCCAGCGCGTTGAGGCTGTCGAGCAGTTGAAATGACTGGAACACGAAGCCCACGTGTTCGGCCCGCACTCGTGCGCGCTGATCCTCGTCCAGAGTGCTCAAGGCGCGGCCAGCGAGGATCACTTCGCCTTGGCTGGGCAGGTCGAGGCCCGCGAGTAGCCCCAGTAGTGTGGATTTGCCGGAGCCGGATGCGCCGACAATAGCCAGGCTGTCGCCTTTGTTCAGCTCAAGGCTCAAGGGGTGAAGGATGGTTAACTCGCCTTCCGCGCTGGGAACCACTTTGCTAAGGTTCTGCGCGGTGAGAATACTTTCGCCCATGGAGAATCCAATGCGTGTGTGGTTTTTAAGTGCTGCTCTGGCCCTGATGTGTATGGCACAGACGGCAACGGCAGGAACAATCTTGATCGTTGGCGATAGTATCAGCGCGGCTTTCGGCCTGGATACCCGTCTGGGCTGGGTGTCTTTGCTGGAACAGCGGCTCGGGCAGGAAGGTCACGACGATAAGGTGGTCAACGCTTCGATCAGTGGCGATACCAGCGCTGGAGGCTTGGCGCGGCTGCCAGCACTGCTTGCAGCGCATAAGCCCGAGGTGGTGATCCTGGAACTGGGTGGCAATGATGGCCTGCGTGGCCAACTGCCAGCTCAATTGAAACAAAATCTTGCAGGCATGATTGACGCCTCTCAAAAGGCAGGTGCCACCGTGCTTTTGCTGGGGATGCAACTGCCGCCCAATTATGGTGTGCGTTATACCCAAGCGTTTGCCGAGGTTTACCGCCAGTTGGGCAGTGAAAAGAAGGTGCTTCTGGTGCCGTTTTTCCTTGAGGGTATCGGCGGGCATCCCGAGCTGATGCAGGCCGATGGCGTGCATCCGGCGGTCGGCGCACAGGGCAAGTTGCTGGATAATGTGTGGCCAGCGCTAAAACCGCTGCTTTGATGCTTTTCTAGTCGCAGTGTTTCGGCTAAGGTGGCGCCCCCCCGATTTGGAGCCCCTGATGTCGCGTCCTGCCTGGTCTTTATATGCCTATCAACTGATCGAGCCCGATGAGCAGCTCGATTTGTTCGCCTGCCAGGAGGTACGGGTGCATTTGGTGACGCGTCAATTGGAGCTGGGAGGCACAATTGACCGCACGTTATGCGGCTCGTTGCTGCCTGCGCAACCACGCTGGTCGGATGTCACGCGCAAGGTCTTTCAGGACCATAGGCTGTGCCCGCTGTGTCGCGCGATTATCGAGTCGCAGCGCCGTGGTACCGAGCCGATCTGGCCGGAACTGCGCTTTGAACTATGATCCACTTGTCTGAAGCCTGAAGCGTGGTACATGGCCTCCTGAAGTTTGAGGGCCACGTGTACACTCCCTTTTTTGTCCCCCGTTGATTATGCGAAGGATGTTCCGGATGTTGCCGCGCCTACCTGCCGTCACCCGCTACCTGTCAGTTGCCGCACTCTGTGTTGCGGGTCCCGTTGCTGCGCTTGAGTTTCCGTTGCCACCGCCTGGCGAGGATGTCGTCGGCCAAGTGCAGGTGATCAAGGCCAAATACGAGGACTCCTTTGCTGATTTGGGCGAGAAGTACGAGCTGGGCTACTCTGAAATGATCGCGGCCAACCCAGGGGTCGATGCTTGGTTGCCGGTCAAGAAGCAGGGCGAAGAGACAGACATTGTGCTGCCGACCCAATTCGTCTTGCCGCCGGGCAAGCGTGAAGGGATCGTGATCAATCTGGCCGAGTACCGGTTGTACTATTTCCCTAAAGGCCGGGATGTGGTCTACACCTTCCCGCTGGGCATTGGCCGTGAAGGCTGGGGTTCGCCGGTAGGTACCACCAAGATCGCGGCCAAGACGCCGAACCCGACCTGGACGCCGCCAGCTTCGATCAAGGCCGAGCACGCGAAGAATGGCGATCCGCTGCCTAACGTCGTGCCAGCCGGCCCGGATAACCCTCTGGGGCCTTTCAAGTTCACCCTGGGTATGCCGGGTTACCTGATTCACGGCTCGAACGCCAAATTCGGGATCGGTACGGGCACCAGCCATGGTTGTTTCCGCATGTTCAACAAGAACGTGCTGCAGATGGCGAGCATGGTGCCTGTGGGCACGCCGGTCAGAATCATCAACCAGCCGTACAAGCTCGGTGTGAGTGGTGGCAAGGTTTATCTTGAGCTGCATCAGCCATTGAATGTTACTGATGGGTCGTTGGTTGCCCAAGGTGCTCCGTCGGATGCCACCGAGGAGGAGGTTGAGCAGAGGTTTGCGGCGGTGATCAATAAAGTGCTGAATAACCCGGATCTGAAAGCCAATATCCAGATCGACAAGGAGAAAGCGCTGGCGGTTGTTCGTGCCGAGACCGGAGTACCCGCTGAAGTGGGTGTTGATACAAGCGTGCCGGCTGCTGCGTCGCTGGACTACGTGCAGTAACAAACGCACTAACAAAAGCCGCCGCGGTTAATGCCCCGGCGGCTTTTTATTGCCTGTTTAGTGGTTCGCAGGCAATAAAAAAGCCGACCCATAAATGGGTCGGCCTAGTAACAATCCCGAAGGACTATTACTTGCGGCTTGCTTTTTCAAGCATGCGCAGAGCACGTTCGTTTGCTTCATCAGCAGTCTGTTGTGCTTTTTGAGCAGCAGCCAGAGCTTCGTCAGCTTTACGGTAGGCTTCGTCAGCACGAGCCTGGGAGCGTGCTGCTGCGTCTTCAGTTGCAGTCAGACGGGCTTCAGTTTCTTTAGATACGCTGCTGCAACCGGTAGCCAGAACTGCGGCCAATGCCAGAGCAGAGAATTTCAGAACGTTGTTCATCGTGTTCCCCTTCAAGGACTTTCTAATTGAAGCTGCTCCTTCACAGTGAGGAAACAGCCGGCGTACATACTACCCATTACTTGTAGTAAGTAAACTGACCTAGCGCAAGAACCAAAAAAAATAATTGGTAATGAATCGATATGGACTAGATTTAACAGATTGTGCTTGAAAAACAGCCAGTTCAGAGTAGTCGTCAAGGCATGTTTGCGGTGTCATGGCGTGACTTTAAGTGCGTGTTTGCGTCATAGACTCAATCTTCCGGAAATGTTCATGGCTACTTTTGGGCGGTTGGGAGGGCGAAACGTTTAAGCAGGCTTGTGCTGCTGCGCCCCTGCGATGCCACAGTCTGTGATCAGTAAGCATTTGCTTTGAGAGCGCCCCCTGGTGGTTCCCTCAGCGGAAAAACATCAGTAATGTAGGGGTCACGGTTCAAGACCCGCTAAGGAGTAATGATGAGCGAGGCGTTGCCTATCCACCACGACGAGGCAGGTCACCAGTTTGAGATCACTGTTGACGGTCATCGTGCTTACCTGACCTACATGGATCTGGGCAAGCAGACTCTGGATATCTATCGCACGTTTGTGCCCAACGCCTTGCGCGGTCGGGGTATTGCGGCTGCGTTGACAGAACAGGCGCTCGATTACGCCGAGAAGATGGGGTACGAGGTGATTCCCTCATGCTCCTACGTCGAACGCTATATGGAACGCCATCAGCGAACCCAGGCTAAAACCTGAATCCAGGTTCAAAAACCTCGGTTTAACTCGAAATATTGTTCATTCAAGCCACTGCCCGAGCGTTTTTGATTTTCGGGCAGCGGCGAAGCAAAAAACGGCGCGTACTCATTTATGAGTACGCGCCGTTTTTTAAAGCGAAGAATAGTGCGGGCTTGGCCCGGCGGTTATCAGCCGCGCTCACGCTTTGGCAGCACATCCTTGAGCTTGGCATGCATGCTGCGCAAGGTGTTTTCAGTGCTGCTCCAGTCAATGCAGGCATCGGTGATCGAGACGCCGTACTGCAAGTCTTCGAGGTTTTTAGGGATGGCCTGGCAACCCCAGTTCAGATGGCTTTCGACCATCAGGCCGATAATCGACTGGTTGCCTTCGAGGATCTGGTTGGCCACGTTTTCCATGACCAGTGGCTGCAGGGCCGGGTCTTTGTTGGAGTTGGCGTGGCTGCAGTCGACCATGATGTTCGGGGTGATTTTCGCCTTGTTCAGCGCTTGCTCGCACAGGGCTACGCTGACGGAGTCATAGTTTGGCTTGCCATTGCCGCCGCGCAATACCACGTGGCCATAGGCGTTGCCCTTGGTGGTGACGATCGATACGCCGCCTTCCTGGTTGATCCCCAGGAAGCGATGCGGGCTGGAAACCGACTGCAGGGCGTTGATTGCCACGGTCAGGCCACCATCGGTGCCGTTTTTGAAGCCCACAGCCGAAGACAAGCCAGAGGCCATCTCACGGTGAGTCTGGGATTCAGTGGTGCGCGCGCCAATGGCTGACCAGCTGATGAGGTCTTGCAGGTACTGCGGGGAAATTGGGTCGAGGGCTTCAGTCGCGGTGGGCAGGCCCATTTCGGCCAGGTCCAGCAGCAGTTTGCGACCGATGTGCAGGCCATCTTCGATCTTGAACGAGTCATCCAGGTACGGGTCGTTGATCAGACCTTTCCAGCCCACGGTGGTGCGTGGCTTTTCGAAATAGACGCGCATGACCAGATACAGCGTGTCGCTGACTTCTGCGGCAAGCACCTTGAGGCGCTCGGCATATTCGTGAGCGGCCTTGATATCGTGGATCGAGCAAGGCCCGATGACAACGAACAGTCGGTGGTCCTTACCATCCAGGATGTTGCGAATCACCTCGCGCCCTTTGGTCACCGTCTGCAGCGCGGCAGCACTGAGCGGCATTTCACGCTTGAGTTCTTCAGGTGTGATCAGGGTTTCGTTGGAGGCAACGTTTAGGTCATCGATCGGTAAATCAGCCATCGTGTTACTCGTCAGGTCACGGGTGCCGGCCGCCAGCGATCCCCGTGCGGCGGAGCACAGCTTGATTGAGCGCACCGGGGAGCCGAACCTTAACGCGTTATTCGGTTATTCGACAATGGGCAAGCACAGCTTTAATCCAGTGCCGGCAGTGCAAGCGCACGATCCAGGGTCGCCTGGGAAAACTCTACGGCGTGGTCACTGATCCACTCCAGGGCCAGGGCCTCGATGTTTTCGCAGGGTGGGTTCTGCTGTTGCTGGAGGCGGTAATAATGTTCGATCTGGCACACCTGTTCACCCATGCGCGCGCCAAACAGCGTTTGTTCATCGGTAAAGGCGACCCCGATGCGATAACCCACGGGCTGCTTCTCGCACCAGGCGATGTAGCCTGGGTAGCGTGCGTTCTCGCCCAGGGTGGGCATGCTCATATCGACTGCTGCACCACGGCGCCAGCCTCTGGTGCTGTTGCATGACACGCCGCCGAGGCTGATAGAGTGCAGCGTGTGGCGTGAGAGAGAGGGTTGTTGGCGCGGGGTTATCTCAACTGGGACATCATCTGGGTGAGGTAAAAAAAGACCCATGAACGCACACTCCAAGTGCCAGCATTTCAATATTATTTTCCTGAGTATAGTGAGTGAAATGGAACTGACTGACTTAGATGCGGATCAGCGTCTGTTGGCGTTGTCCGGTACTTCGCTGGTGGTGTTCACCAGCGCAGGGTGTTCGGGCTGTCGTACGGCGCGCAAAATGTTGCCCGAGATGCAGTTGCCCATTGATCAGCTGTGCTGGATCGATGCAGGTGACAACGGCGGGTTGGTCGAACGCTACGAGATTTTTCATCTGCCGACGCTTTTCGTTGTCAGGGACGGGGCGTTTTATGGCGAATTGAAATCGCGCTTGAGCGAGGGCGAGTTGGCGCACCATATTCGACTCGCCTTGTCGCGCGAGCCTGACGAACTGCCTTGAACCGACGTTTCAACCCCATCACAAACAGCGGAGGCGACATGAGCAAAGGCTTGAACGGCAAGCTGGTATTGGCCATATCTTCTCGGGCGCTGTTCGATTTGAGCGATAGCCATCAGGTGTATCTGGCCCAGGGGATTGAGGCGTATCGCCAATACCAGATCGAGCATGAAGATGAGGTGCTTGAGCCCGGCGATGCTTTTGCATTGGTCAAAAAGCTCCTCAGTTTTAACGCCAGTCTGGGGCGTGAACGGGTAGAGGTGGTGCTGGTGTCGCGCAATAGCGCGGACACCGGGTTGCGGGTATTCAATTCGATCCAGCATCACGGCCTGGCCATTTCCCGCGCGGCCTTTTCCGGTGGACGCAACCCGCACCCGTATCTCAATGCCTTTGGCTGTGATCTGTTCTTGTCGACCCATGCCGACGATGTGCGCAGTGCGCTGGATGCCGGGTTTGCAGCAGCGACGATTCTGTCGGGTGGGGCTCGACGGGCGCAAAGCAACGAATTACGGATTGCCTTTGACGGGGATGCGGTGCTGTTTTCCGATGAGGCTGAGCGGGTGTTCCAATCCGGCGGGCTTGAGGCGTTTCAGTCCCTGGAGCGCACATCGGCACGCAGCCCGTTGCGTGGTGGCCCATTCAAGGGCTTTCTAGAGGCCCTGAACCTGTTGCAGCGCGAATTCCCTGATGACACCTGCCCTATTCGTACGGCGCTGGTCACCGCGCGTTCTGCGCCAGCCCACGAGCGGGTCATTCGCACGTTGCGCGAGTGGGATATTCGTCTCGACGAATCGCTGTTTCTCGGTGGGCTGGACAAGTCGGCGTTTCTGGAAGCCTTTGCGGCCGATGTGTTTTTTGATGATCAGACCGGTCATTGCGAAAGCGCGCGTCAGGTTGTCGCCACAGGTCATGTGCCCCACGGCATCAGTAACGAGCAGCGTGATCTGACGCCCGAGTAAACGCTGGGTGTAAGTCATCGCACGGGTCATCGCACTTTTCCGGGCGCTGCTAAGCTCAATGGATCTCGGCCATTCAGGCAGTCGGGGAGGTCGCATGATTCGCTCGATTCTATTCGCTACTGACCTCGGTATTTACGCGCCGGTTGTGATGCAGCATGCCTTGGGGCTGGCCCGCAGTTTCAGTGCCGACTTGCATGTGGTGCATGCGGTTGAGCCGATGGGGCTGTTTGCCGAGTCGGTGTTGCAAAGCTATCTCGATGAGCAGGCACTCAGTCAATTGCACCAGCAGGGCATGGCCGCGATGTTGTCAAATATCGAACTGCGAGTGCTTGAGAGCCTTCGTGACGAATTGGCAGAGGGGCAGCAGGAACTGGCCTTGATTCGCTCGGTCAAGGTTGTTCAGGGGGAGCCGGCGCAGGTCATTCTGGAGCAGTCACGCAAGCTCTCGGTTGACCTGTTGGTTCTGGGCAGCCACGGCCAGCCCACCGGCACTGTTAGCCATTTAGGGCGCACAGCTGCGCGGGTGGTCGAGTTGGTACAAGTGCCAGTGTATTTGGTGCCGCTCATGCAACATCGACGTCGCTGCGATGCATGAGGCTGGCGAAACGCTGGAAATGATAAAAAAGTTCTAGATTTATTCTTCTTACCTTCCATATAGTTATATATCGCCGCCGAAACCTTGGCGTCTATTTGCTTTGAGGGATGCATATGAAGCTTCAACAATTGCGCTACATCTGGGAAGTGGCGCACCACGACCTCAACGTTTCGGCCACCGCACAAAGTCTTTACACCTCACAGCCGGGTATCAGTAAACAGATTCGCTTGCTTGAAGACGAGTTGGGCGTTGAAGTGTTTGCCCGCAGCGGCAAGCACCTGACCCGCGTCACACCTGCCGGTGAGCGCATCATCACCACCGCTGGCGAGATTTTGCGCAAGGTCGAAAGCATCAAGCAGATTGCTCAAGAGTTCTCCAACGAGAAAAAAGGCACGTTGTCGATTGCCACCACCCACACCCAAGCGCGTTATGCCTTGCCGCCGGTGATCAGCAACTTCATCAAGCAATACCCGGATGTTGCGCTCCATATGCATCAAGGTTCACCGATGCAAATCGCCGAGATGGCCGCTGATGGCACCGTCGATTTTGCGATTGCCACTGAAGCCCTGGAGCTGTTTGGCGATCTGGTGATGATGCCGTGCTACCGCTGGAACCGCTGCGTGGTCGTGCCCCAGGGCCATCCTCTGACCAAACTGGCGAAGCTGACCCTTGAAGCGCTGGCCGAATACCCGATCGTGACCTACGTGTTTGGTTTTACGGGGCGCTCCAAACTCGACGAAGCCTTCAGCCATCGCGGCCTGACGCCAAAAGTGGTGTTTACCGCCGCCGATGCCGACGTGATCAAAACCTACGTGCGTCTGGGTCTGGGTGTAGGCATCGTGGCCAAAATGGCAGTGGACGCCAACCTCGACAAGGATCTGGTGGTACTGGATGCCAGTGAACTGTTCGAGTCGAGCATTACCAAGATTGGCTTCCGCCGTGGCACCTTCCTGCGCGGTTTCATGTGCGACTTTATTGAGAAATTTGCTCCGCACCTGACCCGCGAAGTTATGGCCAAGGCGATTGCCTGCCATAACAAACAGGAGCTGGAAGACCTGTTTGAAGGCGTTGAACTGCCGGTTCACTAAGCACCCAGCCATCCCCTGTAGGAGCGAGCTTGCTCGCGATAGAATCAACGCGGTTTTTCAGATAAATCGCGTGGTTTGGATCGCGAGCAAGCTCGCTCCTACAGGATGGGGCGTTATTGCTCGGCGTTACGTGCGTGCCGGTACTGGCTCACTGCGTCATATACCGCCTTGCGCAAGCGGTTGATCCCACCCATCGGCTGATGCGCTTCGATGCCATGCCACGGGCTGAACGCCAGGTTGTCACACGCCAGGTTTTGGCTCGGCGTGTCGAAGTCCTGGGCGGGTACCTTGATCCGGGCCACGGTTTCAAACGGTGCATCAGATTCCAGCCATTCAATGCTGGTGTCTTCGATTGGCATAAACCGATTGGCGTCCTGGCGCTGAATCTGCAGCACAAAACACGCGGCTACACGGTCGGCCGACAACTGTTGATTCAGCGCATTACGCAAGAAATTGGGCAGTGCCTGATTTTGCTCTGGCAGGGTGTATGCGGGGCAGCTGTCGGGGTCGGGCGCTACGCGGTATTTGGCATTGGCTGTGCCGAACTTGTAGGGCGATACCGAAAAGTAGGTGGTCTGCGTCGGGCTGGCCGGGGCGGGCGCCAGGGTTGCCAAGGCGATAAACAAATGACGAACCTGCCAACTGCGCGGGTCCCAGGATGGGAAAAATGCCCGGACTTTCTGGCCATCAGCCTGAGCCGCGATATTCTGGCGGTATTCGGCGACATCGCTGACGAAGAAGTTGGGATGGTTGAACATCACAAAATCCTGCTCGCCCCGACCTTGCTGGCTCGGTAAAAGCTGAGTGCCCGGTACGTCTTGCAACTTGATTGCCATGCCACGGGCATCGCGAATGCTGTCGAATTGCGGATAGGCATTGCCATTGGACAGGCGCATCACGGCTTGCCAGGTTTTGCCCGGTTCGGCGAATACGCCCTGGCGCAAGGCTGGGTCGAGGTCATCCAGCACCACCACTTCAGCTTTCACACAGCCATGCGCCTTGGCATGGGCATCGCGCAGGTAGCGGGTGTTCTCACGGTGTTGGTCGACGATCCTGATCGCAGTCTGAATCGTGTCCTGGGTCATGCCGGCTTCATCGTCCGGGATCTGCTCCTGAGCAGAAACCGGGCCGCGATGCTGCCAGGCATACCAGCCAGTCGCCAGGCCCCAACCCAGCAGACCCAAACCGATCAGAATCAACAGCGACTTGCCCAGCCAGGTGCCGAGTCGAAGCCAGAAAGTGGTCAGCATGCAAACATCCTTTTAATAAAACTGTCGGTGCGTTGGAGGCGCTTCATGGCGTGGGCAACTGTTGTTCGAGCGGGCTGCCCAGGACTTTCAGGTACTCCAGCAAGGCCCAGCGCTCTTCGGGTTGCAGCAGGCGTCCGATAACGCCGTCGCCTCGGGGCCCGGCGCGGAACTCATGCCCGCTGTTGTGGTTGCCGCTGATGCGCGTGTCGAGCACGAAACCACCTTCAAAGGCTTCCGTACGGTAGCCCAGATGCCGTGGGTCGTATTCAAAACTGCCGCGGTAGAAGGTTTCGTCACGCTCTGACTGTGGCGAAAGCAGTTGATACAGCGTAGGCACCGAGCCGTTGTGCAGGAAGGGCGCCGTGGCCCAGATACCATCGAGCGGTCGCGCCTTGTACGCTCGCAGCTCCATCACGCCAATCGGCAAGCCATAACCATTGAGTTGGGCCTGTTCTTCAGGGCCGATGCCGGCCTGGCGATAGGCATGCTCTTCAACGAATGCGGTGACATACGCAAGGCCCTTGGCTACCGACAGCGATCTCATGTCCAGCGGCGCTTCGGGGGTGGGTGACAGGATCACATCCAGTTTGGACAACTCAGCGGGGTCCCACTGCAAGGCGCTGAGGTCGTAACGATTGTCGGCGATGTTGTTGGCCGTATTGGGGTCGGTGCCGATCACCGCGACGGGCAGCATCTTGAGTTGCTTGACCAGTCGCCCGTTTTCTTCAATCACTGGCGGTACGTGGCAAGCGGCGCAGTTTTCAGTGAACAGCGTGCGGCCTTTGGCAGCCAGCGGCCGGTCAATGTTGCCGAACAGTTCTTCGGGCCAGACCGGTGGCTTGAGTTTTTGCAGGGTTTGCTCGATCAAGTGCAAGTCGTGTACCCGCACGCTGGAGGGGTAACGGGCATCGCCTTGCAACGGCTGCCCATGTTTGTCGAAGAAGTTCAGGGTTGCGCCGACGCCCAGGGCTTCACCGATATTGCGTGCCATCGGTTGCTTGGCCGAGCCGTTCCATTGCACCCAGTCGAACGTCCACATATCCCACAAATGCGGGTAGTCCACCGGGGCGTTAGCTACGCGGTAGTTGTCGGGCGAAATCGCATCGCCAAAGCTGGCGTTGGCGATACGGCCGAAGGCATCGGTGCGGCCCGGCCCCTCAAGCGTGGGGTAGAGGCCGCGATGGGTGTCGTTCCAGGCCACTGCGAGGAAGGTGTCCAGCGACGCCTTGAAGTCTTTGCGCAGCTGCGAGTGCTGCGCATCATATTGTTCACCCAGCACGGTGCGGGCAAAGCGTTCGAATTTCCACGGGTTGTAATAGGTCGCGGCCAGGCTCGCCACCAGCGCCTGGCCAAAGCTGCCGCCGCGCAAGGTTGGAACGCTTGAAGGCAACACGTGTTGCGCCGGGGCACCATCGATACGCAGGGCCTGGCCCTTGAAACGCAACTCACCGGTGTGGCAGGCCGCGCAGGTGATGTCCAGGTACTGAACGTCGCTGCCCGAATTCTGATGACGGGTGAAACCGACGGGCAAATTGGCCGGGTTGGCTACGGTGGCCTGTTGCTTGGGGTCGACTAAAAATCCAAAGCGCGCCAGGTACTCGGGAGCCGCGAAGGGCTGCTTGGAAAAGGGTAGCTCAAGGGCGCTGAACCAGTCGTAGTGCAAGCCTTTAACTTGCGTGCCCTGGGGCGTGTAGTAATAGGTTTGACGATCAGCCGGGCTCCACTGATCAAGATAGTGCAACTGCTGCGGGGGGGTGTGGGCCGGCAGTTTTGGGTTGGCAATGAAATAAATAACCAAGCCTGACCCTACGGCCAGCGCTACGAGAAGCACTAGCAAAACACGGTAAAACAGACGCACAGTAACGTTCCTTGTAAGATTTTTTACAGTCTTATGCCCTAGCCGCAGTCTGGCATCAAGTGGTCGTGAGCCTGTGCTGTATGAGACGGTCGGGGTTAGACAGGTTCACAGAAGTGTTAACAATAGTTGCGGTACTTATGAATTGTGTTTAGAGCGTGAACTTATCGCTCGTTTGCCCCTCATATGCCGGTAGCCATTGGTCGCGGCCGCCTGATAAGCTCGCGGCTTTATTCGATTGCCCATTTGGCGCATGAACAAGGAAATAGCATGAAACAGCATCGGTTGGCGGCAGCTGTGGCTCTAGTAGGCCTGGTACTGGCGGGTTGCGATTCGCAGACCAGCAGCGTAGAGCTGAAAACCCCGGCACAAAAAGCCTCTTATGGCATTGGCCTGAACATGGGTAAGAGCCTGGCTCAAGAAGGCATGGATGATCTGGATTCCAAGGCCGTAGCCCAGGGCATCGAAGATGCCGTTGGCAAGAAAGAGCAAAAACTCAAGGATGACGAGCTGATTGAAGCGTTCGCAGCGCTGCAAAAGCGTGCTGAAGAGCGTTTGACCAAGATGAGCGAAGAAGCCTCTTCCGCAGGCAAAAAATTCCTCGAAGAAAACGCCAAGAAAGCCGGTGTTGTTACTACGGCTTCTGGTCTGCAGTACGAAGTGATCAAAAAAGCTGACGGCGCTCAGCCTAAAGCCACCGACGTGGTGACTGTTCACTACGAAGGCAAGCTGATTGACGGCAAGGTGTTCGACAGTTCGGTTGAGCGCGGCAGCCCGATTGATCTGCCAGTGAGCGGTGTGATTCCGGGTTGGGTTGAAGGCCTGCAATTGATGCACGTAGGCGAGAAGTACAAGCTGTACATTCCAAGCGAGCTGGCTTACGGCGCGCAAAGCCCAAGCCCTGCGATCCCGGCCAATTCGGTGCTGGTATTCGACCTGGAGCTGCTGGGTATCAAAGACCCTGCTAAAGCTGAGCAAGACGCTGCCAAATAAGTAGCCTTTTGCCCACACAACGCCCCGTCTCGACGGGGCGTTGTCGTTTTCGCAGGCTTTTATTGTTTTTGCATCCCCTATCGGATGCCCTATAGGTTCTCTTGGCTAGTGGTTGCTGACTGCCAAGTCAATGAATTTATGGGTTTTTTTATGTGTGTAAAAAATACCCGATCTGACTGCAGCCCTTATGGCACGGGCCTTTCAGCGAAGAAAATCAGCTCTGTTCACAAGGTTATCCACAATTTGTGTGGATAACATTGGCTGAGCAACGCGCTATTTTTGGCTTTTTTGCCAATTAAGCGGGAAGAATGCGTCGCATATCAAAAACCCCAGAGACCTTGGCGGCTGTTAGGATTAAGCTTCTAAGGAAAGTTCCGACTCGATTTATATAAAAGTCTGACGGGGTTTAGCAATGGATATGGATCTACAAATCATCAAGCGTAATGGCGAACCTGAATACGCGGTTCTTTCATGGGCAAGTTATCAGGCACTGCTCAAGGCCGCAGGTCTTGCTGAGCAGATTGCACCCATCGCAGCAGTACCCGCCGTCGATGTACCGCCGTCTGAGCCTGCACAGGCGTTGCCGGGGCTCGATCAGTTGCGCGGCTTGCGCGAGAGCAAGGGGCTGGCCCTTGAAGTGCTGGCGCGCACGGTAGGCATTAGTCCTTCGTACCTTGGAATGATTGAAACCGGCGAGCGTCTGCCAGACCTTGCCATTCGTCGTAGCTTGGCCTGGGAGCTGGGTGTCGCAGGCTGGAGGGAAGCATCATGAATGTGCGCATCAGTCGTCAACACTGGGAGGGGTTGTTGGCTGAACTTGAGCAGGCGCGACGACAGCGTCACTTGCTCACTTACCGTGCGTTATTGGAGCGTTTGCAATTGCCCAGCCCGGCAATGCTTACACTGACCGCAGCGCTTGAGCATCTGGCGGCGATAGATGCCAAGGCCGATCAACCTTTGCGCAGCTCGCTGGTGATCAGCCAAGGTGCGAGCCGCTTGCCGCGTACCGGTTATTTCGAGTGTGTGGAACGGCTTGGGCGCTTTTCTGGCCCACCGGATGGCGTTGCCGCAGCCTCGTGGCACGCGTCTGAGGTGGTGCGGGTATTCGAGTATCTTTACGAGCACGAGGAGGCCTGAGCAGCGGCCAATAAAAAGGGCGGCCCGCATAACGCGGCCCGCCCTTTTTTTACATCTGTACCAACACCTCTGCAGGAGCGAGCTTGCTCGCGATTCAGGCAACGCGGTTGTCACTGACAACCGCATCGCGCCCCATCGCGAGCAAGCTCGCTCCTGCAGTTATGGTGGTTATTGCTTGGCCACCTGGGTATTGAGTTTCAGGTAGTCCAGCAGGATACGCCCGGTTTCACTGAGGTAGGCGTCATCTTCCGGTTTGGTTTTTTCAGGCTCCACCGGCAGTGCATCTTCGTCTTCTTTCTTCATTTCCTTGAGCGGTGCTTCGCCTTTGGCCTGGCGACGGATGTTTTCCATGGCCAGTTGCTTGGCATCGATGTCGGCGTGTTGGGCGCGACGCTCGGCCTCATTGAGGCTTACCGTTTTCTCGTTCATCAGCTTCTCGGCCAGGGCCAGTTTGTCGCGGATAAACGTGAACTCGGCATCTTTGGCTACGCGTGCTTCATGCTCAGCTTTAAGCCGGGCAATGAACGGCTTGAATGGGTCAACCGCCGGCTTGATGGCCGGGCGAATGGTGTCCCACGGCATGGCTTCAGGCAGTGCGCTTTCGCCGATTTCCTTGGTGTCGATGATCGACGGGTAATCGATGTCCGGCAGTACGCCCTGATGCTGGGTGCTCTGGCCGGAAACCCGGTAGAACTTGGCCAG
>JAZKIA010000051.1:0-58731 GCA_040385125.1 Pseudomonadota bacterium | reverse complement strand
GGCTGCGATAAGGTCCGCAGGACCTTTGCTGTGATCCAGGTCCAGAAAGGCGCAAGTAGCACACCACGTCACACGCCTGTGTGCAGCTTGATCCCCACCAACTTAGCCAAGCAATGTTAAGGTTCGCCTTTGGATTTTGCCTTCTCCTAAGGATGCCGTCATGCCGGTTGCTACGTCCCTCAATGCGGGTTTTATGGTGGTTCACGGTAACCGCCTCGATGAGTTACGCAGCTTGGTAGTCGGCTGGATGCGCCGCTATCCCTTGGCGCCTTTGGAGAACGAAATTGCTCTGGTTCAGAGTAACGGCATTGCCCAATGGCTGAAGCTGGCTCTGGCTGAGGATGCTCAGGACGATGACTTGGGTGGCTGCGGAATTGCCGCGGCGGTAGATGTGCAGTTGCCTGGCAGTTTTATGTGGCAGCTCTACAGGCTGGTTCTGGGCAGTGAAGAAATCCCAGCCAAGTCTCTGCTGGATAAAGCGCCCCTTACCTGGCGTTTGATGCGCTTGCTCCCCGCCCTCATCGATCAACCGCATTTCGAGCCGCTGCAACGTTTCCTGACTCATGACACCGATTTGCGTAAACGCTACCAACTGTCAGAACGCCTCGCCGACTTGTTTGACCAATATCAGGTCTACCGAGCGGACTGGCTGGAGGACTGGGCTGCCGGTCGTCATCAATTACGTAATGCTCGAGGCGAAAGCCCAGCCCTGAGTCCAGCCAACTGCTGGCAGGCCGAGTTGTGGCGCGCGCTGCTTCTTGATGTGGGTGAGGAGGGGATGGCCCAGAGTCGTGCCGGCGTTCACCAGCGCTTTATTGAGAAGATAAACAGTCTTGAGCAAGCCCCGGCCGGTTTACCGGCTCGGGTCATCGTGTTCGGGATTTCTTCACTGCCCGCACAAGCGCTCGAAGCGTTGGCTGGACTGGCTCGATTCAGCCAAGTGTTGTTGTGCGTCCACAATCCATGTCGTCACCATTGGTCTGACATCGTTGCAGATAAAGATCTGCTGCGTCATCAATACAAGCGTCAGGCACGTAAAGCCGGGATGCCTACAGTTCTCGATGCTGACATCCTGCACCAACATGCGCACCCATTGCTCGCTGCGTGGGGTAAACAAGGTCGTGACTACATCAATCTGCTCGACAGCTACGATGACCCCAACAGCTACCGCTCTGCCTTTCGCGATGGGCGTATAGACCTGTTCAGTGAAGTTGAGCCGCTCAACCTGCTTAACCAATTGCAGGACGACATTCTTGAGTTGCGTCCACTCAACGAAACCCGTGAGCTGTGGCCTGTTGTCGATTTAGAGCAAGACAAGTCAATTCGCTTCCACATTGCCCACAGTGCGCAACGAGAAGTCGAGATCCTTCACGATCAATTACTCGCTCGTTTCAGCGAAAACCCTGATCTGCAGCCCCGTGATGTGATCGTGATGGTGCCGGATGTCGACAGCTACGCGCCGCATATCCGTGCTGTATTTGGACAAATCGAGCGTGATGAGCGTCGCTTTATTCCCTACACGCTGGCTGACCAAGGCCAGCGAGGGCGCGACCCGCTATTGATCGCCGTCGAGCACCTGCTCAAACTGCCTGACAGTCGCTTCCCGGTCAGTGAGATTCTTGACCTGCTGGATGTACCAGCCCTGCGCGCTCGCTTCAAAGTACAAGAGCGTGACCTGCCGACCTTACATCGCTGGATTGAAGGCGCCGGGATTCGCTGGGGGCTCAATGCCGAGCAGCGTGCCGGCCTCGGTTTGCCAGCGCAGCTGGAACAAAACAGTTGGCGTTTTGGATTGCGCCGCATGTTGCTCGGCTATGCCGTCGGCAGCGCAGAGGCCTGCGATGGCATTGAGCCCTATGATGAAATAGGTGGACTCGATGCGGTACTGATTGGTCCTCTGGTGGCCTTGCTCGATGCGCTGGAAATCGCCCATCAAGAGCTCTCGAAACCCGCATTGCCGCAGCAATGGGGCGAGCGCCTGCAGGCGCTGATACAGCTGTTTTTTCAGGCCGAAACCGAACACGATGATTACCTGCTGGCCCAGCTCGAGGAGCTTCGCGAGACGTGGCTCGAAACCTGCGAGCTGGTTGGGTTGCAGGATCAATTACCGCTGACAGTCGTACGCGAAGCATGGCTCACCGGTCTTGACCAAGGCAAGCTGTCACAACGCTTCCTGGCCGGAGCGGTCAACTTTTGCACCCTCATGCCGATGCGCGCAATCCCGTTCAAACTGGTGTGTTTGTTGGGCATGAATGATGGCGATTACCCTCGAGCGCAGCCGCCTCTGGATTTCGACTTGATGGGCAGCGACTACCGCCCTGGTGATCGGTCCCGCCGTGAAGATGACCGATACCTATTGCTCGAAGCACTTCTTTCCGCACGCGATCAGCTCTATATCAGTTGGGTAGGGCGCAGTATTCGCGATAACAGCGAGCGCCCGGCCTGCGTGTTGATCGGCCAATTGCGCGATCATCTGGCCAGTGGCTGGCAACTGGCGGGCGGCGGTGATCTGCTTGAAGCGATGACTCAAGAACATCCACTCCAGCCTTTTAGCACCCGCTACTTTCACGAGGGCAATCCGAATTTGTTCAGCTATGCCCGTGAGTGGCAGCAATTACACGAGCCAAAATCGGCATCTATCGCACCCGGAACACTCGCCGCGCATGAACAAGAAGAGCCTTTGAACTTGACTCAATTGCAGGACTTCTTGCGTAACCCAGTGCGTCATTTCTTTAGTCAGCGCCTGAAAGTATTCTTTGAGGCAGCTGAAGTGCCTTTGGCTGATGAAGAACCCTTTGTGCTCGATGCATTGCAGCGCTACACCTTGAGTGACAGCTTGCTCGAAGCGGCGCTTGCACAGCCCGATCAACTTGAGCACGCCTTGCAGGTCCGCGCTCGGCGTTTGCAGGGCAGTGGTTTGCTGCCGATGGCCGGTTTTGGCGAGTGCCTGCAACACGAACTGATCGAGCCATTACCGGATGTATTGCAACGCTATCAACAGTTGCTGGCCCTGTGGCCAACGCCGCTTACTAGCGCGCAGCCCGTTAGTTTTGAGGACCACGGTCTGATGTTGGAGGGCTGGCTTAGCAATCTGCATCAGCGTAGTGATAAAAGCTTACTCTCCATAACGACTATTCCTAACAGTATCGGCGCGATTAAAACCCGTAAGTGGCACCGATTGGCCCGGCCTTGGGTTAACCATTTGGTGGCGTGTGCCTGCAGCCTGGATATGACCACCGCCCTGGTGGCCAGCGATGACACTTTGCTGCTTGGCCCTATGGAGCCCAAGCAGGCCAGCGATATTCTTGGCAATTTGCTGGTGGCCTGGAAAGTTGGCATGAACCGTCCGTTGCCCATCGCGGTTAAAACAGCCTTCGCCTGGTTGGCACAAAGTGATCCGGCCAAAGCAGATGCGGCAGCCCAAAAGGCCTACGAAGGCGATGGCCAAACCAGCGACGGTGAACGCCGTGAAAGCGCAGCGCTGGCCCGTCAGTTCCCGGACTACGCCGCCTTAATGGCCGATGGCGCATTTGAAGAGTGGTGCGACGCCCTCTACCGCCCCCTGTTTGAAGCGCCTTGGCGTTCATTGACTAGCGAGGAAGCCCGTTAATGAACGAGCCCACTGTACCTTTAGCCCTGGCCTTCCCCCTGCGTGGCAGTCAGTTGATTGAAGCCAGCGCCGGCACCGGCAAAACCTTCACTATCTCGGCGCTCTATCTGCGTTTGATCTTGGGTCATGGCGAGCAAGAGACCGGTTTCGGTCGAGAGCTGCTGCCGCCACAAATCCTTGTGGTGACTTTCACCGATGCAGCGACCAAAGAGCTGCGCGACCGTATTCGTACCCGGCTGGCCGAGGCTGCGCGTTTCTTCCGCGATGAGATCGAGGCCCCGGATGCGTTGGTCGCGCAACTGCGTGATCAGTTTGGTCCAGAACAGTGGGCCGCATGCGCTGGCAGACTCGACATCGCCGCGCAGTGGATGGACGAAGCCGCGGTTTCAACCATCCACAGTTGGTGCCAGCGGATGTTGCGTGAGCATGCTTTCGACAGCGGCAGCCTGTTCACCCAGACCCTTGAAACCGATCACAGCGATTTGCTCGGCGAAGTGCTGCGCGATTACTGGCGGCTGTTTTGCTACCCGATGCACGGCGATGCGCTGAATTGGGTGCGCGCGAACTGGAGTGGTCCGGCAGCCTTGTTACCGCGGGTCCGTGCTCTGTTCGGGAGTGTGCGTCCGGGCTTGGATACCGAGCAAACGCCGGCTGAAATGATTGACGCCTGTTTGCAAGAGCGCCGCCAAGCGCTGTCACAGCTCAAGGCGCCGTGGTTGCAATGGGCTCAAGAGTTGCGCGACATCTGCCTGCAAGGCGTGGCCGCTAAAGCGGTCGACGGCCGCAAAATGCAGGCGCGCTATTTCGAGCCCTGGTTTGAAAAACTCAGCGCGTGGGCTGTCGATAACACTCAGGAGTCGCTTGATCTCGGGACGGGCTTCACTCGCCTGACCCCAGATGGCATGGCCGAAGCCTGGAAAGGTGACCCGCCGCAACATCCTGGTTTGGACGCCATGCACGGCCTCAAGGCTGCTCTCGATGACTTGCCGACCCCGGATGCGGCTGTTCTGCAACATGCCGCGAATTGGGTGAGCGTACGCTTCGAAGAAGAGAAGCGTCGCCGCGCCGAGATGGGCTTCGACGACATGCTGGTTCGGCTGGACAGCGCCTTGCAAGCAGAGGGCGGGGAGCGACTGGCGACCCTGATTCGCGAACAGTTCCCCGTGGCGCTGATAGATGAATTCCAGGACACCGATCCGGTGCAGTACCGCATCTTCCAGACCATCTATCGTATTGAAGACAACAGCCCCGACACCGGCCTGTTCCTGATCGGTGACCCGAAACAGGCGATCTACGCTTTTCGCGGCGCTGATATCTACACCTACTTGCGTGCTCGCCATGCGACTGTGGGGCGGCTACATACGCTGGACACCAACTTCCGTTCCAGCCACGCCATGGTCAAGGCGGTCAACCACGTCTTTGAGCGGGCCGAGCAGCGTGATACCGGTCGCGGCGCGTTTTTATTCCGCGAGGGATCTGAAAACCCTGTGCCCTTTGTTTCGGTTAAGTCCCAGGGCCGCAAAGAAGTCTTGCAGCTGGATGGCCAGCCGATCACTGCGCTAACCCTCTGGCAATTGCCTTCCGAGCAACCCGTGTCAGGCGCGGTTTATCGTCAGCAACTGGCGGCGGTATGCGCCAGCCAGATAGTTGAATTACTCAACGGCGGTCAGCAAGGTCGCTGCGGCTTTGCCCAGGACGGCGAGCCTTTGCGTGGCGTCCTGCCGGCGGATATCGCCATTCTCGTACGCGACGGTAAGGAGGCTCAGGCCGTTCGGCGTGAATTGTCGACCCGTGGCGTACGCAGTGTTTACCTGTCCGATAAGGATTCGGTCTACGCCGCGCAGGAGGCACACGATGTGCTGGCTTGGCTCAAGGCCTGCGCCGAGCCCGACGTCGAGCGACCGCTACGAGCTGCGCTGGCCTGCATCACCCTGGACTTGCCGCTGATTGAGCTGGAGCGCTTGAACCAGGACGAACTGGCCTGGGAACGGCGGGTGATGCAGTTCCGTGGTTATCGCGAAACCTGGCGCAAGCAAGGTGTGCTCGCGATGTTGCGCCGTCTGCTGCACGACTTTGAATTGCCCCAGGCATTGATCGCTCGGCCCGACGGCGAGCGGGTGCTGACCAACCTCCTGCACTTGTCCGAGCTGCTGCAACAGGCCGCCGCCGAACTGGATGGCGAGCAAGCGCTGATCCGCCATCTGGCCGAGCACTTGGCCTTGTCCGGGCAGGCCGGTGAGGAGCAGATCCTGCGGCTTGAAAGCGATGAGCAACTGGTCAAAGTAGTGACCATCCACAAGTCCAAAGGCCTGGAATACCCGTTGGTGTTTCTGCCGTTTGTTTGTTCGACCAAACCGGTGGATGGCAGCCGCTTGCCGCTGCATTACCACGATGCGGCGGGCAATGCCCACGTGAGCCTGAAGCCGACCCCGGAGCTGATTGTCCAGGCCGATGACGAGCGGCTGGCCGAAGATTTGCGCTTGCTTTATGTGGCTCTGACCCGCGCCCAGCACGCCTGCTGGCTCGGTGTTGCCGACCTCAAGCGCGGAAATAACAACCGCTCGACTTTGCACCTTTCAGCCTTGGGGTACTTGCTGGGTGGCGGGGCGATGCTGGCCGAGTCGGTTGGGTTGGAGCGTTGGCTGGTTGACGTGCAGCAAGCGTGCGAGGCGATCAAGTACGAACCTGTTCCGCCCGCCAGCGAAGCGCATTTCTATCCACCGCTCAATCAAGCAACCTTGCTAAAGCCGCTTGTTCCGACTCGCCGGGCGGCGGAAAACTGGTGGATTGCGTCCTACAGCGCATTGCGTATTGGTGACAGCTTAAGCCCGGCCGAAGCACCGGAAAGCGCCTTGGCCCAAAAGCTTTCGGATGACGAGCGATTGGACCCGGATGCGCCGCGTGATGTGTTACTCGGAGGCGGCGATATCCACCGCTTTCCCCGTGGGCCAAATCCGGGGACCTTCCTCCACGGACTGCTGGAGTGGGCGGGTGGTGAAGGGTTCAAGGCCGAACCGGTGGCGATCAACGATGCCGTGGCGCGGCGCTGTAACCGGCGCGGCTGGCAGGGCTGGATCGAAACCCTGAGCGACTGGCTGCAACACTTGCAAGACGAACCGCTGCGCCTGAACAACGGCCAGCCGGCGGTAGTCCTGAACCAGTTGAGCCAATACCAGATCGAAATGGAGTTCTGGTTTGCCAGCCACAAAGTGGATGTGGTGCAACTGGACACGCTGGTTCGCCAGCACACCCACGGCGGCGCCTCGCGTGCGGCGGCAGAGCCGAGCCTGCTCAATGGCATGTTCAAAGGTTTTATCGATCTGACGTTCGAGCACGAAGGGCGCTATTACGTGGCGGACTACAAATCCAACTGGCTGGGCAGCGACGATTCGGCCTACACCGAGCAAGCAATGACCGCCTCTATTCTGGATAACCGCTACGACCTGCAATACGTGCTGTATCTGTTGGCCTTGCACCGTCAGCTCAAGGCGCGGCTGGTCGATTACGACTACGACCAGCATATGGGTGGCGCGCTGTATTTATTCCTGCGCGGCACTCGCTCTCAAGGGCAGGGCGTGTTTTTTACACGGCCACCCAGACTATTGATCGAAAGCCTAGACCTGATGTTCCAGGGCAAGCCGGTGCCCAAACAGGCTGAACCCGTGTGGGAACAGGGAGTGTTGTTATGAGTCGTTCGTTCGCTGAGCTGTTGCCGACGCCGTTGACAGCGGAAAGCCTCGCCCTGTTGCAACCCTTGAGCCGTGCCGAGGATTTGCTGCTGTTGCTGGAGCGATGGGTTGAGCGTGGCTGGTTACGCGCACTGGATAAAGCCTTCGTCGCGTTTCTCCATGAGCGCGACCCGCAGGGTGATTCGCTGGTGTTGCTGGCGGCGGCGTTGACCAGCCATCAGTTGGGCCATGGGCATGTGTGCCTGGATCTGTTTGAAACCCTCAAAGAGCCCGATTTTGCGCTGTCCTTACCTCCTGAAGGCGATGTTCAGACCGGTGCCATGTTATTGCCCTCGCAATTGCTTGAAGCGTTGGATGGCGACGCCTGGTGCAAGGCCTTGCAAGGCAGCCCATTGGTTGAGCACGCGGGGCAGTCGACGGCGGATACCGCAAGCCGGCCTTTGGTCCTGAGTGAGCGACGCCTGTATCTGCGCCGTTATTGGGCCTATGAGCGACGGATTGACAGCGCCTTGCGCCAACGTTTGGCGGCCCCGCAAAACACACCGGATGACTTGCCAGCGCGTCTGACGAGGTTGTTCGGTAGCCCAATGGCCAATGCACCGATTGATTGGCAAAAACTCGCCTGCGCTCTGGCCACGCGTGGTGCTTTCAGCATCGTTACTGGCGGCCCCGGCACCGGCAAAACCACCACGGTGGTGCGTTTGTTGGCTTTGCTTCAGGCCCCAGCCGTCGAAGCGGGCGCGCCATTACGCATCCGTCTGGCGGCACCGACCGGCAAAGCAGCGGCACGCCTGACTGAATCCATCAGCCTGCAAGTCAAGTCGCTGGAAGTGGACGACAAGGTTCGGCAAAAGATCCCCAGTGACGTGACCACCGTTCACCGTCTGCTCGGCAGCCGCCCCGGCACCCGGCACTTTCGTCATCACGCAGGTAATCGTCTGCCGCTGGATGTGCTGGTGGTCGACGAAGCCTCGATGATCGATCTGGAAATGATGGCCAACTTGCTCGATGCGCTGCCTGATCATGCGAAGTTGGTGCTGCTGGGTGACAAGGACCAATTGGCATCGGTAGAAGCCGGCGCCGTGTTGGGGGATTTGTGCCGCGATGCCGAGGCGGGCTGGTACACCCCGCAAACCCGCACTTGGCTGGAGCAGGTCAGCGGTGAAAACCTCAGCGCCAGTGACTTGCAGCAAGACCTGGACGGTACCCATCCATTGGCGCAACAGGTAGTCATGCTGCGTCACTCGCGCCGCTTCGGTGAAGGCAGCGGCATTGGTCAGCTGTCGCGTCTGGTCAACCAGCAACAGCCCCGCGATGCGCGGGCGTTATTGGCCGCCGATACTCATGCCGACTTGTTTGCGTTGGCGCTCAAGGGTGAGCAAGACCGGGCATTTGAGCGTTTGGCGCTGGAAGGTCGAAGTGCTGAAGCCAAGGGTTATCGACATTATCTGGAGGTACTGCGTAATCAGCGTCCGGCGGCCGATGCCGGGCTTGAAGATCCGTGCTGGGCGGCTTGGGCGGGGCAGGTGCTGGAGGCGTTCGAGGCGTTCCAAGTGCTCTGCGCCGTGCGCAAAGGACCCTGGGGCGTGGAGGGTTTGAATGAGCGCATTACCCGCGCCTTGTTCGCCCGCAAATTGATTGATAGCGATCAGCAATGGTACGAAGGCCGCCCGGTATTAATGACCCGCAATGACTACGGCTTGGGCCTGATGAACGGTGACATTGGCATCGCCCTCAAACTCCCCGAGCGAGATGGCCAGGGGCAACGTCATGTGCTGCGCGTAGCCTTTGCTCGCAATGATGGGCTGGGTGGCATCCGCTTTGTTCTGCCAAGCCGGCTTAATGATGTCGAAACGGTGTACGCCATGACCGTCCACAAGTCTCAAGGCTCGGAGTTTTCGCACACTGCGCTGGTATTGCCGGAGGCGCTCAACCCGGTCTTGACCAAAGAGTTGATCTACACCGGCATCACCCGCGCCAAACACTGGTTCAGTTTGGTTGAACCTCGGTCTGGCGTGTTTGAAGAAGCCGTCCAGCGCAAGGTCAAACGCTTGAGTGGGCTGATGTTAGGTCTGGGCTAAACGTTTGCTGCACGGCGTGTATCACGATGGATACACGCCGTGTGCTATCGTTACGACACTATTCCTACAAAGACTTCAGAGAAATCCTGCATGGACGTGGCGGTCTCCTCAGTTGAACAGCATCTTGGATGGCGGCTGCGGCTGCTATTTCTGGGGCTGTTGCTGTTGAGCACTCCCTGCCTGGCCCAATCTGAAGTGTCGCTCAGTGTGGCCGATCAGCGTGCCAAGGCCGTGACCCAAGTGGTACTGGGCATCCTCAGTTACGCCCGTTGGCCGACCGAGCCGGCTCAATTACGGTTGTGCGTGATTGGGCCGACTGAATACACCGATGACCTGCTCAAGGGGGCGACCCAATCCAGTGGCAGGCCAGTGCAAGTCCTCCGTTTGTTGGCCAACAGCCCGACCATTGGCAATGACTGCAACGCGGTGTATCTGGGCAAGTTGAGTGCTGAAGAACGCAGCAGCCTGTTCAGTACCCTGAGTGGTCAAGCCGTACTGAGCATTAGCGAAGACGGCAATCAATGCACCGTTGGCAGCCTGTTTTGTCTGCACGTCAGCGATCAGCAGGTGTCGTTTGAGGTCAACCTCGACTCCGTGTCCCGCAGTGGCGTGCGCATTCACCCCAGTGTGTTGCAACTGTCCCGGCGCCGGGCCGCCCAACCATGAGCCAGGCTAAACCTGCTGACAATCGGCGCAGCCTGCGCTCGGTGTTGCGTCGTGGGCATTTGGGCGTGGCCTTGGTGGCGGTGACGTTGGCCAGTGTTTCGCTTACCTTGCTGGGCGTGCTGGCACTCAAGGTTTATGCCGATCACAACCTGCATCTGATTGCCCGTGCCATCAACTACACCGTGGAAGCGGCTGTGGTGTTTGATGATCGCGTGGCGGCGACCGAGGCGCTGGCCTTGATTGCGTCCACGGAGGCGGTGGACAAGGCCGAGGTTTATACCGTGGACGGCAAGTTGCTGGCGCAATGGCAGCGTCCGGAAAACGGTGTGCTGTCGAAGGTCGAAATGCTGTTGGCTGATAGCTTGCTGGAGCAGCCGATCAGCGTACCGATTCTGCATCAAGGCCGAGAAGTCGGGGCCGTGGTGGTCAGTGTGCACGGTGCCAATATGCTGCGATTCTTGCTCGGCGGGCTGTTTGGGGTGTTGGTGTGCACGGCTTTGAGTGCGTGGAGTGCGTTGCACCTGTCACGCCGCTTGCTCAGTGGCATCACCGGGCCGTTGCAGCAACTGGCTGAGGTGGCTCACGCGGCGCGGCGCGAGCGCGCGTTTGATCGTCGAGTGCCACCAGCTCATATTGCCGAACTGGACGACTTGGGCCACGACTTCAATGCATTGCTCGATGAGCTGGAGTCATGGCAAAACCATCTGCAAAACGAAAACCAGACCTTGGCGCATCAGGCCAGCCATGACTCACTGACCGATCTGCCCAACCGTGCCTACTTTGAAGCACAGCTGGCGCGCACTTTGCGCTCGTTGTACAAGCCCACCGAAAAAGCCGCGGTACTGTTTCTCGACAGCGACCGCTTTAAAGACATTAACGACACCTACGGCCATGCGGCGGGTGACGCGGTGTTGGTGGCAGTGGCGACGCGGGTTCGCGCACAGTTGCGCGAAGAGGACGTGGTGGCACGTCTGGGCGGCGATGAATTTGCGATTCTGCTGACCCCGCTGCACAAGATTGAAGACGCTCAGCGTATCGCTGCCAAGATCATTCTCAGCATGCTTGAGCCGATTCAACTACCGGGTAACACCCGCGTCGTGACTTCGCTCAGTATTGGCATTGCTGTTTACCCCGAACATGGCGCACATCCGGATGCCTTGCTGCGTGCGGCGGACTCGGCAATGTACCAGGCCAAGCGCCTCGCCCGAGGCGGGCAACAGGTTGCGGAGTCGGAGTACCCCGCGATCCCTATTATTACCAGGAGCTAAACCCCACCATGCGTGCAATGACTCAGCGTTACCTGCAGTTTTTCAGTGTTGCCTTATTACTGGCAACGCTGGCCTTGACCGGCTGCCAGACCGCCCCTCAAAAAGGGTTGAGCCCGGCGCAGATTGCGGTGCTGAAGCAGCAGGGCTTTGAGCTGACAGATGAAGGGTGGGCGTTTGGCTTGTCCGGTAAGGTGCTGTTTGGCAGCGACCTGGAAGTGCTCAACGCGCAAAGCCAGGAAATCGTTGAGCGTATCGGCAGCGCTTTGCTCGCGGTAGACATCCAGCGTGTGCGGGTCGACGGCCACACCGATGCCTCGGGCAAAGAAACGTACAACGAGCAACTGTCGGTGCGCCGCGCCAACAGCGTGGTCAAAGCCCTGACCAAAGCAGGCATGCGCCCCGAGAATATTCAGGTCCGTGGGTTGGGTAGCCGCGAGCCGGTGGCCTCTAACAACACCCGCGCCGGACGCACCGAAAACCGTCGGGTGTCGATCGTCGTGATTGCGGACTAAAGACCTGGAGCCCTGTAGGAGTCGAGCTTGCTCGCGATAAGATCGCTGCGTTTTTTCAGATAAACCGCGTTGTTCTGGATCGCGAGCAAGCTGCTCCTACAGATTTTTGATGTGTTAGCTGCTGCGCTCGATCAATCCGCAAACTTCATCCCTCGCGTCTCCCCCAGCAATAGCGGCGCATTCAGCTCAGTCACCTCGCGGATGTAATCCCACAGCAAGGTGATCCGCTTGAGCTTCCTCAAATCCTCGCGGCAGTACATCCAAAACTGGCGGGTGAGGTTGATCTCATCGGGTAGTACCGGTAGCAAGCGCGGGTCCTGAGCGGCTAAAAAGCACGGCAGAATCGCCAGCGAACGTCCTTGCTGAGCGGCCACGAACTGGGCAATCACGCTGGTGCTGCGCAAGTTGGCGCTGGCGCCAGGCAGTACGTTGGCCAGGTACAGCAACTCCGAGCTAAACGCCAAGTCGTCGACGTAACTGATAAACGGATGTTCTGCCAGATCCGATGTACGGCGGATGGGCGGGTGCTGGTCCAGATACTCCTGGGTGGCAAACAATTGCAGCCGGTAGTCGCACAGTTTGCAGCACACGTACGGCCCGTGTTCCGGACGCTCCAGGGCGATGACGATATCAGCCTCGCGCTTGGACAGGCTGATGAAGTGCGGAAGCGGCAGGATATCCACCGAAATCGCCGGGTAAGCGTCCACAAAGTGGCTCAGTTGTGGGGTGACAAAGAAGCTGCCAAAGCCCTCCGTACAGCCCATGCGCACATGTCCCGATAACGCTACGCCCGAGCCCGATACCTGCTCGCAGGCCATGTGAAGCGTGCTTTCAATCGACTCGGCATAACCCAGTAATCGCTGGCCTTCGTTGGTCAGGGTAAAGCCATTGGTGCGTGACTTCTCAAACAGCAAGGTGCCGAGAGCAGTTTCCAGCGAGCTGATCCGCCGTGACACGGTCGTGTAATCCACCGCCAGGCGTTTGGCTGCGCTGCTGGCTTTGCGGGTGCGGGCCACCTCCAGAAAAAACTTCAGGTCGTCCCAGTTTAAAGCGCTTAACGATGTGATGTTTTTTTGCATGTTAGACCGGCTTTTATGTGCGTTCTTATTAGAAGAACGCACACCTATACTCCAAAAACAGTTCTGCGACCAACCGACTTCTGACGATAAAAATAATTTTGGAGACTTCCATGAGCGTTTCTAGCACCCCGTACCAAAACGCCCGCTTGCTGATCGATGGCGAATGGATCGAGTCGCAGACCACCGAGTGGCACGACATCGTTAACCCTGCCACTCAACAAGTGCTGGCCAAGGTCCCGTTTGCTACTCCTGATGAAGTCAACGCCGCCATCAGCGCTGCCCAGCGTGCTTTCCAGACCTGGAAGCTGACGCCGATTGGCGCGCGGATGCGCATCATGCTCAAGCTGCAGGCGCTGATTCGCGAACACTCCAAGCGCATCGCCATCGTCCTGAGTGCTGAGCAAGGCAAAACCATTGCCGACGCCGAGGGCGATATTTTTCGTGGCCTGGAAGTGGTCGAGCACGCGTGCTCCATCGGTACTTTGCAGATGGGTGAATTCGCTGAAAACGTGGCAGGTGGTGTGGATACCTACACCTTGCGTCAACCAATCGGTGTGTGTGCGGGGATTACGCCGTTCAACTTCCCGGCCATGATCCCACTATGGATGTTCCCGATGGCCATCGCCTGCGGTAACACCTTCGTCCTCAAGCCTTCCGAGCAAGACCCGCTGTCGACTCTGATGCTGGTCGAGCTGGCGCTGGAAGCCGGGGTGCCGCCGGGCGTGCTTAACGTTGTCCATGGTGGCAAAGACGTGGTCGACGCGCTCTGCACTCACGCCGACATCAAGGCTGTTTCGTTCGTTGGTTCAACCGCCGTCGGCACCCACGTGTATGACCTGGCCGGTCGCCACGGCAAGCGCGTGCAATCGATGATGGGCGCCAAAAACCACGCCGTGGTGCTACCTGACGCCAATCGCCAGCAAACCCTCAATGCTCTGGTCGGCGCAGGCTTTGGTGCGGCCGGTCAACGCTGCATGGCCACCTCGGTGGTGGTGCTGGTGGGTGCGGCCAAGCAATGGCTGCCGGACCTCAAGGCGCTGGCGCAACAACTCAAGGTCAACGCCGGCAGCGAGGCTGGTACCGATGTTGGCCCGGTGATCTCCAAACGTGCGAAAGAGCGTGTGCTGGGGCTGATTGAAAGCGGGATCAAAGAGGGCGCAGTCCTCGAACTCGACGGTCGCAACATTAAGGTGCCGGGTTTTGAACAAGGCAATTTCGTCGGCCCGACCCTGTTCTCGGGCGTCACCACCGACATGCAGATTTACACCCAGGAAATCTTTGGCCCAGTGCTGGTGGTGATTGAAGTCGACACGCTGGATCAGGCCATCGCGCTGGTGAATGCCAACCCGTTTGGTAATGGCACCGGATTGTTTACCCAAAGCGGTGCGGCGGCGCGCAAGTTCCAGAGCGAAATCGACGTCGGTCAGGTGGGCATCAACATCCCGATTCCAGTGCCGGTACCGTTCTTCAGCTTCACCGGCTCGCGTGGCTCCAAGCTCGGCGATCTGGGCCCGTACGGCAAGCAAGTGGTGCAGTTCTATACTCAAACCAAGACCGTCACCAGCCGCTGGTTCGACGATGACAGCGTGAATGATGGCGTCAACACCACCATCAATCTTCGTTGAGGGCACGACCATGAACATCGCATTTATTGGTTTGGGCAACATGGGCGCACCGATGGCGCGCAACCTGCTCAAGGCTGGGCATTCGTTGAACCTGTTTGACCTGAACAAAGAAGTCCTGGCCGAACTGGCGGCGCTCGGTGGGCACATCAGTGCATCGCCGCGTGACGCCGCAAAAGGCACTGAGCTGGTGATCACCATGCTCCCGGCTGCGGCTCATGTGCGCAGTGTATGGCTGGGCGAAGACGGTGTTTTGGCCGGTATCGGCGAAGGCGTCCCGGCAGTCGATTGCAGCACCATCGACCCGCAAACCGCGCGTGATGTGGCAGCGGCGGCGGCCCGGCAAGGTGTGCAAATGGCCGATGCGCCAGTATCCGGCGGTACTGGCGGTGCGCAAGCGGGCACTCTGACGTTTATGGTCGGCGCTCCACAAACGCTGTTCGACACCCTGCACCCGGTACTCGCACAAATGGGCCGCAACATCGTCCATTGCGGGGATGTGGGCACCGGCCAAGTGGCTAAAATCTGCAACAACCTGTTGCTCGGAATCTCCATGGTCGGCGTCAGCGAAGCCATGGCGTTGGGCGCGGCACTGGGCATAGACAGTGAAGTGCTGGCCGGAGTGATCAACAGCTCTACCGGGCGCTGCTGGAGTTCAGAGGTCTACAACCCGTGGCCAGGCATCGTCGAAACGGCACCGGCTTCACGCGGTTACACCGGCGGCTTTGGTGCCGAACTGATGCTCAAGGATCTGGGGTTGGCGACTGAAGCTGCGCGTCAGGCGCATCAGCCAGTGGTGCTGGGCGCAGTGGCCCAGCAGTTGTATCAAGCCATGAGTTTGCGCGGAGAAGGCGGCAAAGACTTCTCGGCCATCATCAACAGCTATCGCAAACCCCAATAGGGGTTTTCCGGGAATCCGCGTCGGGCGGGTTCCCGGTTTTTTTTGCGTGCTCTTTTAATCAGGTAAAGAAAATCAGGCAAAGACGAAATACTTGCGCACGGTTTCAACCACTTCCCACGTGCCCTTCATGCCTGGTTCCACCACAAAGATATCCCCCGCCCGCAGGTGGATTGGTTCTTTGCCCTCCGGGGTGATGATGCAATAGCCTTCACGGAAATCGCAGTATTCCCACTTCACATATTCCACATACCACTTGCCTGGCGTGCAAATCCACGTACCCATGATTTTGCTGCCGTCCTCGCTGGTGTAAGCGTTGAGGTTGACGGTGTGCGGGTCGCCTTCGAGCTTTTCCCATTTGCAGGCATCGAGCACGGGCAGTGGATGGGTATCGCGAAGCACAGTAATCGGCGCAGACATAAGAACTCCTGTGATTGGTTAAGACACAAACCCCACCGTAACTGGCCCCGCACCTTGGTAGATGTCTGGGTTCGACCCCCAGCAACTCGAATGCGCCGCGCCGCCGGTTGTTTTTGCGCGGGTGACTACTGATTTATCTACTTCCTCCGGTAATCCGGGAAGCCTCCTACATCCGCTGCTGAGCCTATCCGTTAGCGTCATTCCTTTGTTGTGGGCGCCTTGCGTGCCCTCTACGTCTGAGGAGTCACGGATGCCCACGTTTGATCGCCAAAACCGTTTTACCCTGACCATTCCCAGCGCTGAACCCGAGTTTCGGGTGCTGGCGTTTACCGGCGACGAAGCCATCAGCACGCCCTTTTCCTTTACCGTTGAACTGGTCTGCGAACGCGCTGATCTGGACCTTGAAGCATTGCTGCATCAGCCGGCTTTTCTGGCGTTTGACGGGCCGGGCAAGGGTGTTCACGGGCAGATTTCCAGCATCGCCCTGAGCAGCCCCGGCACACGCCTGACCCATTACCGCCTGACGCTGGTGCCGCAACTGGCCTACCTGCAACATCGCACCAATCAGCGCATTTTCCAGCGTCTGACCGTGCAAAAAATCATCGAAACCGTGCTGCAAGAACACGGCATTCTCAGCAATGCCTACCTGTTCAATTCACTCTCCTCCTACGCACCTCGGGAGTACTGCGTGCAGTACGGTGAATCCGACCTGCACTTTATTCAACGCCTGTGTTTTGAAGAGGGTTTTCACTACCACTTTCGGCATTCGCCTGACGGCCATGTGCTGGTATTCGGCGACAAACAGCAGGCCTTCACCCCACTCAAGCGACCAACGCCTTACGTGCAAGGTGCCGGCATGGTGGCTGCAGAGCCGGCGATCGAGCGCTTCGATCTGCACCTCGAAACCTGCACCAATCGCACGGTTCGCCGCGACTACGACTTTGAAAAGGCCAGCCGCACGCTGCACGCTGAGCGCAGCGCCGATCTCAATGAGCGCGCCCTCGAAAGTTACACCTACCCCGGCGGCTTCACTGAAACCGCCCACGGCGAACAACAAAACCAGCGTGCCCTTGAGCATCACCAAACCGGCTATCGCCAGGCCCAAGGCGACAGCGACCAGCCAACCCTGAGCAGCGGTCACTTTCTGACGATCAGCGAACACCCGAATGCGGCGTGGAATACGCGCTGGCTGCTGACTCAGGTCCACCACCAGGGCAAGCAGCCGCAAGTGCTGGAAGAACAAGGCCACAGCCCGAAGACGACAGGCCCGGACGGCTTTACCCAAGGCTACCGCAACACTTTTCATGTCACCCCGGAAGAAGTGACCTACCGCCCGCAGCAGGTTTTCGCCAAGCCACGCATCCTCGGCAGCCAGACCGCCCGCGTGACCGGGCCTGTGGGCGAAGAAATCCATTGCGATGCATTTGGCAGGGTTTGCATTTCGTTTCATTGGGATCGCAGCAGTATCGCCGACGATCAAAGCAGTTGTTGGGTGCGCGTATCATCAAGCTGGGCTGGGGATAGCTATGGCAGCGTGACCATTCCGCGCGTCGGGATGGAAGTGCTGGTGACCTATCTGGACGGCGATCCGGACAAGCCGATCATCTCTGGTTGCCTGGTCAACAGCCTCAACCCGGCGCCCATCGCGCTGCCCGCGAACAAAACCCAAAGCGTATTTCGCAGCCGCAGCACACCGGGTGGTGGTGGCTACAACGAACTGAAGATCGAAGACCGCAAAGGTCAGGAACTGATCTACCTCCACGCCCAGCGCGACCTCGAACAGCACGTCAAAAACGACAGCCGCTTACAAGTGGATGGCGAGTACAAAGCCAACATCACAGGTAACAGCGTGTCAGTGCTCGAAGCCGAAGATCAGCGCACTGTCATCCTCGACCGCAAAGTGCGGCTCAAATCCGACGACCATTTGCAAGTCGCCGCCAGCAGCCACACCCGCGTTGGCGAGGCGCTGGTGGCCGAAGCCGGGCTGGAAGTCCACCTCAAGGCCGGTGCTCGGGTGGTACTCGACGCTGGCGCCAGCATCACCCTGATGGCCGGCGGGCAGCACATCGTGATCAGCGCGGCGGGGATTTTCAGCAGCAGCCCGATTGTGCTCGGTGGCGCGCCGGTGCCGGGGACGCCGGCGAGTCCGTTGTTACCGGGTGTTGTGCAGGCACTACACAGCCTGGAGATGGCGCCCAGTACACAAATGGAGTCGTTGCAGCAAAAGAATCCGGCCTGCCCGCAATGCGAAGCGCTGAAGGTCATCACGGCTCAAGGAGGCGTTCATGTTGACGTCTGAAGCCTTGCCCAGCGACCTGCCTTGGCAGCCTCACGCCTATTTGCTGCTGGATGGCGTCAGCGTGAAAAACCTGCTGGCCCAGGCCTATCAATGGTTTGGCACACCGGACATTCAGTTGCTGTACGCCACCACGCCGCTGGCGCCGTGCAATGAACTGTCGCCCTGTTTGATATCACTGAACGGGCTGCACACACCCGGCCTCAAGCATTACTTTGAGCATCTCGCCGAAGAGTGGGGCTACCTGATTTTCAGCCACGCGGGTGCTTTCGAGGTGATTAGCCATCTACGCAGCCTGCTCAGTGCGCAATACGCACAAGGGCCAAACGTCTGGCTGCGGGTGGCTGACCCGGCGGTGATGCATGCTGTTTTGAGCCATGCAACGAACACGCAAAAACCTGAAGTATTTGGCCCAATGGATCGTGTGGTACTGCCTGATGTGTTGAACGACACCTGGCAACAACATACCCGCCCCGGCGATGCCGTACGTGGTCTACCCGCCGGGCCATACGTATTGTGCGAAACCCAGCAGGCGTTGCTCGACGAGGTCCGTTTTCGCGCCAGCATCAGGGGGCTCAACGAACACTTGCTGGAGAAGTTTCCCGGTTATCGAAGTGAGTTGTCCGGCGCGGCACGCTGGCAATGGCTGCGCGAGGTTGCCATTCACGCTGGGGAACTGGGTTTTGACAGCGATCAAGACTTGAGCCTGTACGCCAATGTGTTTGCCTTGCTGGACGATGACGCCTTGTTGCTACACCCCGATATCGCTGCGCTGATCACTCAGCCTTCAGCGCTGACCCCATCGCAGCGTATTGAACAAGCCGCTGATCTGGCCCTTTCACACAGTGGCTATGACGAGGCCAACCAATGACCCCCCCGCGCTCCAACCCCAATCAAATCGACTACAGCCGCCAACACAACCGCACCGCCCTGGGCGTGTGCCCGCTGCGTAAAGCCAAGGTGCAACTGCTCCCGCTGCGCTACGGACTGGTGGAACGACTGGACCCATCCGCCGCGCTGGCCATGTCGTTTCAACCCGGCTCGCGGCCGCTGGGCATTCGTCTGCTGCGTGACGGCTGGTTGTACGTCATTGACAACACCAGCGGCTATCTGCACGAATACCGCGTGCAACATGGTGAAGTGACCCAGTTCGTGTGGCAGGGCAACGAGGCCAGCGAGGATCAGCGTCAGGGGCAGGAAGCCGAAAAAGCCATGCTGTTCTCACGCTCGAGCACCTTGCACATTGCCTACAGCGAAGTGCAGTGGACGGCCTACAAATGCTCGAAAATGATCGGCAGCCGCGCCGAACGTGATCACTTCATGCAAGTCGTCGACTTGAGCACCGCCGATTGCGTCAAGGGCGGCCAGCACCTGCTCACCGAAGCCCAGGCCAAACAGTGGCTGGCCGAAGTCGCCGAGCCGCCCGCCAGCACGGCCCCGGCCGAGGGTTTACACCCGCAAGAGTCCCAGGACTACGTGTGGGAAGACCAGCCGTTGTTTAAAGCGACCCACATGACGGCGGTCAAACGTCAGATGCTCGCGGCCTACGAGTACGACCACTTGTACCTGGTGTTCAACGACACCTTGGGCGTGATGCGCGACCTGGCGCAGGAGCAAGACACCGTGGTGGGCTGGGTCGATGAGTGGGTGGCCAAGGAGCGTCAGGAGCTCAAATACCTGGTGGGCAGCTACATCGAAACCCTGATGGTGCTCAATGACCAGAACGCCCCGAGCACCGGCGTCAGCCCCCAGCTGTTCGAAAAAACCACCCCGGCTCAGCGTGCAGCGATCTACGACTATTTGAATGCGCGCAATGCTGCCAGAGGAATCCCGGTGAACAGCAATCGTAATGTGCAGTACGCCGGCGAGGAAATTGGCGCCGAAAAACGTGCTGCGCAACAACTTGCCAATGATAAAAAACAGGCCATGCACACCGCCCTCGGCGAGCCGTTGCATGACGAGCTGGAGGATGACATCGAGGCCCTGCAAGACCACGGCGATGCTGCGTTGCGGGGGCGCGGGTTAGGCTCTCGGGGGATTCATGATCTAGTGCGGCATCAGGAAATGCACGCCTACCTTGAAGCCGAGCGGGTACACATCAAACGCTGGACTACGCGACTGGATCGCATCACCGCCGATCGCACGCACCTATTCACCCAAGGTGAACTGCACCGCAGCCTGTGGTACTTCGACCCCAAAATCGAAGACCAACTGCACGCTGCGCTCATCGCTGAACACAACTGCGTGCGCGACCTGTGCCGCACCGACGACAGCCTCGAAGCCGTGGGCGAGTATTTCCACGCACACCCGTATTACATGTTGCCGGCGTTCAGCAGCCGGCTGGACTGGAGCTTTATCAACAGCAAAGCCGCTATGGTGATCAGGCTGCTGGATGAAAGCCACAACACCCAAGACAACATCGCCACCGCCCACCTGCGTTTGCACCACGTGCAACAGTTACTGGGCCAGCACTGGGCAAACAGCCTGGCCCTGAGCCCACAGGCGATGATCAACAGCCAGCTGGTGCAGGCAGCGTATTCGCCAGCCGCGGCGCTACGCCTGGAACAATGGCTGGTCAAACTGCAAAGCGACCTGAACGGCCCAGCACTAAAAGCCCACCTCGATGACTTCAAAACCTACAGCAACCGGGCCCATCGACTGGCGGGGCTGATCGCCCTGGACCACGAAGGCGCGACCCTGCGAGTGGCCAGTGCACGGGACGTGGAGCACTTCAGCATTCGGATTGCCAACCTCAATACCTTGCTCAAGAACGCAGACACTTACAAATACAACCGCGACGGCTCTCTGAAAGAAAGCAAACGAGCGTCCCTCGGCGAGAGCGGGCGACAAACGGCCAAAGAAAACTACTACCACTACAACCGGCTGCTGATCGAAGCGCACCAGAAGCGTGCGGCACTGGTTAAACAGATACAAAGCAGCCTCACGATTACCAGCGATCATTCGGCTGGATTTATCGGGCTGAAACTGAGCCTCAATCCCCAGCAGCAGAGCTATTTAAACGATGAAATCAACCGCCTGCGCTCGGGCGTGAAAGGCGGCTACGGCGAAGGCCGTGCAGGGCTGACCGCGTTTAAAAGTGGCTGGCTGCCGCTGGGGTTAATGTTGTGGCAGGCGCAGACGTTGGGGGAGGCGTGGCGGGAGTGGGGGAAGTTAGAGGGGGATAGAGGTGTAAAAGAACTCCTTATTTTTGGAGGAGCGATAGCGGGTACTGCGTCATCCGCCCTAGCGGTCTATCAGGGCGTACATATTGGTCTTGCTTACAGAGCGTTTCAGGCTGTTCAGTCTAATAGCAATGGTACAAATGGAATGCTGCTGGCTGTAAAAGTGGGCAAGTTGGGTTTGGGGCTTGGAGGGCTTATTGCGCCTTTCGCTTTTTGGGGGGCTTTAGGAACCTCGCTGAACAACTTCAATAAGTGGATTGGGGCCATTCAGACAGGTGATGCTGGAGAAAAAGCTGGAGCATTTGTAGCACTGGCAGGTGATACGGGTAATACCGCCGTGATGGGGATGGCCGCGGTGAATGCTTTTTCTGAGTTGCGTCTAGTTATTGAAGCCTTTGATAAAGGAGTAATAGGGTTCAATAAAGCCTGGGCGTTGGGTGGTAGTAGATTTTTAAATTACTCCGCTCGTCTTACACCGTGGGGCTTGGCCTTTATGGCCCTCAGTTTGGGCGGTGAAACAATTTACAACTACAACAATCTTGACGGCCATCAGCGCTGGTTAACTCGCTGCTGCTGGGGATATGACGACCAAAATTGGAATTGGCCAGTCCATGCCCAGCACTTGGCGGAAGCTACGCTTCGTCCCGTTGTTACAGATCAGGGTATTCTCCAGACGCCCAATGAATTTGAAAAGAAACGCACTATGGTATGGCGCTTTCCCGGGGTAAGTATTCGGAGCCTGACCCAACATCCGATATTGCTTACGGCTCAATGGCAACGTGGTAACACTGCAGAACTTATCGAGGTCGGAGAAGAAGTGCGTAATAGTTTGAGTTTTATTTCTGATAATCCTTTGGTGTTGCAGATGGATCTGCCTTTCGAATGGTGTGGGATACAATCTTTGCTATTGATGCGACTTTCGGTTCAGCCTGAATTGGCGATTTCACCTCTTAAAGCTGAGGAAAGGTACCTTTACTATCGGATCCCTCTGGACCTTGGCGGTATCAACCCTCCTGTTAAAGGAGAAACGGGGATTGCACACATTGGAAATATGGAGGCTTATGAGTTGAAGCTGGAGCACTTAAATGAGTGAATCCAAGTACAGTCGGTTCCCTCATGCAGGTGATTTTGAAATTGAACAGGGTGTGGAGGTGTTTTATCTGGCTCCTAAACCTTTGCCAACGGGGGCGGCCGCTTTTAGTGGGCGGCGTATGCATCAGGATATTAATGATATGTTCTTGGATTTTGCTTCAGGTAAAGGCGGGTTGGAGTTTGCCGTTAGAGTTTCTGTAGGCTCCATCATGTCGATGATTATATTTTTTATATTGGTTGGGTTGGGGGTAGGCATTGAAGAATATCTAAGTCGTGGAGTACCATTTTACAATATTTTATTAACGCTGGTCATTCCTAATTACTATTTCTGGGGCTTTATCGCCATTCTCATGCTTATGGCGGGCGTCCCCCTCTATCAAAGCATCCGCCAAATAACTTCTCACCCCCCCATCCGCTTCAACCGCCAACGCCGCGAAGTCGCCTACGTGCGCAAAAAGGGCGAAGCCCCTTTAATCGTCCCCTGGGAAGAGGTCATCGCCTGCGTCACGGTCAGTACCGTAGTCACCCAATATGCCGTCATGCCCAGTTCGTCGTTAATGATCGGTCTGCGCGACAGCGCCAGTGGCGATGTGGTGTGGTTGACGATTCCGGTTGGGCATTTGAGTTTGGCGGTCAGTGAGTGGGAGGCGCTGCGGGCGTATATGGAGGAGGGGCCGGAGGCGGTACCGATGCCGTTGCTGATGGACGAAGAGTTTCAGGAAGGCACGGTGGCGTACTTTCAGATGTGCCGTGGGGTGTACCGCGAGATGCATTCATGGCCGGTGTATGCCTTCGGCTTTTTGACGATTCAGTTTTGCAGCGGCTGGACGTTGCCATGCCACTTCGCCCAGTGGGTTAACCGGCGCCCGAAAGCGGCGTTCCCTGAGTCGATTCGCGAATGGTCCAAACCTTTGCCCGCCGAACAACACGCAAAACCCAGCGCCGAGCTGCTGCAACAAAGCGCTGAATTGCGCTACGCCCTGAGTCAGGGGCAAAGTTTGCTGGAGTACTACCAGGTCAAGTTTTCGGAGCCTGAAGTTACTGTTGAGGCTGAGGTAAATCAGGGATGAGTGATTCAAAATACGATCGATCACCCCATGCTGGTGACTTTGAACAGGAAACGGGCCTTGAAGTGTTCTATCTATCGCCGTTGCCTTTGCCGACGGGTATGCCTGCGTTCAGTGGAGAACGGCTTCATAGTGAGTTGAATGAAGTGTATTTGGATTTTGCTCCAGATCAGAGGAGTCTGGAATCTTGGGTGCGGGGGAACTTTGGGTCAGTAATGTTAATGGTTATATTTTTTTTGTTGACGGGGTTGGGGCTTGGAATTGAAGAGTACTTTAGCCGAGGAGTGCCGTTTTACAATATTTTATTAACGCTGATAATACCTAATTATTATTTGTGGGGATTTCTCGTAGTTCTCATGCTTATGGCAGGGACTCCCATTTACCAAAGCGTCCACGAAATAATCACCGAGCCCCCCATCCGCTTTAACCGCCAACGCCGCGAAGTCGCCTACGTGCGCAAAAAGGGCGAACGCCCTTTAATCGTCCCATGGGAAGAAGTCATCGCCTGCGTCACCGTCAGCACGGTAGTCACCCAATATGCCGTCATGCCCAGTTCGTCGTTAATGATCGGTCTGCGCGACAGCGCCAGTGGCGATGTGGTGTGGTTGACGATTCCGGTTGGGCATTTGAGTTTGGCGGTCAGTGAGTGGGAGGCGTTGCGGGCGTATATGGAGGAAGGGCCGGAGGCGGTGCCGATGCCGTTGCTGATGGACGAAGAGTTTCAGGAGGGTACGGTGGCGTACTTCCAGATGTGCCGTGGCGTTTACCGGGAGATGCATTCATGGCCGGTGTATGCGTTTGGCTTTTTGACGATTCAGTTTTGTAGCGGCTGGACCTTGCCGTGCCACTTCGCCCAGTGGGTTAACCGGCGCCCGAAAGCGGCGTTCCCTGAGTCGATTCGCGAATGGTCCAAACCTTTGCCCGCCGAACAACACGCAAAACCCAGCGCCGAGCTGCTGCAACAAAGCGCTGAATTGCGCTACGCCCTGAGTCAGGGGCAAAGTTTGCTGGAGTACTACCAGGTCAAGTTTTCGGAGCCGACCCCCGGCGAAGTACCGGGGGCCGAGTCTTGATCAGTGTCTGTTCACCAACGCCCGGCCCTTGATCAGGCGCAAGCGATAGAACCCGTAGATCACCAGCAGCCACACCGGGATGGCGTACACCGAGGCGCGCACGTCGGGGATCATCCAGATCACCGTAACGATCACTGCCATAAAGACCAAGCACAGGATGTTGCTGAACGGTGACCAGAAGGCTTTGAACGAAGGCTCTATTTTTTGCGCGGCCATGGCTCTGCGGAATTTAAGGTGGGTGAGGCTGATCAGCGCCCAGTTGATCATCAGCGACGCAACCACCAGCGCAAACAGCAGCTCCAGCGCTTTATGCGGGGCCACGTAGTTGATCACTACGCACAGCAATGTCACCAGCGCCGAGATGCCCAGCGCCCGCAAAGGCACGCCTTGCTTGGTCAGTTTCATCAGGGCTTTGGGCGCATCACCCTGTTCAGCCAGGCCGAAGAGCATACGGCTGTTGCAGTACACGCCGCTGTTGTAGACCGACAGCGCGGCGGTCAGCACCACAAAGTTGAGGATCTGCGCGGCGGTATCGCTGCCGATCAAGGCAAAAATCTGTACAAACGGGCTGCTGCCGTAGGCATCGCCACCGGCGCCCAGTGTGACCAGCAACTGATCCCACGGGTACAGCGCCAGCAGTACGGTCAGTGCACCCACATAGAAAATCAGAATCCGGTACACCACCTGATTGATGGCCTTGGGGATCACTTTTTTCGGTTCGCTGGCCTCGGCGGCGGTAATGCCCACCAGCTCCAGGCCGCCGAAGGAGAACATGATAAAGGCCATTGCCATCAGCAGCCCGGTGCCGCCATTGGGGAAGAAACCGCCGTGGCTCCACAGGTTACTGATCGACGCCTGCGGGCCGCCGGTGCCACTGATCAGCAGGTAGCAGCCGAGTACGATCATGCCGACAATCGCTACCACCTTGATAATGGCGAACCAGAACTCCATCTCACCGAAGACTTTCACGTTCAACGTGTTGATCAGGTTGACCAGCACAAAGAACACCACGGCGCTAACCCACGTGGGCACTTCGGGCCACCAGAACTGAATGTATTTACCGACCGCTGTCAGCTCGGCCATGCCGACCAGCACGTACAGCACCCAATAGTTCCAGCCCGACAAAAACCCCGCATAGCCGCCCCAGTACTTGTGGGCGAAGTGGCTGAAGGAGCCGGCCACTGGCTCTTCGACGATCATTTCCCCCAGCTGGCGCATGATCAGGAACGCGATAAACCCGGCAATTGCGTAGCCGAGAATCATCGACGGCCCGGCCGACTTGAGTACGCCAGCCGAGCCGAGGAATAGCCCCGTACCGATGGCGCCACCCAAGGCAATCAGCTGGATATGGCGGTTTTTAAGACCGCGTTTGAGTGTGATGGGGGGAGCGTTGTCGTCAGCCATCAGGTGCCCTGTTCGTTGTTGTTTTGAGTGTTGGTAAAGACGCCCACGCTTACACGGGGTGTCAGCCAGCCCGGATATTACGCCGGGTCAAAAGTGAGGCATACAGGGGCGCGTCACTCTGGGACATTTCCTACGACTTTAAAACGGTAGGAGCGAGCTTGCTCGCGATCCGGTCAGCGCGAGTTTTGTGAAAAACCGCAGCGATTTCATCGCGAGCAAGCTCGCTCCTACAGGATGTGGTTGCAATAATCGAATATAGATTCGTGACTTTTAGGCAAAGGTTATTTGCTTGAGTGCGGGTTTTTCCCCAGTAAAGGGCTCTATATCCTGCTGGCATGTTTAAACCTTTACACCCAACGCTGCTCAACAGCGCCGAGGGTTAATTCCTGACGAGGCTGATGATGAAAAAGATTCTGTTGCTTAACGGTGCTAAAAAATTTGCGCATTCCGATGGTCGCTACAACCTGACCATGCACGAAACAGCCCTGGCGTTTTTTGATCGCCAGGGTTTTGAAGTCAAAGTGACCCACATCGACGAAGGCTATGACATCGCCGAAGAAGTCGAAAAATTCCTCTGGGCCGATGTGATCATTTATCAAATGCCGGGCTGGTGGATGGGCGCGCCGTGGATCGTTAAAAAGTACATCGACGAAGTGTTCACCGAAGGCCACGGCAAACTGTACGCCAGCGATGGCCGCACCCGCTCGGACGCTTCGCAGCGTTACGGCAGCGGTGGTCTGATCCACGGCAAAAAATACATGTTGTCGCTGACCTGGAACGCGCCGCAGCAAGCGTTTGATGATCCGGCCGACTTCTTCGAAGGTAAAGGCGTGGACGCGGTGTACTTCCCGTTCCACAAGGCCAATCAGTTCCTGGGCATGACCGGCTTGCCGACGTTCCTGACTGTTGACGTGATGAAGCGTCCACAGCCAGAGTCCGACGCCGCCCGCTACGAACAGCACCTGACGCAAGTGTTCGGTCTGTCAGCCTGACCCCATTTGCCCCACATGCGGCTACTATCAAGCCTGTTATCAATGAGGGGCACGTGTGAAAGCCAGGTCTGATGAGCTGCAAATCTTTGTTTCGGTGATTGAATGCGGCTCGATTTCAGCCGCTGCCGAACAAGCCGGGCAAACGCCTTCAGCCGTCAGCCGCACGCTGTCCCGGCTGGAGGCCAAGCTCGATACCACCTTGATCAACCGCACCACGCGGCGCATGGACCTGACCGAAGAAGGCAAGTTTTTCTTCGAGCGGGCCAAGCTGATCCTGGAGCAAATGGACGACCTCGAAGAACGCCTGATCTCGCATCAGCGCACGCCCTCGGGTCGCTTGCGGATCAACGCCGCCGCGCCGTTCATGCTGCATGTCATCGTGCCGTACATCCCCGAATTTCGCGCCCTGTACCCCGAGATACAGCTGGAGCTCAACAGCAACGACCTGATCATCGACCTGATCGAGCAAAGCACCGACATCGCCATCCGCATCGGCACTCTGGCCGACTCGACCTTGCATGCTCGTTCGCTGGGATGCAGCCCGCTGAACATCCTCGCCAGCCCCGAGTACATCGCCGCTCACGGCGCGCCAACCAGCGTGGCGGATTTGGCCAATCACACCCTGATCGGCTTTACCCAGAACGAGGGGCTCAACCAATGGCCGCTGCGTTATGCACAGGGCGATCGCTGGCCGATTGAGCCGGGCATCAGCGCTTCCAGCGGCGAAACGGTTCGTCATTTGGCGCTGCAAGGGCAGGGTATCGCTTGCCTGTCGCACTTCATGACCCAGCAAGACATCCAGGACGGGCGTTTGCAGGTGGTGTTGGGTGAGTTCAACAGCGGCTACCGCCAGCCGATCCACGCGGTGTACTACCGCAACTCGCAATTGGCGTTGCGCATTCAATGCTTTCTGGACTTTATCCAGACCAAACTCGCGAGTTATGCAGCGCCTGATTTCAAGGGCTAAATCTCGGCTCTCCTACGAGTGGCTGGCAGTTGCTCTCACACATAAAGCAACGTCTTAACCCGACGTGTCGCTTTCTATCGCGTGAAGTTTCCGAGAGAATCCAAACCGTCTTGCAGCTCTCGAAAAGCGTGGATAGTCTCGACCGGTCACTGAGATCAGTGACCGGTTCTGACAGGCCGCTGAGAGAGTGTTAAGACGGCGTCATCAACATTTCACAATGTTATGGCGGCTGTGTGTGGGGCACTTTCGAGTGCGCCGGGTCTTGCACTTTCTCCTCGGCCTGTCACCCGCACACAGCTGCCACCTTTTCCGAATGACAGCGGAATACTGGCAGCCTTTCACGCCTTACTGAGAGAGATGCTATGAAGAAAATAGTCCCCGATCCTCCCCTCAACACCCTTTACACCTGCGCCCATCAAGTCACCCCGCTGCTCAGTATCAACCCCGGCATCAATGCGCTGGACGGTCTGCGGCAAGCTTCGCTGTTGCTCAAGGGCGCAGAACTGAACGCCGACGACATCCGCTCCCACCTCTCCGGCTTTGAGGCCGAACAATTGTGGCGCGTGACGCACAGCGTCGAAATAGCGCGTGGCGTCGTCGATTCGTTACTGGCCGGGGTGCATCGCACCAACTAACGGCAAAGATTGAACGCGTCTAGTGCGGGGTTTGTGCGCGGCCCCGCAGTTTTGTTTTTGTGATTTGAAAACACGGTCGAAATCAGACAGTGTTAGGAACAGTCCTACAAAAACAAAAAGGAATTTTCTATGCGTGTTGTGTGGTTCAAAACCCTGGCCTTGACGGCTGCCATCGCGGCCAGCTCTTCGGCTTATGCCGTCACTCTGGACGGCGGTGCAGTGGCGGCGCCGGATCAATACGGCGCTGAAGTCGCGGCGCAAATCCTCAAAAAAGGCGGCAACGCGGTCGACGCCGCCGTCGCTACCGCTTTCACCCTGGCTGTGACCTACCCTGAAGCCGGCAACATCGGCGGCGGCGGTTTCATGACCCTGTTTATCGATGGCAAACCCTACTTTCTCGACTATCGCGAAACCGCGCCTTTGGCCGCCAGCCGCGATATGTACCTCGATGAAAAAGGCGAAATTATCGAAAACCTGAGCCTGGTCGGTGCGCGCGCCGCTGGCGTGCCGGGCACGGTGATGGGCTTGTGGGAAGCGCACCAGCGCTTTGGCAAGTTGCCGTGGGCTGAGCTGCTGACTCCGGCGGTGGGTTACGCGAAAAACGGTTTCAAGGTGGCCAACAAGCAGTACCAATACCGCGAAGATGCGTTGAAGCTGTTTAACGGCACGACCAACTTCGGCGACTATTTTGGCAGCATGAAAGAGGGCGCCACCTTCAAGCAGCCGGAACTGGCCGAGACCCTGGAGCGCATTGCCGACCAGGGCGCCAAAGAGTTCTACCACGGTAAAACAGCCGACCTGCTGATCGCGCAAATGCAGCAGGACAAAGGCCTGATCACCAAGCAGGACTTGAACGAATACAAGGTCAACTGGCGTGAGCCGATGCGTGTCGACTGGCGCGGCAACACCCTGTACACCGCGCCGCTGCCAAGCTCAGGCGGTATCGCGCTGGCGCAATTGATCGGGATTAAGGAAGCGCGTGCCGCCGACTTTAAAGGCGTTGAGCAGAACTCCGCACCGTACATCCACTTGCTGGCGGAAATCGAAAAACGCGTATTTGCTGACCGTGCCGATTACCTCGGCGACCCGGACTTCGGCAAGATGCCGGTGGCTGAACTGACCGATCCGGCGTACATCGCCAAACGAGCGGCGGAAGTAAGCCCGAAAGCGATCTCTGCGACCGCCAACATCAAACCGGGCCTGGAGCCGCATCAGACCACGCACTTCTCCATCGTCGACAAACAAGGTAACGCGGTCAGCAACACCTACACCCTGAACTGGGATTACGGCAGCGGCGTTGTGGTCAAAGGCGCAGGCTTCTTGCTCAACGACGAAATGGACGACTTCAGCTCCAAGCCGGGCGTGGCCAACTCGTTTGGTGTGGTCGGCGGCAATGCCAATGCCATCGAGCCGGGCAAACGCATGTTGTCGTCCATGAGCCCAAGCCTGGTGACGCGTGATGGTCAAGTAACGCTGGTACTCGGGACGCCGGGCGGCTCGCGGATCTTCACCTCGATCTTTCAGGTGCTGAACAATATCTACGACTACGATATGCCGCTGGAAAAAGCCGTGGCGGCCCAGCGTGTGCATCACCAGTTGCTGCCTAAAGACACGATCTACTACGACGCCTACGCGCCGCTCACCGGCAAAGTTGCTGACGAGCTCAAGGGCATGGGTTACACCCTGGAAGATCAGGGCTGGAACATGGGCGACATCCAGGCCATTCGTGTGAACGGCACCCAGCTTGAAACCGCCTCCGACCCCCGTGGCCGTGGCGTGGGCATTGTTGTGAAGTAAGCAGCCCCATCCTTCTGTAGGAGCGAGCTTGCTCGCGATCCGGTCAACGCGGTTTGTCTGATACACCGCAGCGACTCCATCGCGAGCAAGCTCGCTCCTACAGGTGCAGGCAGATACAGGATTCAGTTCCACAGTTTGTTACCATATATGACTCGTTTCTCCCGTCAGGTAACTCATGAAACCCATTCGTCTGCGCGCTGATGTCCTGGCCGGACTCACCACGTCTTTCGCCCTGCTGCCCGAGTGCATTGCCTTTGCGCTGGTCGCTCATCTCAATCCGCTGATGGGGCTGTATGGCGCGTTCATTATTTGCACCCTGACCGCGCTGTTCGGCGGGCGACCGGGCATGGTGTCTGGCGCTGCCGGGTCGATGGCGGTGGTCATCGTCGCGCTGGTGGTGCAACACGGGGTGCAGTATTTACTGGCCACCGTGCTGTTGGGCGGGTTGATCATGCTGGCGTTCGGGTTGCTCAAACTCGGCAAGCTGGTGCGCATGGTGCCGCACCCGGTGATGCTCGGTTTCGTGAACGGCCTGGCGATTGTCATCGCCATGGCTCAGTTGGACCATTTCAAGGACGGCGATACCTGGCTCAGTGGCACGCCGTTGTACCTGATGGTCGGGCTGGTGGCGCTGACCATGGCCATTGTCTACCTGCTGCCGCGCCTGACCCGCGCTGCGCCACCGGCATTGGTGGCGATTCTGGGCGTGGGGTTGGCCGTGTATTTTCTGGGCTTGCCGACCCGCACCCTGGGTGACATGGCGCACATCGCCGGTGGTTTGCCGGCGTTCAGCCTGCCGCAGATCCCGTGGACCCTGGAAACCCTGGGCATCATCGCGCCTTATGCGATTTTGATGGCGCTGGTGGGGCTGCTGGAAACCCTGCTGACCCTTAACCTGACCGACGAAATCACCGAAAGCCGCGGTTACCCGGACCGTGAATGCGTGGCGTTGGGCGCGGCGAACATGGTGTCGGGCGTGTTTGGCGGCATGGGCGGTTGCGCCATGATCGGGCAGACCGTGGTCAATCTCAGCTCCGGTGGACGCGGCCGAGTGTCAGGTGTGACCGCCGGGATCATGATTTTGCTGTTCGTGTTGTTTCTGTCGCCGTTCATTGAACGCATCCCGCTGGCGGCGCTGGTGGGGGTGATGTTCGTGGTGTCGCAACAGACCTTCGCCTGGGCCTCGTTACGGGTGCTGAACAAGGTGCCACTGAACGATGTGCTGGTGATCATTGCCGTGACAGTGATCACGGTGTTCACCGATCTGGCGATGGCCGTGTTGTGCGGGATCATCATTGCTGCGCTCAACTTTGCCTGGCAGCAGGCGCGTCAGCTGTACGCCGACAGCTCGATGGAAAGTGACGGCAGCAAGCTTTACCGGGTGCATGGCACGCTGTTCTTCGCCTCAACCACGGCCTTTCTGCGCCAGTTCGACTCGGCCAACGACCCGGCTCACGTGACGCTGGATTGTCGCCACCTGAGCTTCGTTGATTACTCGGCCATTGCCGCCCTGGATACTCTGCGCGAGCGCTACCGCAAAGCGGGCAAGCATTTGCGGGTTTTGCACCTGTCTGAGCGCTGCAAAAAGCTACTCAAGCGTGGGCGCGTGCACCACGAATAAGGCGGCAGCGGGATGTAAATACGCCCCCGCTACAAGACTTATCGTCATCCCCCCTGGTTTCAGGGGGGAGCGGCAGATTACACCTTGAAGTGGCTCACCATCATTTGCAGCTGATTGCCCAGGCGTGCTAGTTCAACACTGGATTTAGCCGTCTCGTCGCTCGCGGCGGCGGTTTGCTCTGACACGTCACGCACGTTGATGATGCTGCGGCTGATTTCTTCGGCCACGGCACTTTGCTGTTCGGCGGCGGCAGCGATTTGCTGGTTCATGGACTGAATATTCGACACGGTGCGGGTGATGCCTTGCAGCGATGTGCCGGCCTTACGCGTCAGGATTACGCTGCTGTCGGTCAGGGTGCGGCTGTTATGCATGACGCTGGCCACTTGTTGCGTGCCGCTGTGCAGTGCAGCGACCAGGGTTTGAATCTCTTCGGTGGATTTTTGCGTACGCTGGGCCAGGCCACGCACTTCATCGGCAACCACGGCAAAGCCGCGTCCGGCTTCTCCGGCACGTGCGGCTTCAATCGCCGCGTTAAGTGCCAGCAGGTTGGTCTGCTCAGCCACGGCCTTGATCACATCCATCACGCTGCCGATTTTGTCGCTTTCCTGTTGCAGCACGGCCATGGCTTCGGTCGAACGACCGACTTCTACTGCCAGACGCTCGATCTGATCAATGGCCTGATTCACTACGTTGTCGCCTTCGCGTGCTTCGCCGTCAGCGGCTGCGGCGGCTAGTGAGGCTTGCTCGGCGTTACGCGCGACTTCTTGCACGGTGGCGGTCATTTCATGCATGGCGGTGGCCACTTGATCAGTCTCGATCTTTTGGCTGTTAACCCCGGCACTGGTTTGTTCGGTGACGGCAGACAGTTCTTCGGCGGCGCTGGCAATTTGGGTGACGCCATCACGAATGCCGCCAATCAATTCGCGCAGGGTCGTGCCCATGCGCGCAATACCTTGTTGCAACACGCCCAACTCATCGCGACGAGTGACGCGCAGGTTGTGGCTCAGGTCGCCACTGGCAATACGCTCGACCACTTCCAGGGTTTCACGCAGCGGGCGGGTGATCTGGCGCGTAATGATTACGGCGGCCAGACAACCGAACAGCAGCACCAGCAGGGTGCTGATCAATTGCAAGCTGTTGGCGCTGGCACTTTCGCTGTCACGGCGTTCGAGCTGAATTTTATACAACTCATTGCTGCGGCTGACGATGCCGTTGCCGTATTCGGTCATCTCCTTGCGCATTTCGACGATGGTGTTGTCCGTGTCGGCGTACAGCTGCAGCGCATTTTTGTACTGGGCGATAGCCTCACTCAGGGTGCGCAAGGTGTCGGCCGCCGTGCTGGCGAAGTGGACATTCAGCCCTTCAAGGCTGGCCGAGGCCAGGTTGAGTTGGGCGCGTGCGGCCTGTTCAGTGGTGGCGGTGGGCGAGGCGATATAGGCCCGCACCTGATCACGGGCCATCAGGAACAGCTCGCGCACCTTGGTCACGTCCTGGAACTGTTCGAAGCGTCCTTCTTCGCCGGCAGCGCGTTGCAGTACGCGCTCATTCAGAGCGTCGATGGCGGCGAGTGCCGCTTTGGCCTGGCGATCCATGGTGTCGCGGGACACGGCGGATTCAACGTACGCCTTGCGCATGATTATCAGTGCGCTTTGGTAGCGGTTGATCATCTCGAGTTGCTCGTTGAGCAGCTTGAGGTTTTCCGGGCTCTTGAAGCTGGCGATCAGCTTTCTTTCTTGATCCGCAAACGCGTCCAGGCTGTTTTGCACCACTTGGGCCGCGGTTTCGTCGCCGTTGGTCAGCATGTACTGCAAGCGCGTCACGCGCAGGTTGGTCAGCGCGCTATTGAGCTGCGTGATGTCGCTCATCCAGTTGCTGCGATTAATCAGGGTGTCCAGGCTGAACCAGCTGCCGATTGCCATCAGGCAAGTGAGGGCCAGTACCAGGCCGAAACCCAGGGCCAGTTTGAGGTTGACGCTGATATTGCTCAGCCAGCTATTCATTGCGTTCTCCAGGAACAGTGCACGTCGTGATCGAGGTTCGCTGGAGGGTTTTGTTTTTCTGGCCCAGCAGAAGGTGTGTGGGGCTGTATCGGCGGCATTACGCAGAGCTGAAACGTTTTTTTCAGTGTGCTGATCAACGGGCCAACAGCCCTTTTAAACGCAAGGTTATGCGCCTGAACGAGCGCTCCCACAATTAAGTGAACAGCAGTGAGGTTATGGGCAGCTGTTACGTATTTTTTCACATTCGTTTCACCTGGCTCCTACGCGGTCTTTTTTAGACTTCGTTCAGTTATCACCCCCCAGAGCGCTCATCGACCGGTTGTCATGTTCGTTCTATAGGGTGGCGGCTTGTGCCGCTCACTGACTGCCATAGGGGCATTTTTACCGTGATATTGAGTCTTCGTCTGATCGGGGTTAATCGCGCGCAGCTGCGCCGCGGGCTGGCACGCTACAAAAATACGCTGGTGGTTATCGCCGCGAGCGTGCTCACCGTTGCGCTCACCTTGAAGCTGATGGCGCCCGTGTCGGCACCGGATCTGGCACAACCCCAAAACGCCAGTCGCATCGTCGCTTTGAACGAGAGCTGGGCACGGGGTGATGTCATTGCATTGGTGCGCCATGGTGAACGCTGCGATCGCTCTACGACACCGTGCTTGGGGCCGGCGGACGGGGTGACAGTGCGGGGCGAAGCGGTCGTGCGCACGCTTGGTGCGGACTTCCAACAGTTAGGGCTCAAGCACGTGGATGTTTACAGCAGCTTATTGACGCGTGCCCGGCAAACCGCTGATGCCATGTTTGTTCGGCCTGTGGAAGCACAAGGCTGGCTGTTCAACTGCCGGGGCACGATGTTGCGCGATGCGCTCAAGCATAAGGTGCCGGGCCGCAATCTGGTGTTGGTGACCCACAGCGAATGCATGGAACAACTGGAAATGGAACTGCATGTGCCAACGGACACTGCGTTGGGTTACGGCTCTGCCCTGTTTATCAAGGCTGATGGGGGCAGCGCTCAACCGCAGATGCTGGGGTATATCGAGCCGCAGAACTGGGGGCACATCGTGCCGATGACCACGGCGTCAGTCAGGTACGGGCTTGAGGCGTCGCATTTGTGAGGCGTCAGCGCGTTGATGCGATAGCCATCCCGTGCCAGGCATGCAAGGCATGCGTCAGGGCACGGGACCAACGCTTACTGTCGAACAGTTAGAACCAAGGCTTGCGACCTGCCACGTAAGTCTGTTCGAAGTCTTCATCGGACTTGGTCAGATAGATGATGAACTCGATGAACGCGACCACGCAGATGATGATCGAAGGGATGCCCAGAAGGATCCAGCCGAACAGGAACACCAGCAGCATGATGATGCCTTGGGCGTTGTAGCCCAGGTAGAACTTGTGCGCGCCGAAGGCACCCAGGAAAAACGCCAGCAGAGCGGCCGGGATTTTTTTGGAGTTGCCCAGTGTTGTGGTGCTGTCCTGGAAAATGGCTTCGGCGTTGCTGCCATTGATGGAAAAATCTACGCGGCTGCCAGCCTTCGGCAGTACAGCGCTTTTCCACTGATCAACACTGAATGCATAACGATTGCCGTCATCCGCCGAGATGGTACCGGTGCGGTTTGTGGTGTTGAACTCAAGAACCTTGCCTTTCATGTACTGCTCCTTGTTTGCCCCTCTCCATGAGGGACAGATAAATGAGTTGTTACGAAGTCTTTCCCGGGTTGAGTGGCGAACTTAAATCGTTGGCACGTCAAGTACATATCGGCGACCGCAGGCGAGCCGGTCAAGCCAATTAATGCCGGATATTTCAGGGTGGACGGTAATTGGAACATGCGCGGTAGTGGCATTTCAATAGCACGGTTAAGAGGCGTTTAAATTTAGCAACGCGGCGGGTGCCATCCGCTAGAATCCCGCGCTTAGCGAATTTCTCCTCTATCTGTACCAAGGGATGTCCATGATCTGGTTTCTTGAAGGGCAATCCAGCCAACGCGACGTGATTGCAGGTGCCCGCCTGGCACTGCCCGAAGCCGTTCGGGTCTTCGCCTCACACCGACAAAATCGTCCTGAAATCACCGGTCTGGCGGATGTTGCCTGGCGCGAGCCGCTGGACAACGAAGAACGCATTGCCTGGGTGATCGAGCAGGCCCGCGCCAATAAGGTCAAAGTGATACTGGCCGGGCGTGTGGGTCATGTCTATGAGGCCCATCGCGCTGACTTTGAGGCCGCGGGGTTGCAGCTGGTAACGGGCGCTCTGGATATGGACACCTTTGAGCGGGTGGACGACAAGTCGGTGTTTACCCGCGACGCGCTGGCGGCCGGGCTGGCGTGTATTCCGGCGATTACTGTGCACACCCAGGCCGAACTGCAAGACGCCTATGCTCAGCTGTCCCGTGATGGCCTAGTGTGTGTAAAGCCGACCCGCGGCATTTATGGTCAGGGCTTTTGGCGCCTGGCTGATGATGTCGACCCGTTCCGCAGCTTTGCCAACGCCGATGCCCATGAAGTGAACGCGGCGCTGTTTGCCCAGGCCTATGGCCAATCGATCGAACCCAAGCCGTTGCTGGTGATGCCGTATATGCCCGGCAGCGAGTGCTCGGTGGACATGGTGTGCGAAGCGGGCGAGGCCGTGGCGTATGTCGGACGGCGCAAGCAAGGCTTGATGCAGACGTTCGAACGCGACAGCGCGGCTGTAGAATTGGCGATCAAGGCGGCGCGCCACTTCAAGTGTGACGGCATCGTCAATGTGCAAACCCGCGATGACGCTCAAGGCCAGCCACATTTGCTGGAGATCAACCTGCGTTACTCCGGTGGCATCGGCTATACCCGTGAAGCGGGAGTTAACCTGCCCGGCATTTTTGCCGCTCGTCGCCTGGCGCTGCCCGAGCCTGCGAGCCACTGGCGTGAAGACCTTCAGGTCAAGGCGATCACGGTCGTCGTTCCGGTTCGCGGGGAAGCACTGTTAAGGTGATCTTCCTCCAGCCATCTCCAGTAACTATTTTTCCCTTGTCTTAAACCCTCAACTCGCGAATTGTCGCCCACTTTTTAAGTATTTCCAGGTAGTAAATTTTGATGAACAGCGGTAACCCAATGACCGAAACCAAGGCTTTGCACGCAAACCTTAAGCGCGGTCGCCTGGAAGTCGAGGTCAATTCATCGACCTTTGACCCTCAGGCACTTTTCAGTTTTGCCGAGCGCCGCAATCCAAAGCGCGCTTTTTTGTTTGTTTCCCGCGTACTGGGTCGACATATCCCGGCCCGTCCGTCGCTGATGGCGAACAGCTTTAATGCGTTGGCGGCGAAAATTCCCGCCGATTTACCCGGCCCGGTGCTGGTGATCGGCATGGCCGAAACTGCTGTTGGTCTGGGCGCTGGCGTACATCGTGCGCTGAGCCTGACCCGCAATGACAGTTTGTACCTGTGCAGCAGCCGGCACCCGACCGGTGGTGAACTGTTTGCCCGGTTCGAAGAAGAACACAGCCACGCCAGTTCGCATTTGCTGCACCTGCCGCAAGATGCGCTGAGCCGCGAAATGATGCTGACGGCCCGATCTTTGGTGCTGGTAGATGACGAAGCGTCGACCGGCAACACCTTTATCAACTTGTCCCGTGCGCTGGCTGAGGCCGGGCTCAACTGCGTTGAGAGAATTGTCACCGCCACCCTGACCGACTGGTCCCAGGATGCGGTGCGCAAGGCCATGGGCGACCACGTCAGCAGTGTCTCGTTGCTCGACGGTCGCTACACGTTCGCCGAAGATCCGACTGCTGAGTTGCCCGATATGCCCGAAGTGGGCAGTGTTGCCCAGGGCGACTGGCCCCTCGATCCGGCCCGTGACTGGGCACGCATGGGCGTGCGTGAGCACCTCGATACGCTGGCGCCCGACTTGCAGGTCGAGCCCGGTGAGCGCGTGCTGGTCATAGGCACCAGCGAATACGTCTGGCGCCCGTTCCTGCTGGCCGAGCGCCTGGAACGTGCGGGTGCCGATGTGCACTTCAGCTCCACCAGCCGCTCGCCGATTGCCCTGGGCCATGCCATCGACCACGCGTTGTCGTTCTCCGACAACTATGGTCTGGGCATTCCCAACTTTTTATACAACGTTGCCCCCGGCCAGTTTGACCGCGTGCTGATTTGCAGCGAAACCCCGGCAGCTGCCGTCGACCCGGCGCTGGTCAGCGCGTTGAATGCGCAGGTAATCGTTGATGACAAATAATCGCCCGTTGGTATTCGTTGATCTCGACGACACCTTGTTCCAGACCGCCCGCAAAATGGGCGATGAACCACGCTTCACCGCCACCCTGGATGTGGACTGTCAGCCCAACGGCTTTATGAGCGCGACACAGAAAAGTTTCGTCGAATGGTTGCTGGCCACCAGCGACGTGGTGCCGGTGACTGCTCGCAGCATCGAGGCCTATCAACGGGTACAGTTGCCGTTCGTCCACGGCGCTGTGTGTGCTCACGGCGGGGTGATTCTTGGCCCGGACGGCTCGCTGGATATGCAGTGGCATGCGCGCATGTGCGATGAGCTGGCGCTTGAGCAAACCCGTTTGCACCAGTTGAGCGAGCAAACCCTGGCCATCGGCGCCGAGTTGGGCTTCTCGCTGCGCGGTTGGGTGGTTGAAGAACAAGGACTGGCCAACTACGTGGTGACCAAGCACAACAACGAAACCGACGAAGCGTTGCTCATCGTTTCGGCCGAGGTTAAGGCGCGAGGGTTGCTGGACGGGCTGTACGTTCACGGTAACGGCAACAACCTGGCGTTCTTGCCGCTGACCCTGCAAAAACGCGAAGCGGTGCGCGAGTGGATTCGCCGCGATCAGGCGATCAATGGCAAGCGCCCACTGCTGGGCTTTGGCGACAGTGTCTCGGACCTGGGCTTTATGGCCGAGTGCGACTGGTGGGGCACGCCCAAACGCGGTCAATTGGCCAGCCATGTGCTGACGAGCGTTGATCATGAGTAATGCGTTTGAAGGGCTGCACACCGTCGGTAGCGGCAGCTATGACGCCGATGACGTGCATTTTTTACTGCGCGCGATGGAGATTGAAGCCACCGACGTGCAGGAAAAAGAGCGCCTGATCCAGACTCAGCAGCGACATTACTCCGAGATGATCAGTCAGGAGCATCCGCCGTCCGACACCCATAAAAGCCTGTACCAGCTTGCGCTGGCGCAAAACGGCGCGCGCATGGCTGGCGATGTGCAGGCGTTGGCTTTGGCGTTGAACGAGCGTTACAACGGCCCGTCGATTGCGCTGGTGTCGTTTGTGCGTGCGGGTTTGCCGCTGGGCGTTTTGCTGCGTCGGGCGCTGGTCGACATGGGGCGCGATGCCCGGCATTACGGGATCAGCATTATTCGTGACCGCGGCATCGACAACGTGGCACTCGAAGCTATTATCAAAACCCACGGCGCCGAGAGCATCGTGTTCGTCGATGGCTGGACCGGCAAAGGTGCGATCAGTGGCCAGATCCGTGACAGTCTGGCGGGCGACTCGCGTTTCCCGGCGGACCCGCGTCTGGTGGTGCTGGCTGACCCGTGTGGTCGCGCCTGGTTGGCGGCGTCAGCCGAAGACTGGCTGATCCCGTCGGGCATTCTCGGGGCAACGGTTTCTGGCCTGGTTTCACGCTCAATCTGGCCACAAGAGCCTGGGCTGCATGGCTGTGTGGTGTATGACCATTTGGCCGAGCATGACGTGACCATGAGTTTTATCCACAGCCTCGAAGCCGAACGCGCGCAACTTGCGCCGTTGGCCGCGGCCCAGCCTTGGACTGCGGAGCAGGCGTTGGTGTTGCAACACTCGGCGGTGGCGGCGGTCGAACGGATCTCGACACGTTTTGCGGTCAGCAACCCCAATCGCGTCAAACCCGGTATTGCCGAAGCGACACGCGCGGTGATGCGTCGCGTACCCGACCATGTGCTGGTGCGTAATCTTGATGATCAGGATGTACAGCTGCTGCTGCACCTGACTCGCCAGGCCAATATTGAGGTCGAGGAGGTCGGTGATGAATTGGGCCCTTATCGCGCCGTGACCGTAATCAGGAGTGTTCGCTGATGATCAAGTACTCAGCCTATGCCTTGGGCGCCACGCTCTATATGCCGGCCACCCGTCCCGACATTTTGGATGTGGTCATGGGTGAGAAAATCCAGGGGCTGCGTTCGCTGGTGGTGTGCCTTGAAGATGCTGTCGCTGAGACGGACGTGCAGCAGGCCCTGAACAACCTGAAAAACCTGTTGCTGGGGATTGAGGCGCGTGGCGAGCGACCGTCCGGCGGGCCGATCCTGTTTGTCCGGCCCCGTGACGCGGCCATGGCGGCGGTGCTGAACGAATGGTCGCTGATGCGCCATGTCGATGGTTTTGTGGTGCCCAAGCTGTGCCTGAGCAACATTCGCGAGTGGGAACTGGCCGTTACCCGTAGCGACCTGATGCTGATGCCGACGCTTGAAACCCCCGAGGTTTTTGATCCGGGTGCTATGGTTGAACTGCGCAGCGCGATGCTTGAGCAATTGCCGGGGCGGATTATTGCCTTGCGCATCGGAGGCAACGATCTGATGGGGTGCCTGGGTTTGCGCCGCAATCCGGCGATGACCTTGTACAGCACTCCCATGAGCTACGTGATCCCGATGCTGTGCGGGGTGATGGGGTCTGCAGGTTTTGCCTTGACCGCGCCGGTGTTCGAGCAACTCAATACCCCGCACTTGCTGGAGCAAGAGCTGGGACTGGATATCGCGCACGGGCTTGTGGGTAAAACCGCGATCCATCCGTCGCAAATTGCAGTTATCCACAAGGCGTTGCAGGTCAGCCTTGAAGATCTCAACAGCGCACGCCACATATTGAATGAGGCGGCGCCTGCGGTATTTAAATTCAACGACGCCATGTGCGAGCCGGCGACCCATTACAAATGGGCGAAAATGATTATCGAACGAGCGCATTGGCAAGGGGTTCGCCCTGAAACCGCCACTGCATCGGATACTTTTGGAGGCAGCCTGCGATTGGCTGAATGGGTAGGTTGAACGACGTTTTAAATACACCGCTTAAAAACAGGCAGGTGCTGGCGGCTTTCGACTTTGACGGTACGCTGACCTATCACGACAGTTTTGTACCGTTTTTGCGTTTTGCTTTTGGCAATCGACTGTTCGCCATGCGCTTGCTGCGGATGATTCCGTCCACCCTTTGCTATTTGCTGGGTCGGATCTCGCGTAATGCCTTGAAAGAAAAGCTGGTCACGGTCTACCTCACAGGGGCCAAGGAAGCGTGGGTAAAAGAACGCGCTGAAGCATTTTGTGACGTTTCGTGGCAGCGTCTAATGCGACCTTTGGGCTTAACATCTGTCGCCAACCAGCTTGAGCAAGGTGCCCAGGTGACGATTTGTTCGGCGTCCCCTGAGTTGGTGCTCGCACCTTTTGCCAAAAAATTGGGTATTGGCCTGATTGGTACCCGGTTGGTGTCAGTCGATGGAGTACTGACAGGAGACATCGAGGGGACCAACTGTCGCTGCGAACAAAAAGTCATTCGGCTAGAGGCGCAATACGGGCCTTTATCTCAATACACATTGCGTGCCTGGGGTGACACCCGGGGCGATGAACAAATGCTCGGGGCCGCTCAAGAGCCACACTGGCGCGAATTTCACGCGCTGTGGCGTCGCAAGCGGCCACTTGACGTGTGCTTGCGTGAAGAACTGTAAGCAAGGCGTAAGCAAAGCACGTCAATAATCACCCTTTGGTAAACAGCACTTCGTGCATCGATGCAGACAAGGAGACGTTTCATGGCCATTTCGCTGTCCAAGAACCAAACCATTTCCCTCGAGAAAGAAGCCGGTACCGGCCTCAAAAAAATCCGCATGGGCCTGGGCTGGGACCCGGTAAAGCCGAGTGGTTTCTTTGCCAAACTGCTGAGCAGTGACGCGGCTGTCGACCTGGATGCTTCGTGCATCGTGCTCGATAGCGCCAAGAAGCCGCTGGATCTGGTGTGGTTTCGCCAACTCAAGTCCAACGACGGTTCCATTGTTCACTCCGGCGACAACCGCACGGGTGAGGGCGATGGCGACGATGAGTCGATTCAGGTCAACCTCGAACAACTGCCGTCTGGCGTTAAGCACCTGGTCTTCACGGTTAACTCGTTCACCGGGCAAAACTTTGAAGCCGTAGAAAATGCCTACTGCCGTATTGTTGATGAGCTGACCGGCAAAGAGCTGGCGCGCTTCAATCTGTCTGATAAAGGCCGGCACACCGGTGTGGTCATGGCCTGCCTGAGCCGTACCTCGGCGGGTTGGGACCTGACTGCAATCGGCTCCGTGGCCAATGGCCGTACCGCACAGGACTTGAGCAACGAGGCGGCTCTGGCGGTGCGCGCATGACCACACTGACGCCTGGCGCCAATACGGCCGTTGCCTCCGGTACCCTGAGTGTCACCATCAACTACACCCCGGTACCGGGCGCTGATCTGGATGTGTCGGCGTTTTTGCTCAATGAATCGGGCAAGGTACGTGGCGACAACGACATGTGCTTCTTCGGTCAGCAGAGCGTTAACAATGGCGCGGTGAAGCTGGTTGAATCGGCTGCCGGTCGTAGCGTGTTCAGCCTCAATCTGGACGCCATTGATGCCGCGATCGAGAAAGTCGCGCTGACGGCAACGGTCTATGAGAACAAGGCCAAGTTCGCTGCGTTCCCAGTGTTGAACGTTTCGGTTAGCGGCGGCATTGAAGCGCCGATTCCGACCGCGGGCATGCAGGAAACAGCATTGATCCTTGGCGAGTTCTATCGTCGTCAGGGCGCTTGGAAGTTCCGCTGCGTGGCCCAAGGCTTTGCCGGTGGTCTAGCACCTTTGGCCCAGCACTTTGGGGTCGATATTGCTGCACCTGCACCTGCACCTGCTCCAGCGGCTGCACCGACACCGCCGCCTGCTCCAGCCGCGCCAGCGCCTGCTCCGGCCTCCAAGGTCAATCTGTCGAAAATCACGCTCGACAAGCAGCGTCCGTCGATCAGCCTCGACAAAAAAGACGGCGATTTTGGCGAAATCAAAATCAACCTTAACTGGAACCGTGCTACTCCGAGCGGTGGTGGCGGCTTCTTTGCCTCATTGCGCGGCAAGTCGGGCGGTATCGATCTGGACGTAGGCTGCCTGTACGAAATGGAAAACGGCCGCAAGGGTGCGGTACAGGCCTTGGGCAATGCCTTCGGCGACTTCCGTGACGAACCGTTTATTCAATTGATGGGCGATGACCGCACGGGAGCCGTCAGCGACGGCGAGTGGCTGCGGATCAATGGCAAGGAATGGCGCAAGATGCGTCGCGTGCTGGTTTACGCGTTTATCTACGAAGGCGCACCGAACTGGCAGACGACTGATGGCGTCATTACCTTGTACATCCCGGGTGAACCACCGATTGAAGTGCGCTTGAGCGAAGAGGGCGGCACCAAAGGCATGTGCGCCATCGCCCTGCTCGAAAACGTCGGCGGCAGCGTGAAGGTTAATCGCAAGGTTGAATTCTTCAAAGGGCACTCGGATATGGATAAAGCGTTCGACTGGGGCATGCGCTGGTCTGCTGGCTCCAAATGAGCGCTCTGTAATTGGCCGCCTGCTGAAGCAGGCGCCGTTCCCTCAATTTCTGACAAGGTGACACCCATGCTCGAATGGCTCAAAACCAACGCAACGGCCGCCCGTGACAAGCTCTCGGCGGAAGTCAGCAAGTTCAAGAACCGTGAATTCATGGATGCCGTGGTTTCCGGGTGCGCCCTGGTGGCAGCGGCTGATGGCGACATCAGCAGCAGCGAAAAGCAGAAGATGATTGGTTTTATCCAAAACTCCAATGAGCTGAAGGCGTTTGACGTTAAAGACGTGATCAAATCCTTCAACGACATCTGTGGCAAGTTTGAGTTTGATCAACAGATCGGTCGCGCAGAAGCCCTGAAGGCGATCGGTCAGTTACGTAAAAAAGAAGATGCTGCTCGCCTGCTGGTGCGTGTTTGCTGCGCAATCGGTAGTGCCGACGGCAGTTTTGATGAAAGTGAGCGGGCTGCTTGCCGCACCATCTGCAATGAGCTGGGGTTGAACCCTGGCGATTTTGATCTCTGAGGACATCATGGAAAACACGGCAATTGGCTTTCCGCCAACTACCATCGCAGTATTTGTGGCTCTGGCGGTCTTTGCTTTGGCAATTGACCTGTTCACCCACAAAAGCGATAAACCGGTCACGCTGACCAACGCCGCCATCTGGTCGGTGTTCTGGGTGCTGATCTCGCTCGCGTTTGCGGGCTACCTGTACTACGCGCACAGCCCGAGCGTGGCCAGCCTGTTCGTGACCGGTTACGCGCTGGAAAAAGTACTCAGCGTCGACAACCTGTTCGTCTTCATGGCGATCTTTGCCTGGTTCAAGGTGCCTGATGCGCTGCGTCACCGCGTACTGTACTGGGGCATCATCGGCGCCATCGTCTTCCGCCTGATCTTCGTGGCTATCGGTACTGGCCTGCTGGCGTTTGGCCCTTGGGTCGAAGTGGTGTTTGCGGTGGTCGTGGCCTGGACTGCGGTCATGATGCTGCGCAGCAAGGAAGAGGATGAAGAGGAGGATTACTCCAAGCACATCGCCTACCGTTTTGCGCAAAAACTGTTCCCGGTTTGGCCAAAGCTGCACGGACATAATTTCTTTGTTTCGCGCAAAGAGCTTGAAAAAGAGATCACGAAGCCGCAGAACAAGGGAATGACCTTGGCTGCAAAAGGTACGTTGTTCGCGACACCGCTGTTTTTGTGTGTGGTGGTGGTTGAGGTTTCGGACATTTTGTTCGCCTTCGACTCCGTACCGGCAGTGATCGCAGTCAGCCGTGAACCGTTGATTGTGTACTCGGCCATGATGTTTGCGATTCTGGGCCTGCGGACCATGTACTTTGTGCTTGAGGCCCTGAAGCGCTACCTGGTTCACCTGGAAAAATCGGTTATCGCCCTGCTGTTCTTTATCGCCGGCAAGCTGGCCCTGAACGCTACCGATCACCTGTTTGGCCATGGTTACGAAATTGATCCGAACACCAGTTTGATTGTGGTGTTGGTGGTCTTGGCCATCGGTATCGTGGCCAGCATCATGTTTCCCGGTAAAGAAGAAGAGCAGTCCGACGTTAAAAACGACACGAACGCTTGATCGCACATGACTAAGGAGAACTACTGATGGCACTTTCCCTTTCCAAAGGCGGCAACCTGTCCCTGACCAAAGAAGCGCCGGGGATGACCAAAGTCCTCGTGGGCCTGGGTTGGGATGCTCGCTCCACCGATGGTCAAGACTTCGACCTGGATGCGAGTGCATTCTTGCTCAAGGCTGATGGCAAAGTACGCGCTGACTCCGACTTCATTTTTTACAACCAGCTCAAAAGCGTTGATGGCTCGGTTGAGCACACCGGTGACAACCGTACCGGTGAAGGCGACGGCGATGACGAGGCGATCAAGGTCGACCTGTCTAAAGTCCCTGCGGATATCGACCGTATTGCTTTCACTGTGACCATTCACGAAGCCGAAGCGCGCAAGCAAAACTTCGGTCAGGTTCGCGGTGCGTTCATCCGGATTGTGAACCAGGACACCAACAGCGAAGTCGCACGTTATGACCTCGCTGAAGACGCCAGCACCGAAACCGCGATGATTTTTGCCGAGCTGTATCGCAACGGCACCGAGTGGAAATTCCGCGCGGTAGGTCAAGGTTTTGCCGGTGGTCTGAAGCCGTTGGCTGAAAGCTACGGTCTGAAATTTTAATCTCTACCCCCATCAACTTTTCATATAAGGGTTTATGAACATGGCAGTAAGTCTGAGTAAAGGCGGCAACGTTTCCCTGACTAAAGAAGCTCCTGGCCTGACAGAAGTTATTGTCGGTCTGGGTTGGGATCCACGTGTGACTGACGGCCAGGAGTTCGACCTGGACGCCTCGGTGTTTATTGTTGGCGAGAGCGGCAAAGTGCTGAACGACGGCAGCTTTGTGTTCTACAACAACAAGACTTCTCCGGACGGCAACGTTGTGCACCAGGGCGACAACCGCTCGGGCGCAGGCGAAGGCGACGACGAGCAAGTCAGCGTGAACCTGGCAGGTCTGGCACAAGAGGCCAAGAAACTGGCTTTCGCCGTGACCATTCACGACGCTGAAGGTCGCAAGCAGAGCTTCGGCCAAGTGTCGAACGCTTACATCCGCGTTCTGAACAAGGCGGATAACAAAGAGCTGGCACGCTTTGACCTGAGCGAAGACGCTTCGACTGAAACCGCGATGGTGTTCGGCGAGCTGTATCGCAATGGCGAAGAGTGGAAGTTCAAGGCTATCGGCCAAGGCTTTGCAGGCGGTCTGGCACCGTTGGCATCGAACTTTGGCGTTAACCTGGGCTAATCCCCGGCGTTAATCAAAAGGCCCTCCCCGGTTTCGGGGAGGGCCTTTTTTTTGCGGTTCAGCATCGCAGGCAGTTTTTACCGAATGATGTAGCTGAATACTCCCCGAACCTCTGTATCGTGTCGTCAATTGTAATAATTTCCGCGTTCACCTGGCGCCCTCAAGTGTTCTTGATGCATGAGCGCCCTCTTATCGAAGTGGTTCAGCTTAAACATGGATACAGTACGCGCACGTCTCGCCGGTCTGATTGAGTTCGTCAAACAGACTGCGCTGATGCAAAAACGCCCAGCGTTAACGGTCAGTCAGCACAATGCCTTTGGCGTCAGTGAAGAAAAGCTGAGGTCTTTGCCGGGTGTCAGCCTGGATGTGCAAGACGCCGCTGACGATGAGATATGGCTGCGGCTTGAGCGTTTGCACGAGACCAAACCACCTGCGCCACTCAGCCCTCTGCTGGCGCTGTGGATTGAGCTAAAAGGCACTCCGCAAACCGAGCCTGCACTCAAACTGCGGGTGATGCGCGAGGCGCTGCTAAGCAGCGGTGTGCTGTCCGAGCCTGAGTGTTCACGCTTAACCGCCATCGGCATCAATGTCAGTGAAGAGCTCCCGCTCGACGAGTGGGTGAATCTGGAAGATTGTCTGGATGCCGGCGATATCAAAGCCCAGTTCAAGTCCTACACCAACACGGCTTGGCGCCTGTGGGCGGCGGAGGAGAAGCAGCGACGCAAAAGTATCGAACTCTACGCGGAACTGTTTTTGCTGGTGCAGCAGATGCAGGGCAACCTGGGGGATGCGCAGTTGGAGCTGGTGTGGGGAATGGGGGTTTCGACGTGGGAACATCCTGTCGTCGGTGTCATCCATTACCCGCTGATCAGCCAGTTGGTCGAGATTGCCATTAACCCGGACAGCATGGCCATTGAAGTACGCCCGCGTTCAGCCGAACCGCGGTTGGAAGTGGATGCTTATGTGGCGGCAGATATTGCCGGGGTAGGCCCGCTGGCGACACTGGCCAAAGATTTTTTCAAGAAGGATCAGGCTGGCATTAGCCCCTTCAATGCTTCCAGTCATGACCCGGTGATTCGCTCGGCGTCTTCTTTGCTGGATGCCCAAGGGCAGTTCCTGCCCTCCACGGTTGCGCTGGATGATCGCTCGGTGCCCAAGGCTGATGAGCACTTGTGTGTCACTGACACCTGGACCCTGTTTGCGCGTACCCGCGACAGCAATATGTTTATTGAGGATCTGGGGCGTTTTGAAGGCGTTATCGAATCGCTCGGTGATTTGCCGCCCGCCCTGCAGGCGATCCTGACTGAACCTTCTGAGGTGCTGGAAGACTTGGTTCTGCCGCCGTTTCGTGGACTGTCCTACGTTAGCGGCTCGCAAGGTAGCGATGCGCTCGCCGAAAAACCCCACGAGCTGTACTTCCCCAAGCCGTATAACGACGAGCAAGTGCAGATCATCCAGTTGCTGGAAGTGCACGACGGGGTGGTGGTGCAAGGCCCTCCCGGTACTGGCAAGACCCACACCATCGCCAACGTCATCAGCCATTACCTGGCCAATGGCAAACGGGTGTTGGTCACGTCCATGAAAGACCCGGCGCTGGCCGTGTTGCAGGAAAAACTTCCCGAAGACATTCGCCCGCTGGCAATCAGTTTGCTCAGCAGCGAAGCCGATGGGATGAAGCAGTTCGAGTTCGCGATCCAGAAAATCTCGGCCGAGGTTCAGCGCATTGATCGTGCGCTGTACAAGCGAGAAATCAGCCAGATTGATGACGAAATAAACACCCTTCACGGTCAGATTTCGAGCGTTGATCGGGAGATCACCCTCTGGGCCGAGCGCAATCTGTCAGACCTGGAAATTGACGGTGAGCGTCTCAGCCCGACCCATGCCGCGCAGTTGGTGGCTACTCATCAGGCCCAAACCAATAATTTTGCCGACCGCCTGAGCATTGGTGATGAGCACCGTGCGCAGTTCACGGTGCAAGACATCATCGCCTTGCGCGAGGCGCGGTTTGAGCTCAAGGATTCGTTGTCTTACCTGGGACAGACCGTACCTCAACTGGCTGACTTTCCGGATGCTCAGACGCTGATTCAAGTCCATCAGGACCTGGCTCAGGAAAGCCAGTTGCAGCACAAGGAAAGCACGGGCGAGGTGCCGCGACTGGTGGACTCAAGTGCTCAGACCCTTGAGCAAGCGCAGGCATTGGTCGAGCACTTGGGCCACTGGCAGGCGCTGCGTGCGCAGATCAATGCGACAGAGCAGACCTGGTTGTCAGCGATGCAGGCTTACCTGGTGCGCAGCGGCAATAGCGATGTGCTGGCGCTTTTCGACAGCCTCAAGCTTGAGATAGAAAGCACCCTGACTGGGCGCAAAGCCTTTGTCGCCAGACCCGTGAGTTTATCGTTCGAGCTGCAGGCACAGCCTGAAGTGCTGGCAGCCATCGATAACCTGGCCGAGGGCCGCCGCCCGTTCGGTTTGTCCGGCTTGATTGGCAAAGGTGCGCAAAGGCAGCTGCTGGACGAGGTTGTGGTGCTTGGCAGCAAGCCGCAGAACGATCAGGACTGGGCGCACGTGCAAGCCTTTGTGCGCTTTCAGCAACACAGCCGCACCTTGCTGCTGCGCTGGAATGCACTGGCTGCCGAGATGCCGCTGCCGACTTTTGAAACCGAGGCTGAGCAACTGCTGGCGGCCGCGCAGGCGATTGAACTGTTCGACGATATGGCACGAGCCAATCGCTGGGAAGTCCGTGCGCAAACCGAACTCAAGCAGTTACTGCCGGGCTGGGCCGAGGCGAGCACCGTGGGCCGCGATGACGCCGGGCTGGTCAGCGCGCAACATATCTTGCAGCACTACTTGATGCGTCATCGTCTGGCGGCCACCTGGGCGACCAAAGAGGCTTTCAACAAAGCCTTGGCCGGCTGTGGCGGCGCAGTCAGCGAGCGCTTGCAAGGCTTTCTTGACCTCAGCCTTGGTCAGCCCGGTGTCGAGACAAGCGAGATCCAGGCGCAGTGGTCGGAGCTGATGGACGAGTTGCGCCAGGTGCTGGCACTGGCAGGCGCGCTCGACACCGTACGGCGTGTGACGGATCTTATTGCACAGAGCGGCGGCTTGATTTGGGCCGCCCGTTTGCGCGATGAGCCGAGTACCCAAGCGGTGGATACCCTGCTGGCTGACAACTGTCTGGAGGTGTGGCGCCTGAGTCGCTTGGCGCATTACCTCGAAAGCATCGATGGGCGAGAAGACCTCAAGCGTCTGTTTAAAGTGCGCGGCGAGCTGGAGCTGAGCCTGTCGCGGCTGTATCAGGATGCCGTGGTCAAACGGACCTGGCTGCGCTTGTCGGAAAACGCCACGCCGAGTGTCCGAGCAGCGCTTGAGTTGTACCGCACAGCGATTCGCAAAATTGGCAAGGGCACCGGCGTGCGTGCCGGTCGCTATCGACAGGACGCGCGGCTGGCCGCGGATGTGGCGATCTCGGCGATCCCGTGCTGGATCATGCCGCATTACCGCATCTGCGAGAGTTTGCCCGCGCAGTACGGCGCGTTTGATCTGGTGATCATCGATGAAGCATCGCAGTCCGATTTGACCGCGCTACCGGCCTTGCTGCGAGCGAAAAAAGTGCTGGTGGTGGGCGATGACAAACAGGTCTCGCCGGATGGCATCGGTATGGAAGAAGAGCGCGTACAAAACATGATGACGCGCTTTTTGGGTAATCAGGTGGGGCTCTACCGACCTCTGATGTCGCCGGAGCGTTCGCTGTATGACCTGTTTAAAGTAGTGTTCGCCAAGAGCGGTACCATGCTGCGCGAGCACTTTCGCTGTGTGGCACCGATCATTGAATACTCCAAGCGCGAGTTCTATAACCACGAACTCAAGCCGTTACGCCTGCCGATGATGACTGAACGTCTGGACCCTCCGCTGGTTGACCTGCTGGTGATGGACGGAGCGAAAAAGGGCAAGTTCAACCTTGGCGAAGCCAATGTGATCGTCGAGGAAATCCGCCGTCTGATCGCCATGCCGCAGATTGCCGGGCGCAGCATTGGCGTGGTCTCGCTGCTGGGAGCGGAGCAAGCGCAAAAAATCATGCAGATGCTGACTCAGGCGTTGGGTGAAGAAGTTATCACTCAGTTCCAGATCAGCTGTGGTGATGCACGCACGTTCCAGGGCAAGGAGCGAGACATCATGTTCCTGTCGATGGTCGCGTCCCCCGGTGATTGCTTTGCCAACAGCCGCGACTCGATTGCCCAGCGTTTCAACGTGGCGGCCTCTCGGGCGCGTGACCGTATGTACCTGGTGCGCAGCGTCGAGCTTACCGATCTCAGTGCTGTCGATGGGTTGCGCCGTGGCTTGATAGAACACTTCGAAACACCGTTTGCCCAAGATGCGGTTGAAGTCAGCGATTTGCGCCAATTGTGCGAGTCGGGCTTTGAGCACGATATGTACGATGAGCTGACGCAGCGCGGTTATCGGGTGATCCCGCAGGTTGGCGTGGGCGCGTATCGCATCGATATGGTGGTCGAGGGTGACAACGACAGCCGTTTGGCCATCGAGTGTGACGGCGACCGCTTTCACGGGCCGGATCGCTGGGACAGCGACATGCGCCGCCAGCGCATTCTGGAGCGGGCTGGCTGGCGCTTCTGGCGTTGCTTTGCCTCGGCGTTCACCCTCAATCGACAACTGATTATTGATGACCTGCTGGCCACTCTGAAGGCGATGAATATCGAGCCCGCCAGTGGTGAAGGGGCAGCACCGAGCATCCATGTTGAGCGGCGGCAGGTGTACGGTTTTCGACGCGTGGGCGAGTCCGCTGAAAACGGGAGTGCGCGTCCCTATGACGATCGACCGGCCAAAGACCCGTTTTTGATCTGGGTTCCCGACCCATTGCCTGGCGTGGATGAGGTCGAGGACGTGCAATCTTTGCTGCACTTGGTGTGAGTGATTAACGGGCAGTTTTAACCTTGAAATTGCCCGGTGGGTAAAACGCTTACTGCGCAATAACTTGCGCAGTTTAAGATCGATTTGCCTGTGGATAACAGTCTGCAGGTTACGTAAATAGAGGCTTGCAAGAGAGTGCGCAATTTTTTGCGCGTGCTGCGCAACTTGTTGCGCACTTTTCCCTGTTTTTTGAAGTGTTTGTTTACAGTTTTTACGGTATTTTTTATACGGGCCTTGATTTAGAGGCTTTGAGTAGAAGTTGGCATAAGTCTTGACCTCTAGTTGTTGTGCCTCAGGCAATTTTGCTTGCGGGAAAACACACTATTTGTGCAAGGAGAGCTTCATGGCAACGCCAGCGTATATGTCGATAAACGGTGAGAAACAAGGCCTGATCACCGCAGGTGCTTTTACCGCAGACTCTGTGGGTAACATTTACCAGGAGGGGCATGAAGACGAGGTGATGGTTCAGGCTTTTAACCACGAAGTCATCATCCCTCGTGATCCGCAGTCGGGCCAGCCAACCGGGCAGCGTGTCCACAAGCCGGTGTGTATCACCAAAATCTTTGACAAGGCCTCGCCATTGCTGCTGGCGGCCCTGACCTCCGGTGAGCGCATTACCTCGGTCGAAATCAAATGGTTCCGAACCTCGGCATCTGGTACGCAAGAGCATTACTACACCACCAAACTTGAAGATGCGATCATCGTTAATATCAAGGACTACATGCACAACTGCCAAGACCCGTCGAACTCGCACTTCACTCACTTGGAAGATGTGCACTTTACCTACCGCAAAATCACATGGACCCACGAAATAAGCGGTACTTCTGGCTCTGACGACTGGCGTACGCCGGTAGCCGGTTAAACCTTAGTACCCATAACACTTCATCGGCCCGCTGTTGCGAGCCGATGTCGTTAGCAGGTGGCGCTCATGTTTAAATCCGAATATTTATTGTCTGACGGCTTTCCCCCTGAACTTGATTGGCAAAATTGTGGCGGATTGTTAATTGATGCAGTAACGATGCTCAACTTGCCACATCAGTTGGAACAGTGGACCAACGCCTGGGTATATGAGCCGCTCTATGTCGGCTCGCCAATGGCGGCTCTGGCAGAGTTGTCACCACGCATTCTGAAAGTCGACAATCCACAGCATCCCGTTCTGCAACAATTTCTGGCCCATACCGATGCGGAATGGGGCTATCTGTTGTTTTGTGACGGTCCCTGGCAGTCGCTGATAGACCATCTGCGCTGGTTGACGGTGGTGCGCATGCCCCACGAGCAGAACGTTTTTCTGCGTCTGGCCGATCCCTCTGTTGTGCACGGGCTGCTTAAACTGGCAGTGGAGGCGGGCGACGCTACGTTGTTCGGTCCGTGCAAGCAGATCCTGATCGCCGACGGTGCGCTGGGCTGCTGGCATCTTCATCAACGTCCTGGGCCTGCGCCGACAGTGCCTCAGGGCACGCGCTATCAATTGTCGGTACAGCAAACAGACGCACTGGATGAGGTGAGTTTTCGCAATGTGGTGATGGACCTCAATCGGCACATGACCCATTACTTTCCCGGCTATCAGGCCCATGTTTCGGCCTCCGGGCGTTGGGAGCACTTACATGTGCTGGCGGAGGAGTCCTACACCCGCGGATTCAACAGCAAGCTCGACATCACGCTGTTCGCCAATATTCATGGCTATCTCGGAGAACTTGCGCTGCAAGATCACCCCGACCTTGAACGTCTACTGACCACGCCCTCGGCGCTGACCCCGACCCAGCGAATTGAAAAGGCCGCCGACATTGCCCGCCGCCGGGCGCTCAACCTGCAGGAGCCCAGCTGATGCGCAAGTCCTTGCACCCGACGTTCTACCCCAAAAACCCCAACAACGTCAGCTTGCCGCGTACCGATGCCAGAGCGGGTCTGGGCGTGTGCCCGTTGACCAAATCCAGCGTGCAGCTGGTGCCATTGCGCTACGGGCTGGTGGACAACCCGGGGCTTGATCCGTCTGGCGAAATCGCCATGCCGTACCGCCTCAGCACCCGGCCGCTGGGCTTTCGTTTGCTGCGCGATGGCTGGCTGTATGTGATTGATGGCAGCACGGCCAGTTTGTCCGAGTACCGTGTGCGCGAGGGGCTGGTCAGCGAAATGCTGTGGCAAGGCACTACCGTGGGTGCTGACGAGCGCTTGGAGCCGATCAAAGCGCCGACTCTGATTTATCTCAAGACCAGCACCCTTTACGTCTCTTATTCGGAGGTGCAGTGGACGGCGAAAAAATGCCGGCAAGTGCTTGAGTCCCCCGGCGAGCGTGAGCACTTCATGCAAGCGGTGGACTTGAGCAAGGCCCACTGCGAAGCCGGCGCCCCGCACTTGCTGACCCACGACATGGCCGAGCATTGGCTGGCCGAAGTGGCGACCGAACGGCTGGAGGCGGAGCAGCAATCGCTGGACAGCGACGCCTCACTGGCCGATCACGCCGCCTACAGCGCCGTGCAACTGAGCGCTGAACTGCCCGCGCACGAACGTCAGCCTTATCTGTGGGAACAACCTGTGCAGTTTGCCGAGTCGTCAATCAACCGGCTCACCGGTTGCGTCGACCCGCTTTACCGCCATGACGTGATGTACCTGGTGCTGGATGACACCTTGGGTGTACTGCGTGACCTGGCCAACTTTCAGGATCAGGTGGTTGGCTGGATCGGTGATTGGGCTGCGGGCGGCGAGCAGGAGGGCGACAACGAGCGCGATTATTTGCTGGGCTGCTACATCGAGTCCCTGAGCCAGCTCAATGCGCCGGATATTTCAGCGCTGGCCAAGGCCACGGATGACCCGGCGATCAAGGCGATGTTTAACGACCTGCAAGGTCTGCCCGAGTCGGATCGCGGGATCACCGAAGCGGCCTTGCTGGAGTACCTGAACAAAGGCGGGTTGGTGACGGCGGGAACGCCAATGTCTTCTGAGTTGGCAGCAGCGCGTCAGGCCGCGCAAGACAAAGCCATCGGGGCGGCACATCCGCATGGCTTCGGTACGAACCGTGATGCGCTGAATGCACTGGAAGACACCGACCGGCGTTATTACACCCGCGAACATTTCCGAGTCGCCCCGGCAACCTTTGTCGACCCGCACCTGGAGGCCTTGGTCGCGCTTGGCAAGCAGCGCGGCGAGCATATCGACGACATTCTGCACGGCGCCAAACTGGGCCAGCGCGGGGTCAATGACCTGATCGACCGCGAAGCCATGGACCGCGATCTGGCAACTCATCGGGCTGGGCTGGTGCGCTGGAACCAACTGCTTGACTGCATCACCGCCGACCGCGTGGCGCTGGTCACTTCGGGGGCATTTCACAAGGCCGCGTGGTACTTCGACCCGCTGCACAGTCCGCACATTCATCACGCCTTTACCCTCGAATACGCATGCCTCAAGGACATCTGTCGCAGCGACGAAGCCAGCGAGCAACTGTTCGCCTTTACCGAACGTGAACCGCAATTCAGCCGTCCGCTGTACTACACCTTGCCGTTCAGCGAACAAACCGGGCTGTGGGTGCAATACGCGTTCCTCACCGCAGCAGGCGTCACCCTGCTCAACAACGCCCCGGACTATCTGGCTGGCCTGCGCAGGCTCGAACAGGGGCGCCTGCCAGCTCTGGACGACATGGACGACGGCGTGCGCCGGGTGGCCAACGCCGCCAGCAATACCCTGACCCCTGCACTCAATCGCGGACTGGAAAAACTCCTCGGCGACTTTGACGGCCTGTTCAAAGGGCAAGCCATCCCCGACATGGATGAACTGCTGCGTCGGCTGCCCATCGCGTTGAAATCGCGGATCTTGCAGGCTGCGAAAACCGAGGGCGTGACCTTTCATTTCGCCACGGCGCAAGAAAAGGCCAGCCTGCGTGAGACGCTGAACGACGTGTTGGGAAAGCGCCAAAGCATGGCGTGGCTGAAGAAGGAACGTGCCCTCTCTAACCGCCAGAACGGCCATAAATCGTCCAAGTCCCAAGGACTGTTGGCGGATATTAAATACCTGCGCTGGCAACTGGATCTGGAGGAAGGACGGCTGGCAGCGAGCATCAGCCCCATCACCGAACTGCCGGACGAACATGCGCGGCTGTACGGCTCCACGCCGGGCCGTGCAGGGCTGACGGTTATCTTCCCGCCGGAGGGAAGGCGGCAAGTGGCGGGGTTGATGGATAACTTCCGCAAGGGTGTGGGCAATGCACCGGTGATGAACGTGCTGGGGGATGGGGCGGCACTGTTGCTGTTTGTGGCGCAGGCGGTGAATTTGGTGCAGTTGATTAGGGAAGTACAAGGCAAACCTTTTAGTGAGCAGGTTTTGGTCTCCCTTTTGAGCGCTATTGCTGCGACTGGCGCTGCTGGTTTCGCAGCAGCTCAGGGGGGCTTTGATACAGCGCTAAGTGCTCAAGCAGCAAAACTGGTTGATGAGTTGAAATTCGGTAGCGTGAATAAGCTGCACGTTACTTTGGGTAAGTTGCATATTGGGTTGGGGGTTTTTACGTATCTGCTCGGATTTGGGGCTGCGACGATTAGTTTGACTAATTCATACAGTAATTGGGTACAGGCAGTACGAAGTGGTAATCGCGGCGCTCAACATGGCGCCATGATGACCATGGTTGGTTCTGGTGGTTTGGTATTGAGTAATGCTTATGGTTTGGGGCACACGGGTTACGCCGGTTATCAAGTATTGAAGGCTGCGAAAGGCGCTGCCCGCGATACTGCATGGGCAGCATCGGGCGTTCGTCTAGGAAGCGTTTTTTTACGCTCCAGCCTAGTGGGCGCTCTGTTTACGTTGTTGGAGTTGGCCGGTACTTGGCTGTACAACCGTTACAACCTCAGTGCCCACGACAAGTGGCTGGAATGCACCCCGTGGGGCAGGGATGTCACCAAGCGTGTTGGTACGAGTCTGGAGAAGTTTCATCGTTACCTCGATGTACTGTTGAGGGCGCCCTTTGTGCAGATCAAAGGGCCGGAAAATCAGTCGTTCTGGCAAAGCGTGCTACCCAACACGCGGGAGGGCGAAATCTGCATCGTCTTGCCAGGCCTGAATGCATCGGATTTTCAAGAAAACCTCGAGGGAAATGTCAGTCACGGCTTGCAGATAGGTGCACAGCGCATTACCAAGGCGTTGAGCAATCAGCGGGGCTTCCCCTCGGTTCATCTCGAGCAAGTGAGCGAACAGGTGCAAGCCCGGTTAACACGGGTCAAGAGCCGGCCGGAATCCAAAAACATGGGTGACCCCCTGACGCTGAAACTTGAGTATCCGCGTAACCCTGAGTCAACTCACGGTAAAGTGTCCGAAGAACTATTGATTGAGCTTGTGCTCGAGAAGCGGGTTGACAGGGTCCACTGGCAGCAGCAAACCTTTCATATTCGTTTTAATCCGCTGGAGACCGGGCGCTTTCCTTCGGCTGGCCATGACGAGTCCGGGCCGAAGATAGAGTTGCTGAATGTGGATGTGCTGGCGCTGGAGGTGAACTTGATATGAGCAAGCCTCTAGAACAAGTGACTGAAAAACAAAAACAGGCCGGTGATATCGAATACTTTGCCGCCGGGCGTCAGACTTATTTGGCGCCTTTGCCATTGCCTACCGGGGCGCAACCCTACTGTCCTTATATCAGCGATTACAATGATATTTTTTTGGACTTTGGGGGAGGACAACCTAATGTTTTTTCCTGTCAGGTTAATTTAGGACTTTCATTTAGTTGCGCCTGTTTAGCTGCTTTTGGTATTCCATTGTTCATCGGTCTAAGCTTTGCGCTTCTAGGCAGTAGTCTGGATGAAGTGATGCACGCAATAGAAGACTCTTTCTTAGTCGCTTGGAAAACCTCTCTTTTTGGGTGGGTATTTGGATCAGCCATTCTATTTGGCGTTTGGTTCCACTGTCACAACCTCTTCACCCAAGTAATCCCCACCCGATTCAACCGCCAGCGTCGTGAAGTGTGTTTCATGCCTGAGGGTGCGACCGAACCGCTTTTCGTACCTTGGGAAGCGCTGTCCGCCTGGGTGGTTCAATCCCAAAGTGCCACGCAATACGGGGTGACGCGCCAATACGGGATGGGCATGGGTTTTGAGCATGAAGGCGAGCTGGTCCGCCTGGAGTTTCAGTGCGGGGGCTTGCAGTTGGCGATTGCGCATTGGGAGGCGGTTCGTGGGTATATGGAGTACGAACTTAACGACCTTAAAGCCATTCAAGACCCGCTGGAGTTGCAGGAGCCCGGCGACCCACCCCATGAAGGTCTGCACACGTTTCGCAATGCTCGCGCCGGTTTGCATCGGCGAATCCGCAACAAGGAAACCGGCTGGATCTACGGCTTTTTTTGGTACGTCTACCACGTGATGACTTTGTGGACGCTGCCCAATCACTTGGTCGAGTGGGAGATAAAACGCATCGCCAAAGTCGGCCGCAAGCAACTGCCAACGGCGATGCGCGAGTGGTCAGCACCCTTGCCGCCCGAGCAATGGGTCAAACCCAGCAGTGAGTTGCAGCGCTTGAGCGCCAAGGTCAAAGCGCTGCGAGAACGCTCTGCGCATCAGCCAATCACGGAGGTATTTGCTGAGGCGTACCGCAGCGAACTCGACACGTTGCGGCGAGGGTGAGTGGACATGTCTAAAAAGAGCGATATAAAACCTCTGCAGCCGGTTTCTGACAAACCGAAACAGGCGGGTGATATCGAATACTTTGCTACCGGCCGCCAGACTTATCTGGCGCCTTTGCCTTTGCCTACCGGGGCGCAACCCTATTGTCCTTATATCAGCGATCACAACGATATTTTTTTGGATTTTGGGGGCGGACAACCTAACGTTTTCTCTTATCAGGTAAATTTAGGTGGCCCATTTAGTTGCGCATGTTTAATAGCCTTCGGATTTCCATTGATTGGCGGTTTTATCCTTGCACTGTTGGGGAGTGGTACCGATGAAGTATGGGCATTAATATCAGGTTTGTTTTCAGTTGCATGGGGGCTTGCAATAAAAACGTGGCTAGCTGGATCAGCCATTTTATTTGGCGTCTGGCTCCACTGTCACAACCTCTTCACCCAAGTAATCCCCACCCGTTTCAACCGCCAGCGCCGTGAAGTGTGTTTCATGCCTGAGGGTGCGACCGAACCGCTGTTCGTACCCTGGGAGGCGCTGTCCGCCTGGGTGGTTCAATCGCAAAGTGCCACGCAATACGGGGTGACGCGCCAATACGGGATGGGCATGGGGTTTGAGCATGAGGGCGAGCTGGTCCGCCTGGAGTTTCAGTGCGGGGGCTTGCAGTTGGCGATTGCGCATTGGGAGGCGGTTCGTGGGTATATGGAGTACGAACTTAACGACCTTAAAGCCATTCAAGACCCGCTGGAGTTGCAGGAGCCCGGCGACCCACCCCATGAAGGTCTGCACACGTTTCGCAATGCTCGCGCCGGTTTGCATCGGCGGATTCGCAACAAGGAAACCGGCTGGATCTACGGCTTTTTTTGGTACGTTGTCCCGTCCTGAATAAGGTTTACACCTTCTGACCTATTTTCAGGAGGATGTAA
>JAZKIA010000050.1:0-4316 GCA_040385125.1 Pseudomonadota bacterium | reverse complement strand
ACGAAGAGTCCAACCTGCAACTGGCCAGCCGTCTGCAAGCGGCCGGTGCGGTGGTCATTTACGGTGTGGTGGGCTTCAAGACTCACGCCAAGATGATGCTGATTCTGCGCCGTGAGGCGGGTGAGATTGTGCGTTACGCGCACTTGGGCACCGGTAACTACCACGCGGGTAATGCCAAGCTTTACACCGATTACAGCCTGCTGACGTCTGATGATGCACTGTGCGAGGACGTGGGCAGACTGTTCAGCCAGTTGATCGGCATGGGCAAGACGCTACGCATGAAAAAGCTGCTGCATGCGCCGTTTACCCTGAAGAAGGGCATGCTCGACATGATTGCCCGCGAAACCCAGTTTGCGTTAGAGGGTAAACCGGCGCACATCATTGCCAAGTTCAACTCGCTGACCGATCCGAAAATCATCCGCGCGTTGTACAAGGCCAGCCAGTCTGGCGTGCGTATTGATCTGGTGGTGCGCGGCATGTGCTGCTTGCGTCCGGGGATTCCCGGGGTGTCGCACAATATTCATGTGCGCTCAATCATCGGCCGCTTCCTGGAGCACACGCGGGTGTTCTACTTCCTCAATGGCGGTGAAGAACAGATGTTCCTGTCGAGTGCGGACTGGATGGAGCGCAACCTCGATAAACGTGTCGAGACGTGCTTCCCGATCGAGGGTAAAAAGCTGATTCTGCGGGTCAAGAAGGAGCTGGAATGCTACCTGACGGACAACACCCACAGCTGGAGCCTGCAGTCAGACGGCCGTTACGTGCGCAACACGCCGACGGGCAACCAAAACCCGCGCAGCGCCCAGGCTACCTTGCTTGATCGCTTGAGCCTGCCGGTATTGACGGTCAGTACCGGCCCGTCGGTGTAACTCAGTAACCCTTGTGGGAGCGGGCTTGCTCGCGATTCAGGCGACGCGGTGTTGCGTCGATCCAATCGCGAGCAAGCTCGCTCCTACAGGTGATCAGGTGTCTGAGGTTAAGACACCGTCAGTACAATCCCGACCCGGGTCAGCCATTGGGCTTCTTGCTCGAAGTCGGCTTGAGTCAGCGGGTTTTGCTCCAGCCAGCCTTCAGGGAAGATCACTTCAAGGTGGTCGCCCTCGGCGCGCAGCTTCACTTGAGACGCTTCCTGGTTGCCTCGGATGTGGTAGAACAGGATCGCAAAGCGCAGCAACACGCACAGGCGAATCAGCTTGATGCCGTCACTGCCGAACTCGGCAAATTTGTCTTTTGGAATATTACGCCGATGACCGCGCACCAGCAGTGCGAGCATTTGCTGGTCTTCGCGTGAGAAACCGGCAAGGTCGGAGTGCTCTATCAGGTAGGCACCGTGCTTGTGGTAATGGTAGTGGGCGATATCCAACCCGACTTCATGCACCTTGGCTGCCCAGCCCAGCAGTTCACGCCAGATGCCGTCCTTGAGCTCCCACGACTTGGCCACTTGATCAAAGGCGCGCAGCGCTTTGCGTTCAACCCGGGCAGCTTGCTCGCGGTCTACGTGGTAGCGGTCCATCAGCGAGCTGAGGGTGCGCTCACGGACGTCTTCATGATGATGACGACCCAACAGGTCGTACAGCACGCCTTCACGTAGCGCACCGTCGCAGTGATCCATGCGTTGCAACTCAAGGGCATCGAAGATGGCCTCAAGAATTGCCAGGCCTGCCGGGAAAATAGTGCGGCGGTCAGGCTTGATGCCTTCAAAGTCGATCTTGTCGACTTCACCCAGCTTGAACAGCTTGCGCTTGAGCCAGGCCAGACCTTCGGCGTTGACCTCACCGTTGCCGTGCCCGCCAGCCTTGAGCGCCAGACCAATGGCGCGAATGGTGCCGGACGAACCGATGGCTTCATCCCAGCTCAAACGGTGCAGGGCGTGCTCAATGCTCATGATTTCGAGGCGTGCAGCGGTGTAGGCCTGAGCGTAACGGGCCGGGGTGATCTTGCCGTCGCGGAAATAACGCTGAGTAAAACTGACGCAGCCCATTTGCAGGCTTTCGCGCAGCAGCGGTTCAAAACGCTGGCCGATGATAAATTCGGTACTGCCGCCGCCGATGTCGGCCACCAGGCGCTTGCCCGGTGTGTCAGCGAGGGTGTGGGACACGCCCAGGTAGATGAGGCGCGCCTCTTCACGGCCCGAAATGACTTCAACAGTGTGACCCAGAATTTCTTCGGCTCGCACGATAAATTCATTGCGGTTGCGTGCTTCACGCAAGGCGTTGGTGCCCACGATCCGCACGGCGCCCAAAGGCATGCCGTTGATCAGTTGGGCGAAGCGCTTCAGGCAGTCGAGGCCGCGCTGCATGGACTCTTCGCTGAGTCTACGGTCTTCGTCGATGCCGGCAGCTAGCTGCACTTTATCGCCAAGCCTTTCGAGGATACGGATTTCGCCGTTCTGGGCCTTGGCCACCACCATGTGAAAGCTGTTAGAACCCAGATCAATGGCGGCGATCAGGGATGGATTCTTGGCTTGGGACTGGGGCATGGTTGAGGGGTCTCGGTCGATAACTTCGCCATCGTGCCACGATCAAACGCTCGCGCCAACGCGTGATGTCAGATGCATTGATATGAAGCACGAAAGCTATGACGGTAGCTACTTCAAGATAAAGTGCATTTTTTGTGGACGGCCGAGGTTGTAGGTCAGGGCTCAGATTGTTGTGGGATTGAACCAGATGCCATCAATACCCGTACTCATGCGCCACTATAGAGAGAGTCAATCAAGCCTCACCTTCCTGAACGCGGTGATGACAGCTATGATGTGCTACGTTTTTGCTTACAACCACGGAGACTTCCATGAGCAGCGATCTAATTAAACACGTCACCGACGCTAGCTTTGAGGCCGATGTTCTCAAGGCTGAAGGCGCTGTATTGGTCGATTACTGGGCTGAATGGTGTGGCCCATGCAAAATGATCGCGCCAGTTCTGGACGAGATCGCCGAGACTTACAAAGGCAAGCTGACTGTTGCCAAGCTGAACATTGACGAAAACCAGGAAACCCCGGCCAAGCACGGCGTACGTGGTATCCCTACGTTGATGCTGTTCAAAAACGGCAACGTCGAAGCCACCAAGGTCGGTGCGCTGTCGAAGTCGCAGTTGGCTGCATTCCTCGACGCTAATATCTAAGTGTCGATAAAAGCCCCGCTAAATGCGGGGCTTTTTTTATCAAGATTTTAGCTGGGTCAGAGGGTCGTTGGGTGATGCATGCCGTTCACTTCAGTGAAAGGGTCACTAACAACGGCTACTAAGATTGCAAGGGTTGGAGCAGACAGTAGCGGATCAATGCTTCCTCGACACTCTGTATGCCCCTCAATACCAGATTCACAACAATAGCTTGATCGGCCTCTACGATTTCGTAGAAGACCCGGTACCCGTTTGTGTTGAGCTCACGGTAATACAGGACGCCCAGTTCGCTCGCCTGGGGGCTAACCGGATAGCCTTTCGGAATGTCTTTGAGCTTTATCTCAAGGTCGTCAATTACAGCGTCAATCCGCTGGAAGGCAGATGCGAGGCCGTTATAGGCTGCCAGATGTTCAATCTGGTCTTCGATACTCTGTTGAGCGGCCTCGGTGTAGCGGATTGTTAGTGGTGACATTTACTGTTCCGGCCTTGTTATTTGTGGGCAAACCTCCTGCTCAGACGGGCTTTCAGTTCGTCAGTGGAACAATGTTTACCCTGAACATACTCGCGGGAGCTGATGGCGAGTAATTTCACAAGGGCAATTGCTTCGTCGCGACGTTTACGCTCTGCGTAAGACTCCACAACGTATGCAGGTACACCGTTTTGCGTGACGACCATTGGCTCTTCTAGAGGCAGGTCGGATGCGTATCGTTTTAAAAAGCTGACTGTTTCAACTCGCATGAGTGAAACCCTCCATCCTGGTACGGGCAGTAACACGGGCATGAGCGTTTTCCAGGCGGTTACCCGAACAGAAAACCCCACAGTTCCTCTTGGTTTGACGGCACGGAATGTGACCGTTGCGCGCAGTGTAGTCCAAATTTAGCCTAAATCAAGACCGATGCCGGGCTTTGTTATTTCTGGTTAGTCAATATGTTTTTATATCCGGATACGATCATGATTGACTCGCAAAGGATGCGGCCACATGAGCGACGACACTCCGGGCCTAGTCAGCGCGCAACAGCATTGCCACAAAATGCGGGGCTTTTTCATGGCTCAAGGACTAGACGCTGTGAAACTCAAGTGGTACATTCGGCCCGCACTGGTTTCTCCACTGCCCCCTGCAAGCCGTCGCCGACGCACTCCTTATCGAATTAGTACGCGATCCTGTCGCCTTCTCTGCGGCGCGGCCTCATTAAGCCAAAAGC
>JAZKIA010000049.1:0-81202 GCA_040385125.1 Pseudomonadota bacterium | reverse complement strand
AGGTGCTGGTGACCGCAAGGTCGTGGAAGTTCGAGTCTTCTTCTGGGCACCAATTCAAACTTCAAGTATTTTCACTGAAAACCTTTGAAGTCTCACAAAAACCCGCGAAAGCGGGTTTTTGCGTTTCAGGGACAGACAACCGCTCCCTCCATACCTTCAGCTACGACCATCGACCTCGCCGTCAAGTGCACTTGAGAAACAATATCGTTTATTATTGTTACAAGTTTTGTAGTACCCAAGCGAGGAACCCAGCGAATGATGCTCCGAAATACCCAGCTTGTGACATTCCTACTGCGCGGCCTGTCCATCGCCGCTCTTGGTCTGGCTCTGACCGCACCTACCGCCTACGCCACCGATAAAGTGTCCCTGACCCTGTACAACGGCCAGCACAAGGAAGTCGGCGACAACCTCGCCGCAGCCTTTGAGGCCAAGACCGGCATTCACGTCAACGTGCGCAAGGGCAGCAGCAACCAGCTGGCCAGCCAGATCGTCGAAGAAGGCGATCGCTCGCCTGCAGACGTGTTCTATGCCGAAGAGTCTCCGCCCCTGAACAAACTGGGCCGGGATGGCTTTCTGGCCAAGGTCGACGCCAGCACCTTGCAGGACCTTCCCAAGGAATATGTGGCCGCCGACAGCACTTGGATCGGCGTTACAGCGCGTACCCGTGTCGTCGCATTCAACCCGAAACTGATCAAAGAAGAAGAGCTGCCCAAGTCGGTGCTGGATTTCGCCGGCCCCGAATGGAATGGCAAGGTCGGCTTCGTTCCCACCAGCGGCGCGTTCCAGGAACAAGCCGTAGCCATCATCCAAATGCATGGCCGCGAAGCCGCTGAGGAATGGCTCACCGGACTGCGCGCCTTCGGTAAAACCTACACCAACAACATGGTGGCGCTCAAAGCCGTTGAAAACGGCGAAGTGGCCACCGTACTGGTGAACAACTACTACTGGTTTGCCCTGAAGAAAGAAAAAGGCGAGCTGGACTCCAAACTGCACTACTTCACCGATGGCGATGCCGGTGGCCTGATTACCGTGTCCAGTGCAGGCGTCGTCAAAGCCAGCAAGCACCCCAAGGAAGCCCAGCAACTGCTGGCGTACATGGCCAGCGAAGAAGGTCAGCGGGTGATTACCAACACCACCGCCGAATACCCGATGCGCAAAGGCATGGTCTCGGATCGCGGCCTCAAGCCGTTTGAAGAGCTGCAAGCACCCAAGGTGACACCTGCTGATCTGGGCAATGCCGAAGAAGCGCTGGACCTCGAACGCGACGTTGGCTTGCTCTAATGCTGCACGCCGCCCAACCTGCCCGCTTCACCCTGAAACGCAAAAGGCCTTCGATCTGGTTGCTGCTGCCCGTCCTGCTGCTGGTCGGGCTTAGCCTGTTGCCCCTGTTGTATGTCGGCACCAAAGCCTGGCAAGCCGGATGGGCACAAGCGGCAAGCCTGTTATGGCGGCCTTACGTGTTTGGGCTAATGCGCAACACGCTGCTGCTGATGGTCGGTGTCACCGTGACCTGCGCGTTGGTCGGCCTCTCGCTGGCCTGGCTACTGGAGCGCAGCAACTTGCCAGGGCGGCGTCTGTGGGGCGTGATCCTGTGCCTGCCATTTGCCGTGCCGGCGTTTGTCAGCAGCTTTACCTGGGTCTCGCTCAGCTCAAGCTTTGAGGGTTTGGGCGGGGCGATTCTGGTGATGAGCCTGTCCAAGTACCCACTGATTTTTCTGCCAGTCGCAGCCACCTTGCGCAACCTCGACCCAGCCCTTGAAGAATCGGCCCGTACTCTGGGCCAGAACCGCTGGGGGGTATTTTTCAACATCACCCTGCCGCTGCTCTGGCCATCGCTGCTGGCCGGTTCGCTGCTGATTGCGCTGCACATGCTGGTGGAGTTCGGTGCACTGTCGATCATCGGCCTGCAAACCTTCACCACCGCGATTTATCAACAGTTCGAGCTGGAGTTCAGTAACGCCAACGCGGCGATGCTCTCGGCCGTGCTGCTGGTGATGTGCCTGAGCCTGCTGTGGCTGGAGCTGAAAGTACGCGGCAAAGGCCGACACATTCGCATCGGCCAGGGCGCGGCGCGGCGCGCTGAGCAAGTACGACTGGGCAAATGGTCGTTTCTGGGCCAGTTATATTGCTTGGCGCTGGCAATTATTGGCAGCGGGATTCCGCTGGGCATGTTGGTGTACTGGCTGGTCAAGGGCAGCTCGGCAGCGTTCCCAATGGCGCAGATTGGCGAAGCGCTGTTCTCGTCGTTATCGCTGGCATTGGGCGGTGCGGCGCTGTGTCTGGTACTAGCGGTGCCGGTGGGCCTGCTGGTGGTGCGCTACAAAGGCCAACTGGCGATCTGGGCCGAGCGCCTGCCGTACCTGCTGCATGCATTGCCAGGACTGGTGATTGCGTTGGCGCTGGTGTACTTCTCGCTGCACTACGTACCGGCTCTGTACCAGACCTCGGCGCTGCTGCTGATCGCTTATGCGTTGCTGTTTTTGCCGCTGGCGCAGGCACCGATTCGCACCGCACTGAACAAGGCCGCACCGCAACTTGAAGAAGCGGCACGGACATTGGGCGCCTCGTCGTTTTCGGCATTTTGCCGAGTGACGCTGCCGATCATCTTCCCGGCGCTGGGCGCGGCGTTTGCGCTGGTGTTTCTGGATGCGATGAAAGAGCTGACTGCGACCTTGCTGCTGAGCCCGACCGGGCTGAACACCTTGGCAACCCAAGTGTGGTCGCACACCTCAAACATCGAGTTCGCGGCGGCGGCACCGTATGCCGCACTGTTGATCCTGGTGTCGGGGTTGCCGGTGTATTTGCTGACTACCAAGATGTATTTGAGCCGCTGACCGCAAGCTCAACACAAAACCCAGTGGGAGCGAGCCTGCTCGCGATGCAAACAACGCGGTGCGCCTGTTAACCGCAGTGCTGCCATCGCGAGCAAGCTCGCTCCTACAGATAATGGAAGCATTAAGCCCGAAACTGCCCCAAGCTTGCTTTAAGCTGCGCCGCCAGACCATCCAGCACCTTGCCGCTGGCGGTGGTCTGGGTCACGGCCTGTGCTGCACGTTCGGCCTGGGCATGGATCACTTCAACCCGCCCGCGAACGGCAAATGCCCCCTGAGCCTGATGCTCCGCTGCTTTAGTGGCATCACCAATCGCCGCATGCACCTGCTCGACCGATGCCTGTACGGTTTTTTGCAATTGCACGCTGCCCCGCAGCACGGCCAAGCCCTCATTCGCCTGACGGCCCGCCAAGCCGATTGCCGCAACAGCTTCTTTCGCCCCCTGCTGCAATCCCACGATATGCGCCTGAATGTCCCCGGTGGAGCTTTGGGTCTTGCTCGCCAACGCCCGCACTTCATCGGCCACCACAGCAAAGCCGCGACCAGTCTCACCCGCACGCGCAGCTTCAATAGCCGCGTTCAAAGCCAACAGATTGGTCTGCTCGGCGATGCCGTGGATTACGGTCAGCACCACTTCAATCTGCTCGCTTTGCTGCGCCAATCGCTCAATCACCTTGGCCCCCTCTCCCACCTGCCCCGCCAATGCCTCGATCAAATCGCCCACTTGGGTCGAGGTCCGGGTGTTTTCATCGGTTGCCTGACGAATGTCCATCACCTGCTTTAGCGCAGCCTGCATCGCCTGGCTTTCAGATTGCGCGGCGTCTGCCATCGTCGACAGTGCCGCCAGGCTGTGAGCAACTTCGTCGCGCTGCAACTGCGCGGCGGCATCAGCCCCGGCATTGCGCAAGGTCATGACGCCAATCTCGACACCGGTACGCTGCGCCACATCGCCCGCTTCACGCACGATGGGCTGCAACTTATCCACAAAGCGGTTGACCGCCGCCGCCATATCACCAATTTCATCCTGGCTGTGGAGCCCCACCCGCTTGGTCAAATCACCCTCGCCTGCTGCCAGGTCATCCAACGCCGCGATCAACAGCAGTAGCTTATTGACCACGCGCCGCCCCAGCACCACCGCCAGCAACAGCAAAACACCCAAGCCAACAACCGCCAACCCCAAACCAATGCGCCAGCGCAACGTGTCCGCCGCATCGCGAACAATCGCGCCAGTGTTGGTTTGCATCTGCACCGCAGCGGCCTGGGCCGACTCCAGACGCGCGCCCAACGCCTTCGAGCTGTCGCTTGCGGCACCTTGCAGACTTTCACCGACCAACTGATCACTGCTCGCAATCAATGCCGTGAACCGCTGATCAAGGGCAATCAGATCCTGCTCAACCGAAGCCGTGGAAACCCCCATCAGTACTTTGCCAATTTCAATCCCATTGGGGCTGATCGAGGCTTCGAGGTAATACACCGCAGGATCATGCCGCGCAGCATCCAGAACTTTATCCAGCGCACGCTCTCCCTGGCCCTTTGCCAACAGGGCCTTGTTGATCGGATTTTCGCGATTGAGATAACGTGTCAGGTGCTGCCCCGCAGCGTCGTCATACACCACGAACAACACATTGGGATTACGCTGAGCGCGACGAGCGAATTCAGACAACGCAGGCACATCGCTGTCCCACATGGCACGCGGCGCCACGGCTGCCAGTAATTGCGCCATGTCATTGGCCGAATCCATCAGGTTCTTTTCCAGCGCAGCCCGCAGTTGTAACTGCTCTTCTTTCAAGCGCGGCGCCAGACCCGCCGTCAGACGCTGGCGAGTGCTGGCAGACAGCCCTTCAAGGCTACTTTTGACCTCGCGCCCAGCCTGCGCCAACTCAGCGCCAAGTTGCTGGCTGTCCGCCCCAAGACCAGCCTGTAAATCAGCCTCTAACGCAGTGACCGTGCTCCGTGTCAGTGCAACGGCGACCAACACTTGCACCAACAGGGCGATACCAAGGGTAACGAAAACAGGCCGCAACAACCGGCTTTGTAACAGTGAGAGAACGGCAGACACAGAAAACCCCTCCACATCGGTGCCATTATATTGATGGCACCCTTATGGGCAGTTTTCACAGCAAGGGTCGTGCCGTGAGACCGGCACAAATAATAAAAGGCCCCGCAGGGCTAATGCCGATCAGTTAAGGACAATATGATCTGAACCTGTAGGAGCGAGCTTGCTCGCGATGGTTTCAAAAACGCTGCGTTTATCCAACAACACATGCGTTATCGTTAGCGACCATCGCGAGCAAGCTCGCTCCTACAGAGACCTTTTTCGCTTAACTGACTGGCATTAGCCCCGAAGGGCCTTTTGTTTTACATCGAAACGACTTAAGCGAACGGGTGACGCAGAACGATGGTTTCGTTGCGGTCCGGACCTGTCGAGATGATGTCGATCGGTGCGCCGATCAGTACTTCTACGCGCTTGATGTAAGCACGTGCGTTAGCTGGCAGCTCTTCCAGGGTTTTGGCACCCACGGTCGATTCGGTCCAGCCCGGTACTGTTTCGTACACAGGTTGCAGGCCTTCGTAGCTGTCAGCATCAGTCGGTGCGTCAACCAGCACAGCACCGCTTGCATCTTTGTAGCCGACGCAGATGTTGATGGTTTCCAGACCGTCGAGTACGTCCAGCTTGGTCAGGCAGATGCCCGAGATGCTGTTCACATCGATAGCGCGACGCAGGATAACGGCGTCGAACCAGCCGCAACGACGGGCACGGCCGGTGGTAGCACCGAACTCGTGACCTTGTTTGGCCAGGTGCGCACCGACTTCGTCGAACAGTTCAGTCGGGAATGGACCCGAACCTACGCGAGTGGTGTAAGCCTTGGTGATGCCCAGGATGTAGTCCAGGAACATCGGGCCAACACCCGAACCCGTTGCAACACCGCCAGCAGTGGTGTTGGAGCTGGTCACGTACGGGTAGGTGCCGTGGTCGATGTCGAGCAACGAGCCTTGAGCACCTTCGAACATGATGTCTTTGCCAGCACGACGCAGACCGTGCAGCTCAGCCGTCACGTCCAGCATCAGCGGCTTGAGCAGCTCAGCGTATTCCTTGCACTCGGCCAGGGTCTTGTCGAAGTCGATGGCTGGCTCTTTGTAGAAACCGACCAGCATGAAGTTGTGGTATTCCACCAATTCACGCAGTTTGGCTTCAAAGCGCGGCATGTTCAGCAGATCGCCAACGCGCAGGCCACGACGTGCAACCTTGTCTTCGTAAGCCGGGCCGATGCCGCGACCGGTAGTACCGATCTTCAGCTCGCCACGGGCCTTTTCACGGGCCTGGTCCAGCGCAACGTGGAAGGACAGGATCAGCGGGCAGGACGGGCTGATACGCAGGCGCTCGCGCACCGGTACGCCTTTCTCTTCCAGCTTGATGATCTCGCGCAGCAGGGCGTCAGGTGCAACCACCACGCCGTTGCCGATCAGGCACTGCACGCCTTCGCGCAGCACGCCCGACGGGATCAGGTGCAAGACGGTTTTTTCGCCATCGATGACCAGGGTGTGGCCAGCGTTGTGGCCACCTTGGTAGCGCACTACGGCGGCAGCATGTTCGGTCAGCAGATCAACGATCTTGCCTTTGCCCTCATCACCCCATTGGGTGCCCAGGACTACGACATTCTTACCCATAACACTTGTCCTCATTCGCGCAAACTTGGTGCCGGCAGCCGCCGGCAGGAAAACTCAAGAAGCCAGCGGCATTACTTGCCACAAGCCGTTCTGCAGAATCAATTGGCGGTCGCAGTCCGCTTCACGGGCAGCGGCCTGTAGCTGCCCAGGCAACGCCTGAACCACACGCTGACCTTCACTGCGAAGCTGGCAAACCTGCTGCCAGAGTGCCGCGTCTGTGCTGTCAGGCATCCAGATACCGCCAGACGGTAACTCGACTTCAGCACGCCCCAGGGTCACCAGGGTTTTCAAATCGGTCGAGAAGCCGGTTGCCGGACGGGCACGACCGAAATCGGCACCGATATCGTCATAACGACCGCCCTGAGCGATGGAATCCCCAACGCCTGGTACAAAGACCGCAAACACTACACCTGTGTGGTAGTGATACCCACGCAACTCACCCAGGTCAAAGTACAGCGGCAACTGCGGGAAACGCACAGACAATCGCTCGGCAATCGCCAGCAAATCGTCCAGAGCGGCCAGCACCGGGGCCGGAGCCTTGGCCAGTCGCTCGCGCGCAGCAGCCAGCACTTCGCGGCCACCACACAAATTAACCAATGCCTGCAGCATGTCGGCCAAATCAGCCGGCAAACCTTCGGTCAAGGCCGTTACTTCGTCGATCGCCTTGCGCTGCAGGGCGTCGAACAATTGTTGTTCCACTTCAACCGACAGGTTGGCCGCACGGGCCAGCCCACGATAAATACCAACGTGCCCCAGATCCATGTGGACATCCGGGACATCGGCCAGTTGCAGCATCGCCAGCATCAGGCTGATGACTTCAACGTCGCTGCTCGGGCTCGCATCGCCATACAACTCGGCACCCAACTGAATCGGGCTGCGTGAGGATGACAACGCCCGCGGCTGAGCATGCAGCACACTGCCGGCGTAGCACAGACGGCTCGGGCCTTCGCGACGCAAGGTATGCGCATCGATGCGCGCCACTTGCGGCGTGATGTCGGCACGGAAACCCATCTGGCGACCCGTTTGCGGGTCAATAACCTTGAAGGTCCGCAAGTCGAGATCCTGGCCAGCCCCTGTCAACAGAGACTCCAGGTATTCGATATGCGGGGTGACGACGAACTCATAGCCCCAGCTCTGGAACAGATCCAACACCTGTCGGCGCGCCACTTCAATGCGGGCTGCTTCAGGTGGAAGTACTTCTTCGATGCCATCTGGCAGAAGCCAGCGGTCTACCGTTGCCATTACGCCATTCCCCTATGATCCGGGCGGCCAGCCAGCAGGCAAGCCTTGAGTAAAGCAGAACGTGGCTGCGTCTTGAACGCGCACAGCAAAAAAGCCCAAAACTTCAGGCTTACCACAGCACATTCCTCGAAAAATCTACCGACGCTGTAACAGCCGCTCGGTCAATCAAACATGCAGACGCAAAAAAGCCGGGAATTTCCCGGCTGCCGTATCATACACACGTTTTCTCAAAGGATCACCCCGCCAGGCAATTTGCCCGCCCAGCGGAATGACTTTATGGTGCCCCGCCCCCTGTAGGAGCGAGCCTGCTCGCGAGCTTTTGACAGCTAGCGAGCCCACCCTTTTTTACTACTGTGCAGGCTTGGATTTTTCCAGGTAGCGGAAGAAATCGCTGCTTGGGTCCAGTACCAGTACGTCGCTCTTGTTCGCAAAGCTTTCGCGGTAAGCGCGCAGGCTGCGATAGAACTTGTAGAACTCCTGATCCTGGCTGTAAGCCTTGGAGTAGATAGCAGCAGCTTGGGCATCACCTTCACCGCGGGCTTCTTCAGACTGGCGATACGCCTCAGCCAACAGCACACGGCTTTGACGATCGGCGTCAGCACGAATGCCTTCTGCCAGCTCGTTACCCTTGGCGCGGTGCTCACGGGCTTCACGCTCGCGCTCACTGCTCATGCGTTCGAAAACGCTGCGGTTCACTTCTTTCGGCAGGTCAATGGCCTTGACCCGAACATCGACAACTTCGATGCCCAACTCTTTTTCAGCCATTTTGTTCAACGACGCTGTCAGGTCAGCCATCAGCGCATCGCGCTCACCGGACACAACCTCATGCAGCGTGCGCTTGCCGAACTGGTCACGCAGACCGGATTCCAGACGACGCGACAAGCGCTCGTCAGCAATCTGCTTCAGACCCGAGGTGGCGGTGTAGAAGCGCTCGGCATCTTTCACACGCCACTTGGCGAAGGCATCAACCATGACCGCTTTCTTTTCCAGCGTCAGAAAACGCTGCGTCGGAGCATCCAGCGTCATCAGGCGCGCATCAAACTTGCGCACTTGGTTAACGTAAGGAATCTTCACGTGCAGGCCTGGCTGAACATCGGTTTGAACCACACGACCGAAGCGCAGCATAACGGCACGCTCGGTTTGCGAAACGATGTAGAAGCTGTTCCAGGCAACGATCGCCACGACAACGGCAACAATAAGGGCGATCAGCGATTTATTGCTCATCAGCGACTCTCCCTGGTACGCGGTGGTGTCGGCAGATCCGGGCTGGCACGTGAGCCCGCCTCGTTAGTGCCCGCCGCGGCTGCGGTACCCGTTGCCGGGGTGCTGCCATTTCGGCCTTCGATCATTTTATCCAGCGGCAAGTACAGCAGGTTGCTCTGGCCGTTTTTGTTACCGGTCACGAGTACTTTGCTGGTGTTGCTGAAGACTTCCTGCATGGTGTCCAGGTACAGACGATCACGGGTCACTTCAGGGTTCTTGCGATACTCTGCCACCAGCTTGGTAAAGCGATCGGCATCACCCTTGGCACGAGAGATCACTTCATCGCGATAGCCATTGGCGTTCTCGATGATGCGCTGGGCCTGACCGCGCGCTTCCGGCACCACGCCGTTGGCGTAGCTTTCTGCCTGGTTGCGGGCACGCTGCTCGTCTTCACGGGCACGGATCACGTCATCAAAGGCTTCCTGTACTTCACGCGGTGCCGCTGCGCTCTGTACGTTCACCTGAGTCACGGTGATACCGGTCTTGTAGGTATCAAGGAAACGCTGCAGGCGCTCTTTGATGTCCACAGCCATCTGCTCACGGCCTTCGGTCAGTACCTGATCCATCGCAGTGGAACCCACTACGTGGCGCAAGGCGCTGTCGGTGGACTGTTGCAGGCTGACTTCCGGTTGATCAACGTTCAACACGAAGTCGCGCAGGTTGCTGATCTTGTACTGCACGGTCAGCGGCACTTCGACGATGTTTTCGTCTTCGGTGAGCATCTGGCCCTGCTTGGTGTACGCACGCTCACGCGTTACGTTCTCCAGGTACTTTTTTTCGAACGGAGGGAAGTAGATGTTCAGACCCGGCCCTACGGTGTCATGGTACTTGCCCAGGCGCAGCACTACGGCTTGCTCCTGTTCATCGACCACATAGACCGCGCTGTACAGCCAGGCAGCAGCCAACACGACCAGACCGATGCCGAGCAGGCCAAAACCAGCGCCCTTGCCATTCGATCCGCCGTCGCTGCCACCACGTTTTTTTCCACTACCGAACAACCCATTCAGGCTTTCCTGCAGCTTGCGGAAGGCCTCGTCGAGATCTGGTGGTCCCTTGCGGCCGCCATTATTTGGGCGTTTGCCACCCCAAGGATCTTGATTGTTCGAGTTGCCACCCGGCTCATTCCAAGCCATAGCGCTCTCCATCTGATAAAGCAAAGACGCGCCCACGGCGCGCCAACCAATGCTACAGAATGCCTATCACAGCGGCACAGCCGCTTTGCGAGGCTTTTATTGCAAAGTGTGTTCTTCGATGAATTCCAGCGGCTGCATCCCTTCGCGGCTGACCAAGCGGTTTAGCTCGGATCGCGGCAGGCGCACGTCCAACAGACTGGCCCCCTCATCGTCATGCTCTTCTTTTTGCACAACACCCAGTTCGAAGAACTGTGCACGCAGTCGAGCAAAACGCTGCTCCAAGCGCAAGGTCCCAACGAACAAATCATTGCCCAACAGCTCGGCGATGGCTTGCTCAAGCAGCTCCAACCCTTGACTGTCACGCGCCGACAACCAGACTCGTTGCGGCTTGCCGTCGGCATCGCGCTGAATTTGCGGCTCGACACCTTCAAGCAAATCGATTTTGTTGTAGACCTCGAGGATCGGCAAGTCCTGGGCACCAATCTCGCCCAAAACCACCATCACCTGCTCGATCTGCGCCATGCGCTCAGGTTCGTGCGCATCGATCACGTGCAGCAGCAAATCGGAATTGCTCGACTCTTCGAGCGTAGACCGGAAAGCTTCAACTAGCTTGTGCGGAAGGTGACGAATGAAGCCCACGGTGTCGGCCAGTACGATCGGCCCCAGGTCGCCCAGATCAAGACGGCGCAAGGTCGGGTCGAGCGTGGCGAACAACTGGTCGGCGGCAAACACGTCAGAGCCGGTGACCGCATTGAACAACGTGGATTTCCCGGCGTTGGTATAGCCCACCAGCGACACCGTAGGAATGTCGGCGCGTTTGCGCCCTCTACGGGACTGTTCGCGTTGACTGCGGACTTTTTTCAGGCGGGCCTTGATCTGGCTCATGCGCACACGCAGCAGACGTCGGTCGGTTTCGAGCTGGGTTTCACCCGGACCGCGACTACCGATACCACCACCTTGGCGCTCAAGGTGAGTCCAGCCGCGCACAAGACGCGTGCTCATGTGATCAAGCTGGGCCAGTTCGACCTGGAGCTTGCCTTCATGGGTACGGGCGCGTTGAGCGAAGATGTCGAGAATCAGCCCGGTACGGTCAAGCACGCGACACTCGAAAACACGTTCGAGGTTACGCTCCTGACTGGGCGTGAGGACGTGATTGAAAATCACAATGTCGACCTTCTCGGCCTTGACCAGGTCGCGTAATTCCTCGACCTTGCCACTGCCAATCAGGTACTTGGCCGATGGCCGATGACGCGGCACGTTAAAAAACGCAACGGTCTCGGCGCCGGCCGATTTCGCTAACTCCTGGAACTCCTGCGGATCTTCGCGCGCCTCAGGGTCCTGACCTTCCAAGTGAACGAGGATCGCTCGTTCACCACCACCGTGGCGCTCAAAGAACAAAGCAGACTCCTATCAGGCGTTACCTGGCTCAGCAGCGTCTGCCAGTTCCGATTCTGCTGCGCTTGGCAGACGAATTGGACGTACTGGTACGACTGTCGAGATAGCGTGCTTGTAAACCATTTGGCTCACGGTGTTCTTCAACAGGATAACGAACTGATCGAAAGATTCGATGGTCCCCTGCAGCTTGATCCCGTTGACCAAGTAGATGGAAACGCCCACCTTCTCTTTACGCAATGTATTCAAGTAAGGGTCTTGTAGCGAATGCCCTTTTGACATATGCCGCACTCCTGTAAGGATAAAAAAAATAGAAACAAAAATTAAATGGCTGGTGACGCCACATCCATAGGATAGACGGCATTTGCCGAGACTCAGCTCAATATGGAGACCGATCCCAGGTATTTCAAGGCGCGTGGCAGATTGTCGCAATCCAGGCTGTCCAGCCAATGCAGATCTTGCCAGCTGCGCAACCAGGTGAACTGACGCTTGGCCAATTGGCGCGTAGCAATGATGCCGCGCTCCTGCATCTCGGCCGCTGTCAGCTTGCCGTCCAGGTAATCCCAAACTTGTCGATAGCCTACAGCACGTATAGACGGCAACCCAGAATGCAGGTCACTTCTATTTCGCAGAGCTAAGACCTCGTCAATGAACCCCTGTTCCAGCATCTGCCCGAATCTTTGTGCAATTCGCTCATGTAACACCTGACGGTTCGCCGGGGCGATGGCCAGATTGGCGACAGTATAGGGTAATTGTCCCTGTCCAGAAGCTGCTGCTTTAGTCGTTTCTTCAGATTGTTTTTGCCGGTGGGCCGTCATGCTCATGCCGCTAACCCGGTAAACCTCTAACGCGCGGGTCAGCCGTTGCGGGTCATTGGGGTGAATACGTGCCGCTGACTCCGGGTCAATCGCCGCCAACTGGTCGTGCAAGGCTTGCCAGCCAAGGCGCTGGGCCTCTTCTTCAAGCTGGGCACGGATCTCTGGATCGGCGGCCGGCATGTCAGCCAAGCCATCAATCAAGGCCTTGTAATAGAGCATGGTGCCGCCTACCAGCAGCGGGATATTGCCGCGCGCGGTGATTTCGGCCATGGCCTTGAGCGCGTCACGGCGAAAGTCCGCTGCCGAATAACTGTCTGCAGGATCGATAATATCGATCAGTTGGTGCGGGTGTTTGGCCAAAATATCCTTGGACGGCTTGGCTGTGCCAATGTCCATGCCGCGATACACCAGCGCCGAATCGACACTGATCAGTTCACACGGCAACACCTTGCTCAGTTCAATTGCCAGATCGGTTTTACCCGCAGCAGTTGGCCCCATCAGAAAAATGGCGGGGGGTAAAACGTTGGAACCTGTCATCAGCGACCGCGCAAAAAGAGTTTGTCCAAGTCGTCCAGGCCCATTTGGGTCCAGGTCGGACGACCATGATTGCACTGACCACTGCGCTCGGTGTTTTCCATGTCACGCAACAGGCCGTTCATTTCCGGGATCGCCAAACGGCGATTGGCCCGGATCGCGCCGTGGCACGCCATGGTGCCGAGCAATTCATTGAGGTGTGCCTGAATCCGGTCACTGGTGCCGTATTCCATTAAATCGGCCAGCACATCGTGTACCAGACGCTGAGCTTCAGCTTGTTTGAGCAAGGCAGGGATTTGGCGAATCGCCAAGGTTTCCGGGCCCAGGCGCTGCAATTCAAAACCCAGGCGCTGGAACCATTCGGCGTGCTCTTCGGCGCAATCGGCTTCACGCTGGCTGACCGCAATCGATTCCGGCACCAGCAGCGGCTGCCCGCTCAAGCCTTCACTGGCCATGGCGATTTTCAGACGCTCGTACATGATCCGCTCATGGGCCGCGTGCATGTCCACCAGCACCAGCCCTTGGGCGTTTTCAGCGAGGATGTAAATGCCCTTGAGCTGCGCCAGGGCAAAACCCAGCGGCGGAATGTCACCCTGCCCGTCAGGCAGCGGTGCCGCGCTGGTTTCGGGCAGAGGTGCGAAAAACTCGCGATAGGCGTTGCGGGCTTCGGCTGTCGGCACAGACGGTGTCGAGGATGGCGGGCGATAGTAAGACTGATAACCAGCCCCGGCGCCCGAGCCTGGCACGTGCTGTGTGGGCGCGGCTTGCGGCTGCTCCAGCAGATGCGCCGCCAGGCGCATTTCGCCTTGCGGGCCGAACTCACCGGCATCCAGACCCGTAGGTCGCTCGGCGCCGGGCACTGGCGCAGGTGCCGCCAACTGATCTTCCGGACGTACATCACCCAGAGCGCGGTGCAAGGTGCCATACAAGAAGTCGTGAACCATGCGCCCATCACGGAAGCGTACTTCGTGCTTGGTCGGGTGCACGTTGACATCGACCACCGCTGGGTCGACTTCAAAAAACAGCACAAAGGTCGGGTGCCGACCGTTGAACAGTACATCGCGGTAGGCCTGGCGCACCGCATGGGCTACCAGTTTGTCGCGCACCGCACGGCCATTTACATAGAAATACTGCAAGTCGGCCTGGCTGCGAGAAAAGGTCGGCAAGCCGACCCAGCCCCACAAATGCAGGCCATTGCGCTCAATTTCAATCGGCAGCGCCTGTTCCAAAAATGCCGAGCCACACACGGCTGCCACACGCCGGGCGCGAGCGGTATCGTCATGGGCTTCATGCAGATTAAGGATGGTTTTGCCGTTGTGTCGCAGGTTGAACGCCACATCAAACCGGGCCAGCGCCAGACGCTTGATCACTTCTTGCAGATGATCAAACTCGGTCTTTTCGGTTTTAAGAAACTTGCGTCGCGCCGGGGTGTTGAAAAACAGGTCACGCACTTCAACCGAAGTACCGACCGGATGCGCTGCCGGCTGCACCCGAGGCGCCATGTCGCGGCCTTCGGTTTCAACCTGCCACGCTTGATCGGCGCCACGGGTACGCGAGGTCAGCGTGAGGCGAGCCACCGAACTGATCGATGCCAGAGCCTCACCGCGAAAGCCCAGGCTCATTACCCGCTCAAGGTCTTCGAGGTCGCGAATTTTACTGGTGGCGTGACGCGCCAGCGCCAGTGGCAAGTCGTCACTGGAGATACCGCTACCATCGTCACGCACGCGCAACAGTTTGATTCCGGCCTGCTCCACATCTACGTCGATGCGTTTGGCACCCGAGTCGAGGCTGTTTTCCAGCAGCTCTTTGATCACCGAGGCTGGACGCTCAACCACCTCGCCGGCGGCAATCTGGTTGGCCAGGCGCGGACTGAGCAGCTCAATCCGCGCGCTGCTGTTCAACGCCTGATCACTCATTGCTTGGACACCAACTCAGTGGCCGGGATATTCAGGTTTTGGCCCACTTTCAACTCGTCGGTTTTCAGGCTGTTGCTGGAGCGCAACGTCGCCACCCCAACTTGATAGCGCACGGCAATCATCGCCAGGGTTTCGCCGGGGCGAACTGTGTGATCACGGGCACTCTGGGCAATTTTGCCAGTGTCACGCAGCCAGGCGATGTAACTGCCCGGCGGCGGGTTTTGCTGGAAGAACTGGCGCACGCCGCTGCTGATTGAACGCGCCAGCGCTTGCTGGTGATTGGACGAGGCCAGTTTCGAGGCTTCGTTGGCGTTCGAAATGAAGCCGGTTTCGACGAGAATCGACGGGATGTCTGGCGACTTAAGCACCATAAAGCCGGCCTGTTCCACGCGTTGCTTGTGCAGCGGCGTCACCCGGCCAATGTTGCTCAAGACCTTTTGCCCAACGTTCAGGCTGGAGGTCAGCGAAGCAGTCATCGACAAGTCGAGCAACACGCCTGCCAGCATCCGGTCCTTGTCATCGAGGCTCACGTTACCTGCGCCGCCGATCAAGTCAGAACGGTTTTCGCTGTCGGCCAGCCAACGGGCCGTTTCGGAGGTTGCGCCACGCTCGGACAATGCGAACACCGAAGCACCGAAGGCTGCCTTGGATGGCGCGGCATCAGCGTGGATCGATACAAACAGGTCAGCACCTTTCTTGCGGGCGATTTCGGTACGACCACGCAGCGGAATAAAGTAATCGCCGGTTCGGGTCAGCTCGGCTTTAAAGCCCTTCATGCCATTGATCTGCCGTTGCAGCTCTTTGGCGATGGCCAGCACCACGTCTTTTTCACGCTGGCCAGCAGAGCCCGATGCACCCGGGTCTTCACCACCGTGGCCGGCGTCAATGACCACCACCACGTTGCGCTTGCCACTTGGCACCGGCGGCAGTTTTACATCCGGCTGAGTCGGAGTAACCGGCACCACAGGTACGGTAGCCACGTTGGTCGGCGGCAAGCTTGGTGTCAGATCCGCGCCCTGGTCATACAGGTCGACCACCAAACGGTTGCCGTACTGCGCGTTCGGCGCCAGGGTAAAGCTCTTCGGGGTGACGGCCTTTTTCAGGTCGATCACCACACGCAAATCGGTGGGCGTGCGTTGTGCCGAGCGCATGCTGGTGATGGGTGTATTGGCCGTCGGTACGTTCAAGGCACTGGCCAAGGTCGCGCCATTGATATCAATCACCAGACGGTCAGGCGCGGTCAGCGTAAACACGCTGTGTTGCACCGGGCCCGAGAGGTCGAATACCAGTCGTGTGTTGTCCGGGGCACGCCACAATCGCACGCTTTTTACCTGAGTTGCCGCCACAGCATTGATCGCCATGACACTGAGCAACACACCAACGACACTCACTAACGCGCGAAAGCGCATACCAAACCCCATCATTATTTGTTTTCCGGTGCCAAAACGGCACACCAAGACTCACCACGTGACCCTTGGGGCGTCAACGTCAGCAAACGCCCGGTGTTATGCGGGCTAATGGTAATGGTCAGGTCAGGCTTTGGCAAAAAGCCCGCACCTTTCTGGGGCCACTCAATCAGACACAGCGCGTCGCCGTCGAAGTAATCGCGAATCCCCATGAATTCCAGCTCTTCAGGGTCTTCCAAACGATAGAGGTCAAAGTGAAATGCCCGAACTTCACCGATCTCATAAGGCTCCACCAAGGTAAATGTAGGACTTTTCACGGCACCCGTATGCCCGAGGCCACGAATAATGCCCCGTGACAGGGTGGTTTTGCCGGCGCCCAAATTCCCTTCGAGAAAAATCACGCCGCACCCTTGAGTCACGCGAGCCAATTGCCCACCAAAGGCAACCATGGCTTCTTCATCAGCCAGTTGCAGTGTTAATTCAGACACGGTGCTTGCTCCTCCAACAACTGACGAATGGCTGGTATCGAATCACTGGCCGCCAGCCCACGGCCCATTGTTTCTTGTTGCTCACCGGGGCGGCAGATTATCCGCATGCAGGCTTTTTAGCTCAGCAAACAGGTGTTTGGTCTGCGGCATGCGTGTTGGACTCCGATGTCTGGCAGAATTATACGCATCTCAGCCCCGGTTTCTCTTGCCTCATGCCTGTTATTACTGCCGACCTCCCCGCTCTCGCTCAATCCATCAAGGAATGGGGCCGCGAGCTGGGCTTTCAACAAGTCGCCATTGCCGGCCTCGATCTGGGTGAACACGAACAGCATCTGGAGCGCTGGCTGGCGGCCGGCTACCACGGCGAAATGGAATACATGGGTGCCCACGGCAGCAAACGCTCACATCCTGAAGAGCTGGTACCCGGCACCTTGCGCGTGGTTTCACTGCGCATGGACTACTTGCCCGGCGACACTCACATGGCGCAATTGCTGGCCCAACCCGAAAAAGCCTACGTGTCGCGCTACGCTTTAGGCCGCGATTATCACAAATTGATCCGCAAGCGCGTGCAGCAGTTGGCCGACCGTATTCAGGCGGCTATTGGCCCATTCGGCTTTCGTGCGTTTGTTGACAGCGCACCGGTGCTGGAAAAAGCCATCGCGCAAAAAGCCGGTTTGGGCTGGATCGGCAAAAACACTCTGGTGCTCAATCGCAAGGCGGGGAGTTACTTCTTCTTGAGCGAGCTGTTTGTCGATCTGCCACTGCCCGAAGACCCGCCCCACGACACCGAGCACTGCGGGCGCTGCACGGCCTGCCTGGACATTTGCCCGACCAATGCGTTTGTTGGGCCTTATGTGCTGGATGCGCGACGCTGTATTTCGTACCTGACCATCGAACTCAAAAGTGCGATCCCTGAAGAGTTGCGCTCCATGATTGGCAACCGGGTATTTGGCTGCGATGACTGCCAGATCGTTTGTCCGTGGAACCGTTTTGCCCGCACTACGGCGGAGGGCGACTTCAAGCCACGGCATAACCTGGACAACGCCGAACTGGCTGAGCTGTTTATGTGGGATGAAGACAAGTTCCTGACCAGCACCGAAGGCTCGCCCCTGCGCCGCGCAGGTTACGAGCGCTGGTTGCGCAACCTCGCCGTGGGCTTGGGCAACGCGCCATCGAGTATTCCGGTGCTCGAAGCCTTGAAAGCACGGCGCGAATATCCGTCTGAGCTAGTGCAAGAACATGTGGAATGGGCGTTGAAGCAGCATGCTGAAAGGGCCTGAGGCATAGGTACCTACACATCATTACGTAGCAGTGGACGAGTAGAACGAGGCCGCGTCCGGCTGCGTAGCAGTCGTAAATTCAGGCAAGTCGGTTTTTCAGATACTGCGCGAGTACAGGCTTTACGAAGACTTCGTCCCCGGACGTAGCCTCGCTGAGCTCGTCAACTGCTACGAATGAACGTGCGCCATGAATCCTGTTATTCCCACAGGGTCGTGCTGGCAGTTCCCACACAAGTTGCAACGCCTGCGCCGACCTCGTCCCTTTCTTTCGCAGGACGTTTCCTAGAGAATCCTCACCGCCTTGCGGCGCTGAAAATGCGCGGATAGTCTCGCCGAGTCACTGCAATCAGTGGCCGGTTCTGACAGACCGAGTGGGAAAACCACATTCAGCGCCTTACACATTTCTCTGTGTTATGGCGGCTGTGTGCGGGAGCACTTTCGGGTGCACTGAGTTTTGGTTTTTTCCCTCGGTCTGTCAGCCCGCACGCAGCTGCCACCCTTTCCGTCTGACAGCGGGTAGTGGCAGTTTTCTAAGCCTGCATTGGAAACTACCGACATGAATAAACCAGTCCCCGACCCACCCCTCCGCACCGCAGCCCATCAGGGTACTTCGCTGTTCAGCATTAATCCCGGCATCCCTCTCCAGGAAGCGCTCAAGCAAGTCTCACTGTTACTTAAAGGTGCTGAACTGGGCGCCGATGACATTCGCCCGCACCTCAGCAGCTTCGCAGCCGAGCAGTTGTGGGGAGTGACGCATAGTCGATGCGCTGCTGGCTGGCGTGCAACCAACTTAATGCATGCTGAACGGGCCTGAGACATCGCTTTGGGCGACTGCATAACGTAGCAGTGGACGAGTAGAACGAGGCCGCGTCCGGCTGCGTAGCAGTCGTAAACTCAGGCAAGTCGGTTTTTCAGATACTGCGCGAGCAGGCTCGCTCCCACAGAAACACTTCACCTTTCAGGTATCAGGCCCAGCGGAATTGGCTTTAATGTTCGTCGTTGTAGACGAACTTGGGCATTTCCCAGTTAAAACGAATCGCCAGCAAGCGCAGCAGCAGACCGCCGAACAAGGTGACGAAAATCGCCTGCTCGTTAGGCATTTCCAGCCAGGTACACAGCAAGAAGCACCACGCAGCAGCGAAAGACACGCTAGCGTAAAGCTCACGACGGAAGATCAGAGGGATGTCGTTGCAGAAGATGTCACGCAGGATGCCGCCGAATACGCCGGTAATCACGCCGCTCACCGAAGCCACCAGCATGCCTTGACCCATTTCCAGTGCGGTCATGCAGCCGATCAGGGTAAACGCCACCAGCCCCAGCGCATCGAGCACTAAAAACAGTGAACGCAGGTGGCGCATCAGCGGCGCGATAAAGATCGTCACCAGCGCAGCAAAGGTGGTCAACACCAGGTATTCCGGGTGTTTTACCCATGTCAGCGGGTAATGTCCCAGCAGTACGTCGCGCACCGAACCGCCGCCCAAGGCGGTGACGCACGCAATCAGCACCACCCCAAACCAGTCCATGCCCCGGCGCCCGGCGGACAGCGCCCCGGTCATGGCTTCTGCGGTAATGGCAACTAAATAGAGCATCAGCAACATGGCAGCGATCCTTGCATTAAGGCGCGCAGTCTACTCATTCGGCGCGAGCACCAAAAGGGGGCGTGGAGCACTGAATACCGGTAGGAGCGAGCTTGCTCGCGATACTGAGCACTCGGTACATCTGAATCAGCCGGTGATTCGATCGCGAGCAAGCCCGCTCCTGCAACAGGTGTGAGGCGTGCTTAGAACTTGATGAAGTGCTTGCGGTAGTGCTGCAACTCGGCAATCGACTCGCGAATATCGTCCAGCGCCAGGTGAGTGCCTTTTTTGACCAGGCTGTCGCGCACTTCCGGGGCCCAGCGGGCGACCAGTTCCTTGAGCGTCGACACGTCAAGGTTGCGATAGTGGAAGTAGCTTTCGAGGGATTTCATGTGGGTGTACAGAAAACGGCGATCCTGACAGATGCTGTTGCCGCAGATCGGTGACTTGCCCTTTGGCACCCATTGTTCAAGGAAGGCGATGGTCTGCGCTTCGGCTTCGGCCATGCTGGTGGTGCTGTCTTTGACGCGCTGGGTCAGGCCGCTGCCGCCGTGGGTGCGGGTGTTCCACTCGTCCATGCGCGCCAACACTGCATCGCTATGGTGGATGGCGATGACCGGACCTTCGGCCAAGGTATTGAGGTTGCTGTCAGTGACGATGGTGGCCATTTCGATAATGACGTCGTTGTCTGGATCCAGACCGGTCATTTCCAGGTCGATCCAAATCAAATTCTGTGGGTTTTGCATAGAAGGCTCCTGGGCTTAGTCGCGCAGTTTAGCTTAGGCATGCGGCCCTCGTGCTAAACTCGGCGGCGTTTAACCCCCTTATCGTTTTATCAACACGGAACACCCATGGCCAAACGCCAGCTCAATCGTCGTCAGAATTGGCGCATCGAAAAGATCCAGGGCGAGCGCGCTGCCCGCGCCGCCAAACGTGAATCCAGTGCCGTAGAAGCGCTTGAAGGCGGCGATTTAGGCCCCGAACAGCTCGGTCTGGTGATCGCGCACTTTGGTGTGCAGGTCGAAGTCGAAGCCCAGGAAGGCGAGCTGAAAGGCCAGATGTTCCGTTGCCACTTGCGCGCTAACCTGCCCGCACTGGTGACCGGTGACACCGTAGTGTGGCGAGCCGGCAATCAGGGCATCGGCGTAATCGTCGCCCAACTGCCGCGTAAAACCGAGCTGTGCCGTCCTGACAGCCGTGGCCAGCTCAAGCCGGTTGCGGCCAACGTCGACATGATTGTGATTGTGTTCGCGCCCATGCCTGAACCGCACGCCAACTTGATCGACCGCTATCTGGTCGCCGCTGAGCACGCTGGGATTCGTCCATTGCTGCTGCTCAACAAGGCCGACCTGATCGATGACCAAAACGCCCCAGCGTTGAATGCGCTGCTGGCGGTTTATCGTCAGTTGGGGTATCCGGTGCTGGAAGTATCGGCGCATCACGGCGATGGCATGCAGCAGTTGCAAACGCAGCTGGACAGCCACATCAGTGTGTTCGTGGGTCAGTCGGGCGTGGGCAAGTCGTCCTTGGTCAACAGTTTGCTGCCAGAGGTCAACCTGCGGGTTGGGCCGCTGTCCGAAGTCTCCGGTCAGGGCACGCACACCACCACCACCGCGCGCTTGTTCCACTTCCCGGGTGGCGGCGACTTGATCGACTCCCCAGGTATTCGCGAGTTTGGTTTGGGCCACGTGAGCCGCGCCGATGTTGAGGCGGGCTTTATCGAGTTCAACGACTTGATCGGCCGTTGCCGTTTCCGCGACTGCAAACACGACCGCGAGCCGGGCTGTGCGTTGCTGATGGCGCTGGAAGATGGCCGCGTACAGCAACAGCGCATGAACAGCTATCGCTCGATCATTGCCAGCTTGCCCGAGACCAGTTACTAAACCCGGGATCTGTAGGAGCCGAGCTTGCTCGCGATAGCATCATCCGCATCGCGAGCAAGCTCGACTCCTACAGCGTTCAGGGATTCTGCGGTGCCGGATCATCAAACAAGTTCAGCTTCTGCCGCGGCTCATGAGCCGGTGGCGGCTGTTGATCAGCAGGCAATACAGTCGGGTCGACCGGTGCCTCAGCCTTCTTGACCGGCTCCGCACCCTGCCCCCCTTCAATCGCCTGCTGGGCCTTTTTGGTCAGTACCACGATGTCGATACGCCGGTTGATCGGGCTCATCGGGCTGGCCTTGTCGAATAACACGGACGAGCCATAACCCACGACCCGCGCCACTTGGCTTTCAGGATAACTGCCTGCCACCAAGGCGCGCCGGGCTGCGTTGGCACGGTTGGCCGACAATTCCCAGTTGCCAAAATCGCCACCGCTGGCATACGGCGTGGCATCGGTGTGGCCGCTGATGCTGGCTTTGTTGGGCACCGCTTTAATGGTGTCAGCCAGAGCCAACAGAATATCTTCGAAGTAAGGCTTGAGGCGCGCACTGCCAACATCGAACATCGGCCGGCTTTCGGCGTCCATGATCTGGATTCGCAGGCCGTCCGGGGTAATTTCGAACAACAACTGGTCCTTGAACTTGCGCAGCTGCGGGTTTTCTTCGACCTTGTTCTGCAACTCTTGCAACAACAATGCGAGACGCTCTTGCTCCACTTGCTCAGCCACGCCTTCGCTCTGGTCAGCGTCGACGGTGATTTTGTCCGGCTGAGGCTGCATTTTGTCTTCGGGGTTGAGGGTGTTGTCCGGCGCCAGCGCAGGAGTGCCGCCCAGATCGATCACATACGGCGTGCCGCTGTCAGTGAAACCAATCGGGTCTTTGAAGTAACCGCCAATGGCGATTCTCTGCTCCGGGGTAGTCGCGGTCATCAACCACATCACCAGGAAGAACGCCATCATCGCCGTGGCGAAGTCAGCGAAGGCAATCTTCCAGGCTCCACCGTGGTGGCCTGCGGCATAGCGCTTGACGCGCTTGATGATTATCGGCTGATTGTTCTCCATAAATCAGCGACCGCGAACCACTTGTTCCAGCTCGGCAAAGCTGGGCCGATGCTTGGGGTACAGCACTTTGCGGCCGAACTCGACCGCCAGCGACGGCGGCATGCCAGAGGCCGATGCGACCAGTGAGGCTTTGATCGACTCGTAGATGTTGAGTTCTTCTTTGGCATCGTGCGCCAACGCCGTCGCCAACGGCCCAAAGAAGCCATACGCGGCCAGGATACCGAAGAACGTCCCCACCAACGCCGCACCAACGTGCATGCCAATCGCCGCCTGGTCACCTTCGCCCAGAGAGGCCATGGTCACCACAATGCCCAACACCGCCGCGACAATACCGAAACCCGGCATGCCATCAGCAATCCCGTTTACGGCGTGGGATGGGTGCTCCAACTCTTCCTTGAGGTTGTACAGTTCCATGTCGAACAAGCCTTCCAGCTCGTGAGGCGCCATGTTGCCCGACGACATGATGCGCAGGTAGTCGCAGATATAGGCGGTCATGCGTTCGTCTTTAAGGACCGTCGGGTATTTGGCGAAAATCGGGCTGGCAGCCGCGTCTTCGATGTCCCCCTCGATGGCCATCATGCCTTCGCGCCGACTTTTATTGAGAATCTCGTAAACCAGGCCCAGCACTTCAAGGTAGAAAGCGTGGGAAAAACGCGAGCCGAACATGCCGAGTGATTTTTTGATCACGTGCATGGTCATGTAGCCGGGGTTCGCCTGCAGGAATGCGCCGAACGCCGCGCCGCCAATAATCAAGACTTCGAACGGCTGAATCAGCGCCCCGATCTTGCCGTGAGAAAGCACGTAGCCGCCGAGTACACTCGCGAATACGACGATGATGCCGATAATTTTAGCCATAGATAGAAAGGTACTTATTAAGTCGGGTTCGGGGGCATAGTCCAGCGAAGCTAAAACTCTTCTTCTCCTTATCGGCAAATCTGCGCCAGACTATAGCCTGCAAAGGCGAAAAGCCAACTGGCCCATTTACGGGCGTGCACATACTGGATGATGACCGCGTTCCCATCATGACCAACGAAACCACCGCAGCAGCACCAACGCCCTCTTCCCTCGACGCCTGGGTCAAACACCTCGACGCTGTGGACCTGCCGATCCCGCTGCACAGCCACGCATTGGTGTGCAAAGCGCTCAACGATGATCGGCGCTCACTGCGCGAAATAGCCGAGGTGATGCAAGACAGTCCGGCGCTGGCGCTAAGCCTGATTCGTGAAGCCAATCGCCACGCCCACGGCAGCTTGAGCGAGCCCTCCGAAAGCCTTGAGGTGGCGATTAATCGCCTCGGCTTGAAGCGCACGCAAGAGTTGCTCGAACGCCTGCCAGCCTTGGCGACGGACGATATCCCCCTGGCCTTTCGCCAAATCCAGCTCATTAGCCAACACGCGGCACAACAAGCCAGCGGCCTGTTCGGCAATCGATTGGCGCGGCTCTGGCACGAAATCTACTGGGGCAGCTTGCTGTTCCTCTCGCCGTTGTGGGCCATGGCGCTGACCCACCCGCAGCAGCTTGGCGAGTGGGAACACCGGGTGATTCACAAAGGTGAGTGCGCCAGCAAAGTTGAGAAACAATTATTCGGTGTGCGGCTGTTTGATATCTGCCGAACCGTGGCTGCGCTATGGCGACTGCCGGAGTGGGTGTTGCAAGGTTATGCGGTAATCACCGAGGAGCAGCGTACGCTGGTCAGCGTGCTGCACATTGCCCGCGACATCCAGCACCCGCTGCGCCAGCAACAACGGCTGGATGCCAACCCGGCGCTGCGGCGCTGGCTGAACCAACCCGCCAATACAGTGTTGCTGGCGAACGGCCTGGCGCTGTCGGCCCAGCAAGCCTGGGACTCACCGCACAACTTGCGCTGGCAGTACCTCACCAGCCTGTACCTGCAAATGCCACTGGATGAACTGCAGCAGCAGGTACACCAGCACGCCGCGAGCAGCGCACGCTATCACTCGACGCCCGACCTCTGGCACCCGGCGCAATCGTTGCTTTGGCCTTGGGACATGCGCCGCGCAAGTCACGGTTTGCCGCCGGCCGCTCCACCTTCAGCCGAGGCGCTGGTGCTGTGGCGCAAATACTGTGGTGAGTTGTTGACGGAGCCGAGCGTGTTCAGCAACGCGATGCACCTGAGCACCTGTGCCCGCGATGCCTTGCTGGCCTGCGGTATGAGCCGGGTGATGCTGCTGATGGCCGACAAAACCGCAAGCACGCTGCGCGCACATCAGATTGCGGGGTTGCCCAAAGCGGCTTTTGACCTGAATCTGCTCATCAGCCAGAGCAGCGCCTTGCAACGCCTGATGCTGCAACCGGCACAAGTACGCCTGACCCCCGAGAACAACAGCGTCATTACGGCGGTCTTGCCCGAGAGCTTGCGCAGCCTGTTCCAGGGCGAGCATTTACTGCTGCGCTCACTGAGCAGCAATGGCCGCGTGGTGATGTTGGTGGTGGCGGATCAGGGTGGCGGGCCGTTTTCGGAGACCAGCGTGCAGGCATTCGGCAAAACTGCCCAGTGCATCGAAAAAGCGCTCAACAGCTTTACTACTCGCGGGCGCTAGCGCTTGCGCTACAATTCGCCCCTTTTCGCTCTGGAGACCTCACATGCCTGACTTCTCTGGCTTGGCGCTGGTGATTGAGCCCAGCGACCTGCTCGCCCGGCTCGACACGCCCAACCTGATCGTGGTTGACCTGACCAGTGTCGCTCGCTACGAGGCCGGGCATATTCCGGGCGCCCGCTTTGTCGACCCGAAACGCACGCAACTGGGCCAACCTCCGGCACCCGGCTTGCTGCCGTCGCAATCCTCGCTGGAAGCGCTGTTCGGCGAGCTGGGGCACAACCCCAATGCGGTCTACGTAGTGTATGACGACGAAGGTGGCGGTTGGGCTGGGCGGTTTATCTGGTTGCTCGATGTTATCGGGCACAAGGCCTATCACTATGTGGACGGCGGCATTCACGCCTGGCTTGCAGACGGTCACCCGGTATCGACCGGCGTACCGCCCGCCGCGGGCGGCCCGGTTGCCCTGACCTTGCACGACGAGCCCACGGCCACCCGCGAATACCTGCAAAGCCGCCTGGGTGCTGCCGACCTGGCGATTTGGGATGCGCGCAGCGCGGCCGAGTACAGCGGTGAAAAGGTGCTGGCGGCCAAAGGCGGGCATATCCCCAGCGCCAAGCACTTTGAATGGACCGCTGGCATGGATAAAAACCGCAGCCTGCGCATTCGTACCGACATGGCGCAGATCCTCAATGACCTGGGGATCAGCAAAGACAAAGAAATCATTACCCACTGCCAGACTCACCATCGCTCTGGCTTTACCTATCTCGTTGCCAAAGCGCTCGGTTATCCGCGTGTTAAAGGCTACGCCGGTTCCTGGGGCGAATGGGGTAATCACCCTGATACGCCTGTCGAACTGCCTGTAAAAAATTAAGGATTTTGAATGAAAACGCGTTTGTTCCTACTCAGCCAGTACCTGTTGCCGCATCACCTGTTGTCACGTCTGGCCGGCTGCATTGCCGAGTGCCGCGTACGCTGGTTCAAGAATGCGTTCACCACCTGGTTCGCCAAGCGTTACCAAGTGGACATGTCCCAGGCATTGGTTGAAGACGTTACCGGCTACGAGCACTTCAACGCTTTCTTCACCCGCGCACTGAAAGACGGCGCTCGCCCACTGGATCAAACCCCGGGCGCGGTGTTGAGCCCTGCCGATGGCGCAGTCAGTCAATTGGGCCCGATCGAGCACGGTCGCGTGTTCCAGGCCAAAGGCCATAGCTACAGCGTGCTGGAGCTGGTGGGTGGCGATGCCACCGTGGCTGCGCAGTTTGTGGGCGGTGAGTTTGCCACCATTTATCTGTCGCCCAAGGATTACCACCGCGTGCACATGCCGCTCGCCGGCACGCTGCGCCAAATGATCTACGTGCCGGGCCGCCTGTTCTCGGTTAACCAGACCACCGCCGAAAACGTACCGGAGCTGTTTGCTCGCAACGAACGTGCGGTGTGTATTTTTGATACCGAACGCGGCCCGATGGCCGTGGTATTGGTCGGTGCCATGATCGTGGCGTCGATTGAAACCGTGTTTGCGGGTCTGGTGACGCCACCCAAGCGCGAGCTGAAAACCTTCAACTACGACGAAGCCGCCCGTGCGCCGATCCATCTGGAAAAAGGTGCCGAACTGGGCCGCTTCAAGCTGGGTTCTACTGCAATCGTGCTGTTCGGGCCGGAGCAAGTGAAGTGGGCTGAAAGCCTGACCGCAGGTTCGCCGGTGATGATGGGGCAGAGCATTGGAGCACCAGCTCAAACCGTATAAACGCAAACTCTGCAGGAGCGGGCTTGCTCGCGATGGCATCACCTCGGTGAGTCAGATGCACCGAGGTGATGCCATCGCGAGCAAGCTCGCTCCTACAGGGCGTTTTTAGCCTTGGCTGTTGCGGTCACGTTGACCCAGCAGGTACAGCACGCCATCCAACCCCAGGGTTGAGATGGCCTGTTTAGCCGACTGTTTAACCAGCGGCTTGGCACGGAACGCTACACCCAGACCGGCAATTGCCAGCATCGGCAAGTCGTTGGCACCATCACCGACCGCAATGGTCTGCTCCAGACTCAAACCTTCCTTTTGCGCCAATTCACGCAGCAAGTCTGCCTTGCGCTGTGCGTCAACAATCGGCTCAACCGCTACACCCGTGACCTTGCCATCTTCCACTTCCAGCTCGTTGGCGAAGACATAGTCGATGCCCAGCTTGGCTTGCAGTTGCTTGGCGAAGTAGGTGAAACCACCCGACAAAATGGCCGTCTTGTAACCCAGCCGCTTGAGTTCGGCGAACAGCACTTCAGCGCCTTCGGTCAAACGCAGCGATGCACCAATGGAGTCCAGCACACTCACATCCAAGCCTTTGAGCAACGCCAAACGCTCCTTGAAACTGGCCTTGAAGTCCAGCTCGCCGGCCATCGCACGCTCGGTGATTTCAGACACCTGGTCGCCCACACCGGCAGCTTTTGCCAGCTCATCGATGACCTCGGCTTCGATCAGGGTCGAGTCCATGTCGAACACGGCCAAACGGCGATTACGACGGAACAGGGTATCTTCCTGGAACGCGATGTCGATGCTGAGTTCTTGCGCCAAGTTAAAGAGCGCCGTGCGCAGAGCCTGAGTGTCGGTCGGCTCACCGCATATGCGGAACTCGATGCAGCTTTTGCTCAGTTCAACCGGAGCATCCAGCGACACGCGACCGGACAGACGATCGATCTGCTCGATATTCAGCCCGTACTCGCTAATGATCGTCGTCACGCGCTGCAGCTCCAACGCGGTGATCTGACGGCTCATCAGCGTCAGTACATGGCGCTTCTGACTTTGCTCAGTCACCCAATGCTGGTAATCGGCTTCAGAAATAGGGGCGAAACGCACCTGCTGATCGAGCGCACTGACCAACTGCTGAATGTCTTTGAGCACCGACGATGCCTGCTCGGTTCCTGGGATTTCAACCAGAATACCCAACGACAAAAAGTCATGGATGACGGCCTGACCGATGTCGAGAATGCTCACACCGTTGTTGGCCAGAACGCCGGTAATGGCCGCCGTGAGACCCGGACGGTCCTCACCCGTGATGTTTATCAGGACGATTTCGCGCAAGGCACACCCCCATTCACTAAAAAAACCGCATTCTACCCACATTCAGTGACCATCGGGCACCGTCAAGGCTTTGCCGCCCCTAGGCTGCTCGCTATACTGCGCTCCAACTTAACGGACTAAGAGCCGCGCTCAGTGAACCGGCCATTGCCTGTCAAAACCGATAACTTCTTCCTGCTGATCTTCCGGGCCCTGCGCGACCGTCGCGTTCCGATTGCTCTGCGCATTGCCAGCCATAACGTGATTCTGGTCGCGTTGGCACTGGTCATTTATGCCGTGGTGATGGGCCTGCAATTCAAGCAGGCCATGCACGAACAAGCCGATGCACTGGGTCAGAGCCTGACCACGCAAACCGCTACCTCGGCGACCGAGCTGCTGGTGTCCAACGACATCCTCAGCCTCAACGTGCTGCTCAACAACCTGACCAAAAATCCGCTGGTGGCACACGCGGCTATTTATAGCGTCGACAACCGCATCCTCGCCGAAGCCGGGCAGCGCCCTAAAAACAGCCTGCTGGGTGAAACCGAAGGCGTGTATCAGACCAAGATCACCTTTCAGGATGTGACGGCCGGGCACCTGCGCATCAGCCTGGACATGCAGCAATTTGAACAGCCGCTGACCATCAGCCTGCAAAGCATGGGCATTTTGGCCGCCATTTTGCTGGCCTTGGCACTGGCCTTGAGCCTGCGTTTGGGTCGCCACATTACGACACCACTGTTGCAATTGCGTGTCTGGCTGCGTGAACCAGACCCGTATACCCCGGCGATCACACGCCAGGATGAAATCGGTGATCTGGCCCGCCAGCTCCACACCCGTCTGGCCCCACCGGCTCCTGAGCCAGAGCCCGAGCCGGAAGAAGAATTCGACGACAACGAAGAAACCGAAGACGACGAGCCGGCCTTCGAAGTCCGCAACCTGCGCGACCCAAGTTTTGATGAAACACCTGCAGCGCCCGTGCCCAAAGCGGCACCCCGCCAGGTGATCAGCACCGAAGAAGACGACGACAGCGAAGAAGACCCGTTTGCCGACTTGCGCGACACCAGCACCTCTGTCCCGGCACCTGTTGCGCTGAGCAAGGCACAATTGCCCGCACCGACCACCCCACAACCGAGTGCGGTACTTGCCGTGCAACTGGGCGCGCAAGAGCAACTGCGACGCCTGCCTCGTGCGCGCTTGATGGAGCTGCTGGAACGCTATCGCGACTGCCTGAATCAGGCAGCCTCGCTGTACCAAAGCGAGCTGCACACGCTCAATGATGGCAGCACGCTGATGCTGTTCCACAGCGAAGACAGCGGCGATGACTACCTGACCAACGCCATTTGTTGCGGTGAACTGCTGCGTGCCTTGGGCCACGCCCTGCAGATTGAAGTAGCAGATAGCGGCATCACCCTGCAATTGCAGCTGGGCCTGGTGCTGGGCGAAGGGCTGAACGGCTTGAGCCAGATTGATTTGCTGCTGACCGAAACCGCACAGGATGCTCTGGCGCTGTCGCAGCACAGCCGCAACCTGCTGCTGGTAGAGCGCCAGATCAGTGACGACCCGCTGATCCGCCAGCGTGCGCGTATCCGCCCGATTGCCAGCCCAGAGGGCGCCTGCTGTGTTGAGCGCCTGATGGAGCCCTACCCGTCCATGCTCGAACGCCAACTGGCGCGGATGCATGAGAGCCGGGTGTAACGAAAGCCCCTCACCCTAACCCTCTCCCGGAGGGAGAGGGAACAGATCCGGGGATGCTGCAGCTCTATTACAAACTGACTGATTGATGGTGAATCCAAAAGCAACACGGTCAGTCCCCTCTCCCTCTGGGAGAGGGCTAGGGTGAGGGGCTTTTGACCTCCCATAAAAAATCCCGCACACGTGCGGGATTTTTTGTTTCTGCTCACTGACTCAGAAGCGGAACACTTCCATATCCGTGCGAATCGGTGAGGCCATCGGGATCTTTGGTTTCCCAGTGTCCTGTTTAGCCGCAGGCCGTGGCTCTGGCTTGCGCGTTTCAACCACCGGCGGCTGGTTGGCCAATGGCTTAAGGGCCACCGCCAGTTGCTCGCTCAGCTGTTGCAACAACTCACCTTGAGCCTTGACCTGCTCAGCCGTGCTGCCTGTGTGCTGTTTTTCCAGATGGACAATGCGGCTGTCGCGCACTTGCCCACGACGGTCAATCAAGCGCCATTGTGCGTCCAGTATGGCCGGCTGACTTCTGCCCGAGTCCAGACGCGTGATCGACAGCAGTACTTGCACATCCGGGCTGAAGCTCGCTGTAGCCGGTGCCAGCACCACACGCTGGCTGTCCAGACGCCAAGCCAGTTGGCGCACCAACAGCTGGTCAATGTCTGCCGACAGGCTGCCAGCCCAACGTCCATCGGTGGCCGCGCTCAGGCTGCCATCCGCCTGACGTTGCAACAGGGTTTCACGTTGCAGGTAGTCAGCCACGTTGACCGGGCCAATGACTACGGCCATGCCGTCGGATTGCTTGGGCTGACCGGGAGTGCCGCTGTCCAGTTGATACAGGGACACTGGCTGGTACGTACTGCACCCGGCCAAGCCGAGCACACCGGCCAGCAACACGATTAAAGGAAGGCGCAGAACGTTCATCATTCCATCCAGGTGGCCGCCGCAAGGCGCGCCACAGTGTGTTCTCGAAAAAATCGCAGGGCACATGGCCATTAACCATGCCGCAAGTGCGCCATATCATCCGCGAATATCTGGCCCGACTCCAGCGCTGTTGCGTCGATCTACGTGAGAAAACGTAGATCAAACACTCTAAACAGCCTTAATTGGGCGTTTCTACCAACAACGCGTCTACGCGCTGGAAACCACGGGGCAGTTTATTACCCCGACGACCACGCTCGCCCTTGTAGTGCTCAAGGTCATCAGCCTTGAGTGACAGGGTACGCTTGCCGGCCTGTAATACCAGTGTGGCGTTGTCGGGCAGCACGGCAATGTCGGTCACATACTCTTCGCGGTTGGCCACGCGATCACCAGGTATTCCGATAATCTTGTTGCCTTTGCCTTTGCCCAACTGCGGCAGGTCACTGACTTTGAAAATCAGCAGTCGGCCTTCGGTGGTCACGGCCGCCAGCCAGTTTTGCTCGCGATTTGCCACCGGGCGCGGCTGCATGACCTGGGCCCCTTTGGGCAGGCTGAGCAGTGCTTTACCGGCTTTGTTTTTGGCTTGCAGGTCTTCACCCTTCACCACAAAACCGTAACCGGCATCGGAAGCGATCACGTACAACGCGTCGTCTTCAGGCAGTAGCACGCATTCAAAGGTTGCACCCGGCGGCGGGGTCAAGCGACCGGTCAACGGCTCGCCTTGGCCACGCGCCGATGGCAAGGTGTGCGCCGCTACCGAATAACTGCGTCCAGTAGAGTCGATAAACACCGCAAACTGATTGGAGCGCCCCGCAGCGGCAGTTTTGTAACCATCCCCCGCTTTATAGGACAAGCCGGTCGCGTCCAGATCGTGACCTTTACCGCAACGTACCCAGCCCTTTTCAGACAGCACGACCGTAACCGACTCTGTCGGCACCAGCTCGTTTTCCGACAAAGCCTTGGCTTCAGCACGCGACACAATCGGCGAACGGCGGTCATCACCGTAGGTTTCGGCGTCAGCCAGCAGTTCGGTGCGGACCAGTTTTTTCAGTTTTGCTTCGCTGCCCAGCAAGGTTTGCAGCTTGGCTTGTTCTTTACGCAGCGCGTCTTGCTCATCGCGCAGCTTCATCTCTTCCAGACGAGCCAATTGGCGCAAGCGCGTGTCGAGGATGTAATCAGCCTGGATTTCACTTAGGTCAAAACGTGCAATCAACTCGGCCTTGGGGTGTTCCTCGGTGCGGATGATGTGAATCACTTCATCGAGGTTCAGGTACGCAATGAGCAAGCCGTCCAACAGGTGCAGGCGACGCTCGACTTTATCGAGACGGAACTGCAGGCGGCGGCGCACGGTGTTAACCCGAAACTCCAGCCATTCCACCAGCAAGGCGCGCAGGTTTTTCAGCTGCGGCTTGCCGTCCAGGCCAATGATGTTGATGTTGACGCGGAAGGTCGACTCCAGCTCGGTCACAGCAAACAGATGCTGCATCAGTTCGTCGAGATCAACCTTGTTATTGCGCGGAATGATCACGATACGGCACGGGTTTTCGTGGTCCGATTCGTCGCGCAGGTCGGTGACCATCGCCAGCTTGGTCGGCTTGGCCTGCATCAGCGCGGCAATCTGTTCCAGTACCTTGGCACCCGAGACCTGATGCGGCAGCGCGGTGACTACGATGTCGCCGTCTTCGATGTGATACACGGCGCGCATGCGCACCGAACCACGACCGGTCTGGTAAATCTTCAGCAAATCAGCACGCGGGGTGATGATTTCAGCTTCGGTCGGGTAGTCCGGGCCCTGGATGTGTTCGCACAGTTGCTCAACCGTGGCCTTGGGTTCATCGAGCAAGCGCACGCAGGCACTCGCGACTTCGCGCAGGTTGTGCGGCGGCACGTCGGTGGCCATGCCCACGGCGATACCGGTGGTGCCATTGAGCAGGATATTCGGCAAACGTGCTGGCAATACCGCCGGCTCGTCGAGGGTGCCGTCAAAGTTCGGCACCCAGTCCGCCGTGCCTTGGCCCAGCTCGCTGAGCAGCACTTCGGAGTAACGCGACAAGCGCGCCTCGGTGTAACGCATGGCGGCGAACGACTTGGGATCGTCCGGCGCACCCCAGTTGCCCTGGCCGTCGACCAGGGTGTAGCGGTAGCTGAACGGCTGCGCCATCAGCACCATCGCTTCGTAGCACGCCGAATCGCCGTGGGGGTGAAACTTGCCGAGTACGTCACCGACGGTACGCGCCGATTTTTTGTGCTTGGAGTCAGCGTCCAGGCCCAGCTCGCTCATGGCGTAGATGATACGCCGCTGTACCGGCTTGAGACCGTCGCCGATGTGCGGCAAGGCCCGGTCCATGATCACGTACATGGAGTAGTTGAGGTAGGCCTGTTCGGTGAAGTCGGCCAGTGACCGGCGTTCTACGCCGTCCAGGCTGAGATCAAGGGAGTCGCTCATGCGGACCTCATTCAGTTCGTTGTCTGGCGCAGCAGCATGTTGCCGCCGCGCTGGGTAAATTCGAGTTTGTTCAAAGCGCTCATGCCCAGCAGCACTTGTTCGCCTTCAAGCCCGGGAGCTGCCACCGCGCGCACATTACGCAGCACAATGGCGCCCAGTTGCAGGCGGTCGATCTGGGTGCGATAGCCTTGAGTCCGGCCATTGGCGGTGTTCAAGGTCACGGGCACGCCTTTGGGCAGCGCCAGTTGCCTGGCCAGCTCCAGCGGAACCGCCACATCGGTAGCTCCGGTATCGAGTAAAAATTCCACCGGCACATTGTTGATTCGACCGTTGGCGACGAAGTGGCCCTGCGCGTTGCCGAGCAGTTTGACTTCGATATAGCCCTCGCCTTGCTGCGAGGTGACCTCGGTATTGGGGTTTTCCTGACGCTGTTCCCAGCGCCCGAAAAACTGGGTCGCCAGGTACAAACCGGCGCACCAGGCCACGATCATAAAGACGCGGCCAACACCCTTGCCCGGGGCTTTTTCGCTCATGTTTTGGCACTCCAGCCACCTTGCGGCGCCGCAAAACGCCAAACGATGGGCCGTTTTTCACCATCGGCGCGTGCATGGTTGCCGTTATCGACACCGATCCAGGCGCCTTTGGCGTCCAGACTCAGGGCTTCGGCATTGCCATACCCGGTGTTGTACAGCCGCGCATCGGCCAAGGCATCGTTGGCAAACGACCAGCAGCGCTCAACCTCCCCGGTGTTCGGTGTGCGACGACAAACGCGGTACGCCATACGCTCCAGGGTGAACAGCTTGCCCTCGTACAGAGCCAGGCCAGCGAAGTCCTTGCGCTGTGGCTTGGCCTTGAGCGAGGACGGAGCCTGCTCAAGACCACCTTCGCTCATCAACACACATCCGTTTTCACAGTCCCACACACTCTGCTTTTTACGGATGGTCAGCAAGCCACGACGTTCGCGCTCGGCCGCCAGCCAAATCTGGTTGCCCTGAGGGTTGACGGCAATCCCTTCAAACAGCGCGTTAAAGTGCAGCAACATGCCGCTGGCACGGGCTTGGCGTACCAGCGCCGAGTCGATCTTGAGCCACGACGGCGCGCCCACAGTTGGCACTTGCAACACCGCCGCATGGCTTTCGCTGACCACATAGCGAGTGCCTGCCGCGTCGCAGGTGATCCCTTCAAAATCCATATCGCCGCCACGCAACGGGCTGATGGCTTTACCCATCATCCGCACGCCCCAGGGCAAACCGCTTTCTGGGGGCGCAGGCACGTCAATGTGCAAAGCCTCGGCATGCCATTCGGCGTAGCGGTTGTCGAGACGGTAAATCTGATCATCATCACGATCAGACACGGCCCACAGCTCACCCTGACACTGCGCCAACCCGGACAAATTGCCGCCGCGCATGCCTTCTACCGGATGCTCGGATTCAAGCACCAGCTCAGGCCAGGCATCGGCCAGCACCGGAGTTGCACTCACACACAGCAACGCCAGCAAGGCACTGCGCATCAGGTCAGCACCTGCGCCAGGTTGCCTTTGGATTCGAGCCAGGCCTTGCGGTCGCCAGCACGTTTTTTCGCCAGCAGCATGTCCATCATTTCTGAGGTGGCAGCAAAGTCTTCCAGGGTCAGTTGCACCAGACGCCGAGTGTTCGGGTCCATGGTGGTTTCACGCAACTGCGGCGGGTTCATCTCACCCAGGCCCTTGAATCGCGTGACCTGCGGCTTGCCGCGTTTTTTCTCGGCCACCAGGCGATCAAGAATGCCATCGCGCTCGCCTTCGTCCAGGGCGTAGTAGATTTCCTTGCCCATGTCGATTCGATACAGCGGCGGCATGGCCACGTACACGTGGCCGGCGTCCACCAGCGGACGGAAGTGCTGCACGAACAAGGCACAGAGCAAGGTGGCAATGTGCAGACCATCGGAGTCGGCGTCGGCGAGGATGCAGATTTTGCCGTAGCGCAGCTGACTGATGTCGGCCGAGCCCGGATCGACGCCAATGGCGACGGCGATGTTGTGGACTTCCTGACTGGCCAGCACTTCGCTGCCATCGACTTCCCAGGTGTTGAGGATCTTGCCGCGCAACGGCAGGATCGCTTGGAACTCTTTGTCCCGCGCTTGCTTGGCCGAACCGCCAGCGGAGTCACCTTCGACCAGGAACAGCTCGGAACGCATCGGGTCTTGCCCGGCGCAGTCCGCCAGCTTGCCCGGCAAGGCCGGACCTTGGGTGATGCGCTTGCGCTCAACCTTTTTGCTCGCCTTAAGACGACGGCCAGCGTTGTTGATTGCCAGTTCGGCCAACTGCATGCCCATCTCTGGGTTGGCATTGAGCCACAGGCTGAAGGAGTCCTTGATCACGCCAGAGACAAACGCCGCCGCTTCACGGGACGACAGACGCTCTTTGGTCTGGCCCGAGAATTGTGGCTCCTGCATTTTCATCGACACCACAAACGCAATGCGTTCCCAGACGTCCTCCGGGGCCAGCTTCACGCCCCGTGGCAGCAGGCTGCGGAACTCGCAGAACTCACGCATGGCATCGAGCAAGCCCTGACGCAGACCATTAACGTGGGTACCGCCCTGCGCGGTGGGGATCAGGTTGACGTAGCTTTCCTGAACACTGTCGCCACCTTCGGGCAGCCACAGCAGCGCCCAGTCGATGGCTTCTTTATTACCCGCCAGGCTGCCGCAGAACGGCTCGTTCGGCAGACGCTCGAACTCGCTGACCGCGTCAACCAGGTACGAGCGCAGGCCGTCTTCGTAGTGCCACTCGATTTTTTCGCCGGTGTTTTTGTCTTCAAAGCTGACCAGCAGCCCTGGGCACAACACAGCCTTGGCCTTGAGCACGTGCTTGAGACGGCTGACCGAGAACTTGGGCGAATCGAAGTATTTAGGGTCCGGGGCGAAGTACACGCTGGTGCCGGTGTTGCGTTTGCCGACAGTGCCAATGACTTCAAGGTCGGTGGCTTTGTAGCCATCGGCGAAGGTCATCTGGTATTCGTTGCCGTCGCGCTTGACCTTGACCCGTACCAGCGTCGAGAGCGCGTTAACCACCGAAATCCCCACGCCGTGCAGGCCGCCGGAGAACTGGTAGTTTTTGTTGGAGAACTTGCCGCCGGCATGGAGCTTGGTGAGGATCAGCTCAACGCCTGACACGCCTTCTTCGGGGTGAATGTCCACTGGCATCCCGCGGCCATCATCGCTGACTTCCAGCGAGTGATCGGCGTGCAGGATGACTTGCACCGACTTGGCGTGACCGGCCAGGGCTTCGTCGACGCTGTTGTCGATGACTTCCTGGGCCAAGTGGTTGGGCCGGCTGGTGTCGGTGTACATGCCGGGGCGTTTGCGCACCGGGTCGAGGCCCGAGAGGACTTCGATGGCGTCGGCGTTATAAGAGCTAGCGCTGGGAGTGGCCATAGGGTCTCGTCGTTAGTCGTAAATGAAAAATAAAGGCCATTCGACCAGCGCCTTAAAGGGCTGCAAAGTCGATGGTTTGGTACTGTTCTGGGCTAATCCCGGCGAAGCTCAACAGCGCGGGCAGTTGCTGGGCGAAGCCTTGATAACCATGGTCGCCGCCAGCCTGAATCCGCAAGACGCAGGCTTGGTAGTACTTTTCGGCGCTGCGGTAATCGAGGGTTTCGTCGGCGGTCTGCAACCAGATCTGAAAGCGCTGAGGGTCCTGGGGCGCCGCTACTTCAAGCGCGGCCAGGGCTGTCACGTGGTCGTGGGTCAGTTCCCAGGTTTGGCCGCTATAAAGGTTGGTTTGCGTGCCCAGATAACCGTCGAACATCCGATGCGGACTAACGGCCGGGTTGACCAGCAGGGCCTTGAGGCCATGCTGTTCGGCCAGATAAGTCGCATAGTAGCCGCCGAGAGAGCTGCCGACCAGCAATGGCCTGCCCAACTCGCTGATTGCCGCCTCCAACTGGGCGATGGCCTCACGTGGATGGTGGTGCAAGGCGGGCACCCGCAGTTGCTCGCCCAAACCGATGCGCTGCATCAGCGACGACAACTGCGTGGCCTTTTTCGACTCGGGAGCACTGTTGAAACCATGGATATACAAGATGGAACCCGACATGCAATTACTCCCGAGTACAAATTAAGCCAGATACAGCATCGAAGAAGACGCGCAGTTTAGCCTGACTCAGGGTCAATAACCCGCCTCAAGATATTTCCATCCGGTCAGTAATTATTCGCACTGTAATCGGGTTCAAACTCAAAGTCCGCCAAGCGCGACACACCGGTCTCCAGTGTGCCGTCGGGGTTCAGGCGCATCCAGCGATAACCCGGCGCCTCGTTACTGACCTTGAAATCTGCACTGCCCTGGGCGAACTGGATACAGGTCGACGGTGACGCCAGCAGCCTGACGTCGTTGCGCTGCTGATCAAATGCCTGATGCACATGCCCCCACAACACCGCGCGCACCTGTGGATAACGGTCCAGCACTTTCCAGAACTCACTGGCGTTACGCAGGCCAATCGGCTCTAGCCACTCACAGCCCACTGACACCGGATGGTGATGCAGGCAGACCAAATGATGGCGCTGGGGCGCTTCGCTCACGGACTGGGCCAGCAACTGCAGTTGCTCGACGTCCAAATAGCCGGAAGAACAGTGAGGCACAGCGGAGTTGAGCAAGGTGATGCGCCAGTTGCCGATGTCTACTACGGGCTCCAGCAGACGGCTTTGCACGGCGGCTTCGCGCATTGACGCAACCTGATCGTGATTACCGGGCAGCCAGCGCGCAGACGCCGACAGTGGCGCGGTTCGCTGACGAAAATGCTGATAAGCCTCGACGCTGCCATCCTGGGTCAGGTCCCCAGTGGCCAGCAGCAAATCGACCTGTGGCTGCTCGGCGCGGGCAAGGTCGACCACCTGTTGCAGGCTTTGTGCGGTTTTGAGCCCCAGCAGCGAGCCGTCTGCGTCAGCAAACAAATGGCTGTCGGACAGCTGCACCAGCAGCACCGGATCTTCGGTGGTCAGCGTGGAGATACTCGGCAAGGGGGACTCTCCCGGTACGGCTCAGTTAAAAGGCAGGAATGGGGTGATTATGCCAAGAATAGTCAATCTACAGGAGCGCAACAGATCCCTTGCTCGCGATACCAGCAACGCGATTTACCTGAAACACCGCAGCGATCCCATCGCGGGCAAGCCACGCTCCCACAGGTTATCAGCGCACTTCGGCGTATTCATGCCCGCACGCCAGGCAATGGCTCAGCCATTCGCCCAGGAACACATTGAGCTGGGCCTTTTCGTCAGGCTGGTGCATGGCGTCGTTGGGGTACGGGTAAATGCTGCGAAAACGTCGGGCGTGCTCCGCACCGACCACTTCGGCCATGCGCGCATCGTGGTAAACCTGTACCTGCAACTCGGGCACCGGCAACCACGGCAGGCTGTGTTCCTGGCATACGCGCAACGTGCTGGTGTACGGACACTCAAGGATCACCTCCAGGGTCAGCACCCCGAGCATTTGCTCGCCTTGGGTTACGGCAATGCGGCGGGCACTGGGCTGTTCGCGCATATCGGGCAGCAAACGCATCAGGCGCGCGTAGTTGGCCTCGCAGGCAGCCTGCAAACCAATCAAGTCGACCCGATAACGATCGCGTACCGCATTTACGACCATAAGCCCCTCACTTCGGCGCGATTGAGCGCCAACCATTGCAAAGCAATAATGCTCGCCGCATTGGAAATACGTCCATCTCGTACAGCTTGTATGGCGTCTTCATATGCCCAAACTGTTACGCGGATATCTTCTGCTTCTTCTTCCAGACCGTGCAACCCACCCACTCCTTCGGTGCTGCAACGCCCCAGGTACAGGTGCACAAACTCGGTGCTGCCGCCCGGCGACGGAAAATAACGGGTAACGGGCCACAGCGACGAAAAGGTCAGCCCGGCCTCTTCTTCACCTTCTCGGTGAGCGACTTCTTCCGGCTCTTCGGCCTTGTCGATCAGACCGGCGACCAGTTCGATCAGCCAAGGTGTGTCGGTCTTGCCCATGGCACCTACACGAAATTGCTCGATCAGCACCACTTCATCGCGCTGCGGGTCGTAGGGCAATACGCACACGGCATCGTGACGCACAAACACTTCGCGACTGATCTCACGGCTCATGCCACCGGCGAACAGTTCATGGCGCAGGTGTACGCGATCAAGTTTGTAGAAACCCTGATAGCCGTTTTCACGCTTCACGATCTCAACGACGCTTGGCGTGGCCTTAGTGATGTCAGTCATTCAAAACCTCTTGCTGGCGGATTCACACCGGGAAGGCCCTCGGCATCGGGCATCCTAACGCGCCTGTACTTCAGGATGCAGCCCCTTTTATGAGACGGAGATAGACGGATTGCCTGTAAACCTACTCTAATTGGCACTTATCAGTTTAGTGGCGAACTGACGCCTTTGTTGGCAGTCGAACCACCATGATTTACAACTCACTTTCATTGACCAAGGACGACCATGTCGCTTTTAAAGTTTGCTTCCATGACTTGCATCGCCCTGACCCTGGGTGCCTGCCAAAGCATGTTCCAGCCGTCGGTGCAAAAGCCGCTGGCATTCACCCACGACCGCTCCGAACAGCTCAAGGCAGGTTGCAGCGGCCTGGAATGCCCGCTGGTGAATATCGACACGGTACATTTTGCCGATGAGCCAAAACTTGATGCGCTGATCGAAAAGCGCCTGCTGAAAATGACCGTCTACTCGCCCGATGAAAAAATCGCGCCGTCGCTCAATGCCTACCGTGAGCAATTCCTGCGCACCGCCGACAGCCGTAACAGCAGCTATTTGCAGGCCAAAGTACGTGAGCAGCATGACGGATTGGTGATTGTCGAGCTGTCCAGCTACCTGGACACCGGCGGCGCGCACGGCATGCCGGGGCGTGGTTTTATCAACTACTCGCGTCAGGAACAGAAAGAAGTGACCCTGCAGGACATGCTTGTGCCGGGTCAGGAAGACGCTTTTTGGGGTGCCGGCAAAGTGGCCCACAACAACTGGCTGATCAGCACCCGCTTTGGCAACGACCCGGAGTTTGTTAAAAACTGGCCATTCCAGAAAACCCCGCACGTGGCCCTGACCGAGAACTTCGTGATCCTCAAATACGACGTGTACAGCATTGCGCCGTACTCCGAAGGCCATGTTGAACTGAAAATCCCCTACGCGCGCTTGAAGGGGATTTTGAAGCCCGAGTGGTTCCCTGGTCAGGGGTAACAAGAGCCCTGTAGGAGCCGAGCTTGCTCGCGATAGCCGCAACGCGGTGTTGCAGACAAACCGCATTGATAGCATCGCGAGCCAGTTTCCTCCTGCGCTCAGGTCATTCAGACCGCTTGCGCCCCAGCAGCCATTGCAGCAACCCGGCCAACAGTAACGCCGGCAAGGTCGCGCCCACATCCGGCAACAGGTTGGCCAGCAGGTGGTAAGTCACTACCCCGCCCAACCAGGCCAGTAACGTCGACCAGCGCAACAAGGCTGGCGTCACCTGAGCGCTGCGCTTGCGCAAGATGAAGTGATCCACCAGCACTACGCCAAACAACGGCGCGAACACTGAGCCGATCAGCAACAGGAAGTTCTGGTACTGCGCCAGCGGAGCGAAGCAGGCGATCAAGGTGCAGATAACGCCGATGGCCAACGCCAGGTGCTCAACCTTCAAGCGCAACAGAATCCCGCCAGACACCGCCGCCGAATGAATGTCGGCAAAGGCGTTCTCGGACTCGTCGAGCAAAATCAACAACAGTGGAATCCCCAGCCCCGCACCCGCCAGCGCCAACAGCAGCGCATTGATTTCGCCACTTGGCGCAAAAGCCAAGGTATAGGCCACGCCCAGACTCATCAGCCAGAAGTTGCCTATAAAGAAGCCCAGCGCCGTACCGCCAAACACGTTTTTGGCGCGTTTGCCAAAGCGCGAGTAGTCAGCAATCAGCGGCAGCCACGACAGCGGCATGGCGATAGCAATATCAAAGCCCACCGCAAATGGCAGCGAGCCATCGCCCTTTTGCGCCCACAGTGCAGGCAGATCAGCCTTGCTGAACAGGTTCCAGGTCAACCACAGGCACGCGCCCAGCAGCAGCCAAATACCCCACTTGCGCAGAACTTTCCGGACAAAGGTCAGCGGCCCGCTGACCGCGAGCAAGGTGGCCAAGGCGCCGAAGAACAGGGTCCACAGCAAGGGGTTGCTCCACAGACTGCCTTCGCTGAACGCCCGCGCGCCGAGCAGGCTGGCCGCATCGCGCATGACGATGATTTCAAACGAGCCCCAACCGATCAGTTGCAGTACGTTGAGCACCGCCGGCAGGTACGCGCCGCGTGTACCGAGGCTGAGCTTGAGGGCCGCCATGGAAGACAGGCCGGTGTCGCTGCCGATCACCCCGACCGATGCCAGCAAGGCGACGCCAACCAGCGTACCGAGGAAAATCGCCAGCAATGAACCCGACAGGCCCAAACCCGGCGCAAGCAACGCGCCGGTTTGCAGCACCATCAGGCCAATGCCGAGGGAGAACCACAGGGAAAACAGATCACGCGCGCCGAATACCCGCCGATTGGCGGGCACGGCGAGATCGGGGGAATAAGTGCTGGGTTGAATGCTCAAGGGGTTATCTCAGAGGGACATTTGTTGTTGTGTAGATCCTATTCGCGAGCAGGCTCGCTCCCACGGGATGGATTCCAATGTGGGAGCGAGCCTGCTCGCGATTCAGGTCACATCACACTTTCTTGTACAGCTGGCTACCTTCCTGCTTGAAGCGCTCAGCCTGCTCGGCCAGACCTTTGGCAACGTCCACGTCAACGGCGTCGATGCGCTGGTTGGCGGCGTAGATCCGTACTTCCTGGGTGATTTTCATCGAGCAGAATTTCGGCCCGCACATGGAGCAGAAATGCGCGACCTTGGCCGAGTCCTTGGGCAGGGTTTCGTCGTGGTACGAGCGCGCAGTGTCCGGGTCTAGGCCGAGATTGAACTGGTCTTCCCAACGGAACTCGAAACGCGCCTTGCTCAGTGCGTTGTCGCGGATTTGCGCACCCGGATGCCCCTTGGCCAAGTCAGCGGCGTGGGCGGCGATTTTGTAGGTGATGATCCCGGTCTTCACGTCATCCTTGTTCGGCAGACCCAAGTGTTCCTTGGGTGTGACGTAGCACAGCATGGCGCAACCGAACCAACCGATCATCGCCGCGCCAATGCCCGAGGTGATGTGGTCGTAACCCGGTGCAATGTCGGTGGTGAGCGGGCCGAGGGTGTAGAACGGCGCCTCGTCGCAGCACTCCAGTTGCTTGTCCATGTTCTCTTTGATCAGTTGCATCGGCACGTGGCCGGGGCCTTCGATCATGCACTGCACGTCGTGCTTCCAGGCGATTTTGGTCAGCTCGCCGAGGGTTTCCAGTTCACCGAACTGCGCGGCATCGTTGGCGTCGGCAATCGAACCCGGACGCAAGCCATCACCCAGCGAGAAGCTGACGTCGTAGGCCTTCATGATTTCGCAGATTTCGTCGAAATGGGTGTAGAGGAAGTTCTCTTTGTGGTGCGCCAGGCACCATTTGGCCATGATCGAACCACCGCGCGACACGATGCCCGTCACGCGCTTGGCGGTCAGCGGCACATAGCGCAGCAACACACCGGCGTGAATGGTGAAGTAGTCGACGCCCTGCTCGGCCTGTTCGATCAGGGTGTCGCGAAACAGCTCCCAGGTCAGGTCTTCGGCCACGCCGTTGACCTTTTCCAGCGCCTGATAGATCGGCACGGTGCCAATCGGCACCGGCGAGTTGCGGATGATCCACTCGCGGGTTTCGTGAATATGCTTGCCGGTGGACAAGTCCATGACCGTGTCCGAACCCCAGCGAATACCCCAGGTCAGTTTGGCCACTTCTTCTTCAATCGAAGAGCCCAGCGCGCTGTTGCCGATGTTGCCGTTGATTTTCACCAGGAAGTTACGCCCGATGATCATGGGCTCCAGCTCAACGTGGTTGATGTTGGCCGGAATGATTGCGCGACCGCGGGCGATTTCATCGCGCACGAATTCAGCGGTAATTGTTTTCGGGATGTTGGCGCCGAAGCTGTGCCCAGCGTGTTGCTGATCGAGCAAACCTGCCGCACGGGCTTCTTCCAGCTTCATGTTTTCGCGGATGGCAACGTATTCCATCTCGGCGGTGATGATGCCCTGACGCGCATAGTGCATCTGGCTGACGTTGGCTCCAGCCTTGGCCCGACGCGGGTTTTTCACGTGGGCAAAACGCAGCTTGGTCAGTTCGGCATCATCGAGGCGCAGTTGGCCAAAGTGCGAACTCAGGCCCGGCAGGCGCTCAGTGTCGCCGCGGTCGTCGATCCACGCTGAACGCACATCGCCCAGACCTTTGCGCACGTCAATTTGCACAGACGGGTCGGTATACGGGCCGGAGGTGTCGTAGATCAAGACTGGGGCGTTGATTTCGCCGCCAAAATCAGTCGGGGTGACATCCAGGCTGACTTCACGCATCGGCACCAGAATGTCCGGGCGCGAGCCCTGCACATAGACTTTTTGTGAGCGGGTAAACGGCTTGACCGACTGCTCATCGACCTTGGCCGAATCACTGAGGTTGATCGCGTTTTTTGGTTTTGTACTCATCACGGCTCTCCAGACTGCATCCAGGCGGATTGTCGGAGGGAGAACCTGAAAAATGTACGGATGCGCCCAAGGACTGGGTGCTGAGTGACGACCTCGAACGATTGATCATTTTTTGAACAATCGATCCCGGACGGCACTCAAGAGGACTCGCCGGGAGACGAGAAATCTTGTTCCCTACGCAGGCGTTAACCTGATCAGGTTCAACGGGATCCGAAATTATTCGATCTCAGCCTCATAGCAAGGCACCCCGACAAGAACGCGGCCAGTCTAGACAAGAGTGAGGCAGAACGCCAACCCCGAAATAAACGGCGTGATGAAAGGCGCAACAACAGCATTGTTGCCGGGTGTCACGGCTACTACACTCGCTACGTCTTGAAACCCGGGCGCCAGAACACGGCCCCGACACTACTTTTCGCATTATTGAACTAGGGATCGCTCATGCTGCGCAAACTCTCGCTGGCTATTGCTGTGACGTGTGCGACCAACGCAATGGCTTTGGACGGGCAAGTCCCCTTATCCAGCAAGACCGATCTGGTTAGCGTTTACCACGAAGCGGTCAACAACAATGCCGATCTGGCGGCTGCCCGCGCCGATTACGCGGCACAAAAGGAAGTTGTCCCACAGGCGCGAGCCGGTTTGCTGCCCAATCTGTCAGGGGGCGCGGAGTCGAGCAATGTGCGCACATCCATCGATCAACCGTCGCTGACCAGCACTCGCAGTGCGGTGGTGTATCAGGCAACGCTGGCCCAACCAATTTTCCGGGCCGATCGCTGGTTCCAGTTGAAGGCTGCCGAATCGGTCAACGAACAGGCTGCATTGCAACTGTCGGCCACCGAGCAGAATCTGATTCTGCAAACCGCTGAGTCTTACTTCTCGGTATTGCGCGCCCAGGACACGCTGGCCTCGACCAAAGCGGAAGAAGCCGCGTTCAAGCGCCAGCTGGATCAGTCTCGCGAGCGTTTTGACGTCGGCCTGTCGGACAAGACCGACGTACTGCAATCCCAGGCCAGCTACGACACCGCACGGGCCAACCGCCTTCTGGCGCAGCGCCAGGTTGAGGACGCCTTTGAAGCGTTGATGACCTTGACCAATCGTCAGTACCCGTCGATTGAAGGCATCGCCCACACCTTGCCGATTTTGCCGCCGTCGCCCAATAACGCCAAAACGTGGGTCGACACCGCCGCGCAACAAAACCTCAATTTGCTGGCCAGTAATTTCGCGGTGAGTGCCGCCGAAGAAACCCTCAAGCAACGCAAGGCCGGGCATGCTCCGACCCTGGATGCAGTAGCGCAGTACAAAACTGGTGACAACGACGGCTTTGGCCTGAGCAACCCGAATGCCCTGAACCAGCGGTATGGCGGTGACGTGTCGCAACGCAGCATCGGCCTGCAACTGAATATCCCGTTGTACAGCGGCGGCCTGACCAGTTCGCAAGTGCGTGAATCGTACTCGCGCCTGAGCCAAGTCGAACAACAGCGTGAAGCCCTGCGCCGCCAGGTGGTGGAAAACACCCGCAACCTGCACCGTGCGGTCAATACCGACGTAGAGCAGGTGCAAGCGCGCAAACAGTCGATCATCTCTAACCAGAGCGCGCTGGAGGCCACCGAAATCGGCTATCAGGTGGGCACGCGCAACATCGTCGACGTCCTCGACACCCAGCGCCAGCTGTACACCTCGGTGCGCGATTACAACAACACCCGCTACGACTACATCCTCGACAACCTGCGTTTGAAGCAGGCAGCGGGCACGTTGAACCCTGGGGATCTGGAAGCGTTGTCACGTTATTTGAAGGCTGACTACAACCCGGACAAAGACTTCTTGCCGCCGGATCTGGCCAAAGCGGCAGCGGCCAATTTGCGTTCGCCGGGGAATTGAAGCGCACTTAACGCCACTGAACCTCTGTAGGAGCGAGCTTGCTCGCGATGCAAGCGACACGGTTTATCTGCAAAACTGCAGCGATCCTATCGCGAGCAAGCTCGCTCCTACAGGTTAAGGTCGTATTATTGGCCCTGCAGCAATCGCCCCAACCCATCCAGCAAGCGCTGCAAGGCGCCCTGGTTGGCTTGCATCACTTTCAATCCCGCCTCTGCCATCTGCTGCGCATCTTGTGGCAGCTCAAACAAACGCTGCACCGCCAGCGCCAAACCCTGTGCATCCTCAATCTCTTCCAACGCCCCCGCCTCACGCAACAGCGCGGCGATTTCGAGGAAGTTGAACAGGTGTGGCCCGCTCAGCACCGGCTTGGCCAGCGCAGCAGGTTCCAGCAAATTGTGCCCGCCGTTAGGCACCAGACTGCCGCCGACAAATGCGCTGTCCGCCAGCGCATACAAAAACAGCAACTCGCCCATGGTGTCGCCCAGCAGCACTTGGGTCTGGGCACTGACCGACTCGCCACCGGAACGGCGTACCGTGGCAAAACCTTCTCGCTGGCATAGCTCAAATACCGAGTTGAAGCGCTCCGGATGGCGCGGCACCAGAATCAGCACCGCATTCGGATAATGGGTCAGCAACTGGCGATGGGCCGCAAGCACGATCTCGTCTTCGCCTTCATGGGTGCTGGCCGCAATCCATACCGGGCGCTCCTGCGCCTGCCATGACTCACGCAACTCACGGGCCTTGATCAACAACTGCGGATCGATGCTCAGGTCAAACTTGATCGAGCCCGTCACCACAACGCATTCAGGCCGCGCACCCAACTGACGAAAGCGCTCGGCTTCGGTCTCGGTCTGTGCCGCGATCAGGCTCATTTCTTCGAGCATCGGCCGGGTCAGATTGGCGAAGCGGGCATAGCCTTTAGCGGAGCGGGCCGACAGTCGAGCATTGGCCAGCGCCACCGGAATCCCGCGTTTGGCGCACTGATGAATATGATTGGGCCACAACTCGGTCTCCATGATAACCGCGAGTTTTGGCTGCACCCGGTTCAAAAACCGCGCCGCTGCCCACGGCAAGTCATAGGGCAAATAACAATGCTGAATGCGCGGTTCATCGGCGAACATGGCCTGAACACGCTGCGAACCGGTCGGCGTCATGCACGTCACAGTGATCGGCAACTGCGGATACTGCTTGAGCAGTGCGCGAATCATCGGTGCCGCGGCAATACTCTCGCCCACCGACACCGCATGCACCCAAATCCCACCGGGCTGCAGCGCGGGCAGATTCACGGCAAAGCGCTCGCCCACACGCTTGGCATACGCCGGCGCCTTGCGCGCCCGCAGCCACAAGCGAATCGCCACCAACGGCAGCCCCAGATGAAACAGCAAGGTGTAGAGAGTTCTATTCATGGGGGCAGAGTTTACGATGATGGAATTGTGTGTGCCCGAAATGTTTCATTGCCCGACCTGCGCATCCAGTGAAACAGTCACCGGTACGTAACCGTCAGCCATACGCAATAACGTTGAGCTGTGGAAGCTGTTAACAGTACCCGTCACTTTCACATTCACGTTGTAACCGAGCACAACGACACGAGCATTGGCATCGCGCGTCACCAAAAATGAGTGCCCCTGTTTACGCAGCGTATCCAGCACCACCTGATCATCATCCATAGGTGCCGCCAGAAAGTAATGATAGGTAAACGGCACCGTTGCGCCTCCAGCATCGCTCAACACGCCATAAACCATGCCCTGCGTTCCCATCGGATACCGAGCAATAACCTGAGACAGGACAGGTGCCGAAGGTCTGTCGAAGTAAATCCAGACAGCTTGCAGCCCACACACCAGCAACAGTGCTCCAATGAGCAGTCTTGACCTTGCCATAGCTGATAAACCATTGAGTCGTATGAGCGGGCAGGCATTTTGGCAGAGCATCAAATGATGCGGGGAGGCGCTATAAAATCCAGAAGCCTCCTACGCTTACCACAACAAAAACCCACTACACACTTTTACAACCACTAGAATCCCTTGCTGTTAAATTGCCCTGCCCTCCATTCAGGATGCCTTCATGAACGCTTACTACTATCTGGCTATCGCTATTTGCGCCGAAGTGATTGCCACTGTCTCGATGAAGGCGATCAAAGGCTTCAGCACGCCGCTGCCTCTGATTTTGGTGATTGCCGGGTACGCCACGGCGTTCTGGATGCTGACGCTGGTGGTGCGCACGATTCCGGTGGGGGTGGCATATGCCGTGTGGGCGGGACTGGGGATTGTGCTGGTGAGTATCGCAGCGCTGTTTATCTACGGCCAGAAACTCGACGTACCGGCCATGCTCGGCATGGGCTTGATCGTGTTGGGTGTGGTAGTGATTCAATTGTTCTCGAAAACCGCCGGGCACTAGGCCACACCTCAATTTAACTGTAGGAACAACTGTTTTGATGCAGATTCACTGTGGGAGCCTGGCTTGCCAGCGATGGCATCACCGCAATTAATCAGGCCCACCGCATTGCCTGCATCGCTGGCGAGCCAGACTCCCACAAGGGTTGAGCTGAGCCCTGGAAGCGCCCCAGCTTGCGCAGTTCACTGCAGGAGCCGCTTAACGCACCTGCAAAGTGTTTGGCACCAGGCTACACGGGCAGGTTGGAAATGAGGCTGTATACTTGCGGCTTTGTCTTTGAACGCTGAGGTCGCCCATGCCATCTGTTATTTCCACCGACGTGCTGATTGTCGGCGCTGGTGTTGCTGGCCTCTGGCTCAATGCCCGCCTGCGCCGTCAGGGGTTTTCGACGGTGCTGGTCGAGAGTCAAACCCTCGGCGGCGCTCAGACGCTGAAGTCCCAGGGCATCATTCACGGTGGCGCCAAGTACGCACTGCACGGCGCGTTGACCGGCGCCTCTGAGGCCATTGCCGATATGCCACGTCGCTGGCGCGAAGCCTTGGCCGGTGACGGCGAGCTGGATTTGAGCGGCGTGCGCCTGCTCTCCGAAGCCCATTACCTGTGGTCCCCCGGCACGCTGGCGGGCAATCTCACCAGTTTTTTTGCCAGCAAGGCCGTGCGCGGCCGAGTCGATCAGGTGAAGGGCGACCAATTGCCGCCGGCCCTGCAAGACCCACGCTTCAAGGGCAAGGTCTACCGACTGGCAGAGCTGGTGGTCGACGTGCCGAGCCTGATCGAGCGCCTGGCAGAGCTGGCGGACGATAGCTTGCTGGCAGGCCAGACCATCGAACCCCTATTTGAAAACGACGAACTGATCGGCCTGCGAGTCGACGGACGCGAGATTCATGCCCAGCGCATTGTGTTCAGCGCCGGCGCCGGTAATGCCGAGCTGCTGGCCAGCGCGGGGATCAGCGTCCCGGCTCAGCAACTGCGCCCACTGCACATGGTGCTGGTCAAGGGCCCAAGCCTGAAACCGCTGTATGCCCATTGCCTGGGCGGGGGTCCCAAGCCGCGCATTACGGTCACCACGCATCCGGCCGCCAACGGCGAATGGGTCTGGTATTTGGGCGGTGATATTGCCGAAGCCGATGGTGTTGCCCGCGAACCGGCCGAGCAAATCGCCGTGGCGCAAAAAGAGCTGGGCAATTTGCTGCCGTGGGTCGATTTGAGTCAGGCGCAATGGGCCACGCTGCGGGTCAACCGCGCCGAGCCTGCGCAGTCGGGGCTGGTGCGCCCGGACAACGCCTTCCTCGCCGATCAAGGCCGGCTGCTGGTCGGCTGGCCAACCAAACTGGCGCTGGCCCCCGACTTCTCTGACCGCGTGATGAAAGCGCTGGAGCTCGACGGCATCACCCCGAGCAATGCCCCAGCTCTGCCTGAGTTGCCGCGTCCGCCCCTGGGTAAAACCGCCTGGGAGCAACTGTTGCCATGAGCCAACCCACCCTGCACGACTTTCATCGCCCGTTGGGCAGCACCGGCCTGAAGGTGTCGCCGCTAGGGCTGGGCACCGTCAAGCTGGGCCGCGACCAAGGGGTGAAATACCCCAGCGGCTTTCAGATCCCGGATGACGATGAAGCGCGGATGCTGATCAAGCTCAGCCGCGACCTCGGCATCAATCTGATCGACACCGCGCCGGCTTACGGTCGCAGCGAAGAACGTCTCGGCCCGCTGCTGCGCGGCCAGCGTCAGGACTGGGTGATTGTCAGCAAAGTGGGCGAAGAGTTCGTCAACGGCCAGTCGAGTCACGACTTCAGTGCCGCTCATACCCGGCACTCGGTGGAACGCAGCCTGCAACGCCTGGAAACGGATTTCATCGACCTGGTGCTGGTGCACTCTGACGGCAACGATCTGGCCATCCTCAACCAATGCGAGGTCTACGAAACCCTGGCCGAGCTGAAACGCGAGGGCAAAATCCGTGGCTTCGGGCTGTCCGGCAAAACCGTCGAAGGCGGCCTCAAAGCCCTTGAAACCGGCGACTGCGCAATGGTTACTTACAACCTGAATGAACAGACAGAAAAGTCTGTGATCGATTACGCCGCGGCTCACGGCAAGGCGATTCTGGTGAAAAAGGCCTTGGCCAGCGGCCATGTCTGCTTGAGTCCGGGCGTTGATCCGGTGCGCGCCAGCTTCGAACTGGTGTTTGGCCATCCCGGGGTTGCCAGTGCTATTGTCGGCACCATCAATCCTTTGCACTTGGCCCATAACGTGGCAACTGTTGCGCAGGTTTTGCGCAGCCTCTAATGCCGCCGACGCGGCCGACCCCGACGCAAGAAGGTGCCGACATGCCGCGTTCGCTTATCCGCAAGAACCCCAGCGACTTCAAAACCCTGCCCCTGCATGTAGAAGCCTCGCCCGAAGGCTTGAGCTACCAAAGCATCGGCATGCCGCTGAACTTCACGCAAACCCTGCAAAAACGCCGACAGGTTGCCGTGGCTGACACCGAGCGTTTCGCGCTTGAGTTGGCCAACCTCGGGGTGTCAGTGCGTCTGACCCTAAACTGGCAGGGCCGTGATTACTGGGTGTTGGTACGTCAGCGGCGTCAGGATCGGGGCGATGTGGTGCTCAAGCTGATTTCTGGCTACGTGCCGGCCCACGAGGTCAATTTACCTCTGCACACGGCCATCCAGGAAATTGCTGAGGAGTGTTTGCTCGAAACCCCGGAAGGCTGGCTCAGCGGCCGATTTAACGAGACATGGCTACCGGCGCCCTACGCTAACGCGCTGCACTACCGAGAAGCCCTGCCCTTTCGTCTTACGCCGCTGTCCGGTGCCGCGTGCCCGGTTCGTTGTGGCAGCCAGACGTTGCTGGAGCGTCCTCGGGCCTATGTACATCTACCCACCGCGTCACTGCAACTGATTTACGACCTGCGTCTGGAAGTGCCCAAAGAAGCCAAATCGCTGAGTCTGTTCCATGTCGACGAACGTCTGGAGGGTGATCAACTGGTGGCACGGCTCGACCGTAAACGCCCGGATCTGTACCTGATGCCGCTGACCGATGGCCAACCGTGCGCCGAGCTGTACACCTTGCACAAAGACCAACTGCGCAGTGCCAGCACCCGGGGGTTATACCTCGCGGAAAGCTTTGCGCCTCAGACAGGCTGGGTGGTCAGCGATGAGCGTATTCGCTGGAAGGACTGGCTTGCCCAGCAAGGGTTGAGCACACCGAAAAAAGAGTCAGGGCTCAAGCGCCTGACCGGCAAGGCCCGGCAGATATTCAGGAAGGTAGTGAAAGCCAAAAGCCCCTCACCCTAACCCTCTCCCAAAGGGAGAGGGGACTAAAGGCAACAGCAGATATGCGCAACACCACAAATCAGCCCCCTCTCCCTCTGGGAGAGGGTTGGGGTGAGGGCTGTCGTTACTGCCCGCGAATTTTCTCGACAATGGCCGTGGTCGAGCTGTTTTCAACCAGCCCCAAGACTTTCACGACACCACCATTGGCCGTCACGATGTCCGCGCCGACCACTTGGTCGATCCCGTAGTCGCCACCTTTGACCAGCACGTCCGGCTTGAGCTGAACCAGCAGGTTTTCCGGGGTCGCTTCAGGGAAGCTGATCACCCAGTCCACAGCGCCCAGACCCGCCAGTACCGCCATGCGTCGATCGACACTGTTGATCGGGCGCCCAGGCCCTTTCAAACGACTCACGGAAGCATCGTCGTTGACCGCAACGATCAAACGATCGCCTTGGGCCCGCGCCTGCTCCAGATAGGTCACATGCCCGGCATGCAGAATGTCAAAGCAGCCATTGGTGAAAACGATTGTTTCGTTATGGGCGCGCGCATCTTCAATAGCCAGTTGCAGTTGATCAAGGCTAAGTACACCGCGCTCTGATCCTTCCGAACGCTGAATCGCTCGGCGCAGTTCCGGCGCACTGATAGCCGCCGTACCCAACTTGCCGACCACGATACCCGCCGCCAGATTGGCCAGCGCCACAGCGTGGGGCAGCTCTTCTCCAGCGGCAATCGCAGCAGCCAGGGTCGAAATCACGGTGTCGCCAGCGCCGGTGACGTCAAACACTTCACGAGCACGGGCTGGCAGGTGCATGGCCGCAAAACCAGGACGCAGCAAGGTCATGCCGTGCTCGCCACGGGTCACCAGCAAGGCTCCCAGGTCGAGATCAGCCATCAGCTTGGCGCCTTTGGCCACAAGGTCGGCCTCGTCGGTGCAACCGCCCACGATGGCTTCAAACTCGCTGAGATTGGGCGTGATCAGGCTCGCGCCCCGATAGATCGAGAAATCCTTGCCTTTAGGGTCCGCCAGCACCGGGATGCCCCGCGCACGCGCGGCCTGGATCAACACCTGGTGGTTTTTCAAAGCACCTTTGCCGTAGTCAGACAGCACCAGCACCTTGATGCCTTCAAGCAGGTTGTCGACTTCAGCACCCAACGCCAATGCGTCGGTGGCGAACGGTTCTTCGAAGTCGATACGCAGCAATTGCTGGTGACGGCTCATGACCCGCAGCTTGACGATGGTCGGCTGGTGCGCGATGCGCTGGAACAATGCGCGTACGCCCGCGCCTTCAAGGCTATTGGCCAGGCTGTCGGCGGCTTCGTCGTCACCGGTCACACCGATCAATGAAGCAGGCGCACCAAGGGCGGCAATGTTGAGCGCAACGTTGGCTGCACCGCCCGGACGGTCTTCGATGTTCTCGACCTTGACTACCGGCACCGGCGCCTCAGGGGAAATCCGTGAGGTCCCGCCATGCCAATAACGGTCGAGCATGACATCGCCTACCACCAAGACAGGGGCTTGATCGAATCGCGGCATGGACAACTTCATGGAGAACCCACATACAAAATGAACAGGGGCGCGATATTAACACAGGGTGAACGCAGGTCAGTTCACGGTATTAATCGCAACGAATGAGAATCAGACAAGGAGTACAGCGTCCTGTAGGAGCGAGCTTGCTCGCGATACGGTCTGCGCTATCGCGAGCGAGCTCGCTCCTACGGGGTAGACGTCAATCTCAGGCGATATCGCCTGAGGTCTCTGGGGCATCGAGCCCCATGGAGTGCAGCCGGGCGTAATAGCCGTTTTGCGCCAACAGCTCGGCATGAGTGCCGCGCTCAACGATCTGGCCCTGGTCCATGACCAAAATCAGATCGGCTTTTTCGATGGTCGTCAGACGGTGAGCGATCACCAGCGTGGTACGGCCTTGCATGACGTGATCCAGCGCCGCCTGAATATGGCGCTCCGACTCGGTATCAAGCGCCGACGTGGCTTCATCGAGAATCAGCAACGGTGCGTTTTTCAACAGTGCCCGGGCAATCGCCAGACGCTGGCGCTGGCCACCGGACAGCAATATGCCGTTTTCACCCACCTGGGTATCCAGGCCTTGTGGCAATTGCTCGATAAAGTCCATCGCGTAGGCATCCCGCGCCGCTTTTTCGATATCGGCACGTGGCGCACCAGCCAGATCACCGTAAGCAATGTTATTGGCGACGGTGTCGCTGAACAGGGTCACGTGCTGGGTCACTTGGGCGATGTGACGGCGCAGGTTGATCAAGCGGTACTGCTCGATATCGACCCCATCGAGCAGAATTTCACCCGAATTGTGGTGATAGAAACGCGGAATCAGGTTGGCCAGCGTTGACTTGCCGCTGCCTGAGCGGCCCACCAGCGCGACCATCTGCCCCGGTTCAACCGAGAACGTCACATCCTTGAGCACCTGACGATCAGTGTCCGGGTAGGTGAAGTTCAGGTTGCGCACCTCAAGACGACCGCTGACGTGGTCGCGCTCAACAGTGCCAGTGTCGACTTCCGGCTGTTCGTCCAGCTGTTCGAAGATGCTCTCCGCACCCGCCACACCCTTCTGGATCGTCGAGCTGACTTCAGACAGCTGACGAATCGGCTTGGGCAGTAAACCCGCCAGGGTGATGTAGGCAATCATGTCACCCGCCGACGCATCGCCGCGCAGGTAGAGCACCAGGAACATCAAAATGCCCATGGCGATGTAAATGACCAGTTGCAGCATCGGGGTGTAAATCGCCCCGGTACGGGTCATGCGCAGTTGTTTTTCGGTGTTGCTCTCGCTGGCTTTCAGGAAGCGTTTTTGCTCGTAAGTCTCGCCACCGAAGCTGCGGACAACGCGATAGCCCTGGATGGTTTCTGATGCCACGTGCGTCACATCACCCATCGCGACCTGGATTTTCTTGCTCTGCTTGCGGAATTTCTTGCTCGCCGTGCTCACCATAATCGCGATCAGCGGCAGGATCGCAATCATCACCAGCGTCAGGCGCCAGTTCATCCACAGCAACGAGGCAAACAGGAAGACCACCGTCATGCCTTCACGGATAACTACCTTGATTGCATCGGTGGCAGCACCGGTTACCATCGTCACGTTGAAGGTGATGCGGGAAATCAGATGACCCGAGTTGTGCTTGTCAAAATAGCGATTGGGCAATACCAGCAGGTTGTTGAACAACTGTACCCGCAGGTCGTGCACCAGCCCAAGGGAGACCTTGGCCAGATAGTAGTTACCCAGGAAAGAGCCCAGGCCTTGCCACGCTGCGATAAACACGATCAGCAGCGGCACGGCTTGCAGCAGGCGCAAATCACGCAGGTAAGGCACGGTAGGGAACAACACCGCATCCGGGTTGGACAGACCGTCGACGAAATACTTGAGGATGTACCCAAGCATGGGCTGGGTCGAAGCGAAGATCAGGAAGCCGACAATACTCAGCAAGAACAGACCAATATAAGGCCGGACATAGCTGAGGAGGCGCAGATAGATCTTCAAGCTCGATTCGCTTGAGCTGGTTTTGGATTCAGTCATATCACGCGACAGTTATGAAAAAGGTTGCTGACTTTATCACAGCTTCTCTGGTGTACTGCCTGCCGGTTGGGGCAAGGTCTCACAGGACGCCTAAAACGACATTAAATGGCCACCACCCTAGTATGGCCATCCAAACCTGGAATGATCCTTTCAGTATGCAATTCAGTAACTTGAGCTACTCCAAACATCGACTGTTCGATTTTATTTGCCTATGGATCTTACCCATCGGGCTTTTATTACTGTTATCCGATATGTATTTTTTATCTGGCCGCAGCTTGCATCACAAACTGTATTACGGGCTGTTCAGCATCCCCACCCTGATTGCCATCGCATTACGCCCCACTGAACTCAAAGAGATCCTGCGCGAACCGCTGGTTCTGGGGTTCATGCTGTTTGCCGCCTGGGCCATGGCAACCCTGATCTGGAGCCCGACAACCGAAAGCCTTGCAGGGCTGCTGAAACCGGCGCTGCATATCCTGATGCTGTTTTTGGGCTGTTCGCTGCTTGTCAAATACCGCGCTGAAAGCCTGCAACCGGTGTTCTTCGGCGCCGCAACCATTGCCTTGCTCGCGACGGTTTATAACCTGTACATGTTCAGCCAGACCTACATGCCGGGCGCCCGCATGATCGGCGCCGGCGCGTTCGATAACCCGCTGCTCAGTTCCCACGCCTTCGGTTTCTTTTGTATTTACTGGCTGACCCTGGGCATGACCTGCAAGCGCCCGGTCGTTTTGCTGGTTGCCTTGCCAGCGTTCCTCATCATGTTTGCAGCACTGATTGCCACCGGCTCAAGAACGCCATTGGTCGCGATGGTGCTGGCGATGGTTTGGCTCAGCGTTGCGTGCTGGAATCGCCGTTCACTGGCTCTGATGGCCGGGTTGATTGTCGGCGCCATTCTGGTTGTTGCACTGTTCTCAGAGATGATTCTGAGCCGTGGCAGTTCGTTTCGTTTTGAGTTGTGGCAACTGGCGCTGGAGCAAATCAAACTCATGCCCTGGATTGGTCATGGTTATGGAGCCCCGCTAAGCCTGGACCCAGGCGTGGGCTACCTGTTGAGCGAGCCCCATAACTTCGCCTTGGGTGTGCTGTATTACACCGGCATTCTGGGCCTTGTTCCCTGGTTGCTGATGCAAGTCTGGGCGCTGTACAGCAGTTGGCGCCACCGCATTCAGCCATTGTTCATCTTGGCCTGCGCCTGGCTCATATACGGCATCGGCGCGGGTCTCACAGAGGGCGGCGGTATTTTGCCCCGGCCCAAAGAACACTGGTACTTGCTGTGGATTCCCCTGGCTCTGATTGCCGCGCTGAACATCAATCAACGCTTCAAAACGCTGCTTGATCGCCCCGTTCGACGCCTGAGCAGCCCGGCCTTCACCGCTCTGCAATCCGGTGCACAGATCATTGAGAAAGACGGCTCGGGCCCCAAGGTCTTGCGCCTCGAAAACGGCACGTTCCTCAAGCTGTTCCGCGCACGAAGCAGCTTTACATCCGGCAGCTTCAACCCTTACTCGCAACGCTTTGCTGTCAACAGTGAGCGCTTGCAAGCCATGGGGGTTCCCGCGCCGACGATTCTCGACCTGTACATCCTGAACGATGGCAGCAGCGCTGTGCTGTATCAGCCACTATCAGGGCAAACGCTGCGCCAGGTATTGCAGTCCGTGGACTCCATGGCTGTGCGTCAGGCGCTAGTGGAGCGATTTGGCAAGTTCTTGGCCCAGTTGCATGACAAAGGGGTGTACTTCCGCTCTCTGCACTTGGGCAACGTACTGCTGATGGATGATGGCGAGTTTGGCCTGATCGACATCGCGGACATGCGAATCTTCCCCTCGTCTCTAAGGCTCGCCTTGCGCCAACGCAACTTGCGCCACATGCAACGCTACCCTGAAGACCGCCGCTGGCTATTTGAAGAGCAGCTACAGGCCTTGCTTGAAGGTTATGCCGCCCTCGCCCGCCCCCAGGCGGTAGAGGCGTTGCGCAGGCAGGTCAAGCAGCTCTAATTCAGTCTTTTTCCAGCGCCGAGAAGTACAACCGCCCCAAACCGCGCCAGGTTTTACCCGTCCAGTGCTTGAGCGGAATCTGGGCCAACAGCTCACGAGCCAAGGCCCGATTGCGGTTTGAGGTTTTCAGGAACATGGAGTTAAGAAACTTGTAGCGCACCTCGTCATACAAGGGGTGATCGCTGAACAGTGCGTAAATGCGCAGAATACTGTCGATCATGAAACGATGGTTTTTGTAGGAGTTGGTGGCGTGCTTGCGGTACTTCGCCATCACGACATCAAGGCCATCAATAAAATACCCGGCGCGGGTAATCTTGAGTTCGATGTACAGGTCTTCAAGGCGAATCTGCGGATCAAAACCACCCACCTTGTCCAGCGCTTCGCGGCGGATCATCAGGGTAGGTGCTGGCGGATAAGGCTTGCGCTCCAGAAACATGTCATCGAAATCCAGACGACGGAACGGAACATCGCGACGCTGACGCTTTTGCGGAAAAAGATTGCCCTGGGCATCAATCAGCTCGATGTTACCCGCGCAAATACCCACCTCGGGCTTGCCGTCCATGTACGCCACTTGAACCGCAATTCGATCCGGCATCATGATGTCGTCGGAACCGAACGGCACAATCAGGCTGCCCTTGGCCCGCGCAATAGCGCCATTAAGCGTGTTGGTCAGCCCCTGATTCTGTTGCACCCGAAAGTCAAAACCGTGGGCCGCTTGCAGGCGCTGGATACGCTCTACGCTATCGTCCGGCGAGCCATCGTCAATCACCAGCAGCTCGATGTTGGAATAGGTCTGATCCAGAACACTCTGGATGCTCTGTTCAATGTAAGGACCATGGTTATACGAGGCGATAATCACCGTCACCAGGGGTTGAGTATTGATCATGGGTGCTCCTTGAGAGCCTGGCTCAGGCCAGAGTCAATCAAATCCAGATATTCCTGGCGGAACACCTCAATGTCATGGCGCGTCTGCAGATAGTGATAGGCCTGTTCGCCCTTGGCCTGTAACGCTTCGTCCGACAAAGCCAGATATTCATCCAGCGCTGCCGTCAGCGTCTCCACGTCGCTGGGCTTCACTGCCAGACCGCCAGCACCTTCGATCAGCGGCAGCATGGCTGGCACATTGGACGCAATTACCGGCAAGTGACCGCTCATGCCTTCGAGCAAGGCCAGCCCCAGACCTTCGGCCAGAGAGGGCATGGTCCAAATGTCAAAGGCGCGTACGTACTGCAAGGCGTTCTCGCGAAAGCCCAGCAAGTGCGCCCGGCCATCCAGGCCCAGCGCCTGAATCTGCTCGCGCAACCGCGACTCTTCGCGACCCGCGCCAATGATCGCCAACTGCGCCTTGGGGTACTTGTCTTTCAATGCGCCAAACGCCTGCAACAAAAAGCGGTGCCCCTTGATCGGCACCAGACGCCCCAGTGCACCAATCAGCCGTGCATCCTGATCCAGACCGAGCATTTCCCGCGCCTGCTGGCGAGGATGCTGCAAGGCTTCGGCCTGCTCGATGTCGATGGCATTGGTAATCGCGTACGTGTTCTGCTCGGTGAAGCCACACTTGCAGTCCAGCAGGTACTGTTTGACCGCAGGTGACACCCCGACAAAGCGCCAGGCCTTGTCGATCAGGCGCTTGGCCTGACTACGCCGATAGAAGCGGTCGTATTCGCCAAAACCGTGGGAAATCCCGATGCACAACGGTATTTTCAACCAGCGATTTAGTTGCAGCATCATGTTCACCGGCTTGAAGCGGTTGCAAATCACCACATCAAACTGTTCCTTGCGGCAAAACGTGTACAGCACCCACATGGCGCGAAGCCGCATCCCCTTGAGTGACTTGTCGCTGAACTCGAAATATACCGAGCGATCAGCCTTGCTCACCGGTTCGCCGGGCCCCGGACGCCCGCGTAAAAAAGCTGCGGTGACATCGTAGCGCTCACGGGGCAAGGCCCGCACGATCTGCTCGGCGAGGTCGGCAAAGTCGTGGGATTTGACGTTGTAGTCAGGCTGCAATTGCAAAACCTTGGAACGCTTCATAATTCTCCCCGGTGAAATCCGGTGGCATCGATGACCCAGGCGGGCTCAGCAGCCAAACGCTGGATAGCGGCAGGCGCAGGCGTGGGCAAGGCCGCCCACTCATTACGTTTCCAGCACACGAAATGAAAGTAAGGAAACGTGTGTTCGCCATCACGGTCGCTGGTCAAACGCCCCTGATTCCAATACCAACGCTGCGGAAAATTCTCGCTGCCATCGCGCCACCGAATACAACCGCCAGGGGTGCTGAAAGCTTCGGCGAATTCGCTGGTGCGGCGCAGTGGATTAAACTTGCCCACCAGATTGAACAGCGGCTTGGGGAAGTTTTTACGCCACAGGAAAAGCCGACTGAAGGCGCCCTCATCGAGTGCGTAATGTTCATCATCGGTAAAGCGCTGCTGCCAGTTTTCAATGCGCATAAACAATTCGCGCTTGCAGCGCGTGTTGCGCATCAGGCACAAGTGCCCAGCCACGCGTCGCTCATGGGTTGAAAAGAAGTCATAGCGGGCCAGTCGCTCCGCGGTGAAATAGCTGCGCAAATCGCCATACACCAAATCGATATCGCCAAACGCCCAGAAATCGTAGCCTTCAAGACAGTCTTCGTGGATATAACCCAGCGCAGGTTTCAGGTCGCACAACTTGTAAGCTGCTTTGGGCGCAAAGTTGATCTTCAGCCGCTCAGAAACAGTACGGCAATAATCATCAAAGCTGATGTTCTGCACACGAACGTTAGGTGGCAAGTTGTCTGGCGTCCCACAATCGCTGAACAAGAGCCAGTCAATATCAGGGTTGCGGCGACAACTTTCGAGAAACAACGGCATCCAGAACGGCCAACAGCCGAAATACGGAATAACAAACAAAATACGAGGACTGGGTTTTATCACTAGACACTCAATGTAAAGGTCGAGATAAGAACAAGGCTATGTCCTGGGTTGCTGTATTTTTATTACTTGATCCGCCAGTACAGTTCGTGTCGGCGCACAGCTTTACGAAAGAATTCATTCTCGCCATACGGTGATGGCTTGCGACCCGCCAGAACCCGCTGGATCGCACGCCGCAACCGACGTTTGAACGCCGCGCGCGGTTGCAGGTCGTGCATCATGCCCAGCGCCATCGCTTTGTTGCGTTGTTGCTCAAGGGTCAGCGGCAGGCTGCAAGGGCGCAGGCTCAGCGAGGCATCGAACACCGGCGGCAAGGCAATGCCGTCACCGCTGTTGCCCATTGGCCAACGATCGTTGTCATGCAAATGGTTGGCATACCCAAGAATAGTCTCTGGCTGCCACTCCAGCCCTTGCAGGGCCTCAATCACAGCATCATGGGCGCAGATATGATCCGGGTGCGGGTCAATCGAGGGATGTGGCAGCACGATGACTTCAGGGCGAGCCCGCAGGATCAACGCGCGCAAATCTGCCAACAGGTTATGCCAGGTCGGCGCACCGTCCTCATCACCCGGTAGCAAGAAAGGATTGAGCTGACGAAACAGGCGGGTATCGCTCAGCTCAGCTTCACGCGAAGCGATTGGCTGATCCGGGGCGGCCTGCATCGCGGGCAATTGCAGGCAGAAATACCCCAGTTGGGCGCAATGCGCTTCTGGCACGCCCGCCCAGCGCGGTACAACGAGGCTGTCCCAGGCACGCAAACGGCCCTTGAGCCGCGCAGCTTCGGCGCGCGCCAGGCCCATGTCTTGATAATGCTCAGCCTCGATCTCGCCAGCGGTCAGGGTCACCACCCAAGCCTCTTTGGCCTGGCTGTATAGACCGAAAGCGGCCAACTCCGCATCGTCCGCGTGAGGCGCGATGACCATCACCCGCTGGTTGCGATAGTCAGGTTGACGCAACACCCACAGCTCGGGCTGCCCTGAAGCGCGGCAAAACCGCCCACGCAAGCGCAACTCTCCACGGGCCAGAGCCTGCGCGTTATCGCTCAGGTTCAAATAGCGCAGACCATCGACGCCGCGCTCAAAGGTTTGCTGATCCGCATGTTCGTCATCCAACAGTTGGAGACAGGGATCGAAAAATCGGCCCAGCCAGGCACTTTTGACCTTAAGCGCCAGGATCAGGGTTTCACCGCCGGCAAGCTCCAGCGGCTGATCCAGCAACAGCCGTTCACCCTCAAGGCGAACACCTGGATGCTCGCTATCTGCCGGGAAGCGGTAGTGGTAATTATCTTGGGGGGAGTAAAACAAATGATCGGCAAACCAGGCTTCATGCGCCGCCCAACCCAGAACCGCCAACACCAATGGCAGCCACCAGGCCAACAGCACGCCGCAGGCAATCAGCACGATCAAGCCGATCAGCAGGCTGATGCGCTTGTTGCGTCGATGACGCTTGAGGAGTTGCTGCTTGCGGCTGGAAGGTTGGCTCATGACTTGGCTCTTGTATTTAGCCCGCTGTAGGAGCGAGCTTGCTCGCGATGCAAAGAACTCGGTATCTCTATTCACCGAGTCACCGAGGTGATGCCATCGCGAGCAAGCTCGCTCCTACAGAGGATTATTCACACCTTGAAAACAGGCACCGGATTGCACCATCGTTCTTTGTACTCACGGTCTGCACGACCGAACGAGAAGCGCAGCGGCTTATTGACACTGCGAGCCTGCTCCCAAGCGGATTGGGTATTGAGGAAGCTCAACACACTGCCGGGGCTGAATGCGCGGGTTTCGGGGTCAACGCCGCCATTGACATACTCAACGCTGATCCATTGCGGCGATTCAACCCGATAAACAAGCTGTATAGCAATGGGAGCGTCGTTGAGAAAAATGACCGAACCGATCAATAGCTCACGCAAAAGCTCAACCACTTCGGCCATATGCCCGGCCCCAGTGGCTACAAACCCCCAGCGCCGCAGAAATAAGTCGCAATAAATAGCGGCCAGTTCGGCGCTGGAAAACTCAGAAACCGGGCGCACCACACCGCCTGCCTCTTCCAGCAAACGCAATTCGCGGCGCTGGTTGTAGCGAAACTTCTTCGACAGTTCTTCGGGTGTGCGCGCCATGGCCAACTGCTCGGCTTGCGGCGCAAGCGTGCTGAAGCGACCTTCATTGAGAGCGGACAGGTAACGTGCGCGATGACGCAAAGGGGCTTGGGCATCAGCCGCCGCAGGCAATATCAACTCGGCATTCCCGAGGTCGAACAAGCCTTTTTTACCGTGACGCTTGAGCACATCCTTGGACAACGCCAAATCGCGACCCCAGGTCGGGATCGCCGCTCGCAGCTCACCGCCCTGCTCCCAGGCCAGATAACGCACCGGGATGCCGGCCAACTGTGCCAAGCGCTCAACTACCATGGGATGAGTGGCAACACTGCCACCAAAACGCTGCCAGGCGTCAGCATACGTGCCTGCATCAACCACGTCCCAGCCGCGCTCACGCCAGCTCTTAAATCGATTAAGCATCAAGACTCCGCAGCCAGGTCAATCACTTGCGGCAAATGCCAGAACGTATCACGCACGGTCTGATCGCTGAACCGCTCATTCAAGCGCTCCAGCATCCGCTCGGCGCACGCCATACGTTGTTGATCGTCAAGCTGGGCCAAATGCTGCAGACCTTGGGCCAAATGCTCGACATCGCCCAAGGGGAACAGAATCCCCACGCCCTCGACCACTTCCTTGGCCCCGCCACAGGCGGTGGCCAACACCGGAACGCCGGCAGACATGGCCTCAAGCAGCACCATGCCAAACGGTTCGTGATCGGAGGTCAGGGCAAACACATCAAAGGCACGAAAATAACGGCGGGCTTCAGGTACCTGACCGAGGAACTTCACCTGCTCCCTCACCCCGAGTTCGCTCGCCAGCGCCTTGAGGTCTTGCTCCAGACGCCCGGTGCCGAGAATAGCCAACTGGCTGTCCGCCGGTAAATTCGGCAGCGCCTTGGCAAACCCTCGAATCAGCGTGGCTTGGTCTTTGTCCGGGTGCAGACGCCCGACGTTACCGACAATAAAGCCATTGATCGACAGCCCCAGCGCTTCACGCGCCTGGGTGCCGGGCAATTGGCCGGCTTGTACGGCCTCGATATCGATGCGGTTATACAGTGTGCGAATGCGCCCGGCTGGCCACTTGGGCAAGCACTGGCGAATACCGTCGCGCACGGCGTCCGATACACCGAGCAGGCTCAAGCGCTTGCGGAACAGATGAGCGAACAATTTGCGTGTGCAACGCTGATAGTCGCCAGACCCATGATGCACGCCAATCACCGGCAAATCGGTAGCCAACAAGGCAATGTAGATCGGCTTGAAGCGATGGGCGATGCAAAAATTGAAATGGCGTGAAGCTGCGATTTTTCGCAGTTCGCGGATAGCTCCCAGCTTAAGGCCACGAATAGCCTTGGAGCTGAATTCCATAAACAGCACTTCATCAGACGCACAACCTGCAGCCACCTCGGGATCGGCCGCCCCGGTCAAAAAGACCGTGGTGACGCGATAACCGGTGCCGGCAAACAGACTGGCGTACTGGCGCGCGCAGTCCAGAAACGGCCCGTCATAGCCGTGACAGAACTGCAGCACATGGCGCTCAGTCGAGCGTTTCATACGTTTGTGCGCCTTCTTTGACTACCAAAATGTCTTCCATGATCAGGTACTGCAGATCGGAACCGAAGAACATGTTCAGGGCGTCGGTCGGCGAACACACCATCGGTTCGCCACGGCGGTTGAGCGAAGTATTCAACGACACACCGTTGCCGGTCAGCACTTCAAGCGCTTTCATCATGTCGTAGTAGCGCGGGTTGTATTCGCGCTTGAGCACTTGGGCGCGAGAGGTGCCATCTTCATGGACAACCTCTGGCACGCGGGACTTCCACTCATCAGACACTTCAAAGGTGAAGGTCATGAACGGTGCAGGATGATCGACCTTGATCATCTGCGGGCCCACGGTGTCGAGCATCGACGGGCAGAAAGGCCTCCAGCGCTCGCGGAACTTGATTTGCTCGTTAATGCGGTCAGCCACGCCTTCGCTGCTCGGGCAACCGATAATCGAACGACCGCCCAAGGCGCGCGGACCGAACTCCATGCGGCCCTGGAACCAGGCCACCGGATTGCCGTCGACCATGATCTGGGCGATACGCTCCGGGGTGTTTTCGATTTTGCGGTACGCAGGCTTGCCCGGGTGACGGGCACAGGCGGCGATCACGTCTTCGTTGCTGTACGCAGGGCCGAGGTAGACGTGCTCCATCTTCTCGACCGGTACGCCACGGGCGTGGGACACATAGGCCGCAGCACCGACGGCTGTGCCGGCATCCCCAGACGCTGGCTGCACGAACAATTCTTTGACTTCAGGACGGGCGATGATCTTTTGGTTCAGCTTCACGTTCAACGCGCAGCCGCCCGCAAAGGCCATTTTGCCGGTCTCTTTGAGGATGTCACCCAGGTAGTAATCGATCATCTGCAGCGACAGTTTTTCAAACAGCGCCTGCATACTGGCCGCGTAGTGGATGTAAGGTTCGTCGGCGATATCGCCTTCACGCTTGGGCCCCAGCCACTCGATCAGTTTTGGCGAAAAGTAGAAACCCTTGCCGTTTTCTTTATAGCGGCGCAGGCCGATGACGTTGGCGTATTCGGTGTTGATCACCAATTCGCCGTTTTCAAACGAGGCCAACCGCGAGAAGTCGTACTTGCTGGCATCGCCATACGGCGCCATGCCCATAACCTTGAACTCGCCGTCGAGCATCTCGAAACCGAGGAACTCGGTGATCGCGCCATACAGGCCGCCGAGGGAGTCTGGGTCGAAGAACTCTTTGATCTTGGTGATCTTGCCGTTTTCGCCATAACCGAAGAAGGTCGTGGCGTACTCGCCCTTGCCATCGATACCCAGGATCGCGGTTTTCTCTTTGAAACCGGAGCAGTGGTAAGCGCTGGAAGCGTGAGCCAAGTGGTGCTCAACCGGCTCGATCTTGATTTTTTTCGGATCAAAACCCAGCTGCTCAAGGCAGAACACAATCTTGTTGCGATAGCGCTTGTAGCGACGGTTGCCCATCAGGATCGCGTCAAGGGCGCGGTCCGGGGCGTACCAGTAACGCTTGGCGTAGTGCCAGCGCGCCTTGCCGAACAAGCTGATCGGGGCAAAAGGAATCGCCACTACGTCAACGTCAGAAGGCTTGATACCGGCTTGTTCAAGACAGAACTTCGCCGACTCGTAGGGCATGCGGTTCTTTGCATGCTTATCGCGTACAAAGCGCTCCTCCTCAGCCGCCGCTACCAGCTTGCCGTCGATGTAGAGGGCTGCGGATGGATCATGGCTAAGGGCGCCGGACAGGCCAAGAATCGTCAATGCCACTGGTTGAGCCTCTTTAGAATGCAGGCAGGCGGCGGGCGCCTGAAAAATGGTGTGTCCCTCGCACCGCGAGAAACAACTAAAGGGCGGGATTATAACGTAAAAGACATGGCACGCCTCAGCCCAGAATCGTGTAGGGCAATTCCCACCCCTAACCGTTAAACTGCACGCCCTCTGCTAGCCTGAACCCGTCTGCCCAGGACGGGTCGCGTCACACGGAATATCATTACCGCTCATGAAATTTTTTACACCCGCCCACCTTGTCCTGCTGCCTGGCCTGTGTCTGGCGCACGCCTGCGCTGCCGAATCACTGGAACTCGACCCAAGCGTCATCACCGGCTCGCGCAGCGCCAGCCCAAGTTTTGATCTGCCGTACTCGGTCGACAGCATCAGCCAGCAACAAATCAGCGACGGCCAACTGGGGATTAATGCCTCCGAAGTCCTGTCCCGAGTGCCGGGGCTGGTGGTGCAAAACCGTCAGAACTACGCACAGGACCTGCAAATCTCGTCCCGTGGCTTTGGCGCGCGCTCAGCGTTTGGGGTTCGTGGGATCAAGCTGATTGCCGACGGTATTCCGGCCAGCACCCCGGATGGCCAGGGTCAGGCGGCGACGTTCAACCTCGATACCGCCGAGCGTATTGAAGTCCTGCGCGGCCCGGCCGCAACGCTGTACGGCAGCAACGCTGGCGGGGTGATTCAAATGTTCTCCCGCGATGGCGAAGGCCCACCGCGCATTGGCGCCGAAACCCTGATCGGCAGCGATGGCATGAGCAAAAACCACCTCACTGCCGAAGGCGCCACCGAAGACGTCGGCTTTGTCCTCGACGCGTCACGCATGGACACCGACGGCTACCGCGACCACAGCGCCGCCCGCCGTGACCAGACCTTCGCCAAGCTCAATTTGAAGCCGGACGACGACAGCAAACTGGCGCTGATCTACAGCAGCCTTGAGCAAAACGGCACCCAAGACCCGCTGGGTCAAAGCTGGGAAGCCTACAAGGCCGACCCGCGCTCGGTGACACCAAACGCCCTGACCTACAACACCCGTAAAAGCATCGACCATCAGCAATTGGGGATGAACTACGAGCGCTATATCGGCGACGCGACTTTGCAGGTCAATGCGTACACCGGAACGCGGAGCGTGATTCAGTATTTGTCGATTCCTTGGTTCGCAGATGGCAACAAACAAGGCGGTGGCGTGGTTCAGTTCGACCGCAAGTTCTATGGCGGCAGCCTGCGCTGGTTGCAACCGGTGTATAGCGTGCCGGGTGATCTGACCCTGATTGCAGGCCTTGACTACGATCAGAGCCAGGACAGCCGCCATGGCTATCAAAACTACGTGGGCGATCAACTGGGCGTGAAAGGCGCACTGGTTCGCGACGAGATAGACACCGCACGCAGTCTCGATCCGTATGTGCAAGCCAACTGGGCCATCAATAACTGGACCGTGCAGACTGGCTTGCGCTACAGCACCATGGAAATGGACGTCGATGATCAGTTCATAACCGCCACCAATGGCGACGACAGCGGCACCAAACGCTACGAAAAAGCCACGCCTTCAATGAGCGTGATGTACGCCTTCACACCAGAACTGCATGGCTATGTCAGTGCCGGCAAAGGGTTTGAGACGCCGACTCAGGCAGAAATGGCGTACACCGAAAATAATAGCGGCTTCAACTTTGGGCTCAAACCTTCTGAAAGTACCCAGTACGAAATGGGTTTGAAGGCACAACTCAACAACACCCGTATCAACGCAGCAATTTTTCAGATCACTACGAAAGATGAGTTAGTCGTCTTAGAGAATGACCAGGGTCGAGCCATCTACCAAAACGCTGGTCGCACCCTGCGTCGTGGTTTCGAGCTGGGTGTCGAAAGCCAGCTTAGCGAACACTGGACCACGACCCTGGCCTACACCCGCCTGCAAGCCACCTACGACAGCGACTTTGCCAGCACAAAAGGCACCGTAGACAAAGGCAACTACCTGCCGGGCGTGCCGCAAACCACACTGTTTGCCGAAGTGAACTGGAAACCCACTGACTGGGTCAGCACCGCCCTCGAAGGCATGTACCGCAGCAAGGTGTATGTCGAAGACACCAACACGCAGAAAGCTGCACCGGCTTACAGCGTGTTCAACTGGCGGGCGAAATTTGAGCAGAAGGTCGAGCACTGGACCTTCCATCAGACCCTGAGGCTGGACAACCTGCTGGATCGCCAATACGTGGGTTCAGTGATTGTGGGGGACGGCAATAATCGCTACTACGAAGCCGCACCGGGTCGCTCGTGGTATGCAGGTGCCGGGGCGCAGTACAGCTTCTAACAGCCATAACACCCCTGTGGGAGCGGGCTTGCTCGCGATGGCATCAATGCGGTTTGGTGGCAAAACCGCGTAGCCTGCATCGCGAGCAAGCTCGCTCCTACAGCATGCTGAAGGGCCGCAGGTGCCGGGGCGCAGTACAGCTTCTAACAGCCATAACACCCCTGTAGGAGCGAGCTTGCTCGCGATGGCATCAATGCGGTTTGGCGGCAAAACCGCGTAGCCTGCATCGCGAGCAAGCTCGCTCCTACAGTTTCGGCAATCGTCCATCAATCACTTGATACAACGCGCTGTCCGCCGGCCAGTTGCGCATAAAGCGCGCACGGTCGCGGGCATAGGCCGAGGCGAAGCTGCTCAACGAGCGGTGCTGGCACATCGAATCAAGGTCAATCAACGCCCAACGCCCATCATCCCACAGCACGTTATGCCCCTTGAGGTCGCCGTGGCTGATGCGTTCGCGAATCAGATCGGCAAACAATCCATCCAACGCTTGCAGCTCGGCTTCAGGTGCATCGCCGCGCTCAATGTACGGTGCGAAACGTTCGATGATGTCCGGGCCAGACAAGTACTCGGTCACCAGATACGCTTTGCTGCGCAGCCACAAAAAACGGGTTTCCAGCAGCGCCAGCGGCTTGGGCGTAGCGATGCCCAAAAACGCCAGGCGATTGCCTTCACGCCATGAATGCCAGGCCCGGCTCGGGCGCCAAAAACGCTTGAGCCAGTGAGCAAAGCTTTTGATGTTGTAGCGTTTGATCACCAGCGTGCGCCCCGCCACATCGACTTTGCCAACACTGGCCGCGCCGCCGGTTTTGTACAGGTGGCTCTGCTCAAGCAAGGCATCAGCGTTGGCCAGTATCGGCAACATCGCAGCCTCTTCTTCACGCCGAACAGCACGCAAGGCAAAGGCCCCGCGCTGCACGCTGAACAAGGTGCACTCGCGCCCAACCTTGGTCAGAAAATCGTTCAAGCGCCAGGCTCGGACTTTCTCGACTTGCTTGAGCAGCGCCTCCAGCGGCAAGGCGTGTTCGCCGTTGCTCAGCAGGTAATGCACCAGCAATTCTTCGATATACGGCTCAAGGCTTTTGGGCAACTGAGCGAAAAACACCCCGAGGTTTTCCAGGACTTTTTGCCGCGACAACGGTTGGCCCGCTTGCTCAGCACAAATTCCCGCGCCGTCAATCAAGTACAGCTGACCGTTTTGGCGCAGCAGGTTGTCCAGGTGCAAGTCTTCTTGCCACAGCCCCTTGAGGTGCATCTGGCCAATCGCTGCCAGCGCCTCGGCCAATACCGCTTGCTGCTCATCAGCCAACAGGGGCAACGATTCGACCTCGCCCCATGCCTCAGCCAGGCTCTGGGCCTGCTCCAGAAACTCGAACAGCAACCAGCCGCCCTCGCCTTCCTGCAAGCCGTCGGCCAGCAGTAACGGCGTGGTCAGGCCTTGCTCGGCGAGCAGTCGCACGCCGGTCAGTTCACGCTCAAAATTGCGCGATGCCTTGCTGCCGACCAATAATTTGGCCAGCACCGCACGCCCGCGCCACACACCTGCACCGACATAACGCTGGCCCGGCAGCACGCGCAGCAGGGTCAGCAGTTGCAATTGGGCAGGCCCGGCCGCGTCGGCCAGCTCAATACTTAACGGCAGCCCCGGTACACGCCCGGCTTTTTGCAATTCGGACAAACGCATCAGCGCGACTCCTTGTGACTGCGGCGGGTACTTAGACGCTGGCACCAAGACTCGACCAGACCGCTGTCAGCCGGTTGATCGGTATACGCCGCGAGCAAGGCGCGCACCTCGGTTTCAGTCCAGACCCGAGCCCGTCGCAGCAAGGGTTCGAGGTCTTTGACCCGGTCACGCTGGCCCAGCAGCAATGGTCGGGTTTTCTCCAGATCAATCAGTTGCGCTCGATAGCCTTCACCGACTGGCTGCAAGAAGATGTGTTTGGGATAAAAACAACCGTGTACCTGACGCTCCGCGTGCAGGCGCCGCGCCAGTTGGCCGCAGGCACGCAAAATCGCTTGCTGCTGTTCAACGGTCAATTGCGGCCATTGCTCCAGCAGCGAATCGAGATCATTCCAGCTGTCCAACGCTCGGGTCATCAAAATCGCCCGACGCTCACCCGCCACTGTGCGCTCGCCAAAGAACACCGCTTCCAACGCTGGAATCCCCAGTGTTTTATAACGCTGAATATTGCGAAACTCACGGGCAAAACTCGGTTCGCCCAGCGGACTGCGCAACGTGCGAGTCAGGTAGTTGCTCTGGCGCTTGAGGTAAAAGCCCAGGCCTTCAAGGTCCATGCGAAACACGCTGCTCCAACCGCCACCGCTGGTGTTGGGCTCGTCCACTGCTTCCAGTTGCACAGCCCACAACGCATCAAAATCGGCCAGCCCATTGCGCTCCAGCAAAGTCCTTTCGGTGGCCGCAAAAAAATCAGTCATTCCCGGCCCTCAAAAAAACGCACGATATGACGCACCCTGTCTTTGTCTGCTGCTTTGAGCGTATTGCGCCCGGTGTAGTAGAAATAAAACCGCAGACGCTGGGTCGCGGACAGGTGGTACTTGGCCACTTTGTCGAGGCACGCCAGGTCTTTGGTGATCCGGTACTTGAGCCAGAAACCGCGCCAGAAGTCACCGTTGGGGCAGTCAATCAAGAACAACCGGGCCTGATCGTCGATCAGCAAGTTGCGCCACTTCAGGTCGTTATGGGTGAAGCGATGATCGTGCATGGTCCGCGTGTAATGCGCCAGTTGGCGGCTCACGCCATCCACCCAGGCGCGATCCTTGAGCAGCGGATCGTGCTGGGCAGCAAGATCGGACAAGTCCCGCGTATTGGGCAGTTCACGGGTGATCAAAGCACCGCGATAATAGGCCGCGCCACGCCGCTCAAGGCCCCAGGCCACGACTTCGGCGGTAGGGATGCCCCACTTGGCGAAGCGCTTGAGGTTTTGCCATTCGGCTTTGACCCGTGGCCGTCCCAGGTACCGGCGCAAGCCTTTGCCAGCGCCGGTGTAACGCTTGACGTAATAATTAACCCCATTGCGCTCGACGCGGATCACCTCCGACAACGGGTCGCAGGTCAGGGGCACGCCCTGCAGGGCAAACACTGCGTCCAGACTGCCAAAATCGTGTGCCAATGCGCTGTAGGCAGGTTCCAGATTCCAACCCGCCATTACAGTGCATCTCCATAACGCAGTTTACGTTCGTAGAGTTTTTTCGCTTTACCTTCCAGCCACGCCAGCAAGCGGGCTTCTTCGCGCAGAATTTGGCGCAACGGCATTTGGAAATAACCGCGCAAAAAGCGCAGTTTGTCGCGCTGGGTCAGACCAATGTCCAGCGCCGAGAAATACAGGCCCGCCAAGTCTTTGTTGCGCCAGCGACGGCTGAGCACCGTGTGGGTCTGGGCGCGGTGCAGGTCGATCACCGACAAGCGAAAATCTTCAGCCGTCACCGGTTTGTCGGTGTGTAGCAAAAAATGGCAAATGTAGCAGTCGCGGTGGTTAACCCCGGCGCGGTGCATCATGCCGGTCATGCGCGCCACTTCAGCGATCAGCGCATGTTTGAGCTTGGGCTGCGGCGGCTGCTTGACCCAGTCAAGGCTGTAATCTTCAAGGCTGACGGTGGGCGCCAGCTCTTCGGTGATGATGAACGAGTGTTGCGCCGCCGGGTTGCAGCCCTTTTCGCCATAGGCGACTGCGGTCATGGTCGGCACACCGGCTTCGTGCAGGCGCTTGATCGCCCGCCACTCCTGGCCGGCGCCCAGCACCGGCAGCTTGGCCGTGAGCAGGTTTTTAAACACTTCACCCCAGCCAATGCCACGGTGGATTTTTACAAAGAAACCACGCCCGTCAACTTCGGTACGCAAGGTACGTCGGCCTTCCAGTTCGCGGTATACCTCGCCCTCCAGACGCTCGACTTCGGTGAACGCATCGCGTTCGGCCCATAAGCTGTTGAACGGTTCGGCAAGAATCAGTTTCATCAGTGTTGCTCCGCCAGAATCACATCCGCAGCATGCTGCGGCATGCTATAGAGGTCGGCCGTCTGCGCGTAGGCCAGGCCGTTTCGACCCCAGGCCGCGCGCGCAGCATCATCGGACAACATTTGGGTCAGGTATTCATTGAGCTGCGCCTGCTCGAACGGCTCGTCCAACACCCGGCCACTGTCGGCATCAGCGATGTAATGGGCGTAACCGCATACCGCGCTGACCAGCACCGGCAAACCCGCCACCAGCGCTTCAAGCAGCACGGTGCCGGTGTTTTCGTTATAGGCCGGATGGATCAACACGTCGCCCCCCAGCAGGAAACGCGGTATATCGCTGCGGCCCTTGAGGAAATGCACGTGATCGCCTAGCCCCAGAGTGGCGCTCTGTAGTTGGAAGACTTTGGGGTCGTCCTGACCGATTACAAACAGCTTGGTGCGTTTTTTAAGCTCAGCGGGCAACGCCGCCACAGCTCTGATGCTGCGATCCACACCTTTGGTCTTGAACCCGGAGCCAATCTGCACCAGCAGCAAATCGTCGTCGGCCAGTTTGAACTCGCGACGAAACTCGGCGCGAATTTCGGCCGCATTCGGCGGTGCCCGGCGATCCAGCGCGATACCCGGCGGCAACAAATGAAAGCGCTGCAACGGGGTGCCGTAATGTTTGATGAACAGCGGCTGCTGAACTTCGGAAATCATCAGCACTTGCGTCTTGGCGTCTTTGTCGAACACTGCGCGCTCGTACTCGGCGAAATGCCGGTAGCGCTTGAAGTAGCGGTACATCGAGTGGCGCAGGTTTTGCGCCTTGTCTTCAAAACAGCCGTCGGCCGCGTAGTACACGTCCAGCCCCGGCATTTTATTGAAGCCAATCAGACGATCAACCGGGCGCTTGGCCAGATCGGCCTGCATCCAGGCGAGCATTTTTTCATTGCGGGTATGGTTGAAGAGCGCCTTGACCGGCGCCACCAACACTTCAAAGCCCGGCGGGATGTCGCCTTCCCAGATCATCGTGTACACACGGATCTGATGGCCACGCTGCTGACACTCCAGCGCAATGCGCATGAAGTCTCGCTGCAAGCCACCAAACGGGAAATATTTGTACAGCACAAAAGCCAGTTGCATCAGCGCAGTTCCTCAGCCAGTAACAACGTGCTTAATCGACTCGCGACACGCTCAGGGTTCAAACGAGTGAAGCACAACGGCCACTCGTTTTTCAGATCAAACCGCTGCTGGTCCTGTGCAGTCGGCTGGTAAGTACATTTTTTTTGCAGGCACGGCGCGCACGAAAAATCGCTGGCGAGGTGGATTTGCACCTTGCCGTAGGCGCCGGTAAGGCCGGGGTTAGTGGGGCCGAACAGGGAAATGGTCGGCACATCCAGTGCCGCTGCCAAATGCCCAAGACCGGTGTCCACCGCCACACAGGCGCTGGCGCTGGCCAGTACCTTGGCGACGCCCGCCAGATTCAGTTTAGGCAGTACTACGGCGTTGTTCAGGCCGTTGGCGATGCGTTCAGCGCGGGCTTTTTCTGCCGGGTTGCCCCACGGCAAACGCACTTCGACGCCCATATGACCCATGCGCAGGGCCAAGTCGCGCCAGTACACTTCGGGCCAGTGTTTGGTGTCCCAAGTGGTGCCGTGCAAAAACAGTACGTAGGGCTTTTTGCGCGGCAGCTCGACCAGTTTGTCGACATCCAGGCCGTAATCACCCTGCCCTTTGGGCAAGTCGTAGCCCAGCGCGACGGCAAACAACTGACGCAAGCGCTCGACCGCGTGCTGCCCTCGGGCCACGGCCAAACGCCGCTGGTAAAAGCGGCTGGCCAACGGTTCACGGGCAGAGTTGCGATCAAGGCCCGCCACGGGGGCTTTGACGTAGCGGGTCAACCAGGCACTTTTGAGCAGGCCTTGAGCGTCGATCACCAAGTCATATTTTTCAGCGCGCAGGTTTTGCTTAAAACGCCGCCATTCGCCGCTTTTAAGGGTTTGCCAGATATTCTTGCGCCAGCGGCGAATAGCCACCGGAATCACTTTACCCACGGCCGGGTGCCAGGTCGGAATCTCGGCAAAGCCTTCTTCCACCACCCAGTCGAACGTGATCCCCGGAATCGCCCGCGCCGCATCGGTCAGCGCTGGCAAGGCATGAATCACATCGCCCAGGGATGAGGTTTTCACCAACAGAACGCGCACCTATTTAACCTCGACCGGTGAGCCCTGCAAACGCTGCAAAGCCTCAACCACCGGCTGCGGCATCAGCTCGCGCAGGCAGTTGTAATGACCGAAACGGCAAGTGCGCTCAAAGCACGGGCTGCAATCGAGCCCCAAGCGTACGATCTCAACCTTGTCCGCCAAGGGCGGAGTGAAACCGGGCGAGGTCGAGCCATAAACCGCCACCAGCGGGCGGTTCAGGGCAGCGGCCACGTGCATCAGCCCCGAATCGTTGGACACCACCGCGTCAGCGCACGACAGCAGATCAATGGCCTCGGCCAGCGAGGTCTCGCCACTGAGGTTGACCGACTCTTCGCGCAGCCCCGGAATCAGTCGCGAGCGAATGTCTTCGCCCACGCTGTGGTCGTTTTTTGAGCCGAACAGCCAGACTTGCCAGCCTTCGCGGATCTTTTGCTCGGCGACTTTGGCGTAGTGCTCGGACGGCCAGCGCTTGGACTCGCCAAACTCGGCACCGGGGCACAGCGCCAGCACCGGGCGGTCCAGCGCCAGACCAAATTTGGCCAGTGCCGCATCGCGGCTCACCGGGTCGATTTGCAAATCAGGACGCGGGTACGGCTGGGGCAGCTCTGCACCCGGCTCGTAGGCCAGCGCCATAAAACGCTCGATCATCAGCGGATAACGCGCCTTGTCGAGCTTGCGCACATCGTTGAGCAAACCGTAGCGGAACTCGCCGCGCCAGCCCGTGCGTTTCGGGATGCCGGCAAAAAACGGCACCAGCGCCGATTTCAGCGAATTGGGCAGCAAAATGGCCTGATCGTATTGGCCCTTGAGGGACTTGCCGATCTTGCGTCGCGTGGCCAGTTCGAGCGCGCCGTGGCCGAGCGGAAAGCTCAAGGCCTGGCGCACTTCAGGCATGCGCTCAAGGATAGGCCGGCTCCACTCGGGGGCCAGCACATCGATTTCGCACTGCGGGTGGCGCTGCTTGAGGCACTGGAACAGTGTCTGCGCCATCACCATGTCACCGACCCAGCTGGGCCCAACGATCAAAATATTCATAAGATTCCATAAACAAGCAAGGGAGGCATTTGCCTGATACTCGTCAGTCAAGAGCAATCAACTGTAGGAGCGAGCTTGCTCGCGATGGCCTGATGAGCGCTGCGTTTATACGGTAAACACGCGTTATCGTTAACAACCATCGCGAGCAAGCTCGCTCCTACAGGGACAGCGCCCATTCAACTGACGGGTATCAGGCTTTGCCTCCCCGTTCTGATGCCATATCGCTTTATTTGACCAGTGTACGCCACTCAGGGTGGGCCGTCGTTTTGCCGGTCACTAGATCAAAGTAGGCTTTTTGCAGTTTTTCGGTAATCGGACCACGACGGCCGATACCAATATGACGCCCGTCGACCTCTCGAATCGGCGTCACTTCAGCGGCAGTGCCGGTAAAGAACGCTTCATCAGCGATGTATACCTCGTCACGGGTAATGCGTTTTTCAACAAACTTGTAGCCCAGCTCAGTGGCCAGGGTCAGGATCGTGCTGCGGGTGATGCCGTTCAGGCAGGCCGTCACGTCCGGGGTGTAAATCACGCCGTCCTTGACCAGGAACACGTTCTCGCCCGAGCCTTCAGCCACAAAACCTTCCGGGTCCAGCAACAAGGCTTCATCGGCGCCACCGGAAATCGCTTCCTGCAGAGCCAGCATCGAGTTGATGTAGTGACCGTTGGCCTTGGCCCGGGTCATGGAAATGTTCACGTGGTGACGGGTAAAGGAGCTGGTACGCACCTTGATCCCGACTTCCAGCGCTTCGGCGCCCATGTAGGCGCCCCAGCTCCACGGCGCGATGATCACGTGAACTTTGAGGCCGGTGGCGCGCAGACCCATGGCTTCAGACCCGTAGAACACCATCGGGCGAATGTAGGCGCTGTCGAGGTTGTTTTCACGCACCGCTATGCGGGTCGCCTCGTTTATTTCGTCTTTGCTGAACGGGATCTTCATGCCCATGATGTGGGCCGAATCGAACAGGCGGTCAGTGTGCGCATGCAAGCGGAAAATCGCCGCGCCCTGCGGGGTTTCGTAAGCGCGCACACCTTCAAACACGCCCATGCCATAGTGCAAGGTATGGGTCAGCACGTGGGTCGTCGCATCGCGCCACGGCACCAGCTTGCCGTCATACCAAATCACACCATCACGATCAGCCATCGACATCATTACGCTCCTCAAAGAATCCAGCACCTGCGCCACAAGGCTCCAGGCAAATTGGACGGGCCTTATGGACCCGCCGGATACGTTTTACAGCTTTAACTCTGTTTTCCAGCGAGAGCTAGTTCAATCCCAGCTCAGACCAAATGCGCCGTACGTGTTGACGTTCGACCACAAATTGATCCCCCGTGACCACCCCGGCCTCCTTCTGCAAGGCTTGCCGGTGGGCGACGGCGCGAAAGGCCTTGTAGGCCTCGCGCAACAGGCTGGCATCAGTAGCGGGCATCAGCCCGACCTGCTCCAGCCCTTCCAGAATGCGGATGTTGTCGGTGTAGCGCAGCAACGCCGGGTGTTCCCTGGACCATGCCAAAGCCGCGTATTGCACCATAAATTCAATATCGACGATACCTCCGGCGTCCTGCTTGAGGTCGAACGGCACCGTGGCCTGGAAGGCATTTTCAGCGGTCCCGGCGGCAGTCAGGCGAGTTCCGAGGTTGCCACGCATTTTGGCCCGCATTTCGCTGACCTCCTGGCGCAAGGTCGGCAAATCACGTTCGCGGCCCAGCACGCTGGCGCGGACTTGTTCGAATGCTGCGCCCACTTGCTTGCACCCCACCAACACCCGAGCACGCACCAGCGCCTGATGTTCCCAGGTCCAGGCCTCGCTCTGCTGATAGCGCTCGAATGCCCCCAGCGAACTGACCAACAACCCCGAAGCGCCAGACGGGCGCAAGCGCATGTCGACGTCATACAGTTGCCCGGAGTTGGTTTGAGCGGTCAGTAAATGGATGATCCGCTGGCCCAGCCGGGTGAAAAACTGCGCACTGTCGATCGGTTTGGCACCATCGCTCTCAGCCTGCGGGTCGCCATCGTGGATGAACACCAGGTCCAGATCCGAGCCATGCCCCAGCTCAATCCCGCCAACTTTGCCGTAACCCACAATAATGAAGCCCGGGTCACACAAGCTGCCATCCGAGCGCTGCGGGGTACCGTATTTGGCCACCGTCTGGCGCCAGGCCAGCGCCAGCACTTGCTCCAGAATCGCCTCGGCCAGCCAGGTCAGGTAATCGCTGACTTTCATTAAAGGCAGGCTGCCGGCGATTTCCGAGGCGGCAACTCGCAGACGGTGGGCCAGCTTGAAGTTACGCAAGGCTTCCATCTGCTGCTCGAGGTCATCCTCGGGAATACGCGTCAGGCGCTCGCGCAGTTCAGCTGCCAGCTCCGGGGCCAATGGCGGCTTGAACAAGCGGCCTTCGTTGAGCAACTCATCGAGCAGCAGCGGGAAGCGAGTGATTTGTTCCGCAATCCATGGGCTGGCCGCGCACAACGTCAGCAAGCGGCGCAGCGCGTCGGGGTTTTCGGTCAGCAGTACCAGATACGCCGAACGCCGGGCTACCGCCTCCACCAGCGGCAATACCCGCTCCAGCACCAGATCCGGGTTGGCGTGTTCCACTGCCTGCGCCAGCAAGCGCGGGATAAAGGCATCCAGGCGCTCGCGCCCCAAGCGCTGCATGGCGCGCAATTGCGGGCTGGAGCGCAAGCTGGCCAGTTGTTTCAGAGCCTTGGGCGCATCGACAAACCCGGCCTCCTGCAACTGAGTGCAAGCCGCCGCATCGTCCTGCACCTCTTCCCACAGCGGCAGCCACTCGCCGCCGACGATCATTTCACCGTCGTCGATATCGTCTTCGTCATCCGGGTCGGCGATCACCTGGCGGAAATGCCAGTCGATACGCTCACGCCACGCCATCAATTGCTCGTGGAACGCGATCCAGCTGTCAAAGCCCATCATGAACGCGATACGCGCCTGATCCTGCTCGGTGCCGGGCAGCATTTGAGTCTGACGGTCGCCAATGGCCTGAATCGCATGTTCGGTGTAGCGCAAGAACTCATACCCTTCGCGCAGTTCGCTGATCACGGCGGGCGGCAGATAGCCTTGACCTTCAAGGATGCTCAGCACCTTGAGTAAAGGTCGTTGTTGCAGGCTCAGATCACGCCCGCCGTGAATCAGCTGGAACGCCTGAGCGATAAACTCGACTTCACGAATCCCGCCGGCACCCAACTTGATGTTGTCAGCCATGCCTTTGCGCCGCACTTCCTGCTGAATCAGCTGCTTCATGGTGCGCAGCGCTTCGATCGCCGAAAAGTCGAGGTAGCGCCGATAAACGAACGGGCGCAGCAAATCGAGCAACTGCGCGCCCATCACCTGATCCCCGGCCACCACCCGCGCCTTGATCATGGCGTAACGCTCCCAGTCGCGGCCCTGATCCTGGTAGTACTGCTCCAGCGCGTTGAAGCTCAACACCAGCGCGCCCGACGAGCCATACGGGCGCAGGCGCATATCAACGCGGAACACGAAACCGTCGACGGTCATCGGGTCCAGCGCTTTGATCAGGCGCTGGCCGAGGCGGATAAAGAACTCCTGATTATCCAGAGGGCGCTTGGCGCCGACCGTTTCACCGCCTTCGGGGTAGGCGAAAATCAAATCGATGTCCGAGGACAGGTTCAACTCCACCGCCCCCAGCTTGCCCATGCCCAGAATCACCATCTGCTGCGGCTCACCGCTGCGGTGCCCGGTGGGTGTACCGAATTGCTGGCAATGGCGCTGATACAACCAGCGATAGGCTTGATCGATACTGGCATCGGCCATGTCTGACAGGTCGCGGCAGGTTTCAATCAGGTCGGCCTGGCGGTTCAGATCACGCCAGATGATGCGGATTTGCTGGCGCGTGCGCTGGCGACGCAACTCGCGCCCCAGCTCATCGTCAGTGCCGGCCTGCTGGACGGCGTCGGCAATTTGCCCGCACAACTCGCCGGGACCAAAGCTGCGCTCCAATTCGCCGGAGCGCACCAGCGCCAACAACATCAGAGGGTCACGCAACACCTGTTCAATAAAGAAGTCGCTGGCCGCGCTGACCCGATTAAAAGCAGCCCAGCGCTCTGCCGACCAATCGCCCAGACCCGGCTCGCCTTCAAGCCCGGCCACCGCAGCGCGCCAGGACTGTTCGGCACGGCTGACCAGTGGCAGTAAAAGGGACGGGATTGCGGCAAGCGAGGGAAGGCTCATGGTCTATCCTTGATCGGCTAAGGTCATGCCGAGTACGGTGACAGGAAGAAACAGCGGTTAAATCCGACTGTCTAACAAAGGTTATAAATAGCGCGAAACCGGCTTAAGTTAGCGCTCAGCCTGTACATCAAAGGCTTAATACTGCAAAACAAACCAACAATATCGATTTATCGCACAAAGAAACAGGTGACCACCGAGAGCTTTTCTGTAGTTTTACTACTGAGTCACACACTCAAAAGGCTGAAATGGCCGACGATTTGTAGTAAAACTACACAACGCCGGAATCAACCCTCCGGCCATCCAAGAATTTATGTCGTCTGCCCACAAGGCCAGTCGCAAACTCAGGCAACCGATTCTGGAAGCCTTTCCGCCCTGGAGCAAGCCATGCAAGACCTCGATCCCGTCGAAACCCAGGAATGGCTGGACGCCCTGGAATCGGTTCTCGACAAAGAAGGCGAAGACCGTGCTCACTACCTGATGACCCGTATGGGCGAGCTCGCTACCCGCACCGGTTCGCAGCTGCCGTACGCCATCACCACGCCATACCGCAACACGATTCCCGTTACCCACGAAGCACGCATGCCTGGCGACCTGTTCATGGAACGCCGCATTCGCTCGCTGGTACGTTGGAACGCCATGGCGATGGTAATGCGCACGAACTTGAAAGATTCTGACCTGGGCGGTCACATCTCCAGCTTCGCTTCCAGCGCAACCCTGTATGACATCGGCTTCAACTACTTCTTCCAGGCCCCGACCGACGAACACGGCGGCGACCTGATCTACTTCCAGGGCCACACCTCGCCAGGCGTTTACGCCCGTGCGTTCATGGAAGGTCGCATCACCGAAGACCAGATGAACAACTTCCGCCAGGAAGTCGACGGTGGGGGCCTGTCGTCGTACCCGCACCCTTGGCTGATGCCTGACTTCTGGCAGTTCCCGACCGTATCCATGGGTCTGGGCCCGATCCAGGCGATCTACCAGGCACGCTTCATGAAGTACCTGGAAGCCCGTGGCTTCATCCCTGAAGGCAAGCAAAAAGTCTGGTGTTTCCTGGGCGACGGCGAGTGTGACGAGCCGGAATCCCTGGGCGCCATCTCGTTGGCTGGCCGCGAGAAACTGGACAACCTGATCTTCGTTATCAACTGCAACCTGCAGCGCCTTGATGGCCCGGTTCGCGGCAACGGCAAGATCATCCAGGAACTCGAAGGCGTGTTCCGCGGTGCTCAGTGGAACGTGACCAAAGTCATCTGGGGCCGTTTCTGGGACCCACTGCTGGCCAAGGACGTCGACGGCATCCTGCAACGTCGCATGGACGAAGTCATCGACGGCGAGTACCAGAACTACAAAGCCAAAGACGGCGCGTTCGTGCGTGAACACTTCTTCAACACGCCAGAACTCAAGGCGATGGTTGCTGATCTGTCCGACGACGAGATTTGGAAGCTCAACCGTGGTGGTCACGACCCGTACAAGGTCTACGCGGCCTACCACGAAGCGGTCAACCACAAAGAACAACCGACCGTTATCCTGGCCAAAACCATCAAGGGTTATGGCACCGGCGCCGGCGAAGCGAAGAACACTGCGCACAACACCAAGAAAGTCGATGTCGAGAGCTTGAAGTTGTTCCGTGACCGCTTCGACATTCCGGTCAAGGACGACGAGATCGAAAACCTGCCGTTCTTCAAACCAGAACCAGGCAGCGCCGAAGCCCGTTACCTGAGCGAGCGTCGCACCGCACTGGGCGGTTTCGTGCCACAGCGTCGCGCTAAAAGCTTCAGCATTCCGACCCCTGCCCTGGACACCCTCAAGGCCATCCTTGACGGCTCCGGCGACCGTGAAATCTCCACCACCATGGCTTTCGTGCGCATCCTGGCGCAGCTGGTCAAGGACAAGGAAATCGGCCCGCGCATCGTTCCGATCATCCCGGACGAAGCCCGTACCTTCGGTATGGAAGGCATGTTCCGTCAGTTGGGCATCTACTCCTCCGTCGGCCAGCTCTACGAGCCAGTCGATAAAGACCAGGTGATGTTCTACAAGGAAGACAAGAAGGGCCAGATCCTCGAAGAAGGCATCAACGAAGCGGGCGCCATGAGCTCCTTCATCGCTGCCGGTACTTCGTACTCCAGCCACAACCAGCCGATGCTGCCGTTCTACATCTTCTACTCGATGTTCGGCTTCCAGCGTATTGGCGACCTGGCCTGGGCCGCTGGCGACAGCCGCACCCGTGGCTTCCTGATTGGCGGCACCGCCGGGCGCACCACGCTCAACGGTGAAGGCCTGCAGCACGAAGATGGTCACAGCCACATCCTGGCGGCCACCATCCCGAACTGCCGCACCTTTGATCCGACCTACGGCTATGAGCTGGCGGTGATCATTCAGGACGGCATGAAGAAGATGACCGAAGAGCAACAGG
>JAZKIA010000048.1:0-67121 GCA_040385125.1 Pseudomonadota bacterium | reverse complement strand
GCCCGTATCTTCCGATACGGGCCTTTTTTTAACCACGAAAAACACTGTAGGAGCTGCCGTAGGCTGCGATCTTTTGATCTTGAAAATCAAAAAATCGCAGCCTTCGTGCCTCGGCAGCTCTTACGGTTAGACGCGTTGAGTTACTTGATCGGGCGCCAGGTGAAGGGGTAGCGGTACACCACCCCGTCATTGGCCTTGACGCCAGCAATCACCACCAGCACCAGCGCGCCAATCAGCACCAGGCCGAGCAAGGCGAAGCCAATCAAAACGAACATCAGCACGTAGCAAATGGCCGAAGCAATCGCCACGGTGATCTGAAAGTTCAACGCTTCCTTGCCCTGGTCGTCGATAAAGGGATCGCTCTCGCGCTTTATCTGCCACAGGATCAGCGGGCCAATCAGGTTGCCAAATGGAAACCACATCCCGAGGAACGCCGAGAAGTGACAAAACATGGCCCATTGACGTGCTTCGCGGCTCGGCTTGGGCTTTGAAAGGTCTAGCTCACTCATGGCGTTCTCCAGGTTGTTTAGTCCTGCAATGCAGCTTGTTGCAGGGCAAAGATTTCGGTCATGCCTTTTTGTGCAAGGGCGAGCATGGCGTTCAGCTCTGCAGGCTGGAATGGCGCGCCTTCAGCGGTGCCCTGAACTTCGATGAAACCACCGGTGCTGGTCATCACAACGTTGAGGTCGGTCTCGGCTGCCGAATCTTCAGGGTAGTCCAGGTCAAGCACAGGCTCGCCCTGATACATGCCTACCGATACCGCTGCGATCATCTGCTTGAGAGGGTCGCCGCCTTTGAGGCCGCCGCGTTTTTTGATCAGTTTCAGGGCGTCGACCAGTGCAACCATTGCGCCGGTAATCGATGCAGTGCGGGTGCCGCCATCTGCCTGAATCACGTCACAGTCGACGTACAGAGTGATGTCGCCCAGCTTGGACATGTCCAGTGCTGCGCGCAGGGAACGGCCGATAAGACGCTGGATTTCCAGGGTGCGACCGCCTTGCTTGCCACGGCTGGCTTCACGTTGGTTACGGTCGCCAGTGGCGCGTGGCAGCATGCCGTATTCGGCGGTCAACCAGCCTTGGCCCTGACCTTTAAGGAAGCGCGGGACGCCGTTCTCGACGCTGACGGTGCAGATGACTTTGGTGTCACCGAACTCGACCAGTACAGAACCCTCTGCGTGTTTGGTGTAGTTGCGGGTGATGCGGATCGGGCGTAGCTGATCGGCAGCGCGACCACTTGGACGTTTCATGTGGGATACCTGTACGGGACGGAAAACTGCCGAGCATTATAAAGGCCATCGTCCAGCAGGACACATCTAAAACCGCGCCGTGTTTTGTAGGAGGTGTGAGCTTTACGACAGACGTCATTTGGGGGCGCCCCCTGCACTGCGTTACAATCCGCCGCCTTATAGCCGATAGGCTTAATTCATTGAATCGCGAGGTACCGTCCATGGTGCACAGCATGACCGCCTTTGCCCGCGTCGAAAGCGCCGGCACTCAGGGCACCCTGAGTTGGGAGCTGCGTTCGGTCAACAGCCGCTACCTGGAGCCGCACCTGCGCCTGCCCGAATCTTTTCGTGACCTTGAAGGTGCTGTGCGTGAAGCGCTGCGTCAGGGTATTTCGCGGGGCAAGCTGGAATGCACCCTGCGTTTTACTGAAGAAACTACGGGCAAGCCGCTGCAGGTTGATCGCGAGCGCGCCGCGCAACTGATTGCCGCCGCCGAGACCATCGCCAGCCTGATCCAGCAACCGGCTGCGCTCAACCCTCTGGAAGTTCTGGCCTGGCCCGGTGTTTTGGTGGCTGATGCCACTGACCCGCAAGCCTTGAACAGCCAGGCACTGGCGCTGTTCAAGCAAGGTCTGCAAGAGTTGAAAAACGGCCGCGAGCGCGAAGGCGCGGAGCTGGCGCGGTTGATCAGCGAGCGTTTGACTGCCATTGAAGGTGACGTCGACACCCTGCGCGAACTGGTGCCACAGATGCTCGCCACTCAGCGCCAAAAGGTGCTCGATCGCTTTGCCGACATGAAGGCCGAGCTTGATCCGCAGCGTCTTGAGCAAGAAATGGTCATGCTGGCGCAAAAAAGTGACGTCGCCGAAGAGCTCGACCGTTTGAGCACCCACATTCTTGAGGTGCGTCGCGTCCTCAAGTCGGGGGGGGCCGCAGGCCGACGCCTCGACTTCTTGATGCAGGAACTTAACCGTGAGGCCAATACGTTGGGCTCCAAAGCATTCGATCCTCGCAGCACTCAAGCGGCAGTCAACCTTAAAGTGTTGATCGAGCAGATGCGCGAACAAGTACAGAATATTGAGTAAGGCACCCCCTGACATGAACCACAGCACCGGCACTCTTTACATCATTTCTGCCCCTTCGGGTGCGGGCAAGACCAGCTTGGTCAATGCATTGGTCGAGGCCGAGCCGCAGATCCGCGTTTCGGTGTCGCACACCACTCGCGTCATGCGCCCGGGCGAAATCAACGGCGTGAACTATCATTTCGTCGAGCGCGAAGAGTTCGTAAAAATGATCGAGCACGGCGACTTCCTGGAGCGCGCCGAAGTATTCGGTAATCTCTATGGCACGTCGCAGAGCCATTTGCAGCAGACTCTGGATGAAGGCCATGACCTGATTCTGGAAATCGACTGGCAGGGCGCCGAACAAGTGCGCAAATTGATGCCGCAGGCGCGTTCGATCTTCATCTTGCCGCCGAGCCAGGGCGCATTGCGTCAGCGCCTGGACAACCGCGGGCAGGACAGCGACGAAATTATTGACGGCCGGATGCGCGAAGCCGTGAGTGAAATGAGCCACTACGTTGACTACGACTACCTGATCATTAATGACGATTTTGCCCACGCACTGGATGACTTGAAGGCGATTTTTCGCGCCAATCAGTTGCAGCAAAAACGTCAGCAGCAGCGTTTTGGCAAATTACTGGCCGAATTGCTCGGCTAAAGAGCTCTTCCCAAAAACCCTGCAAGGGCCTTACATTGGCGCTTACAGAGGTTTTTGGGTCGTTGCTTGAAAAATCAGCGCTTCCCTAATGGCTGGTGATTTTTTAAACTGTTCAGTCCGCTCGCCCATCCGGGCAGCGCGCATATTGCATTTGCTACGAGGAAGACCATGGCCCGCGTAACCGTTGAAGACTGTCTAGAACACGTGGATAACCGCTTTGAGCTGGTCATGCTCTCTACCAAGCGTGCCCGTCAACTGGCCACTGGCGGCAAAGAGCCCCTGGTCCAGTGGGAAAACGACAAGCCTACCGTTGTAGCCCTGCGTGAAATCGCTGAAGGCCTGATGAGCTACGAGTTCATCGCCAACGCTGAAATCGTCGAAGACGAACCGCTGTTCGCAGCGTTCGAGGACGAGTCCAACGAGGCGAACTAAGCCTATGCCCGGTCGACGTAGCACGGCGAAGGGTAAAAAGTTTTGGCAGGAGGTTCCCTCATGCCGAGCATAGACGCCCTCGCCGATCGCTTGTCGGCGTACCTCGGCCCGGACCAGGTCAATCTGGTCCGCCGGGCGTACTTCTACGCAGAGCAAGCCCACGACGGCCAACGCCGACGTAGCGGCGAACCGTATGTCACGCATCCGCTGGCAGTCGCGAATATCCTTGCCGACATGCATATGGACCATCAGAGCCTGATGGCGGCCATGCTGCATGACGTGATTGAAGACACCGGTATTGCCAAAGAGGCGCTTGTCGCGCAGTTCGGCGAAACCGTGGCTGAATTGGTCGATGGGGTCAGCAAGCTGACTCAGATGAACTTCGAAACCAAGGCCGAAGCCCAAGCTGAAAACTTCCAGAAGATGGCCATGGCCATGGCGCGCGATATTCGCGTGATTTTGGTCAAGCTGGCCGATCGTCTGCACAACATGCGCACCCTCGAAGTGCTGTCCGGCGAAAAACGCCGACGGATTGCCAAGGAAACCCTGGAAATCTACGCACCCATCGCCAATCGGCTGGGTATGCACAGCATTCGTATCGAATTCGAAGACCTCGGTTTCAAGGCGATGTACCCGATGCGCTCCGCGCGCATTTATCAGGCCGTCAAACGTGCCCGGGGCAATCGCAAGGAAATCGTCAACAAAATTGAAGAATCGCTCAGCCACTGTCTCGCCATTGATGGCATTCAGGGCGAAGTCAGCGGTCGTCAAAAGCACATCTACGGCATCTACAAGAAGATGCGCGGCAAGCGTAGAGCCTTCAACGAGATCATGGACGTTTACGCGTTCCGGATCATCGTCGACAAGGTCGACACCTGCTACCGCGTGTTGGGCGCTGTACATAATTTGTACAAGCCTCTGCCGGGACGTTTCAAGGATTACATCGCGATTCCCAAAGCCAACGGCTATCAGTCGTTGCATACCACGCTGTTTGGCATGCACGGCGTACCGATCGAAATTCAGATCCGTACCCGTGAAATGGAAGAAATGGCCAACAACGGGATCGCCGCTCACTGGCTGTACAAATCCAGTGGCGACGAGCAGCACCAGGGCACTCACGCCCGTGCGCGGCAATGGGTCAAAGGCGTGCTGGAGATGCAGCAGCGCGCGGGCAACTCCCTCGAATTTATCGAAAGCGTGAAGATCGACCTGTTCCCGGACGAGGTCTATGTCTTTACGCCCAAAGGCCGGATCATGGAGCTGCCAAAAGGCTCCACGGCGGTCGACTTTGCTTACGCGGTGCATACCGACGTCGGCAACAGCTGTATTGCTTGCCGGATAAATCGCCGTCTCGCGCCGCTGTCCGAGCCGCTGCAAAGTGGCTCCACGGTCGAGATTGTCAGTGCGCCTGGCGCCCGTCCCAACCCGGCCTGGCTCAACTTTGTGGTCACCGGCAAGGCCCGTACCCACATTCGTCACGCGCTCAAGCTGCAGCGCCGTTCCGAGTCGGTCAATCTGGGCGAGCGCTTGCTGAACAAAGTGCTCAACGGTTTCAATAGTGCGCTGGACAAGATCCCGCTCGAACGCGTTCAGGCAATGCTCCATGAGTACCGTCTGGAGCAGATCGAAGACTTGCTTGAAGACATTGGCCTGGGTAATCGCATGGCCTATGTGGTTGCCCGCCGCCTGCTGGGCGAAGGCGAAACCTTGCCAAGCGCTGAAGGCCCGCTGGCGATTCGCGGTACAGAAGGTTTGGTGCTCAGTTATGCCAAATGCTGTACGCCGATCCCGGGCGACCCGATTGTGGGCCATTTGTCTGCGGGTAAAGGCATGGTTGTGCACTTGGACAACTGCCGAAATATCAGTGAAATCCGCCATAACCCCGAAAAGTGCATCCAGCTTTCGTGGGCCAAGGACGTTACCGGCGAATTCAACGTCGAGTTGCGCGTCGAGCTGGAACACCAGCGCGGCCTGATCGCGCTGCTGGCCAGCAGCGTCAACGCCGCCGACGGCAACATCGAAAAAATCAGCATGGACGAACGCGATGGTCGCATCAGCGTGGTCCAACTGGTGGTCAGCGTGCACGACCGCGTGCACCTGGCCCGCGTGATCAAAAAACTGCGCGCCCTTACCGGGGTCATCCGCATCACTCGTATGCGTGCGTAGCCATCTAATTACAAGGAGTCACCCATGTCCAAGACTGTTATCACCAGCGACAAGGCACCTGCTGCTATCGGTACTTATTCTCAGGCGATCAAAGCTGGCAATACTGTCTACATGTCCGGTCAAATCCCGCTGGACCCAAAAACCATGGAACTGGTTGAGGGCTTCGAAGCCCAAACCGTTCAGGTGTTCGAAAACCTGAAGTCGGTAGCAGAAGCCGCAGGCGGTTCGTTCAAGGACATCGTCAAGCTGAACATCTTCCTGACTGACCTGAGCCATTTCGCCAAGGTTAACGAAATCATGGGCAAGTACTTCGAACAGCCGTACCCGGCCCGTGCTGCCATTGGTGTTGCTGCCCTGCCAAAGGGTTCGCAGGTTGAGATGGACGCTATTCTGGTACTTGAGTAATACCCTCGGCGCAGCGTCTTCATGCTGCGCCAACCCCTCGCTCTTCCTTGTTTCAAAAGGATTCCACTATGCGCAAAGCGCTCGTGTTGTCACTGCTCACTGTTGTTCTGGGTGGTTGTGCAAACGTCCCCGCCCACCGCGACATCAGTGGTGTCTGGATCAATCAGGCTGCAATCGACGCAGCCGCCAATGGCGGCAACTTGCGTGAAGCCCTGTTGGCCAATGGGCCGAATCTTGAATGGGACATCGACGCCAAAAACGCGACTGCCCAATACACCAACGGTTTTGAGCGGGTTGAAGGCAAGCTGATGCCTGAAGACGAGGGTGTGTGGCAGGTCAACTTCTATGGCAGCACTGCAACGGCCTTGAGTCTTGATGGCGCCGAGTTGATCCAGGCTGCAGCCGAGGATGATCCGCAGCAAGTGTTTGTCCGATCGCCAGTGAGTGTGGCAAGCGATGCCCCGCTGGGGACGAGCTTTGAAACAGCGCTCAAGTCTGCCTATCTCGGTGGGCAATGGCGGGTGGTCAGCGGCAAGGGGCAGGGCGGCCAAGTGACCTTTTTACCGGATGGCCAGATTAAAGGGCTACCGGGCAGCAGTGCGTATGCCCTGTGCCTGGCGGGAGACTGTGCCTCGATGAGCGGTGAATACGACAGCCTTTGGTTGCAGCAGGGCGATGTTGGCGCGGCGCACATTTTTGTGCGCAATGGTCAGCGGCTGGAAATCTACCAGGCGCTGGATTCTGCCCAGCCGGACGAAATGCCCCAGTTCTACCCAGGCAAGCGTGAGTGGGTGTTAGAAAAGCAGCTATAACGCGATTTTGTCGCCTGCGCGAACTTCTGTGGGAGCCGGGCTTGCCCGCGATGGTCTCGCCGCGTTTCAGGCATGAGTCGAGTCCCTTGCATCGCTGGCAAGCCATCTCCCACAGAATGCCTTTCTACGCTTTCCGATCCAAAATCTCTGCATACCCTTCCCGATAGCTCGGGTAGCGCGGTTCCCAGCCCAGCGCCTTGGCGCGAGCGTTACTGCAGCGTTTGCTGCCGGCCCGACGTACGCTGGCTTCGGCAGCCCATTCGGTGACACCGAGGCGCTCACGTAGCCAGTCCACAACCTCGGCCAGCGGCACGGGTGCGTCATCGACGCCTATATAGCGGTCATCCAGTGGTTTGCCCAACAAGTCTGCCTTGAGCAAGAAGGCAAGCAGCCCGGCGCAGTCCTCGACATGGATCCGGTTGGCATACAGCGGCGGGTCGATGGCAACTCGATAGCCTTTGCGTACCTGACTCAGCATCCATTCACGTCCTGGCCCGTAGATCCCGGTCAGGCGTACCACGCTGGCAGGAATGCCGCTGTGCAGCGCCACGTGTTCGGCTTCAAGCATGATCCGACCTGAGTAGCTGCTGGCTTCTGCGGGCGATGTTTCGTCGATCCATTCGCCGTCGCTCTGGCCATAAACACCGCTACTGGATACAAACAGCAGGCGCTTGGGTTGCTGGCCGTGTTGTTTGAGCCAGCTCAGGGTGTGTTTTAGCCCGTCTACATAAGCGGCCTGATAGCCCGCTTCGTCGTGATCGGTTGCCGCAGCGCTGTACACCAGATAGTCGAGCGGGCCTTTGGGCCATTGCACCGGGCATGGCGTATTGAACAGGTTGCCAGCCACCCCAATGACGCCCGCGGGCAGTCGGTCGATTGAGCGCCGCAGCCCATACACCTGCCAGTTATTTTCGAGCAGCTGTGTGGCCAGGCGACTCCCGACATCGCCGCAACCGACGATCAAAACAGAGGCTTCGGGCATCTCAAAACTCCTAATGGAAGGTTACAAAACAGCCTATATAAGTGCGACCAAGGTCGTGACAGCCGAAAAAAACAGATGCTATTGCTTTTGTTAACAAGAATTACTTGCAATAATAACGCATCATTTTGCCTTGGGTCTTACACCGTGTTGTAGGGCATAACCCTTTTTCTTTCTTCAGGTCCGGCTAGCATGACACGCAATCATCCCACCGCTTCGCCAACCCAGCTTTTTAGCCCCGCACGCCTCTGGCGTGGGGTTGCCGCGCTGATGTTCAGCCTGTTGCTGGCACCTGCTGCGGCATTTGCCGACGAGCCAGCTACCCCAGCTGTTCAGCCAGCCACAGTGGCCGCTGCTCCAGTAGCTGCCCCGGGCGCGACTGTACCTGTATTGGCTGAAGGCGCTGTTATGCCGGCCGATAATGCGCCGCAAATGGTAGCCGAAGAGGACAACAGCCTGGGTATGGCCCATGACCTGTCGCCTTGGGGCATGTACAAGAACGCCGACATCATCGTCAAGATCGTGATGATCGGTCTGGCAATCGCTTCGATCATTACCTGGACCATCTGGATTGCCAAAGGCTTTGAAGTCTTGGGCGCCAAGCGTCGTCTACGGGTTGAAATTGCCAACCTGAAAAAAGCCCGCACCCTGAAAGAAGCCAGCGAAACTGCAGCCAAAGAAGGCACTCTGGCGCATTTGTTGGTGCAGGACGCCCTCGAAGAAATGCGTCTTTCGGCCAATAGCCGCGAAAAAGAAGGTATTAAAGAGCGCGTCAGCTTCCGTCTGGAGCGCTTGGTTGCCGCGTGCGGCCGCAACATGAGCAGCGGCACAGGCGTGCTGGCAACCATCGGCTCCACAGCACCGTTCGTCGGTCTGTTCGGCACCGTGTGGGGCATCATGAACAGCTTTATCGGTATCGCCAAAACCCAAACCACCAACCTGGCCGTTGTTGCGCCAGGTATTGCCGAGGCCCTGCTGGCCACTGCACTGGGTCTGGTTGCAGCGATCCCGGCGGTGGTGATTTACAACGTCTTCGCCCGCTCGATCACTGGCTACAAGGCTCAAGTGGCAGATGCATCGGCTGAAGTGTTGCTGCTGGTTAGCCGTGACCTTGATCACTTGCCGCCCGAGCGCAGCTCGCAACCGCACATGGTGAAAGTGGGGTAATCGGCCATGGGCCTGCATTTAAAAGAAGGCGATGACGATCTCGCCGAGAACCATGAAATCAACGTCACGCCCTTTATTGACGTGATGCTGGTGCTGCTGATCATCTTTATGGTGGCCGCACCGCTGGCCACTGTGGACATCAAGGTTGACCTGCCTGCCTCGAGCGCCAAACCGGCGCCTCGGCCTGAGAAACCTGTGTTCCTCAGCGTCAAGGCTGACCAGCGCCTGTACCTGGGCGAAGAGCCGGTCACGGTTGAGGCTTTGGGCCCGACCCTGGATGCCAGAACCCACAACAACAAAGACACGACGATCTTCTTCCAGGCCGACAAAGGCGTGGACTACGGTGACTTGATGGGCGTGATGGATGCACTGCGCGCTGCCGGTTACTTGAAGGTGGGTCTGGTCGGACTTGAGACGGCAGCCAAGAAATGACCATGACGCGCCAAAAGATGACGCGTTACGGAATTAGCTTGGCTGCGGTGTTGGGCATTCATGCAGTGGCAGTGATTCTCGCCATGCAGTGGTCCAGCCCGCGTGCGATCGAACTGCCGCCACAGGCGATGATGGTTGATCTGGCACCGTTGCCAGCACCGCCACCGCCTGCGCCGCCGAAAGTGGTGACCCCGCCACAACCGCCGACGCCTGTGGAAGAGTTGCCGATACCCAAGCTGGCCGAAGCGCCCAAGCCGAAGATTTCCGTCCCCAAACCGGTCAAACCCAAGCAAAAGCCTCAACCGCCCAAGCCTGTGGAAAAACCGGACCCGGTTAAAGAGAAGCCTTCAGAAGAGAAACCTAGCGACGCGACGCCGACCAAAACCCCAAGCGTCAAGTCAGCGGCTCCAGCCCCTGGCCCGTCAGCCCAACAATTGGCCGCCAAGGCCAGCTGGGAAGGCGCCTTGCTCAATCATTTGAGCAAGTACAAAAAGTACCCGCCTGCCGCGCAGTCGCGAGGCAAGGAAGGTCTTAACCGCCTGCGCTTTGTGGTCGATGCTGAAGGCAAGGTTCTGTCCTACGAGTTGGTAGGGCGTTCTGGCAACGCGGATCTGGACCGGGCTACCCTGGAAATGATCCGCCGGGCACAACCGTTGCCCAAGCCGCCACCTGAAATGCTGACCAATGGCAGCATCGAAATCGTGGCTCCCTTCGTTTATTCCATCGATAAACGTCGGCGATAACACCGCAAAGGGCACCTCAGGGTGCCCTTTGTGTATCTGTGGCATGCATCTTTGTGGGAGCGAGCCTGCTCGCGATACGGTTGATATCATCGCGAGCAGGCTCGCTCCCACAGCTCCCCACAAAAATCAGTCATTAGGTACTGTAGCTGTTCGGACAATGTCTGATAACGTGCGTCTATCGATTGCAGCCGCTATGCTTGGCTCGCAACCTCATGGACGCCCGCTATGACCCTTACAGAGTTACGCTACATCGTTACCCTCGCCCAAGAACAACACTTCGGCCACGCGGCTGAGCGTTGCCACGTTAGCCAGCCGACGCTGTCGGTCGGTGTGAAAAAACTCGAAGACGAACTCGGTGTGCTGATTTTTGAGCGCAGCAAAAGCGCCGTGCGCGTGACTCCGGTCGGTGAAGGCATCGTGGCTCAGGCACAGAAGGTGCTGGAGCAAGCCCAAGGTATTCGCGAGTTGGCTCAGGCCGGCAAGAATCAGCTGACTGCTCCGCTCAAAGTGGGCGCGATCTACACCGTCGGCCCGTATCTGTTCCCGCACCTGATTCCACAACTGCACCGGGTCGCCCCGCAGATGCCGTTGTACATCGAAGAAAACTTCACTCACATCCTGCGCGACAAGCTGCGCAACGGCGAACTGGACGCGATCATCATCGCTCTGCCGTTCCACGAAGCTGACGTCCTGACCTTGCCGCTGTACGACGAGCCGTTCTACGTGCTGATGCCGAGCGAGCACCCATGGACTGAAAAAGAAACCATCGACGCCAGCCTGCTCAACGATAAGAGCTTGCTGTTGTTGGGTGAAGGTCACTGCTTTCGCGATCAGGTGCTTGAAGCCTGCCCGACAGTGGCTAAAGGAAATGACGGCGCCATGCACACCACGGTTGAGTCCAGCTCGCTGGAAACCATCCGGCACATGGTGGCTTCAGGTTTGGGGATCTCGATCCTGCCGTTGTCGGCGGTCGACAGTCACCATTACGCCCCCGGCATCCTGGCCGTGCGCCCGTTGACCCCGCCGGTGCCGTTCCGCACCGTCGCCATTGCATGGCGCGCCAGCTTCCCGCGGCCCAAGGCGATTGAAATTCTCGCTGACTCTATCCGTCTGTGTTCGGTGGCCAAGCCGCCTGCCGCGAAGTAAGCCTGCCGATGACCGAGTTGTCGAATGTGTCGGTCACTGCGCTTAAAGGCGTGGGCGAGGCCATGGCTGAGAAATTGGCCAAAGTGGGGCTGGAAAACGTCCAGGACGTGCTGTTTCATTTGCCCCTGCGCTACCAGGACCGGACCCGCGTGGTGCCGATTGGCGCCTTGCGTCCGGGTCAGGATGCGGTGGTCGAAGGCCGGGTCATCGGCGCTGACGTGGTCATGGGCAAACGCCGCAGCTTGCTGGTGCGCATCAACGATGGCACCGGGGGCTTAAGCCTGCGCTTTTATCACTTCAGCAACGCGCAAAAAGAAAGCCTCAAACGCGGCACCGAAGTGCGCTGTTATGGCGAGGCCCGCCCCGGCGCTTCGGGGCTGGAGATTTATCACCCTGAATACCGCGCCATTACCGGCGATGAACCGCCGCCGGTGGACACCACGCTGACGCCGATTTACCCCACCACTGAAGGTCTGACCCAGCAGCGTCTGCGCCAACTCAGCCAGCAAAGCCTGGCCATGCTCGGCCCGCGCAGCTTGCCGGACTGGCTGCCACCGGAGCTGGCCAGGGAATACCAACTGGCTCCGCTGGACGAAGCGATTCGCTATCTGCATCAGCCGCCGGCCGATGCCGATGTTGAAGAGCTCGCGCTGGGGCATCACTGGGCGCAACACCGTCTGGCATTTGAAGAGCTGCTGACCCACCAGTTGTCGCAACAACGTTTGCGCGAGAGCCTGCGTTCCTTGCGGGCACCCGCCTTGCCCAAGGCCCAAAAGCTGCCGGGACAGTTCCTCGCCAACCTTGGCTTCCCGCCTACCGGCGCGCAAGTGCGGGTTGGCAACGAAGTGGCGTACGACCTCAGTCAGCCGGAACCCATGCTGCGCCTGATTCAGGGCGACGTGGGCGCGGGCAAGACTGTGGTGGCTGCGCTGGCGGCCTTGCAAGCGCTGGAGGCCGGTTACCAGGTGGCGCTGATGGCGCCCACTGAAATTCTCGCCGAGCAGCACTTCATCAACTTCAAACGCTGGCTTGAGCCGCTGGGGCTTGAGGTGGCATGGCTGGCCGGCAAGCTCAAAGGCAAGGCCCGAGTGGCCGCGATAGAACACATTGCCAGCGGCGCGCCGATGGTCGTCGGCACCCATGCCTTGTTTCAGGATCAGGTGCAGTTCAAAAACCTGGCGTTGGTTATCATCGACGAACAGCACCGCTTCGGCGTGCAGCAACGTCTGGCCCTGCGCAACAAGGGCGTGGGCGGAGCGATGTGCCCGCACCAGCTGATCATGACGGCTACCCCGATCCCGCGTACTTTGGCCATGAGCGCTTACGCCGATCTCGACACCTCGATCCTCGACGAACTGCCGCCCGGCCGAACCCCGGTCAACACCGTGCTGGTGGTCGACACGCGGCGCATCGAAGTGATCGAGCGGGTGCGCGCAGCCTGCGCCGAAGGGCGGCAGGCTTATTGGGTGTGCACCCTGATCGAAGAATCTGAAGAGATGACCTGTCAGGCGGCTGAAACCACTTTTGAAGACCTCTCCAGCGCCCTGGGCGAGCTGCGCGTCGGCTTGATCCACGGGCGCATGAAGGCGGCAGAAAAGGCAGCGGTTATGGCGCAGTTCAAGGCCGCAGAGCTGCAATTGCTGGTGGCGACCACCGTGATCGAAGTCGGCGTCGACGTGCCCAATGCCAGCCTGATGATCATCGAAAACCCAGAGCGCCTTGGCCTGTCGCAGCTGCATCAGCTACGGGGGCGTGTCGGTAGGGGCAGCGCCGCCAGTCATTGCGTGCTGCTCTATCACCCGCCGCTCTCGCAAATTGGCCGTCAGCGTCTGGGCATCATGCGTGAGACCAACGACGGCTTTGTGATCGCCGAAAAAGACCTTGAGCTGCGCGGCCCTGGCGAAATGCTCGGCACTCGCCAGACCGGTCTGCTGCAATTTAAAGTGGCTGATTTGATGCGCGATGCCGACCTGTTGCCCGCGGTGCGCGATGCGGCCCTGACGTTGATTGAACGCTGGCCGACCCATGTCAGCCCCTTGCTGGATCGCTGGTTGCGGCATGGGCAGCAATACGGCCAGGTGTAAAAAGAGCGTTTAGTAAATGGACCTGCGGCCGATCAAGTACCGGGTTATCAAATTTGAGTTGCAGGAATCGAATGCAGACCATGACTGAAGTTGTCAGCGTACCCACCGTTGCGAGCGTGCCGCCTGCGGTTCGGGGGTTACTTGCGGAGTTGGCGATCCCGTATCAAGAGGTCATCGACCACCCAGGGCTCAACTCCGATCACAAGGTACAGACCGTGTTGCTCAATGACACGGTTGGCACCTTGATGGTGCTGTTTACGCAGAGTCATTTGCTCGACCTCACGCGTCTGGCCGATTTGACCGGCCGACCTATGACGGCTGTGGCCCCCGACCACCTCGAGCGCCTGCTCGCCAAGCACGGTCTGAGCCGGCTGCCCGGCGTGCCGACGCTGATTGGCTCGCCTTGCCTGTACGACGAACGTCTGCTGCTGCAACCCATGCTGTTGATCAGCGCAGGCGAACCCGGCCTGTGGCTGGAGATTGCCACAGAACACTTCAGGCGTTTGCTGGGCAATGCCAGCGCGGGCCGTTTTGGCGAACCCTTGAGCGCGATCCGACCCAACCTTGATTGCCCTGACCGCGACGTTCAAGCCATTAGCCAAGCAGTGCAAGCCTTCACGGCACGGCGTATCCAGCAACGGCTTGAAGCCACCCTCGAAATTCCGCCACTGGCTGAGAGCGTGCGCAAAATCATGCGGCTGCGGGTCGACCCCAATGTCAGCGTTGATGAAATTACCCGTGTTGTCGAAACCGACCCGGCCCTGGCGGCACAAGTCATGAGCTGGGCATCGTCTTCGTACTACGGCTCGTCGACCAAAATCCGTTCGGTTGAAGACGCGATAGTGCGTGTTCTGGGGGTGGATCTGGTGATCAATCTGGCGCTGAGTTTGTCTTTGGGCAAGATCCTTACCTTGCCCAAAGACCATCCGCAATCGAGCACACCGTATTGGCAGCAGTCGATCTACACCGCAGGCGTGATTGAAGGGCTGACCCGAGCCATGCCGCGTGCGCAGCGTCCTGAAACTGGCCTGACCTACTTGGCGGGGCTGCTGCACAACTTTGGTTATTTAGTCCTGGCGCATGTGTTTCCGCCGCACTTCTCACTGATTTGTCGTCATCTGGAGGTTAACCCTCACGTCACCCACAGCGTGGTTGAGCAGCACTTGCTGGGTATCAGCCGTGAGCAGGTGGGCGCCTGGTTGATGCGTCAATGGGGTATGCCGCCAGAGCTGTCCACAGCCTTGCGTTTTCAGCATGACCCTGGTTACACAGCCAGTCATGCCGAGTACCCGAACCTGGTGTGTGTGGCGGTAGGGTTGCTGCGTAACCGAGGGATTGGCCACGGGCCTTGTGAGCCGCTACCAGACGCGCTGTTTGAGCGTCTGGGCGTGACTCGCGACAAGGCTGAGGATACGGTCAGCAAAATGCTGGAAGCCGAAGTGCTGCTGCGCGAACTGACGGCGACTCTGTAAGCATTGTGGGAGCGAGCCTGCTCGCGAAGGTTGTTCGCTCTTGAGCGTTTCGCGAGCAGGCTCACTCCCACAGTCAGGGGACAGCCTTGGGATTAAGCCTGCGATTTTTTGCGTGGTTTAAGGTGTTTGGTCAGGCCCTGGAACCAGATCACCAGCCCCGGATTACCCTTGATCTGAATCGATTTGTCCTGAATTCCCGTCATAAACGCCAATTGCTTGTTCTTGGCTTGCAATGTGGCGAAGCCATAAGCGGCATCTTTAAAGGCAATTGCAAAGGCAGGCTCCGGGTACAGGCCCGAGTGGCTGGTGATGCGCTGGTTTTTGACTTTGAAGTGACGGGCGACTGTGCCATCGAGGGTTTGCAGCTGGAACACCAGATCCTTGTCAGCCAGTTGCTGCTGAAAAGCAGGGTTCTTACGGCTGGCTTTGCCCATCAAAAAGCCCAGCATCCAGAGCAGAAAACGGAATTTCATGTACGCGGCCTCGGGGGAATAAATAAATGGCCGGCGCAGTGTAACGATTTGAACGAAGAACACCATATTTCTACAGGTATAGGCGCAGATGGGCGGTGTTTTGCCACTTATGGCCGCACGTTCGACCGAGTCTTGGTCAAGAATGGGCAGCCTGCCCATTCTTCAAGCCCTTGCGAACTGCGGCCGCTCACAGACTTATGGATTGACGCTGTCTTTGAGGAACTTGCCTGGCTTGAACGCTACGGTGTTGCTGGCTTTGATCGTTACCGGCTGACCGGTTTGCGGGTTTTGGCCGGTACGGGCACCGCGATGACGCTGAATAAAAGTACCGAAGCCGACCAGCGTGACGCTGTCTTTACGGTGCAGGGCTTGGGTGATTTCTTCAAGCACTGCATTGAGTACGCGGCTGGCTTGCTCTTTGGTGAGGTCGGCCTTTTCCGCAATGGCGGCGGCGAGATCTGGTTTACGCATGATGAAGCCTCTTTGACGGTTTTTTGTTGTTATGTCCGTGCTGCTCTCTGTGGAGCAGCGCCCAAGGCGCCGCAGGCTCTAATCTGCGGCAGACGGGTGTGAGGATGGCACGCGGCCAAAGCCGGCGCCAGCCTCTGCGTCGGCTTTGTTGAAGCAAGGCAGTGCCATATACGGCAAAAGCTGCAGCACTTACGCCAAAAGTGCAGGCAGCTCTTTGTTCAGCGCCAGTTTTTCGCGAACCGCTTCGCCGGTCAGAGCATAACCGAGCAATTTTCCGTCTGTCGTGCGGCACAGGGCTTTAATGTCTGCGCCTTGGCCCTCCACGGTCCACACGCCTTCGTAGCCACGCGGTACAGGCGACACCACCAGTGGGCAAACCGGGGTTTTAACGGTAATTGGCATAGGGCCGTAGCTGACGGTGGTCGGGTTGCCTGCCAGGGTTTGCGCCAGCGCACGGGCGCAGCTCATCAGCGGCATGACGTACAGCAAGCTCAAGCCATCGACCTCTGCGCAATCGCCCAGCGCGTAGATGTTGGCGTGGGAGGTCTTGAGTTGGCGATCCACCACCACCGCTCGATTGACCTGAATCCCGGCCGCTGCTGCCAAATCGATGCGCGGGCGCAAACCAATGGCCGACACCACCAGGTCACAGGCAATCACGCTGCCATCTGACAAATGTGCTTCGAGCCCACTGGCTGTGCGTTGCAGTCGGTTCAATACCGGGCCCAGATGCAGGCGTGCGCCCAGACTTTCAAGCCCAGCCTGAACAGCGGCGGCTGCGGCGGGATGCAACAGGGTCGGCATCACTTGCTCGCACGGCGCGACCAGATCAACTTCATAGCCGCCAGCGATCAAGTCATTGGCGAATTCGCAGCCGATCAAACCAGCCCCTAAAATCAGCACGCGGTGCTTGCCGGCGGCGGCTGCGCGAAAGCGTGCGTAGTCTTCCAGATCGTTGATCGGGAAGATCGCGTCCTGAGCATCACCCTCCACCGGCACCTGCACCGTTTGTGCGCCCCACGCCAGAATCAGATCGCGATACGGCACCGCTTCTTCACCGATCCACACTTGCTTGTGGCCTGGGTCAATCCCGCTGATCCGCGTGTGAGTGCGCACCTGGGCGTTGAGCTGGTCGGCCATCGCCCCAGGCATCGCCATGCACAGTCCATCGGCTTCCTTGTTCTTGCCAAAGCCGGTGGAGAGCATGGGTTTGGAGTAAGAACGCCCATCATCGGCGGTGATCAACAGCAGCGGGGTTTCGCTGTCCAGCTTGCGAAACTCTCGGGCCAGGTTATAGCCGGCCAGCCCGGTACCAACGATCACGACAGGTGCGTTCATTCCAATCTCCATGGGGTGAATCAGGTCAAAAAAAGGGCCGATCAGTTAAGCGAACTCTGCTTTAGAACACAGCAAAAACCTGTGGGAGTCTGGCTTGCCAGCGATGCAGGCAGCGCGGTGCGCCTGCTTAATCGCGGTGATGCAATCGCTGACAAGCCAGCTCCCACAGTAGGTCTGCAGTGTTTTGTCGACAGCATTCCTTAATCGACTGGCATTCGGGGAATCAGTTGATTTCAATCATCTCGAAATCCATTTTGCCCACGCCGCAGTCTGGGCACAGCCAGTCTTCAGGGACGTCTTGCCACAGCGTACCGGGGGCGATGCCGTCATCCGGCCAGCCATCGGCTTCGTTATAAATCAGTCCACATACAATGCATTGCCACTTTTTCATCGGGGGTACTTCCTTGCGTTCAGGCTTGGACGAGGGCACAGACTTTTAGAGATCAGCCGTGTTGCTCGTTAAATTCAGGGCGTTTTGTACTGATCACAACCGGCAGATGCAAGCACGATTGCTGCCAAAGGGCACCTGGGCGCTCATTTAAGGGCCAGCGTGATAAGCTCGCCGGCCTCAATGGCTGCCAATTATGACCCACCGTGCCGCACATAACGTCTCCGCTGATCTCTCCCATCTGGCTTGAACAGAGCCATCTTCCTGCGCAGCCTGATGAACAAACCCTCGATTGGTTGTTCGATCAAGGCTCCCTGACGCGGCGTCTTACAGCGCTCTCAGACGGTGCTTTTAGCGTGTTGCCGCTTTTTGAGGGTTGGCAGGTATTGCGCGAAGACGAATGCGCGGCCTTGGACCTCGTCGCAGGCAGCCAAGGCTGGGTACGTGAAGTGTATTTGTGCGGGCATGGCGAGCCGTGGGTGTATGCCCGCAGCGTGGCGGCCAAAAGTGCGCTGGAGGATGGCGGGTTGAACATGGATGCCCTTGGCACCCGTTCCCTGGGCGAGTTGCTGTTTTGTGATCAGGCCTTCAAGCGCGGTGCGTTGCAAGTGTGCCATTACCCGCGTGTCTGGCTACCAGCCGCCGATCGGGCCGCCGACTTGTGGGGCCGCCGTTCGCGCTTTGATCGCGGGGCGCTGAGCGTCCTGGTTGCCGAGGTGTTTTTACCCAAACTGTGGGCCGCCCTGAGTGCCCGGTCGGAGAACAACTGATGTACGTGCGCTTGCTCAAATCACTCAATCGCTTGAACCCACGTGCCTGGGACTTTATCCAACTGACGCGCATGGACAAACCCATCGGCATCTACCTGCTGCTGTGGCCAACCCTGTGGGCGCTGTGGATTGCGGCCAAGGGTGTGCCTTCGCTGAGCAACCTGCTGATCTTTGTCTTTGGCGTCATCCTGACCCGTGCTGGCGGCTGTGTGATCAACGACTTTGCTGACCGCAAAGTAGATGGTCACGTGAAACGTACAGAACAGCGGCCGTTGGTCAGCGGAAAAATCAGCAGCAAAGAAGCCCTGGTGTTTTTCGCGCTGTTGATGGGGATCAGCTTTTTGCTGGTGCTGTGCACCAATGCCCCGACCATTTGGCTGTCATTCGGCGGGCTGGCACTGGCGGCGAGCTACCCCTTCATGAAGCGCTACACCTACTACCCGCAAGTGGTGTTGGGCGCGGCGTTCTCGTGGGGCATGCCGATGGCCTTCACCGCCGAAACCGGCAGCCTGCCGGCGGCGGCCTGGTTGCTGTACATCGCGAACCTGCTGTGGACTGTGGCCTACGACACCTACTACGCCATGACCGACCGCGACGACGACCTCAAAATCGGGGTCAAATCCACCGCCATCCTGTTTGGCGACGCCGATCGCGTCATCATCCTCAGTCTGCAAGGCCTGGCGCTGGGCTGCCTGCTGCTGGCCGGTTCACACTTTGAATTGGGCGGCTGGTTCCAGCTTGGTTTACTGGCGGCAGCGGGGTGCTTCGCGTGGGAGTTCTGGTACACCCGCGACCGCGACCCGCAGCGCTGCTTCAAAGCCTTCCTGCACAACCACTGGGCGGGCTTGGCGATTTTTGTGGGGATCGTGCTGGATTATGCGGTGCGTTGATCGTCGGTCTGAACAGACACTGCATGGATGCCAACCCGAGGGGGAGTGTGGATTGCCCATATTTAGCGCGCATCCCACAAGAGACAGCGTCAGAACCTACAGCCATGCATTTGCTCATGGGCTTACAGTTCGCCTCGCCACCGGTTTTACCGGGGGCAGGGTTTCGCAGCCCTAACAAATCAAGTGACAACATTCCCAAGAAGGTAATATCGGCCCGTTAATGGTCGATGTTTGGCTTTATGGTGGCTGTGTGCGGGAGACCTTCGGGTCTGCCGAGTTGCTTGGTTACTCGGTCTGCGAACCCGCTCACAGTCGCCACCCTATTTGTTTCGCAGCAAAAGGTGGCGTCTACTTTTCTGACGCAGAGACCAAGCCATGACCACCCAAATTACAACCCAACGCTTTATCCCTCTCGACACCCTCACCACCCAAACCCCTGTGCTGTTTATCGACAGCCACGCACCGCTTGAGGATTTGCACGCTTGTGTGGCCGAACGCCTGCACGCGCTGCACAAGCTGCTGACCGTTTTTGCCTGTTGCCCACTGGGCGACAGCAGCCCTGGCGACCTCAACACCGTCAGCAACATCGCCCGATTGTTGCTGCAAGATGCCAACGACGTATTTGACGTGGTTCAACAGCGCAGCATGAGCGCTTGACCCTGTAGCCGCTGCCGCAGGCTGCGATGGGCTGCGCTGCAGCCCTACAGTTGCATTGAAAAACAGCGCTAGGCCCTACAAAACAATCTTCCACTTCCCTCGCAAGCTACCCATTTGCTCCTAGAGCCACCGTGCCGTAAGACGCCTAGAGTCCAGACCTTTCACCCACGCTGAAGCCTGCGCTTACCGCCAGTTTCATCGGGTGATACGTCGCAAAAGGACTCGCATGCCCAATCGAAGAAACATCCCAAAGGTTTGGCGCCATGCCGATGGCGAAGGCAGCTACAAATACCTCGACGATATGACCGACAAGGAAATCGCCGAGCAAGAAGCCGTGCACCGCAGCTACGACCGTATTGCAGCGGCCGACGCCGCCCAGAACCAAAAAAGTGCCGAGCGCTACGAGCAGCAACAGCGTGAAGAACAAGCCAAAAAATTTGACCTGACCTTGCGCATCGGAGTGTTCTTCGATGGCACGGGCAACAACGTGAGTAACGCCGCAAATGGCCAGCGCTGCGGTGCTCATCATCCGGTAGATCCCGAGGATCTGGCCAGCAGTTGCAGGCTTTATATGTCTGCTCCAGAAAGCAGCTACGGCAATGAACCGAGCAATATTTTCAGGTTGTATGAATTATATGACTCCGCTCAGGAACTGACTGGCAGCGGGAAACAGAAGAGCACTCGACGTAGTCTTTACATTGAAGGCATCGGCACTAAAGCCGGTGAAAAAGACAGCGTGTATGGCTTGGCCACGGGTCGTGGTGAAACGGGTGTAGAGGGACGGGTCGAGTACGCTTTTAAGGAAGTCGTTAAGCGTATGGACAGGCTCAATGATCTCCACCCCGACGCAGAAATTCGCGCCATGATTTTCGACATTTTTGGTTTTAGCCGGGGCGCAGCGGCCGCCCGACATTTTGCCAATCAGGTCGCAAGCGGACCCCAAGGGCCTATGGGCAAGGTGCTGAATCAAACCAAGGCCAAGTTCAGCCGTTTTTTTATGCCGGACACCTACGACATCAGAACGGGGTTTGTGGGCTTGTTCGACACCGTGGCATCGGTTGCCGGATTGAGCAATCTGGGCAATTACAGCAGTCACCGCACGCCTGGCCTGAAACTTTACCTGGACCCCAAGTCGTTTCCCCACGTGGTGCAATTGGCCGCCCGCGATGAGAAACGCTTCAATTTTGCCTTGAGCGAAGTGGCTCCCGACCACCTGGAAATCACCTTGCCCGGTGTGCATTCGAACATTGGCGGTGGCTACCTGCCGTTGAGCGAAGAACAGTTGATGGTCACCCCCATGCAATCGCTGGAGGTGGCCCTGTATCAGGACGTCACCGAAACCGCCATCTACCACGATGCCGTAGCAGCCAAAGAGCGCTGGGTCAGCGAAGGCTGGCCAGCTGACAAGCTGATGGTTGTTACGCCTACGGAGAAGCGGCTCTCTGCTGACCCGCAGAATCGCATGGCCCCGGCCCGCAAAAGGGTCTACGCCGGTTTGTACATTTCGCGTCATGTACGGGGAGAGCTGTCGCGGGTGTATTTAAGGGTGATGCATGCGCTGGCCAAGGCTAAGCAAGTGCCGTTTAACGATATTCCGGTTAAGCCCGAATACCAAGTCCCGGATGAGCTTCAACTCTTATGCGACCGGTTTGTGGCGGGAGATTACAGCATCACCCCAGCCGAAGACGCGCTGTTGCGGCGCCACTATATCCACACCTCGGCCCATTGGAACCATCCACTGGGTAAAGAAGATGGGGATGGTTTGACGCTGATCTACCTCAATTCACCGATGGAAGACGGCGTGCGCGTGCGCCACCCGCATGTGCCGAGGTGAAAATGAAACAACTCAATGTACTGGTTTTACTGCTGGGCCTGCTGATGCTGGCGGCCTGCAAAATCGACCTGCTTTCCGGGGCAAACGACCCCAAGAGTGGTACATGGAGTGTTGATCACCATGCTCCGTCCTATATGCAAGGCTGGGTAGAGTTCAGTGCTGTCGAGGATATTAACGGTCGGATGTTCCGCAGTGTTGGCGGCAGTATCGGCACCGGCGATCCTGGGTTGGACCAGGAATACGCGAAAGGCTGGCAAGTGATGGGGGGTGATTTTTTCCCGGTTTCCGGTGCCGATTTGCCCAAAAGGGTTTTCGTGCGCTGGCAATCTATCGTCGAACAGAAAACCTACAAGGGTTGGGTCGACATCCCCGAAGACGCCCGCAGCATCATGCGCGGCTCTACCGCACGCCGCTGTCCGGACTGGCCTGATCATGCGGCAAATTTTTCGGCCGGGATGTACATCGGTCTGGCCCCCGGTGGGGTGATGCGGGTGTGGGTTGAAAATAACTGCGGGCGCGACATTCTGGTCGCGGGCGCTCAAGCCGAGATTGAGCCGTTAGGCCCAAGTCAGGGACTCACTCAGGGGCAGTTTGCCTATCCAATCAGAGAACCCTCCAAACGTTACATCGAACGTTATGGCATTCCCTATGGCAGTTGGTGAAGGGGGGCGCGTTCTAATCCGCCTGCCACGGGCAATAACAGCCCACGGCCATGGTGTGGGTGGCGTTCACCGGACGGTTTTCGCTCAGGGCTTGCAGGATGGGGTCGATGAAGCTGTTGCTGGCGTTGCAGGTGACCCCTTCGCTGTAGGGGCCGAAGTAGGCCAGTTGGCCATTGCGATCCCAGATTGCCACGGCCGGGCTGGCGCTCAAGTGTTCGGCGCCGGGCAGGTTGGCCAAGGGTTTGAGGGCGCTGAGGGTGGCGGGTAATTGGCCTTGGGTGCCGGGCTTTTGTACGGCATAGAACTCGACACCTTGTGGCACGTACTGCGCCAGCAGTTCGGTGAGGTGTTGCTGGTTGCCAACGTTACATGGGCAGGCCGGGTCCCGGAAGTGAACCACGCGAATCGGCCCCGGCCCGGACAGCTCGGCGGGCAGGCTCAGTACGTCACCGGCAAACAGCGCTGTTTGATCGCTGAAAGCACGAATGTAGCGGCCCTGAAACCAGTCGTACGCGGCCCATAATCCCACCGCGCAGATTAGCGTCAGCAGGCAGGCAAGCAGAGTTTTGACGGTGGGCACTGGCATGTAAATGAGTCCTCGAAGGCCACGTAGCTTGCCATGCTTGACCTGACAGATGAATATCGTCGGTCTATAAAGCCTGTATTACGCACTCGCACTCTGTTTGGAAGCCCTTATGCCAGCCCCGTTTGCTCCCGATTCCTTGCGCGCCAGTTTGCAGCCTTTGGCCGTGGGGCAACCTTTGTCGAGTGAAGCGGTGGCGTACCAGCGTTTTTATGGGCTGGATTTTGCGCAGCGAGCGGCGCCCGTACGTCGCCAGCTGGGGCGATTCAATGCAGCGGGTTACGAATTGGTCAGCCAGGTGTGGTGGCCAGAGTCCACGCCGGTAGCGACGCTGTTTGTGATCCACGGTTTTTACGATCACATGGGGTTGTATCGGCATGTGATTGAGTGGGGGGTGAACCACGGGTTCGTGGTCATCGCCTGCGATTTACCGGGGCATGGGCTGTCGAGTGGCGAGCGGGCCAGCATCGACGATTTCGCGCAGTACCAAGAGGTGCTGCAAGGCTTGTTTGTCGAGGCGCAATCGCTGGCGTTACCGCAGCCCTGGCACTTGTGCGGGCAAAGCACTGGTGGGGCCATCGTGCTTGATCATTTGCTGCGCCAGGGTGATCAAAGCCCCGCTCAGGGGCAGGTGGTATTGATGGCGCCGCTGGTGCGACCCAAAGATTGGCAGTGGTCAAAATTCAGCTATTACCTGCTGCGCCCGTTCGTCAAAGGTATCGAGCGGCGCTTCAGCGAGAACTCCAATGACCCGGATTTCTTGCCGTTCCTGCAGGCCGATCCGCTGCAGCCCAAGCGCCTGCCAACCGCCTGGGTGGGGGCCATGGCCCGCTGGATTCCACGTGTTGAAGCCGCATCACCCAGTGCACGCCAACCTTTGGTGATTCAGGGGCAGGCCGACAAAACAGTCGACTGGCCGCACAACCTGAAGGTGTTGCAGACCAAGTTCAATCAGCCTCAGGTGCTGTTATTACCTGAGGCCCGGCATCATCTGGCGAATGAAACGGCAGAGATCCGCAGGCGCTATTTTGCGTTTTTGGATCAGTATTTTTGAGCCGCCTTCAAGCCTGAGACTTATTGCGTCAGGCTTGAGGTACTTTGGCCCACAGCCAGTCCGGCGCGGACTGCAGCCAGAGCGGCCTGGTAATAGGCTTTGCCTTCAGGCGATTCGGCGAAGGTGACGAACTCTTCCAGCTCCGGGTCGCTCAGGTCGCGATACACGTAGAGCAAGGTGTTATCCAGCTCGCCGGCGATTTGATCCATCAGGCGCTGGCGCTGGCCATTGAGCATGCTTTGAGCCTGACCACCGCCGAGCAAGCCTGGAATCATCGAGCTCAAGCTGTCGGCGGCGATGCCTGCAATCGCCAAACTGACTTCTGCACCGGCTTCACGGGCTGGCAGCGCGTTGGATAAATGATTGATCAATAACTGACGCGTCGCACTGGCCTCGATGCGCGGCAAGCCTTTTGCGTGCTTGGCCAACTGATCGCGACGGGTGGCAAGCAGTTCGGCGGCGACAATTTTGCGCCCCAGCGGCGACTGAAAAAATGTCAGTGCAGGCTCGGGATTCGGCAGGTTTTTGCGCATCTGCTCTTTGGCGCGTCGATCCATCGCCTCGGCATTAAAGCGCTGGCTGCTGTTGTTGAGCAGTGCCTGGTAAACCGCGGGTGGCAGGTTGCTGCTGTAGCGCGCCTGAGCGGCGCCAAGGGCGTCATTAAAATGCGCGCGCTGTTGCGGCCAGCCAGCGACCTTGAACAGATCATCGAGGTTGTCTGCCCATGCGGGTAACGTGCAAAACATCATTAACAGTAAAAACAAGCGGCGCATGGAGGACTCCTGTCAGCAGGGCGCTATTGTCCGGGTGTGGCCTAGGACTTGTCGAGAATTCGTCTCGCATAATGGGCTTTAAATCACCCGACCATTTTTTTTACACAGGCAGCTCGACGGCGCTGTCAGATTCCAAGGCGTGTCGATATTATGCGCGCCATGCAAATACCCTCTGATCACCCGCTGTTGCTACGCATCGTTGACGACCTGTATGCACAGGGCTGGTCACAGCAAAACATCTTCCTGCCCGAGGCTTTGACCCTCGAACTGGCGGCTGAGTGCCATAAACGTTCCGCTGAAGGGGAGCTGACACCGGCTGCGGTCGGTCGCGGGCTGACACAGGAGGTCCGCGAGGGTATTCGCGGCGACCATATTCAATGGCTGGAGCCCGGAGAGGCGCTGGCCTGTGACAGTTATTTAGGGTTAATGGAAAGCCTGCGAATCGCCATGAATCGCAGGCTTTTTTTGGGCCTGGAGGACTTTGAAAGTCACTTCGCGCTGTACCCGCCCGGAGCGTTTTACCTTAAGCATCTGGATCGTTTTCGCGACGATGACCGGCGCATGGTCTCGGCCGTGGTGTACCTCAATCAGAGTTGGCTGCCCGAGCATGGTGGACACCTGCGCATGTACCTCGAAGGTGATGTCGACTATGACGTGCTGCCCGTCGGGGGGTGCCTGGTGGTGTTTCTCTCGGGAGAGATCCCGCACGAGGTGATGCCCGCCACTCGTGACCGTCTGTCGTTGACCGGCTGGTTCCGTCGTCGCGCCACCGAGGTGTTTGTATGAGCCCCAAAGTGTTGGTCAGCCGTTGCTTGCTGGGGCATCGCGTACGTTACGACGGCGGTGCCAGCGGCCCGTACCCACAGTTGGCGCAATGGCAGGCCGAAGGCCGGGTGATTGCCTTGTGCCCGGAAGTCGCGGGGGGCTTGCCCACACCGCGTGCGCCGGCAGAAATACCCGGAGGCCAAGGGGTTGCGGTGCTCGACGGCACCGCATCGGTAATGACGAACGACGGCGAGGATGTGACCGAAGCCTTTGTGTCCGGTGCGCATCTGGCGCTGGCGCTGGCGCAACAGCATGGCATTCGCATTGCTATCCTCAAGTCCAACAGTCCGTCATGCGGCAATCTGCTGACCTATGACGGCAGCTTCAGCGGGGTCAAGGTTCAAGGGCAGGGTGTGACGGCAGCGTTACTGACGCGTGCTGGAATTCAGGTGTTTAGCGAGCTTGAGCTGGATGTTGCTGCCCAAGCGTTGAGCACGCTGTCTGGTTGAGCGTAGAGCGCAGAATTGAGTTCAGGTAACATCCGGTGCCATTTTTTTCAGGGGAAACACGATGACTGACAAGCAGAAACCACAGCCTTCGACCGAAGCCACTGCAGAAAGCGCCGATTCAGCGCTGCACCATATCGTGGATGGTTTTTTGCATTTCCATCACGAAATCTTCCCCGAGCAAGAAGCCTTTTTCAAAAAACTCGCCACTGCACAAAATCCTCGCGCGATGTTTATTGCCTGTGCCGATTCGCGCATCGTGCCGGAGCTGATCACCCAAAGTGCGCCGGGTGATTTGTTCGTGACGCGTAACGTGGGCAATGTTGTGCCGCCGTACGGCCAGATGAACGGTGGTGTTTCAACCGCCATTGAGTACGCGGTGCTGGCACTCGGCGTGCAGCACATCATCATTTGCGGGCATTCGGATTGTGGTGCGATGCGGGCGGTGCTGAACCCTGCGAGCCTGAAAAAGATGCCCACGGTTAAAGCCTGGCTGCATCACGTTGAAGTGGCCAAAACCATGGTGCACGACAACTGCAACTGCGCCACCGAAGCCGAAAGCATGCACGTGCTGACCGAAGAGAACGTCATTGCTCAGTTGCAGCACTTGCGCACGCACCCATCGGTAGCGTCACGCATGGCTAACGGGCATCTGTTTATTCATGGCTGGGTGTACGACATCGAAACCAGCGAGATCAAGGCTTACGACGCTGACAAAGGCTGTTTCTTGCCTTTGGACGGTACAAGCCCTATCCCGAGTGCCACGCCCAAGGCGCGGTATTAAACACCTGTAGAGCTGACGAGGTATGCCCCTAACCGTGGGAGCGAGCCTGCTCGCGAAGCTCTCAAGAAGCATATGCGGTATCACAAACGACCTTCGCGAGCAGGCTCGCTCCCACTGTGGAACTGCATCAAGACAGTTGCTCTACCAGGGGAACCGAGGCTTTCAGCGGGTTGTTACAACGCCAGGCCAACACCCAGTTGCTTGGACAGGCACGGCCAGCGCTTCCAGGCTGCGCCGGTCTCTGGGCTGGTCAGGCGCTCGCGGTAGGCTTCAACCGACTCCAGAGCGAAACTCTCGTCGTTGAGCATCTCATCGACCGCATGGTGCACGGCTTCGTCCAATTGGTTGGCAAAGGTTTCGCCGACCAATTGGTGAGCAATCAAATTGGCAACGGTCATGTCCAGCGGGATCAGCGGCTGCTGAAAGTGCTTGATGTAAAGATCGTTGACCTCTTCCACCAGGCGATGTGCCAGGTACGCCTCATCCAACAAGCCTTCCAGACCTACATGGCCGTCGAGCAGCGCAGGTGGCTGGGCAAAAAACTGCTCGGCGATTTTTAGCACCGGCTTGATTTGCGACTCGATACCGGCCTCGCGTGCAACTTCGTTGGCCGCGTCGAGCAGGTCGGGCACCTGGTCGATATAGGCGGCAACAAAGCGTGTCATCACCAGATTCTTGTCGGTTTCAGGCAACTGAATCGAGGTGTGCAGGTGCGGCAATTGAACGGCGAGATGCTGGGCGAGCAGGCCTGTTTCGGCCTCATGCTGTTGGGCACGCAGGATCAGTTCGCGGAGGGCGGCGGTGTTCATGGGAACTCCAGTGAGGCGCAAGACGGAAGAGGGGGAAACTTAAAAGTAGCTCTCTTCGACGCAGGAGCTTTTTTTCAGGGGCGGTATTGTTATTCATTTTGTGACCGGGCAGTGAGTGCCATTTGTCGATGGAGGGCTATTTCCCTGTTTTGGCTAATGACATTGCGAGGCTGGTCTCGCTGTCTATACTCGGTTTTGTAAACGTTTTCTGATGACGCCCGACTGCCTGAGCAGACGAGGCTCGGCGGTCAAGGTTTGTACATGCGAAACCGCCCCCTTGTACGCAGGTTTAAACCGGCGAAAAAACAAGAAAAATAAGGGGAACCCGCAATGATGCGACATCCACGTGTTTGGATGGGCCTGCTGTTGTGGTCAATATTCAGTCAGGCCCATGGGGCCTGGACCATGAATATGACGCCGGGTGCGACTGAAGTCAGCAACGCGGTGTTTGACCTGCACATGACCATTTTCTGGATCTGTGTGGTGATTGGCATCATCGTCTTCGGGGCCATGTTCTGGTCGATGATTGTTCATCGGCGCTCCACCGGCCAGCAAGCGGCCAAATTCCATGAAAGCACCACGGTCGAAATTCTTTGGACGGTCGTGCCTCTGGTTATTCTGGTGGCGATGGCTGTTCCTGCGACCAAAACCCTGATCGATATCTATGACAGCAGTGAATCGGATGTCGATATTCAGGTCACCGGCTATCAGTGGAAATGGCATTACAAATACCTGGGCCAGGACGTCGAATTCTTCAGCAATCTGGCCACTCCCGCCGAGCAAATCCATAACCAGGCCGTCAAGGGCGAGCATTATTTGCTCGAAGTCGACGAGCCGTTAGTGCTGCCGATTGGCGCCAAAGTGCGGTTTCTGGTGACTTCGGCCGATGTAATCCACTCGTGGTGGGTACCCGCCTTTGCGGTCAAGCGTGACGCTATTCCGGGTTTTATCAACGAAGCCTGGACCCGCGTCGAGAAGCCCGGCATTTATCGCGGCCAATGCGCCGAACTGTGCGGCAAGGACCACGGTTTTATGCCGATCGTAGTCGACGTCAAAACCCGCCCTGATTACGACGCCTGGCTCGCTGAGCGCAAGGCGCAGGCTGCGCAGGCCAAGGAACTGACCAGCAAGGAGTGGACACTCGACGAGTTGGTGGCTCGGGGGGACAAGGTCTATCACACCGCCTGCACCTCCTGTCACCAGGCTGAAGGTCAGGGCCTGCCGCCGATGTTCCCGGCGCTCAAGGGCTCGCCGATTGCCACCGGGCCTAAAGAAGATCACTTGCACCGCGTGTTCTTTGGCAAGCCGGGCACAGCGATGGCCGCCTTTGGCAAGCAACTGTCGGAAGTCGATATCGCAGCGGTGGTGACTTACGAACGTAATGCCTGGGGCAATAACAAGGGCGACATGGTGACCCCAAAAGACGTGCTGGCGCTCAAACAGGCGCAAGGCAAATGAGCCGTTCAAGGATGTGCGCGTGCAATGGCCGGGGGCAAAGTGCTGCTGGTCTTTTGGTCCATCCGTTCGCAGGAGTCAGGACATGAGTGCTGTTATTGATGACCACGGGCAGGCGGATGACCACGCGCACGGCCCGGCCAAAGGGCTGATGCGTTGGGTGTTGACCACCAACCACAAAGACATTGGCACGTTGTACCTGTGGTTCAGCTTCTGCATGTTTTTACTCGGCGGCTCGTTCGCCATGGTGATTCGCGCCGAGTTGTTTCAGCCTGGCCTGCAGATCGTCGAACCGGCGTTTTTCAACCAAATGACCACCATGCACGGACTGATTATGGTGTTTGGTGCGGTCATGCCGGCGTTTGTCGGGCTGGCCAACTGGATGATTCCGCTGATGATCGGCGCCCCCGACATGGCGTTGCCGCGGATGAACAACTTCAGCTTTTGGCTGTTGCCCGCAGCCTTTCTGTTGCTGGTATCAACGTTGTTCAGCGCCGGTGGCGGGCCGAATTTCGGCTGGACCTTCTATGCGCCGCTGTCCACGACGTATGCACCCGAAAGCGTTACATATTTCATTTTTGCAATCCATTTGATGGGTATCAGTTCGATCATGGGTGCGATCAACGTGATCGCCACCATCCTCAATCTGCGTGCTCCCGGCATGACGCTGATGAAAATGCCGCTGTTCGTCTGGACCTGGTTGATCACCGCCTTCTTGCTGATTGCGGTGATGCCGGTACTGGCCGGGGTGGTGACGATGATGCTGATGGACATTCACTTTGGCACCAGCTTTTTCAGTGCGGCAGGCGGCGGTGATCCGGTGTTGTTCCAGCATGTGTTCTGGTTCTTCGGCCATCCCGAGGTGTACATCATGATTCTGCCGGCCTTCGGCGCCGTCAGCGCGATCATCCCGACCTTCTCGCGCAAACCGCTGTTTGGTTACACCTCGATGGTGTACGCCACGGCGAGCATTGCGTTCCTGTCATTCATCGTCTGGGCGCACCACATGTTTGTGGTGGGGATTCCGCTGGTCGGCGAACTGTTCTTTATGTACGCCACGCTGCTGATTGCGGTACCGACCGGGGTCAAGGTGTTCAACTGGGTGAGCACCATGTGGCAAGGCTCGCTGACGTTTGAGACGCCGATGCTGTTTGCCGTGGCCTTTGTGATTCTATTCACCATCGGTGGGTTTTCCGGGCTGATGCTGGCCATTGCACCCGCAGACTTCCAGTACCACGACACCTACTTTGTGGTGGCGCACTTCCACTATGTGCTGGTGCCGGGAGCGATCTTCGGGATCTTCGCCTCGGCCTACTACTGGCTGCCGAAATGGACCGGGCACATGTACGACGAAACCCTGGGCAAGCTGCATTTCTGGCTATCGTTTGTGGGCATGAACCTGACCTTCTTCCCGATGCACTTTGTTGGCTTGGCCGGGATGCCGCGTCGAATTCCGGACTACAACCTGCAATTTGCCGACTTCAACATGGTGTCGTCGATTGGTGGATTCATGTTTGGCGCCACCCAGTTTTTGTTCCTGTTTATCGTCATCAAATGCATTCGCGGCGGGCCGAAAGCGCCGGCCAAACCGTGGGAAGGTGCCGAAGGTCTTGAATGGAGCGTGCCCTCGCCCGCGCCGTATCACACCTTTACGACGCCGCCGCAAATCAAATGAACACTCAAAACCCCCTCACCCCAACCTTCTCCCGGAGGGAGAAGGAACTGTTGTGTGGTGTTCTTGAATCTGGCTGCGATCAGCTCCCTCTCCCTTTGGGAGAGGGTTGGGGTGAGGGATTTTGGATATGAGTGACTCAAACCCCATCAAGCGTTTGGTCCTGCGCCTGTTGTTGATGACGGTGGTGATGTTCGCCTTTGGTTTTGCACTGGTGCCGATTTACGACGTGATGTGCAAAGCCTTCGGCATCAACGGCAAAACCGCCGGGCAGTACGAAGGTTCGCAAGTGGTAGACGCGAGTCGCCAGGTGCGGGTGCAATTTTTGTCGACCAATGCCATCGACATGGTGTGGGAGTTCTATCCCAAGGGTGATCAGTTGGTGGTCAATCCGGGGGGCGTCTACGAGATGGTGTTTGTAGCCTCCAACCCTTCCGATCACCCGATGACGGCTCAGGCAGTACCCAGTATTTCCCCCGCTGAAGCCGCGCAGTACTTCCACAAGACCGAGTGCTTCTGCTTTACCCAGCAAGTGTTGCAGCCGGGGGAACGCATCGAAATGCCGATGCGTTTTATTGTTGATCGCGACATGCCCAAGGATGTGAAGCACCTGACGCTGGCCTACACGCTGTTCGATATCACCGCTCGCCAACCGCCCGTCGTCGCCCATGCGGGCAGCGCCGCCGATCGGCCTGCTCGATAAGGAGAACGCTCCATGGCAACTCATGATCAGTATTACGTCCCGGCGCAAAGCAAGTGGCCGATCATTGCCACGGTGGGCCTGTTGGTTACGTTCTATGGCTTGGCCACATGGTTTAACGATTTGAAAGCGGTGCGGCCTGATTCCCATGGCCCGCTGATCTTTTTCTGTGGCGGTCTAATCGTTGCGTACATGCTGTTTGGCTGGTTTGGCGCGGTGATTAAAGAGAGTCGGGCCGGGCTGTATAGTGCGCAATTGGATCGCTCGTTTCGCTGGGGCATGACCTGGTTTATTTTTTCCGAGGTGATGTTCTTCATCGCCTTTTTTGGTGCGCTGTTTTATGTGCGCCACTTTTCTGGCCCGTGGCTGGGGGGCGAAGGCAGCAAGGCGGTGGCACACATGCTGTGGCCCGACTTCCAGTTTGCCTGGCCACTGTTGCATACCCCTGACCCTGTGCTTTATCCGCCTCCCAAAGGCACCATCAGTCCATGGGGCTTGCCGTTGCTCAACACGGTGCTGCTGGTCACTTCAAGTATCACCCTCACCATTGCGCACCATGCGTTGAACAAGGGCCATCGGGGCGCGATGAAGTTCTGGCTCGGGTTGACGGTGCTGCTGGGTATCGGCTTTTTGGGGTTTCAGGCTGAGGAATACATCCACGCTTACAAAGAGCTGGGGCTGACGCTGGGCTCTGGGGTGTATGGCGCGACGTTTTTTATGCTCACGGGTTTTCACGGCGCTCACGTCACTATCGGTGCCTTGATTTTGCTGGTGATGCTGATTCGGGTGATACGCGGCCATTTCGACGCCGAACACCAGTTTGGTTTTCAGGCGGCGACCTGGTACTGGCACTTTGTAGACGTAGTGTGGCTTGGGCTGTTTCTCTTCGTTTACGTGTTATGACGCGCTTTCGCCCTGGTATTGCGCCCACGCTGGTGGTGTTGGTAGTGCTGCCGTTGTTGGTGTTGCTAGGATTTTGGCAACTGAACCGGGGTGAGCAAAAACGCGTGCTCCTCGACAGCTATGCTGAGCGGCAGACGGCAGCGCCGCTGACGGTGGAGCAACTGGTGCACGTCAGCGAACCGGCCTTTCGCCGCGTGCAATTACGCGGGCATTTCGATGCCCAGCACAGTTTTCTGCTGGACAATCGAGTACGTGACGGCAAGGTCGGGGTCGAGTTGCTGCAACCGTTTCAGGATCAAGCCAGCGGTCAGTGGCTGCTGCTCAATCGCGGCTGGTTGCCGTGGCCGGATCGGCGCACACCGCCAGTATTCAGCACCCCGGAGCAAACTCTGGAGGTTCAGGGCTGGGTCTATGAATCGCCCGGTGCTGTTTTTCAGTTGCAAGCTGATCCCTTGGCGGCGCGTTGGCCGCGGCTGATCACGGCGGTCGAGCCGACCAGACTATGGGCTGAATTGGGCCGTGACGGTTTTGCCGATGAAGTGCGCATCGCTCCAGGTCCGGCAGCGTATCAGGCCGATTGGCCGGTGATCGCCACGGGCATGGGCCCGGAAAAACACACCGCGTATGCCGTGCAATGGTTCGCCATGGCACTGGCGTTGCTCGGTCTCTATTTCTATCTCGGTTGGCATAACGCTCAGGAGAAACGCCATGGGAACGGCCATCAATCCGCCTGATACTGCACGCTCACCTGCCCCGGCGACACGTCGGCGCGGACGCTTGCAACTGGTCCTTATCTTGCTGCTCACCATTGGCCCAATGGTGCTGGCCACGGGCATGTACAAACTCAAGTTCTGGCTGCCCGAGAGCCGCAGCTACCACGGTGAGCTGATCGGCAACGGGCAAAGCCGTGCGGCCCTTGGTGTGCAGGCCGATGAACAGCGCTGGCAACTGTTGGTGACGGCGCCACAAGCCTGCGCGGCGGATTGCCAGCAGTTGGTGTATTTGGCGCGCCAGATCCAGATAGGTCTGGGCCGTGAGGCTTCGCGGGCTACCCATGCACTGGCGGTTGCGCAACCGGTCGCGGCGGATTACGCCACTGAGTTACAGCAGCAGTACCCGCAGTTGCAGCGCTACACGCTGGACTTGCCAACGTATACACAGGGCGGCGAAGGCGACGGTGCGGCGCAACTGTGGATCATCGACCCGCACGGCAATCTGGTGTTGCGCTACGACCCGCAGGTCAACGGCAAGGACGTGCTCAACGACCTGCGCCTGCTGCTGAAGCTGTCCAATATCGGATAGGGGACTGCCATCATGGCCAAAGCTGGATTTCGCCTCGCATTGCTGGCCACCTTGTTGGCGTTGGTGGTGGTGTTGCTCGGCGCTTACACCCGCCTGACCCATGCGGGCTTGGGGTGCCCGGACTGGCCGGGTTGCTACGGTTTTATCAGCGTGCCGCAGAGTGAGGCGCAACTGGCGCATGCCGAGCTGCATTTTCCGGACACGCCAGTGGAGGCCGAAAAAGGTTGGAGCGAGATGCTCCATCGCTATTTCGCCGGCACCCTTGGTCTGTTGATTATGCTGCTGGCGGCGCGGGCCTGGAGGCAACGACGCCTGCCCGACCAACCATTCAAGCTGCCGTTGTTTATCTTGCTGGTGGTATTGGCCCAGGCCGCCTTTGGCATGTGGACGGTGACGCTCAAACTGTGGCCGCAGGTGGTGACCGGGCATTTACTCGGCGGGTTTGCGACCTTGAGCTTGCTGTTTTTGCTCACGCTGCGCTTGTCGGGCGTATTGCCCGCCCTCGCCGTACCACGCCGATTGCAGCGCTGGGCGACGGCCGGGCTGGTGCTGGCGATTATGCAAATTGCCTTGGGCGGCTGGGTCAGTTCCAACTATGCGGCCGTGGCCTGTGTCGATCTGCCGACCTGTCACGGCGCTTGGTGGCCGGAGGCCGACTTCGCCAACGGTTTCCATCTCACCCAGCACATAGGGCCCAATTATTTAGGCGGGCAACTGGACAGCGAGGCGCGCACCGCGATCCATCTCACCCACCGCATGGGCGCCCTGGTGCTGACGCTGGTGCTCTTGGGGCTGGCCTGGCAGTTGCGCAAAGTCGGCATGACCCGGCTGGCGGGCTTGCTGCTGGTGGCGCTGGCGGCCCAAATCAGCCTGGGGCTGAGCAATGTGCTGTTCGGCTTGCCGCTGGTGGTGGCGGTGGCGCACAACGCGGGTGGCGCTGCGCTGCTGCTGACGCTGGTGCTGGTCAACTACCACGCGCGCACGGCACTGGTCAGGGTCAAGACCCCGCGCTTTACCCGCTGGACCTTCAGCCCTCGGGGCCACACGGCCAGCCCCATCATGCTTAAAGGTGAATCGCCATGGCGACCGTGATTGGCGCGGGCTGCCCCCCGGCCCGGTGGCGCGACTATCTGGAGCTGACCAAGCCCAAGGTTGTGGTGTTGATGCTGATTACCTCGCTGGTGGGCATGTTGCTGGCGACCCGTGCCGGTGTTCCGTGGCCGGTACTGGTGTTTGGCAATCTTGGGATTGGTTTGTGCGCGGGCGGTGCAGCGGCGGTCAACCATGTGGTGGATCGGCGCATCGACGCCATAATGGCCCGCACCCACAAACGCCCGCTGGCCGAAGGCCGAATCTCAGCCGTCGCCGCGTTGTCATTCGCCCTGCTGCTGGCGCTTTCAGGCTTGGCGCTGTTACTGGTTTTTACCAATGCGCTGGCGGCCTGGCTGACGCTGGCTTCGCTGCTGGGCTACGCGGTGATTTACACCGGCTTTCTCAAGCGTGCCACACCGCAAAACATTGTAATTGGTGGGCTGGCCGGGGCGGCACCGCCGTTGCTGGGGTGGGTTGCGGTCACTGGCCATGTCACCGCCGAGCCGCTGTTGCTGGTGCTGATTATTTTTGCCTGGACCCCGCCGCATTTTTGGGCGTTGGCCATTCATCGCAAGGAGGAGTACGCCACGGCGGACATCCCGATGTTGCCGGTGACCCACGGCGAGCACTACACCAAGGTGCATATCCTGTTGTACACCTTTGTGCTGCTGGCGGTCAGCCTGCTGCCGTTTGTGATTCGCATGAGCGGCGTGCTCTATCTGGTCTGTGCGCTGGGTTTGGGTGCGCGCTTTCTGCATTGGGCGTGGGTGTTGTACCGTGGCACTCAGCCGCACGCCGCGATCAACACCTTCAAGTACTCGATTTACTACTTGCTCTGGCTGTTTATCGCGCTGCTTGTCGATCACTACTTAGTGTTGAATCTATGACTAGAACTCAAAAAACCGTCTACATCCTCGTCGCGCTGGTGGCGTTGGTCATGGGCCTGACGTTTAACAAGATCATGTCGGGCAAAGGCCAGGGCGACACCACGGCCTTGATCGATGCGGGGATCATTTTGCTGCCGCAAAGCCGTCAGTTACCGGATATAAAAATGACCAACCAGAACGGTCGGCCAGTGGTGATGAATGAGCTGAAGGACAAATGGAGTTTGCTGTTCTTTGGCTACACCTTTTGCCCGGACATTTGCCCGACTACCCTCGCCCAGTTGCGTCAAATCAAAAGCGAGCTGCCAAAAGAGGTGCAGGACAAACTGCAAATTGTGCTGGTCAGCGTCGACCCGAACCGCGATACCCCGCAGCAGCTCAAGCAATACCTGGGCTACTTCGACCCGCAGTTTGTGGGCCTGACACCGGGCTCGGTGGAAGAGCTGCAAACCTTGGCCAATGCGGTGAGTATTCCGTTTATCCCGGCGGACACCAGCAAGCCCAACTACACCGTTGATCACAGCGGCAATCTGGCGCTGATCGGGCCGGACGGTACTCAGCGCGGTTTCATTCGCGCACCGTTCAACACCCCGAAAATGGTTGCCCAGTTACCGGCGTTGGTCGAGAGAAAGTAAGGGCGTATTTTGTAGGAGCTGCCGAGGCACGAAGGCTGCGATCTTTTGACGTTGACGCGTTGTCTGCACGAAAGATCAACAGCTCGCAGCTTTCGTGCCTCAGCAGCTCCTACAGAGGGTGTCAGAACGCCGGGATGATGGCGCCTTTGTATTTTTCGTTGATGAACTGCTTCACTTCAGGGCTGTGCAGGGCTGCAACCAGCTTTTTCATGTCAGCCGAGTCTTTATCGTCCGCACGCGCTACCAAAATGTTCACGTAAGGCGAGTCGCTGCCTTCGATGACCAGTGCGTCTTTTTCCGGGTTCAGCTTGGCTTCCAGCGCGTAGTTGGTGTTGATCAGTGCCAGATCAACCTGGGTCAGCACGCGTGGGATAGTGGCGGCTTCCAGCTCGCGGAACTTCAGGCCTTTGGTGTTTTCGGTGATGTCTTTAGGTGTCGACAGGATATTGGTCGAGTCCTTGAGCTTGATCACGCCAGCCTTGTCCAGCAGCAACAGAGCGCGGCCGCCGTTGGTGGCGTCGTTCGGGATCACCACAGTTGCGCCCGATGGCAGTTCATCCAGCTTTTTGTATTTGCTGGAGTAAGCGCCCAGTGGCTCAAGGTGTACGGCTGCAACGCTGACCAGATGAGTGCCCTTGGCCTTGTTGAACTCATCCAGGTACGGCTGGTGCTGGAAGAAGTTCGCGTCCAGACGTTTTTCGGCCACTTGTACGTTGGGCTGGATGTAGTCAGTGAACACTTTGACCTTGAGGTTAACGCCCTCTTTGGCCAGCGCTGGTTTTACGAATTCGAGGATCTCGGCGTGCGGCACTGGGGTGGCGGCAACAGACAAGTCGCCAGCGTGGGCCGAAAATGCGGCAAGCGCAGCGACAGCAGCAAATAACTTTTTCATTCAGCAACTCCTTGTGAACACCTGATTTCAGGTGCCTGCCAGCTATTGGCTGGCGGTTACGTTTATTAACGAGGTCGCGCTTACTTGCGCGAAAAGTGCACCACCAGCCGATCGCCAACGGTTTGCAGAATTTGCACCAGAATCAGCAATAGCACCACCGTGACAATCATCACGTCGGTTTGAAAACGTTGATAACCGAAGCGAATCGCCAGGTCACCCAGGCCACCCGCGCCGACTACGCCGGCCATGGCGGTGTAGCCCACCAGGGTGATTGCGGTCACGGTAATCGCGGCATAAATGCCAGGTCGCGCTTCAGGTAACAGGGCGCTGGTAATGATCTGGCGCGTGCTGGCGCCCATCGCCTGGGTGGCTTCGATGATGCCGCGATCCACTTCGCGCAGTGCGGTTTCGACCAAACGGGCGAAGAACGGTGTAGCGCCGACCACCAGTGGCGGAATCGCACCGGCAACGCCCAGCGAGGTGCCGGTGATCAAAACAGTCAGCGGGATCATCACAATCAGCAAAATGATGAACGGCAGTGACCGTAGAATGTTCACCACCAGCGACAGCATGGCGTAGACGGCCTTTTGTTCGAACAGTTGGCGCGGGCTGCACAAGAACAGCAGAACGCCCAGCGGCAGCCCCAGAATGATGGTGAACAGCAGCGAACCGCCGAGCATCATCATCGTGTCGCCGGTGGCCAGCCAGATTTCGAACCAGTCGATATTGGCAAAAAAGCTCAGGAAGGATTCCATTAGCGCAGCACCTCCATATGTACGTCAGCCGCGGTGAAGCGCGCGAAAGCAGCTTCCATGTCGCCACCGGTGATGGCGAGGGTCAGTTGCCCATAAGGGGTGTCTTTGATGCGGTCAATGCGGCCAGCCAGGATGCTGTAGTCCACACCCGTTTCGCGGGCGATGGTGCCCAGCAACGGTGCGTAGGTAGCTTCGCCCTGGAAGGTCAGGCGAACGATGCGGCCAGGGACATGGGCAAAATCGTCGCGTTGCTCGCTTTCGTCGATTTGCTCGTCTTCCTGCACAAAGCGCTTGGTAGTCGGGTGCTTGGGGTGCAAGAACACCTGGGCCACCGGGCCTTGTTCGACAATCACGCCAGCATCCATCACGGCCACTTCGTCGCACACGCGGCGGATCACATCCATCTCATGGGTGATCAGCACGATGGTCAGTTTCAGCTCGCGGTTAATCTCGGCCAGCAACTGCAACACCGACGCCGTGGTTTGCGGGTCGAGGGCACTGGTGGCTTCGTCGCACAGCAACACTTTAGGCTTGGTGGCCAAGGCGCGGGCAATGCCCACACGCTGCTTTTGGCCGCCGGACAGTTGCGCCGGGTATTTCTTGGCGTGGTCAGACAACCCCACCCGCGCCAGCAATTCAGCGACGCGCTGCTCGATTTCACTGCGCGACAATTCGCCGGCGAGGGTCAGCGGCATCGCGACGTTGTCGGCGACGGTCTTGGACGCCAGCAGGTTGAAGTGCTGAAAAATCATCCCGACTTGTTGACGGAAGCGGCGCAGGCCGTTGGCATCCATCGCGGTCACGTCTTCGTTATCGACGATAATCTGGCCGCCGCTTGGAGTTTCGAGGCGGTTGATCAGGCGCAGCAATGTACTTTTACCCGCACCGGAGTGGCCAATCAGGCCGAACACCTGGCCGCTCTCAACACGCAAACTGGTGGAGTGCAACGCGGGGATGTCCTTACCGGCGACCCGGTAAGTTTTATGAACGTTATGGAACTCAATCACGTAGCGGACCTTGTGGGGCGCGTAAAAAGAAGATCAGCGGATAGCCGGGCGCGCATTTTAGCTTGTCCCTATATGAAGGACTTAGCATTTATTAATGGGTCAACCTTTGATTTGGAAATAAGAAAATCAACGGTCAGAAAATGCCAATCGCCGCGTGAGCCAGTGTCGCGCAAGGCGCAAAACTCTGGACTGGCACACGCGGCGATTAATGTTTCAAGGCTTGCGCGGTGTCAGCACCATTTGCGCAGGCACATGGCGAATGATCTGACGCTCAAGGTTCAGGTCAAACGCGGGGTCGAGCTTTTTAACCCGCTTGCTGATCAGTGTGGCCAGCCACGGATAGTCTGCCGTGCGGGGTACTTGCAAGGTCGCGGCACACTGATAATTGACGATATCTTGCGCGATCAAGTCCAGTTGATGGCGAAGTTTCTTGATATCGGCGATGTTCAGCGTAACGGTGGTGCTTTCGGCAGCCGGGTCGATCACCTTGGCGGTGGGGCGAGCTTCGGCAGCTTTAAGGGCAGCCTCGGCCTTCTCCAGCTCAGCTTTGCGGGCCTGGGTGATGGCGCTGTTAACGCCGCTGGTCAGCGCCGGAGCCTTGGGCATCAAGGTACGGGCTCGGCTCAAGGCCGTAGCGGCTGCGTTGACATCGCCTTTTTGCAGGAAGATTTGGCTGCGTTGCAGGTAGGACTCTGCGAGTTGGCGCTGGTACTGCACCAATTGCGGGTCGTCTGGTGTTTGCGCCTGCAAGGCGGCCAATTGATCTTCGGCGGTCGCAAGTTCGCTGCTGGCCAGGTTTTGCTCCAGCTGTGCGATGGCCGTTGCACGTTCGCTCTGCGCGATCTGGTCGGCAGAAGGTGTGCTTTGGCAGGCGCCCAGCAGCAAGGAAAATGCGGCCAGGAGCAAGTAACGGAAATTAAACAGCTTCATTCCTGCGGCTCTCTAAGTGCGCAAAAAACGAGCAAGTCTACACCCCTCGACGGGGCAGAACAAAACTCAGCAGAAACAGTGCCGCGGCACACACCACAATCGATGGCCCCGCAGGCGTGTCTTTGAACCATGACAAGGCCAGGCCGCCACACACGGCCAGCATCCCCAGCAAGCTGGCCCCCAATGCCATCTGCTCCGGGGAGCGGGCGTGGCGTTGGGCCGCCGCCGCTGGAATGATCAGCAGCGAAGTAATCAACAGCACGCCGACGATCTTCATCGCCACGGCGATCACGACGGCGATTAACAGCATCAGGGTCAAGCGTAATGCGCCAACTGGCAACCCTTCAACCGTGGCCAGCTCTTCATGCACGGTAATCGCCAGTAAAGGCCGCCACAATGCGACCAATAGCACCAGTACCGCTGCACTGCCGCCTAAAATCCACATCAGGTCGGTCGGGCTGATCGCCAGCAGGTCACCAAACAGGTAAGCCATCAGGTCGATCCGCACTTCATGCATGAAGCTTAGTACGACCAGCCCGAGGGACAAGGTGCTGGGGGCGAGAATTCCGAGCAATGTGTCGGATGCCAGGGATTGGCGCTGTTGCAACGTGACCAAAAGCACCGCCAGCAGCAGGCAGCCTACGGTCACGGCAATCGTCGGGCTGACATCCAGCAAAAAGCCCATCGCCACACCGAGCAAGGCCGCGTGGGACAAGGTGTCACCGAAATAAGCCATGCGTCGCCAGACTACAAACGAGCCCAGTGGTCCTGCGACGATCGCCAAAGCCAAGCCTGCCAGCAGGGCGTACAACAGAAAATCAGCCATGCTTGCAGCCTTCTCCATGAACGTGTGTGGGCGCCGCCGGGGCGCCTTCGCTGACCACTGAGCCATGCAAATCATGGGCGTGGTCATGGTGGTGGTGATAAATCGCCAGGCTTTGTGCGTTTTTGCCGAACAGCTCAACGAATGCCGGATCGCCGCTGACGTGCTCCGGGTGACCTGAGCAGCACACGTGACGGTTGAGGCAGACCACCTGATCGGTGGTACTCATCACCAGATGCAAATCGTGAGAAACCATCAGTACGCCGCAGCCGTGGCGGTCGCGCAGACGAGTGATCAAACTGTACAACTCGGCTTGTCCCGCCACGTCGACGCCTTGCACCGGCTCGTCGAGTACCAGCAGCTCGGGTTTGCGCAACAGGGCACGGGCCAGCAATACGCGCTGCATCTCGCCGCCCGAAACACTCTGTACCGGGCTGTCGATGACTTTTTCGGCACCCACTTCCTTGAGCGCCGCCAGGGCTTGAGCGCGGTCGACGCCCGGTACCAGGCGCAAAAAACGCAGCACGGAGAGCGGCAGCGTCGGATCGACGTGCAATTTTTGCGGCATGTAGCCGACGCGCAGCTTGGGCTTGCGCCACACACTGCCGCGGGTGGGCTTGAGCAGGCCGAGCACAGCTTTGACCAGCGTGGTTTTACCGGCGCCGTTGGGGCCGATCAGCGTCACAATCTGCCCAGGCTCAACGCTCAGCTCGATGTTGTCGAGCACGTTTTGCCCGGCAAAGGTCACGGTGACCTGTTCAAGACGTATCAGTGCAGCGCTCATCAGGCCTCCCGGCAACCCGAACACAAGCCGACCACTTCAACGGTCTGGCCCTCGACAGTAAAGCCAACATCGCGTGCGCTGTTGATAATCGCGTCGCTGATGGATTTTTGCTCAAGTTCGATGGCGGCATGGCAGGTGCGGCAAATCAGGAATTGGCCCTGATGCGCATGTTCTGGGTAGCTGCAGCCAATAAAGGCGTTGAGCGACGAAATGCGATGCACCAGGCCATTTTCGAGCAGAAAGTCCAGCGCCCGATAAACGGTCGGTGGCGCGGCGCGGCGACCATCTTGCTCACTGAGCACGGCCAAAATGTCGTAAGCACCCAACGGCTTGTGGCTCTGCCACACCAGCTCCAGCACGCGCCGACGCAATGCGGTCAGGCGCAGACCCTTTTGCGCGCACAAGGCGTCCGCCTCGCTGAGGGCGCTGTGGACGCAATGAGAGTGGTCATGGGGACGGCTGGCAAGCGGTGTTATAGGCATGGGCGGCGACGTTTTTTGAGAGAGACGTTATTATGTTACCTGTTTCAGCCACTCTGAGTGCTCATCGTGCCCCGTCTTTTTGCCCTTTTTCTTACTTTAAGCGCCAGCCTGCTGGTGATTAACCCGGCCCAGGCCCAGGTCAACGTGCTGACCAGCATCAAACCCTTGCAACTGATTGCGGCCGCTGTACAGGACGGTGTGGGCCAGCCTGATGTGCTGTTGCCGCCCGGAGCGACGCCGCATAACTATGCGTTGCGCCCATCCGACGTACGGCGCGTACAGTCGGCGGACTTGCTCTACTGGATTGGCCCGGATCTGGAAGGCTTCATGCCGCGGGTGATCAAATCGCGCACGTTGCCATCGATCGCCGTGCAAACCTTGCCTGACCTCAAGCTCCGTCATTTCGCTGAAGATAGCCACTCGCATGAAGAAGATACGGCCGAACACGATCACGATCATCGTCCCGGCACGCTGGATGCGCACCTGTGGCTGGCGCCTGCCAATGCGCGGGTAATTGCCGCAAAAATGGCGGCGGACTTGAGCGAAAAAGACTCGGCGAATGCCGCGAAGTACCAAAGCAACCTCAAGGCTTTCAATAAGCGTTTGGATGCATTGGATGCACGCCTGAAAGCGCGCTTGGCCGCGATTGCAGACAAACCATTCTTCGTCTTCCATGAAGGCTACGACTATTTTGAAAGTAGCTACGGCCTGAAGCACGCTGGCGTGTTCAGCGTCGCCTCAGAAGTACAGCCTGGCGCCCAGCACGTGGCGGCCATGCGCAAGCGCTTGCAGGAAGTGGGCAAGACTTGCGTCTTCAGCGACCCACCTTTGCGCCCTCGTTTGGCCGAAACCCTGACTGCTGGTCTGCCGGCCAAATTGGCCGAACTGGATGCCCTGGGCGGTTACACCCCGGCCACGGCTCAAGGTTACGAGCAGTTGCTGGAAAAACTGGGCAACGACCTGGCAGGTTGTTTGGAAGGGTTGTAAGCCTTCAACCCCGACCCTCTGTAGGAGCGAGCTTGCTCGCGATCCAAACGATGCGATACCGCGGCGATACAATCGCGAGCTCGCTCCTACAGAGTAATGATCTGTAGGAGTCGATACAGGTGCAGAGGTGTTACAGCGCGAACGGCAGCGGCACGCTCACTGCTTGGCGCAAGGCCAAGCGGCGTTCGAACTCGCCCGGATCATGGATCAAGACGTCTTGCCCGGCGAAGGTCTGGGCCGCAATCAGGCGGGACAGCCAGAAGCGGACACAGGCGACGCGCAGCAGGGTTGGCCACAGTTCGGCTTCGCTGGCAGTAAACGGGCGCAGCGCAGCATAAGCACCCAGCAAGGCGCGAGCGCGTGGGGCATCAATGTTGCCTTCGTCGTCTGTACACCAATCGTTCAGGGCAATCGCCACGTCGTACAGCATTGGGCCTGAGCAGGCGTTGTAGAAGTCGATCAGCCCCGTCAGGTGTGTGCCTTCAAACATCGCGTTATCGCGGAACAAGTCACCGTGCAGGTTAGCCCGTGGCAGCGCCATGATCTGGGCCTTGCGTGCGGAGATCTCATCCAGCGCCTTTTGCAGCAGTTCAGCCGCAGCAGGCTCCAGGCCGGACTTGAGTGCCGGGCCTTCGGCCAGCATCCAGTCCAGGCCGCGATCGGTCTTGCGTTCCAGCACCTTGTCACGGGTGGCGGTGTGCAAGTGGCCGAGCAAGTCGCCGACCTGGGCGCAATGCTGAGCGTTGGCGACGCGAATATGCTTGCCCGCCAGGCGCGGTTGCAGCAGTGCCGGTTTGCCTTTGAGCTCACGCAGGGCTTCGCCGTCGACGGTGCGCAGCGCATAAGGCACCGGCAAGTCGGCGTCGTGCAGCACGTCCAGCAGTTCGATAAAGAACGGCATTTCGCTGACCGGGCCACGCTCCACCAGGGTCAGGACAAATTCACCCTGCTCCAGGCTGATGAAGTAGTTGGTGTTTTCGCTACCCGCGGCAATCCCCTGGAAATCGAGCAGACGGCCGAGTCCGTAAGGCGCAAGAAAAGTCTCCAACTCAGGGCGAGTCAGTGGAGTGAATACAGACATGATTTAAATTGCCAGTACGGGCGCCGGGTTTAATCGGCGCCAATTAAAGTTAAGACGCTATTTCCATTCGAAGATCTTCCACGAAGGAATCAGCATATCCGGCTGGTCGGAACGGATGAAATTGGCATCAGTACCATCAGCGCGTACTAAAAAGTACGACGGCGCTCCTTTTGGGGTGACCTTGATGGCGTACAGAAAACCGTTTTGACGGTATTCCTGAATGGTTTTATCGCCTTCCGTGCGAATGGTTACATCTGGGTCGGCCGTGACTGCCTCATCTGCTGCAAAGGTTAGCAGCGGAGTGAGTGCAAACAAGCCGGTCAGCAACAGGCGATTGAGTGTGCGCATGATAACCTTGTCCCTTTGTCGTCATTGGTCCGGACATTCTAGCGCCGGACTCGCCGAAAAGGTTGATCCTGCTCATGAGCCAAGCTCCCCTCGTCCTGGTGGACGGTTCTTCATATCTGTACCGCGCCTTCCATGCGTTGCCGCCGCTGACTACCTCCAAGGGCCTGCCGACAGGCGCTGTGAAGGGCGTGTTGAACATGCTGAAAAGCCTGCGCAAGCAGTATCCGGACAGCCCGTTTGCGGTGGTTTTCGATGCCAAGGGCGGGACGTTTCGCGACGACATGTACGCCGAATACAAGGCCAATCGCCCGAGCATGCCCGATGACATGCGGGTTCAAATCGAGCCGTTGCACGCCAGCGTCATCGCCCAGGGCTTTCCTTTGCTGTGCGTCGAAGGCGTTGAAGCCGATGATGTGATTGGCACACTGGCCCGCAGCAGCGCTGCAGCAGACCGCCCGGTGGTGATCTCGACCGGCGACAAGGACATGGCGCAACTGGTCGATGCCCACATCACCCTGGTCAACACCATGACCGGCAGCGTGATGGACATTGAGGGGGTGAAAGAGAAATTCGGCGTCGCGCCCGAGCAGATCATCGATTACCTCGCGCTGATGGGCGACTCTTCTGACAACATCCCTGGCGTTCCAGGCATTGGCCCGAAGACGGCCTCTGGCTTGCTGATGGGCGTCGGTGGTGGTTTGGCCGACCTGTACGAAAAGCTCGATATTGTGCCGACCCTGCCGATTCGTGGTGCTAAAAACCTGCCGGCCAAGCTCGAAGAACACCGAGAAATGGCCTTCCTTTCCTATCAGTTGGCCACGATCAAGGTCGATGTACCGCTGGATGTGGGCTTGGACGACTTGCACCTCAAGGCGCCGGATTGCGACAAGCTGATCGAGTTGTACACCGAGCTGGAGTTCAAAAGCTGGATCGCTGAAGTCGAGCGCGAAGCCAAGCGTGCCGGCCAGGTGATTGTGCATGAAGTGCCTGAGCCTGAGTCCGATACTCCAGCGCAAGCGCAGTACGAAACCATCCTCGATCAGGCGCGCTTTGACGTCTGGCTGAAGAAGCTCAACGACGCCAAGCTGTTCGCTTTTGACACTGAAACCACGGGCCTTGACGCGCAGCAGGCGCAGTTGGTGGGGTTGTCGTTTGCGGTCAAACCCGGCGAAGCAGCCTACATTCCGTTGACCCACTCCTACATGGGCGTACCGGAGCAGCTGGACCGCGACACCGTGTTGCGTGCGCTCAAGCCGTTGCTGGAAGACCCGAGCAAAGCCAAGGTCGGTCAACACGCCAAGTACGACATGAATATCCTGGCCAATTGCGCCATCGGCGGTGATCAGACGTGCGGGATCACGGTGCGGGGCGTTGCCTTTGACACCATGCTCGAATCCTACGTACTCGACTCCACGGCCACCCGGCACGACATGGACAGCCTGGCGCTCAAGTACCTGGGGCATACCACTACCAGCTTCCAGGACATTGCCGGCAAAGGCGTCAAGCAACTGACCTTTGACCAGATCTCGCTGGACCAGGCCGGGCCGTATGCCGCTGAAGACGCAGACGTCACGCTGCGCCTGCATCACGTGCTGCACGAAAAACTGGCGGCAATCCCAAGCCTGAACAGCGTATTGACCGATATTGAAATGCCGCTGGTGCCGGTGCTGGCGCGTATTGAGCGTCAGGGCGCGCTGGTGGATGCCAATTTGCTGGGCATCCAGAGCGTAGAACTGGGCGACAAGCTGGTTGCGCTTGAGCGTGAGGCGTTTGCCATTGCCGGTGAGGAATTCAACCTGAGCTCGCCCAAGCAACTGGGCGTGATCCTGTATGAAAAACTCGGTTTGCCGATCATCAGCAAGACCGCCAAAGGTCAGCCTTCGACCGCTGAAGCAGTGCTGGCTGAACTGGCCGAGCAGGACTTCCCGCTGCCCAAGGTGCTGATGCAGTACCGCTCGATGAGCAAGCTGAAAAGCACCTACACCGATCGCCTGCCCGAGCAGATCAATCCACGTACAGGCCGGATTCACACGTCCTACCATCAGGCGGTCACGGCCACCGGTCGTTTGTCGTCCAGTGATCCAAACCTGCAGAACATTCCGATTCGTACTGCCGAAGGCCGTCGGATTCGTCAGGCGTTTGTTGCGCCTAAAGGCTACAAATTGCTGGCGGCGGACTATTCGCAAATTGAACTGCGGATCATGGCGCATCTGGCCAAGGACGAAGGCTTGCTGCACGCCTTCCGCAACAATCTGGACGTACACAGCGCCACCGCAGCCGAAGTGTTCGGGGTTGAGTTGGGCGATGTCACCACTGACCAGCGTCGCAGCGCCAAGGCGATCAACTTCGGCCTGATCTACGGCATGAGCGCGTTTGGCCTGGCCAAGCAGATCGGTGTCGACCGCAAGCAGTCGCAAGCCTATATCGATCGTTACTTTGCGCGTTATCCGGGCGTACTCGACTACATGGAGCGCACGCGCACCCAGGCAGCCGAGCAAGGTTATGTCGAGACCATCTTTGGTCGTCGTCTGTACCTGCCGGAAATCAACGCGAAAAACGGAGCGCTGCGCAAAGGTGCCGAACGCACCGCGATCAACGCCCCGATGCAGGGCACAGCGGCGGACATCATCAAGAAAGCCATGGTGGCTGTGGATAACTGGCTGAGCGCGTCAGGTCTCGATGCGCGCGTTATCCTGCAGGTACACGATGAATTGGTACTTGAGGTGCGCGAAGACCTGGTGGACCAGGTGCGCGATGAAGTGCGCATCCACATGAGCGAAGCGGCGAAGCTCGATGTACCGCTGTTGGTTGAAGTGGGCGTGGGCAATAACTGGGATGAAGCGCACTAAGGGGGCTGCGCGCAGCTTCTTTCTGTGGGAGCGGGCTTGCTCGCGATGGTATCGCCTCGGTTTATCAGATACACCGCGTCGTTTGCATCGCGAGCAAGCCGGCTCCCACAGGAAACTTATCAGGCATAGAAAAACTGGGCTTATGCCAAATAGTTTTTTAGGGCGCAGGAACTAAATCGGCCAATCGCCACTCAGATTTACTGAATGGGTTGTGAAGCCCTTCATGCTCCTAATGTTGTGTTAAGTGTTGGCAGATATCTGGATCACCCCCTAGCGATCCAGTACTTATAACCCCGAACTTCTCCCCCCATACGAAGTCCGGGGTTTTTTTTGCCTGCGATTCCTTATTCCTCGGACTCACCCAGCTCTTCGCCTTTGTTCGGCAGTTCCATCCAGCGCGCGAGCACGGTGTACGCCTCTTCCAGACCCAAACGCTTAGGCGTGGAGAACAGTTGGATGGTGACGGAGTCGCCCCAGCGCTTGCGAATATCGGCCTGAATTTTGAGCAGGGTATTTTTTGCTGCGCCGTACGTCAGTTTGTCGGCTTTGGTCAGCAAAATATGCATCGGCATGCTGCTCGATGTCGTCCAGTCCAGCATCAGCACGTCGAAATCGGTCATTGGATGACGGATATCCATCATCAAAATCACGCCTTTGAGGCTTTCGCGGCTGCCGAAATAAGCTTCAAGGTGACGCTGCCAGTGCATTTTCAGCGGGATGGGTACTTTGGCGTAACCGTAACCCGGAAGGTCGACCAGACGACGTTCTTCGTCCAACTGGAAGAAGTTCAGCAACTGAGTACGCCCTGGGGTTTTCGAGGTGCGGGCCAGGCTGGCGTGGGTCAAAGTGTTGAGTGCGCTGGACTTGCCGGCGTTCGAACGCCCGGCAAAAGCGACTTCAAAGCCCTCGTCGTCGGGGCATTGATCAACTTTGGCTGCGCTGAGCATGAAGGTAGCCTGTTGGCACAGACCGAGAATGGGGTTCTTGAGTTGCATGGGATTTCCGATGTGAGCGGCGTCAGGAATGGACGCGGCGAGCGTGTCGTTTCCGTTTCAGTGACGCCAGTATATAATGCCGCAGATTTTGTGTGTGCTTTGTCCCAGCGTAGGATGACGTACACCGGAGCGCTCGACCTAGGTTGCGCATTAGAACGCAGCAAGCGCCCCACTTGAAATGGTCGTTTTACAACCAAATGGCTGCTGACGGTATCTTGGTGCTGTTTTACAGCGTTCAGGCTACACAGGAACCGGAAGCCGTGTACAACCGCGTTTGTATTGCCGACCATGCAGGCCAGTTGCCCATCGTGCCGAAATCTGGTGATCGGGAAGTCTGGAGGCTAAGGTAGAAGCAGACGTTGGAGCACTATGTGATCCAGGGTTTCAAGGCGATGCCGCCGCGTGGTTTATGCATGGACAGCAGTGTTGAGGGTTACCGATCAGCCATTCAGTGGGTGACGAGCAGCCCCGGCCATAACTCTTTAACCCTTAGCCGTAGTTGGATTAGCTGATGAACAAACTATTCGTGAGTCTGCTGTTGACCTTGGGTGTCACCGGTATTGCCCAGGCTGCAGGCACCGCTGTTGTGGGCGATGCTGCTGCAGGCCAGGCAAAAACCGCAGTCTGTGCCGCTTGTCATGGCCCGGACGGTAATAGCATGGCCCCTAACTTTCCAAAACTGGCAGGGCAAGGTGATCGCTACCTGCTCAAGCAGTTGCATGAAATCAAGGACGGCAAACGCCAGGTGCTTGAAATGACCGGCCTGCTGACCAACCTGAACGATCAGGATCTCGCGGATATTGCGGCTTACTATTCCAGCCAGAAAAACTCGGTTGGCGCTGCTGATCCTGCGCTCGTGGAGCGTGGTCAGGCGCTATTCCGTGGCGGCGACCTGGAAAAAGGCCTGCCAGCCTGCACCGGTTGCCACTCGCCAGACGGCCAGGGCAACGCGGCTGCCGGTTTCCCCCACTTGGGCGGGCAACACGCCAGTTATATCGAGAAGCAGTTGACCGACTTCCGTGAAGGCGACCGCACCAACGACGGCGACACGATGATCATGCGCGGCATTGCGGCCAAGCTGAGCAACAAGGACATCAAGGCTCTGGCCAGCTACATTCAAGGTCTGCACTAAGACCAGAACGGTCAACGGGGCCGATGCGATATGCGCCTTGGCAGCGTTAACGATCGTTTAATCCTTGAGTGTTCACCTTAAAGGGCAGCTTCGGCTGCCCTTTTTCGTGGCATCTGCCGCTACACTATCGAACTCAAGCGTGAATGGACCTGTCTGAATACAGATCAGGTTCAAGCGACCCTATTTGATTTGCTCAGGAGTAAAGCATGCGTAATTTGATTCTCAGCGCCGCTCTCGTCAGTGCCAGCCTGTTTGGCATGACCGCGCAAGCTGCCGATGTTCCGCTGGTAGCAGGCGAGACTTACGTTGAATTGGCCAACCCTGTTCCCGTTGCGAAACCTGGCAAGATCGAAGTGGTTGAGCTGTTCTGGTACGGCTGCCCACATTGCTACGCCTTCGAACCCGTGGTGAATCCGTGGGCAGAAAAACTGCCTGCTGATGTGAATTTTGTACGTCTGCCAGCCATGTTCGGCGGCCCGTGGGATGCACATGGCCAGATGTTTCTGACACTTGAAGCGATGGGTGTGGAGCATAAGGTTCACGCGGCTGTGTTCGAAGCCATCCAAAAAGAAGGGAAGCGTCTGGCCAAGCCGGATGAAATGGCTGATTTTCTGGCTACCCAGGGTGTCGACAAAGACAAGTTTCTGGCCACGTATAACTCGTTCGCCATCGCCGGAAAGATCAAACAGGCTAAAGAGCTTGCCCAGAAGTACGGCGTCACAGGTGTACCGACCATGGTGGTTAACGGCAAGTACCGCTTCGACCTGGGTACCTCTGGCGGTGCTGAAGGTACATTGAATGTAGCCGATCAGTTGATTGCCAAAGAGCGCGCAGCACAAGTGCCTGCGGCTAAAAACTAAGCGGCGCGCCCTTGCTCATGCGCCGCTGGAAAAGCGAACGAATCGTTGGCCTGCATGAACCGCAGGTCAATGAGGATCATTTGGCAGCCTGCGGGTTGCCTGATGACCGGCGTTTGCGTTTGCTCAGCTTCAATATCCAGGTCGGTAACAGCACGCAAAGTTACCGTCATTACCTGACCCGCAGCTGGCAGCATGTGCTGCCACACAAAGGGCGGGCCGGTAACCTGGAACGCATTGGTGACCTGTTGAGCGACTTCGATCTGGTCGCTTTGCAGGAAGCAGATGGCGGCAGCCACCGATCCGGCTACGTCAATCAGGTCAAGTACCTGGCCCAACAGGGCGAATTCCCCTACTGGTATCAACAACTCAATCGCAACCTCGGTCGTCTGGCTCAGCACAGCAATGGCGTGCTCAGTCGGTTACGTCCTACGGCGATTGAAGATCATCCCTTGCCTGGCCCAGCGGGCCGTGGCGCGATTTTAGTACGTTTTGGTGATGGTCCTGAGGCGCTGGCGGTGGTGGTCATGCACCTGGCGCTGGGGACTAAAACCCGGACTCGACAGCTGGCGTATATCCGCGAGCTGATCGGCGGTTATCAGCATCAAGTGCTGATGGGCGACATGAACACCCACGCCAACGATCTGTTACAGACCTCGCCCCTGCGCGACCTCGGTTTATTGGCACCGCAAATGGAGGCCACCTTCCCCAGCTGGCGTCCGCAGCGGTGTCTTGATCATATTTTGCTCAGCCCCAGCCTGACCCTCGAACGCGTGCAGGTATTGGATCAGCCCATTTCTGACCATTTGCCGGTAGCCGTTGAAATTCGTTTACCGGGCTCGATTGGTGTTGATTCGCTGCCCGCGTTGACTTCGCCTGCCCGTGAGCCCCTTGCATGACCGTCGATGACGCCGAGCGCTGGAAAGAGAAGTACCTCAAAAACCTTGAGCGCCAAGAACAACTCGAGCAAAGCTGGCAGGTGCGCCTCGACCTGCTGCGCCGAGGCTTGGTGCGCACTACGCTGGCGGCAGAAGGCACTGATCGGAGTGTCGATCAGTGCATGAAGGAAATGCGCGAAGTGGTGCGCACCGACGAGATGGATGCGGCTCTGGCGGCCTTGCTGCCACGTCTCGAAAAAGCCGTGCTCGACTCCGAGCAGCGTCGTGAAACCCGGGTCGAGCAAATAAGCACTGCGCTCAACACGCTGGTCACGCAATTGCAGGCGCTGGCGTTGCCCCGCGACGTCAGCAAGCCGCTCAAGACCTTTGCCAAACAGCTCGACAGCCGAGTGGCTCATGCGCGTGAGATACCGCTGCTGCTGGGCGAGTTAAGCCGCTTGCAGGGCCAGGCCCTGGCGCCGCAGCTCAATGCCCCGGAGCCCGTCAGACCAGGCTTGTTGCAGCGACTGTTTGGGGCCGGCGAAACCGATAGCGCGCCGCCCGAGGCCCAAGCGCAGAGCCTTGAACTGCAACTGTTAGTGCAGCCGGTAGTCGCCAGGCCGGCCGAAGTGTCTGCGCCAGAGGCGGTTAAGCCTCCCCCAGCCTCAGAGGCCACTTTGCCTGCGGTCGAAGCACTGAAGCCGGTGGCGCCTTCTGTGGTTGACGATGAACCAACGCCGACAGTGCTTGAAGTGTCTGATGAACCGTCATCAAGTGGCGCTCTTGAGTCGGTGGTGGCGTTGGTCGATGCAGAAAATGACCTGTCGGAGTTGCCTTCCGAGCCCGCAACGTGTGAGGTGGATAGCCGCTTGGTACGGCCCGTACTTGAGCCTGTTGAGATTGACGCTGTCTATGCCTTGCCTGAGAGCCCTGAGCCGTCCTACAGCTCGGTCGCGGCGCATATTGAGTCCACACTACTCGGCTTGCTCAGCGGCCTGTCACTGCCCGAACACCACCAGCCACAAGCCGAGGCGATGCGCAGTCGTTTGGAAAAGGGGCTGAATTGGTACGAATTGCTACCGATCCTCGACGATTTTGCAGTGTTGATGCTAGCCATCACCGACAGCGGCCAGCATGAGTTTGAGGCCTACCTCAAACAGCTCAATGAGCGCCTTGAATCGTTCCAAAACAACCTGCAGGCCGCTAGCGAGGGGCACGCCGAAGGTCGAACCGCCGCTGATGAATTACACACGCAGTTGCGGGAACACGTCGATGGCCTGCAACACAGTGTGCAAGACGCGGTTGACCTGAGCAGCCTCAAGCACATTTTGGAAAACCGTCTTGAAGGGCTGCTGGGAACCATCGATCAACATCAGCAGCAGCGCGATGCGCGTGAGCAGGAAGTCTCGGTTCATCTGCAGGGGCTGGCCGAGCGTGTGGCACAAATGGAGCAACAGGCCCAGGGTTATCGCGAGCACCTGGAAGAACAACGTCAGAAGGCCTTGGTCGACCCTCTGACCGGCTTGCCCAATCGTGCCGCATGGGGCGAGAGGCTGGCGCATGAAGTGGCGCAGTGGCAAGCACATGGCAAGCCGCTGCTGATTGCCATGCTCGACCTTGACCACTTCAAGCGCATCAACGATGGCTACGGGCATCTGGCGGGCGACAAGGTGCTCAAGATCATAGCGACTCAACTGCGCAAGCACCTGCGGGCCAGTGATTTTATTGCCCGATTTGGTGGCGAAGAGTTTGTGCTGCTGATCCCCGATGCGACGCTGGAGACGGGTGTGCAGTTGGTCGAAAAACTGCGGCTTGCCATAGAAGCCTGCCCGTTTCACTTCAAGGGTGAGCCGGTGACCATTACCGTTTCTATTGGCCTCTCCGCTTTTCGGCCGGGTGACCGCAGCGAGCAGGTGCTCAAACGGGCTGACGCAGCGTTGTATGAGGCGAAAAAACGTGGGCGCAACTGCATAGGCGCAGGCTAGAGGCGACAGTGGTTCAGCTCAGAGACAAGGGCAGTGAGGTATGCTGCTTCATATCTATTGACCTGTGCTGCTCTTGCCCATGAAATTTCCTGCTCTGATGTTGTCTCTTGCCCTGCTGGCCGGTTGCGCCAGTGGTCCTCGTATGGACACCCGCCATCCTTCGGTCAATCACGACAGCCGCGTGCAGTTTGTCGTGCTTCACTACACCTCAACCTCGCTTGAGCGTTCGCTGGAGTTGCTGACCCGTGGGCCGGTCAGCAGTCATTACCTGATTGGCGACACCCCACCGACGATTTACAAGCTGGTGGATGAAAATCTGCGCGCCTGGCACGCCGGCGAAAGCGAATGGAAAGGCCGGACCTGGCTGAACTCCAGCTCCATCGGCATCGAAATCGTTAACAAGGGTTTCCGCGACACACCGACCGGTCGGGTCTGGTATCCCTACACCGAAGGTCAGGTTCAAGCTTTGATCGAGCTGCTCAAAGACATCTCGACCCGCTACAAAATCGACCCGCAAAACATCATTGGTCACAGCGACATTGCGCCGTTGCGCAAGCTCGATCCGGGCCCGCTGTTTCCTTGGCAACGCTTGGCCGAGGCAGGCTTTGGCGTCTGGCCAAACGCTCAGGCGGTCGCCCGTGAGCGGGCCTTGTTTACCAGTGCCTTGCCGAGCATCACCTGGTTCCAGCAACAGTTGGCGCAATTAGGTTATGAAACCCCGCAAACCGGCGAACTGGACGTTGCGACCCGTCACGTGCTGACGGCGTTTCAAATGCACTTCCGGCCCTCACGCTTCGACGGCATGCCAGATGCTGAAAGTGCCGCTATTTTGAGCGTGTTGAATGCCGCCAAAAAGTGAGGCGTGAGCTATAACGGCAGCGCCATGTAGAACTGTGTACCTTGGCCTGGGCGCGAGTACACACCGATACGCCCGCCATGCAGTTGAACAATCTCCTTGCACAGCGCGAGCCCCAGCCCCGCGCCACCCTTTTTGCGACCTACCTGCACGAAGGGTTCAAAAATGCGCCCTTGCTGGCTGTAAGCGATGCCTTCGCCATTGTCTTCGGTGCTGATAATCACCCGTTCGCCATGACGTCGAGCTTGCAGCCGGATCTGCCCACCCGGGGCGGTATGGCGCAAGGCATTGTCCAGCAGGTTATCCAGCACCCGTTCCAATTGAGCCTGATCGGCATTCAGGCTAGGCAGTGGCTGCTGCAGTTCGACCAGCAGCTCGATTTGCTTCTCTGACGCCGCTTGTACAAAGCGTGCGCGGGCCTGCTCGAGCATCTCCCCGATATCACAGGGGGCCAACGTCAGCTTTTGCATGCCGTTCTGATAGCGCGAGAAGTTCAGCAGGTCATTGATCAGTTGCATCAGCCGCTGCATTTCTTCGTTGACCGTGTTGAGCAAGTCCGTTTCCCGCGATTGCGGGTCAAACCGCGCGCGCTCCAGGAACAACCCAAACGCCATGTGCATGCCTGTGACCGGAGTGCGCAGCTCATGGGAGGCGCGCAGTACGAACTCGCTGCGTACGCGCTCAAAGGCGCGTTGCTCGGTCACGTCATGCAGCACCATCACGGCGCCGAGAATCGGCCCGTTGGGCTGGCTGACCGGTGTCAGGCTGTAGGTCAGCAGGCGGGTTTCGCCTTCAATATCGACGCTCAAGTCTTCCGGCAAGCGCTCCAGACCACCACCGCGCAGCACGGTGAGCAGTTGCTGATCGAGTTCCGGGCGTTGCAGCGCTTGGCCCAACGGTTGGCCAAGGCGCTCCTCGTCCCAGCCCAATTGGCGCTGAGCCACGGGGTTCAAATGTTCCAGACGGCCTTGCTGGTCGATCATCAACAACCCGTCATCAATGCTGTCGAGCACTGCCTGAAGCCGTTGCTGACCTGCGAGCAGCTCGTCGATATTGGTCGCCTGATGTTGGCGCAGTGCTTCGGCCATGATCCCGAAGCGACGTGTCAGCAGGTTCATCTCTGTGGCAGAAGAGAGTGGCAGCACCACTTCAAAGTTGCCTTTGCCAATATTGTCGGCGGCTTTGGCCAGCGCCTCGATCGGCGCACCGAAACGTTGGGCAATACCATGTGCGGTAATAAAACCGATGATCAGCACGGCCAACCCAACCAGACCCAGCAGCGAGGCGATGATGATGGCCCGTTCTCGCGCACTGGCCTGGGCGGCATAGATGGAGTCGAGCGCCTGATGGTGTTCGCTGATCAGGCCATTGCGCAATTGGTTGAAGCGGGCCGTGAGTGCCGTGTCACTGCTCAGGTCGAGCGCATGTTCGCGTGCTTGGTTGAGGGCTTGTAAAAACCCCTCGTAGTCAGTGCGGGCCTGGGAAAAACCACTGCGCAGGTTATTTTTGCGCTCATGCTCGACACCTTCGTCGAGCAGCTTCAGGTACTTCTGAGTCGATGCGTCCAGTGCTTGTGGGTCTGGCTGATTGCGCAGCATCAGGATCAACTGGTCGCCCAGGCTTTGACGCAGCTTCAGGCCCAGGTCGAGAGTGATGAAGTTGTTGCTGATCAGCGCTTCCTGGGTTTTGGTCATTTGCATCACGCTGACCACTCCGAGCAACAGCCCGAGCAGCGCTACCGTAATCAGTGCTGAAATGCTCAAAAAAAGCCGTGTGCGGAGCTTGATTGCGAGTCTCATCTCAGGCTGCTCACAGGTTGTACTGCTTGCGTTTTCGATACAGCGTCGAGGCATCAATGCCCAGAGTCTTGGCCGCCTGGTCGAGGGTTTCACTGGTGGCCAAAACGGCGCCGATATGGGCCTTTTCCAGCTGATCGAGGCTCAGCGCAGCGCCAATACGCGGGGCATTTGGGGTGGTTTGCTCGGCCATGCCCAAGTGACTGACTTCGACGACTTCCTGCGGGCAAATAATGCTTGCCCGTTCAACCACGTTTCGCAGCTCGCGAATGTTGCCCGGCCATCGGCAATTGGCCAGCGCCAAGCGGGCTTCTTCACTGAAGCCCCGAGCAGGGCGTGCGTACTCTTTGACGAACCGGGCCAAAAAGCGATCAGCCAGGGCCAGGATGTCTTCACTGCGCTCGCGCAGCGGTGGCAAATGCAAGGTGATGACGTTCAGGCGGTAGAGCAAGTCTTCGCGAAAACGTCCGTCGCGCACCATGTCCTCAAGGTTGAGGTTGGTGGCGGCCAGAATCCGCACATCAGCGCGACGGGTCACGGGGTCGCCGACGCGTTCGTATTCCTTGTCTTGAATGAAGCGCAGTAATTTGGGCTGCAAGGTCAGTGGGAAATCGCCGATCTCATCCAGAAACAGCGTCCCCGCATCGGCCTGGTTGACCCGACCCAAGGTGCTTTCGCTGGCCCCGGTGAACGCGCCACGGGTGTGGCCGAACAGCTCGCTCTCCATCAGCTCTGCGGTCAGCGACGGGCAGTTAATGGTGACGCAGGACTTCTTTGCCCGCTTGCTCCAGCCATGAATCGCTCGCGACAGTTCGCCTTTACCGGTGCCAGACTCACCGAGAATCAGGATGTTGGCATCGGTGTCTGCGACTTGGCGGGCAGTTTCCAGCACCGCCATCATCGCCGGGCTATGGGAGTCGAGACCTTCCTTGGGTTGGTGAACTTCACCCTCGAGGGCTTCGAGGCGTGCCGACAACTGACGGATTTCCAGTTGTTTGGCGGCGGCCAGACGCAATTGGTCAGGGCTGCAAGGTTTGACCAGATAGTCGGCGGCACCGGCCTGAATCGCATCTACTGCCGTGTCGACGGCCGAATGGGCGGTGACGATCACGACTCGCATCCACGGTGCTTGAATGCGCATCTGGGCCAACACATCCAGGCCATTGTCTTCGCCCAGGCGCAGATCCAGAAAACACAGGTCGAACACCTGGCGCTGCAACAGCGAGTCGGCCTGTGCCGCGCTGTTGGCGGTGGCGACGGTGTAACCCTCGTCTTCGAGACAGTAGCGGAATGTACGCAGGATGGCGGACTCATCGTCGACCAGCAGAATGCGGCCCTGGTGCTCTTTGGCTGATTCCATTTCCTGAGTTCCCTAATGAGTGATCTTGGTTAGTGTCGGAATAATCGGGCAAGTTGCATGATTTTTCAGGAATGATTCAAAGGCTAGCAGGGAAGCCTACGTCCTGCATTGCGTAACTAGCTGATTTCACTGATTTTAAAACTGTTTGGTGAGACATCTGCGGTGCCAGTGAATTCCCCTGCAGTGATTCCTTGCGGTGTGGCGGTCAGGTGGCCAGTGTCAGGCGTGCGCAGATCGTGCAGAACGCACGACCGGTGCGTAGGCCATCGTGCAGAATGCTCGTCAGAGTGGTTGCTCTGTATGTATAACTAATTGATTTATATGAATATTTTATGATTTTTAAAGCTGGCACGGCGCCTGCAATACCGTTGGTATACACGCCGCGCAGGCCAGCACTGACTGGCAGCGGTAACCCGACACAGACCACCGAGTGGCAGGAGATCGAGCATGAATCGTCAAGGTTTCCCCAAATTTACGTCGCGGCATCTGCTGCAAGGTTTGTTCGCCAGCCTGGCAATGCTGGTGACGTTGATCGGTGGTCAGCAACTGGTGAAGTGGAATCAGCCCCCTCAGGCGGCTCCAACTGTTTTGCATTACGTCGCGCCTCAGCAGCACTTCAGTGCAATCAGTGCCAGCGGTGGCTACACCTTCCTGGCGGCCGCTGAAGAAACTGAGACTGCCCGTTCTGAACAGCCGCAGGAACGTTGGGTGTTTTGAGTGTTCACACCCTTGAGGCCCATGCCGGGCGTTGAGGCGCAGCATTGGCATCACAACGCTTTCCCACAGTAATAGGAGAATCACCATGTTGAGTTGGGCTATTACCTTTCTGATTATCGCCATCATTGCTGCTGTGCTGGGCTTCGGTGGTATTGCGGGCACTGCAACCGGTATCGCCAAAATCCTCTTTGTCGTGTTTCTGGTGATGTTTGTGGTGTCGTTCATCTTTGGTCGTCGCGGTGGTCGAGGCTAACCATGCTCAGCCGACTTTATATGGCTATGGCTGCTGCCCTTTTATTGGGGCAGTAGCGCTTGGCGCTGAACGTGAACGATGGCCAAATGCTGACACATCATGCCGATTATCGTTTTTAGCCGTTACTGACGAAGATCCGTAAAGCCAAGTTGCCGAGTCACTGCATAAAACCCCCAACAGGTACTGGACGGTTGCGTGGGTTTTTTGTGCGTTAAAAACACAATTAACCAGGATTTTGCCTTGGTTTTTGTGTGTCTGAAGAAATGCCCTTTCGTCTGTAAAACCTTATCCTGGCTCATTTTTTTCGAAAGTGATGTGGCTTGAACAGCCCTTGCGAACGTCGACCGTATATCGACTAATAGCAAATTGATTGCCCCGCTATTTCCGATTTGTGTTGTGGGATATTTCTGAGATCTCAGTATCTTTCCCTTGCCCGACATTAGGCTAAAAAGACCTTGAAACAGCCGGTGTACGGCGCTTATGTCGTCTATTCTGTCGTGTGCTCTCCCCCTGTATTTGAGGTCTTGTCGGACAAAACCCATGCCGATTCGGCATAGGGTAGGCGTTTACGGCATTAGACGGCTTCCTCTTGCATGGGAATAGTTGCGCCTTTTTTCGCCTGCCAAAGAGCCTGTTCGGCTCGATTTGGGCGACCTTCTACGGGGGTAGAGGTGTGTGATTTTTGTGCTTTACGGCGCTCTAGTCTCAACCTCTGCCCGAGTCCACTTGAAGTAAGGGTAATGACATGAAGAAGGCAAAACTTAGCCTCGCCTGGCAGATCCTAATCGGTCTGGTCCTCGGGATTGCAATCGGCGCGCTGCTCAACCATTTCAGTGCTGAAAAGGCCTGGTGGATCAGTAACGTTCTGCAACCTGCTGGCGATATCTTTATCCGTCTGATCAAGATGATCGTGATCCCAATCGTGATTTCTTCACTGATTGTCGGGATTGCAGGCGTGGGGGATGCGAAGAAACTCGGTCGCATCGGTTTTAAAACCATCATCTACTTCGAGGTGGTGACCACCATCGCGATTTTGGTCGGCCTGGTGCTGGCCAACCTGTTCCACCCGGGCTCGGGGATCGACATGAGCACGCTGGGCACGGTTGATATTTCCAAATATCAGGCCACTGCTGCAGAAGTGACGCATGAACATGCGTTCGTCGAGACCATCCTTAACCTGATTCCATCGAACATCTTCGCGGCCATGGCTCGCGGTGAGATGCTGCCGATCATCTTCTTCTCGGTGCTGTTCGGTCTCGGTTTGTCGAGCCTGAACGCCGAGCTGCGCGACCCGTTGGTGAAAACCTTCCAGGGCGTGTCCGAGTCGATGTTCAAAGTCACTCACATGATCATGAACTACGCGCCAATCGGTGTGTTTGCGTTGATCGCGGTGACGGTTGCCAACTTCGGTTTCGCCTCGCTGGTGCCATTGGCCAAGCTGGTGGTGCTGGTGTACGCGGCCATTCTGTTCTTTGCCTTTGCGGTACTGGGCTTGATCGCCAAGCTGTTCGGCTTCTCAGTGTTCAAGCTAATCCGCATCTTCAAGGATGAGCTGGTCTTGGCTTACTCCACCGCCAGCTCTGAAACCGTGCTGCCGCGCGTGATCGAGAAGATGGAAGCCTACGGCGCACCGAAAGCCATCTGCAGCTTTGTGGTGCCAACCGGCTACTCGTTCAACCTTGACGGTTCGACCCTGTATCAAAGTATCGCGGCGATCTTTATCGCTCAGCTGTACGGCATCGACCTGTCGATCAGCCAGCAATTGCTGCTGGTACTGACCCTGATGGTCACCTCCAAAGGCATTGCCGGTGTACCGGGCGTGTCCTTCGTGGTCCTGCTGGCCACCTTGGGCAGCGTGGGTATCCCGCTGGAAGGTCTGGCCTTCATCGCCGGTGTTGACCGTGTGATGGACATGGCGCGTACTGCCTTGAACGTGATTGGTAACGCTTTGGCGGTACTGGTGATCTCGCGTTGGGAAGGTATGTACGACGACGCCAAAGGCGAGCGCTACTGGAACTCGTTGCCGCACTGGCGCAACAAGGGAGCCCTGTCAAAAGGCGAATAATCGCCCTGGCAGTCTCACTCCACCAAACCCCGGACTTGTCCGGGGTTTGGTGTTTCTGGGGGGGGATAATGCCAGTCAGTTAAGCGAAAAAGGTCTCTGTAGGAGCGAGCTTGCTCGTGATGGTCGTGAACGATAACGCGTGTGTTTGTTGGAAACCGCAGCGTTCTTGAAACCATCGCGAGCAAGCTCGCTCCTACAGGTTCCGATTGTATTGTCCTGAACTGATTGGCATTAGGCCCCGAGTCGGGTTTGTCGTTTCTGACGTATGACCGCTATCATTCGCCGCATCTTCCAGGAGTTTTCCGATGCTTAACGGCCTATGGCTCAGCTTTTTCGTCGTCGCCACCGTGTCGGCGCTCGCCCAATGGCTGGTGGGAGGCAATGCCGGGATCTTCGCCGCGATGGTTGAAAGCATCTTTGCCATGGCCAAGTTGTCGGTTGAGGTCATGGTTCTGCTGTTTGGCACCCTGACCTTGTGGCTGGGGTTTCTGAAAATTGCTGAAAAAGCCGGGATCGTCGACTGGCTGGGCAGGGCGTTGGGGCCACTGTTCAAGCGCCTGATGCCGGAAGTGCCGCCGGGTCACCCGGCACTCGGGTTTATCACCCTAAACTTTGCGGCCAATGGCCTGGGGCTGGACAACGCCGCTACGCCCATCGGCCTCAAGGCCATGCGTGCGCTGCAGGAACTCAACCCGAGCCCGACCAGCGCGAGCAATGCGCAAATTCTGTTTCTGGTGCTCAATGCCTCGTCCCTGACGCTGTTGCCGGTGACGATCTTCATGTACCGCGCCCAGCAAGGCGCGCCCGACCCGACGCTGGTGTTCCTGCCTATCCTGTTGGCGACCAGCGCTTCGACCCTGGTCGGCCTGCTGTCGGTGGCGGTGATGCAGCGTTTGCGGCTGTGGGACCCGGTGGTGTTGGCTTATTTGATCCCTGGGGCGTTGATTTTGGGCGGCTTTATGGCGCTGCTGGCCAGCCTGTCGGCTGTGGCGCTGGCCAGCTTGTCTTCGCTGCTGGGCAACTTGACGTTGTTTGGGTTGATCATGCTGTTTCTGGTGATTGGCGCGCTGCGCAAGGTCAAGGTCTACGAAGCGTTTGTCGAAGGCGCCAAAGAAGGCTTCGACGTGGCAAAAAACCTGCTGCCATATCTGGTAGCGATGCTCTGTGCGGTGGGCGTGTTACGGGCTTCCGGGGCGCTGGACTTTGGTCTGGATGGCATTCGGCATCTGGTCGAATGGCTGGGTTGGGACACACGCTTTGTGGATGCGCTGCCAACGGCGATGGTCAAACCGTTCTCCGGCAGCGCGGCCCGGGCCTTGCTGATTGAAACCATGCAAACCCAAGGCGTGGACAGCTTTCCGGCGCTGGTAGCGGCGACGGTGCAGGGCAGCACTGAAACCACCTTCTACGTACTGGCGGTGTACTTCGGCGCGGTAGGCATTCAGCGCGCCCGGCACGCGGTGGGCTGCGCCTTGCTGGCCGAGTTGGCGGGTGTGGTGGCGGCGATTGGCGTGTGTTACTGGTTCTTTGGTTAAACCCGAACCCTGTAGCCGCTGCCGATCGCAGCCTTCGTGCCTCGGCAGCGGCTACAGAAGCAAGTCCACGCTGCGTTTTTAGCGTTGCGCCTGCCCCTGCTGAATCACCCACTGCACCACTTGTGGCATGAGCGCATCAGTCGCTTGCCCAAACCCTGCCACAACCCCAGGCACCAACGGATTGCTCAGCGGCTGGCGTGTTTCAAAACGCCGGGAACCTAGCACCCGCTGGTCGCTGCTGCGGACTAACCGCGCGTTGTACTGAATAATCACTTCAGGGCTTTTGCCGTTGTAGTGGGTTTGAAACGCCAGCAATTCCCCTCCCAGCTCATAATCAGACTGCAAGTTGCTGTCGTCGGTGCTCAGGCCCTGAATTCGTCCGTCCTGCAAGAAGGCATCGAGCAGGCGATTGCGCAGCAGCACCGGTGCCGGGTCGCTCCAGCGTGCGCCCTTGTAGTTGCTGATCAGGTTGCCCTCGGGCACCACGGCGATGTTTTGACTGTTCAGCGCGTTACTGGCCATCGGCTTGTCGAGACGCAGCGACCAGTTCACCGGGCCGCTGTGGCTGGCGGCAATCGGTGATTGCGTGTACGGCAGCCAATACACGTCGACCTGCTCGGGCTTGGGCAAAATCGAACAAGCACTGAGCAGACTCAGGCCTGCCGCCAAGACGATTGAACCTGCCAGACGATAAGTGCGGCTCATGGCGTGAATTCCTTGTTTTGCTCGCGGCCCAGCAAGTAACCGCTTGGATTGGCTTCCAGACGTCGCGAAATAGAGCGCAACGTGCTGAGGGTTTCGCGCAGTTCGTTGACTGCCGGGCCAAGCTGATTGAGCCCTTGCAGCCCGCTGTTAAGCGACTCTTGGTTGTTGTTGAGCAAGGTATTGATCGTGGCGCTGCTGTGCTCCAGCGACTGCATCGCTTGCTCGGCGCTGCTGAACATCTGTTTGCCCTGGGTGCTCAACAAGCCATTGGCGTTACGCATCAAAAGGGTGGTTTGCTCAAGGGTGCTGCTGGCATCTTTGCCGACCTGTGACAGTTGCTTGAGCGTCTGGCTAATGTCGCCGCGCTGACCGGAAATAGCGCTGGTGGTCTGCTCAAGGTTATCCAGGGTCTTGCTGACGCGGCTCACGTTCTCTTCGGAGAACAGTTGGTTGGCGTTGTGCAGCAGCATGTTGATGTTGGCCATCAAGTCTGTGCCGTCGGTGAGCAAGCGGGCAATCGGGGAGGGTGAGGCCACGATCTCCGGCAGTTTTCCGTCTTGGCCCTTGAGGTCCGGGCTGTTCGGGTCGCCACCACTGAGCTGGATGATGGACGTACCGGTGACGCCCGTCAGCGCCAACTTGGCCTTGGTGTCGACCTTGACCGGTGTACCGGCTACCAGACGAATGCGCGCCAGCACCCGGCGCGGGTCTTTTTCGTCCAGACGCAGTTCGATGACATCGCCAACCTTGATCCCGTTGTATTGCACCGAGCTGCCTTTGGACAGGCCACTGACCGCCTCGTTGAACACGACTTCGTAATCCTTGAAGGTGCTGTCCATGCTGGCTTTGGCCAGCCACAGGCCGAACAGCATGGCCCCGACGACGACCAACACGCTGAACAAGCCAATCAATACATGATGGGCGCGGGTTTCCATGTCATTGCTCCTTAAGCTGGGTTGCCGCTTCATATGCGGCGCGGCCACGGGGGCCATGGAAATACTCATGAATCCACTTGTCGTCGAAGTCTTCGACCTGAGCAATCGGCGCGGCTACCAACACCCGTTTTTGTGACAGCACCGCCACTCGATCCGTGATGGTGTACAGGGTGTCGAGGTCGTGGGTGACGATAAACACGCTCAGGCCCAAGGCATCGCGCAAGGTCAGAATCAGCTGATCAAATGCCGCTGCCCCAATCGGATCGAGCCCGGCGGTGGGCTCATCGAGAAACAGAATGTCGGGGTCCAGGGCCAGTGCCCGGGCCAGTGCCGCGCGTTTGATCATCCCGCCCGAAAGGGCCGAGGGATATTTGTCGGCCGCCGACAGCGGCAGCCCGGCCAAGGCCAGTTTGACGCACGCCAGGTGCTCGGCGTCGGGGCGGCTCAGGCCGGCATGTTCGATCAAGGGCAGGGCGATGTTTTCGGTCACGGTCAGTGAGGAAAACAACGCGCCCTGCTGAAACAGCACGCCAAAACGCCGTTCGATCAATGAGCGCTGGTCTTCCGGCAGGTTCATCAGGTCTTTGCCAAACACCCGAACTTGCCCTTCACTGGGCCTGCGCAAGCCGACAATGCTGCGCAGCAGCACGGACTTGCCGGTGCCGGAGCCGCCGACCACGCCCAGAATCTCGCCGCGATACACATCCAGATCGAGGTTTTCGTGCACGCTCTGGCTGCCAAAGCGGTTACACAAACCGCGTACTTCAATCACCGCCTCGCTGGGCGCTCGTTGTGGATGACTCACCAGCCCATCTCCATAAAGAACAACGCGGCCACGGCGTCGAGGACGATCACAATAAAGATCGATTGCACCACGCTGGAGGTGGTGTGGGCACCGACCGATTCGGCGCTGCCGCTGACTTTAAAGCCCTCAAGGCAACCCACCGCGGCGATCAGAAAGGCAAAGAATGGTGCTTTGACCATGCCCACCAAAAAGTGCTGAACGCCGATGTCGGAGTGCAGCAGTGAAATAAACATGTCCGGTGAAATGCCCAGCGAGACCACGCACACCAGCGCCCCGCCCAAAATCCCGGCCATCATCGCCAAAAAGGTCAGCAGCGGCAGGGAGATCAGCAGCGCCAGCACTCGCGGCAGTACCAGCAAGTCCATCGGGTCGAGGCCCAGGGTGCGGATCGCGTCGATTTCTTCGTTGGCTTTCATCGAGCCGATTTGTGCGGTAAAGGCACTGGCTGTGCGGCCAGCCAGCAGAATGGCGGTGAGCAGTACGCCAAATTCACGCAGGAAGGAAAACGCTACCAGGTCGACGGTAAAAATCCCGGCCCCAAAGTTGGCCAGCACTGTGGCCCCGAGAAACGCCACCACGGCGCCCACCATAAAGGTCAGCAACACCACAATCGGCGCGGCGTTGAGGCCGATCTGCTCGATGTGCGCCACCACCGGGGTAATGCGCCACTGCTTGGGGCGCAACAGGTTGCGGGCCAGGGTTTGAAGGATCAGGCCGATAAAGCCCAGCAGTTGCAGCGAGTCTTGCCAGAGTTTGTAGACCGCACAGCCGATGCGGCTCAGCAGTTGGACACAGATATGCTGCTCAGCGACCTTGACCGGCACACAGAAGTCGCGCATCGACGAATATACGGTTTGCAGCAAGGCGCGATCAGCAGCGGGGAGTTTTTGCGCGGTTTCGGTCAATTGGCTGACGCGCTCGGCCCCCAGCAGCTCCACCAACAGCGAGGCGCCTGCGGTGTCGAGCCTGGACACCTCATCCAGGTCAATCGCGGTGTTGGCGTCGTAATGGTCGCGCAGCTGTTCGGTTTGCTGTTTGAGGCGAGTGTAATGAGCGAGCGTCCAGTCACCGCTGATGCGCAGCCGGGGCGGATTGCTCGCGGTGTCTAGTTGGGCGTTGCCAGCCATAGCAGTGATGATCGTAAGCTCCGTGCTCGATACGCTTGAATGCAGACCTTATGTAATAGCACAAACCTGCAAAAGTGCTTCAGTTTGCCTGAACATCTGTCGGCGCCAATTGATCTGCGTTAACCCGGAAGCGCAATACACCAATCAATTGCCCATCTTCGGTCAGCACCCGAACTTGCCAGCGCCCCACCGGGTTGGGCGGGAAGTTCTGTTTGTGAGTCCAGGCGCGGTAGCCTTCTTTGCGCCCGCCACGAATGTCCAGTGCAATGCGGTCGACCTCTTGGCCGTTGAGCTGCCAGACGTGGTAAATCCGCTCATTCAAGCCCCGAGGAGCGTTGATCGAGGTGTAGGCGTACAGGCCACGGCTGCGCAGTTCGTTGACGCTGAGGCGTTTGATGCTCTCGCCAGGCGTGCGGTCCTGCAACTGGGTGGTTACCGCCACCTCGGTCATCCACAACGTGGCGGGTGGCACCCAAGAGCGCAGCAGCCAGCCGGCGCCGCCCAGTACCAGCACGATCAAGGGCAGTACCAGCCAGCCGCGCCAGGTTTTCAGCGGCAGGCTGACGGCCAGGCTTGGGATGGACAACAACACGGCCGCGCCCAGCGCCAGTTTGTAGCTCTGGGCGGTGGTCAGGTTGAGGATGATCGGCAGCGCGGTCAGCAGCGCGGCGAACAGGGTCAGGGTGTGCAACCCCAAAAACAGCCAGCGTCTGGGGGCGAGCCACTTGTAGTACAGCGGGTCGGTGATCGACACCAGCGCAGCAGCACCGAGCAACCCGGTAAACACGAGTTGGCCGCTGTTCCAGGTGGTGGTGATGATGAAGAAGGGCAGGACGAAAAACAGGCTTTCCTGATGGATCATCTGCGTCGCGTAACGCAGCAGCGGTGGTGGAATTTCGCGCTTGAACACCCGAGCGAACAGCTGGGTAAAGGTGTTTTCCAGCATCAGCCAGACCCAGCTCACCAGCAGGATCACCGCGATCCAGCGGGCCATGCCTTGCTGACGGTCGACCAGAATGAAACTGCCCACACCGGAGCAAAAGCCAAATAGCGCGATCAGCCCTGGGTAGCGCTTCATCAATTCGAGGATGCGCTGTACGTAAAGATTCCAGTTAGGCATTCGGCAGTTCACATTTTTGGGTGTGGTTCAAAAAACTGTAGGAGCCGAGCTTGCTCGCGATGGTATCACCGCGGTTTATTTTCAAAACCGCGCTGCCTGCATCGCGAGCAAGCTCGCTCCTACATGATGGTGGTCGGTGGTGGTTAACGCACGCTACTTTCGAAGCGGCTGACGCCTGTCAGTTCCAGTACCAATTCATCGCCCGCGTTCAGCGGCCCAACGCCGACCGGGGTGCCGGTCATGATCACGTCGCCGGCTTGCAGCGAGAAGCATCCGGCCATGTGCTGAATCATGGGCACAATCGGGTTGAGCATCAGGGCACTGTTACCGTCCTGGCGCACTTCACCGTTGATGGTCAGACGGATGCCGATGTCTGCCAGATCCGGGAAAGTGCTGCTTTGCACGAACGGCGCGAGCACGCAGGCGCCGTCGAACGATTTGGCAATTTCCCATGGCAGGCCTTTGCCCTTGAGTTCGGCCTGTTTGTCGCGCAGGGTCAGATCCAGTCCAGGGGCGAAACCGGAGATGGCGTCCAGCACTTCTTCAGCGCTCGGATTGTTCGACAGCGGTTTGCCGATCAGCACCGAAATCTCGGCTTCGTAATGCACCGAGCCGCGCTCGGCTGGAATTGTAAAACCACCTTCCAGAGGCACCACGCAACTGCCCGGCTTGATAAACAGCAATGGTTCAGTCGGGATCGGGTTGTCCAGCTCTTTGGCGTGCTCGGCGTAGTTACGGCCGATGCACACTACTTTGCCGAGAGGAAAGTGAATCCGGGTACCGTCGACATACTGGTGCTGATAGCTCATTGATCGACTCCGATGTTGATGACTTGTACATATCTTGTAGGAGCGAGCTTGCTCGCGATCGCATCGCG
>JAZKIA010000047.1:0-77136 GCA_040385125.1 Pseudomonadota bacterium | reverse complement strand
GCCTGCGCGTGTTCAAGGTCACCGGCGAAACCAACACCGACGACCTGTCCCCTGCTCCAGACGCCTGGTCGCGCCCTGACATCCCGCTGCACGCCCTGGCCATGCTGAAAATGGCTCGCGACGGCATCGTACCGGACGTTCAAGGCTCCATCGGCCCGATGAAGCAAATTGAAGAAATGCGCAACGCCGGTTTCCCTATCGCTTACGTCGGTGACGTAGTCGGTACCGGTTCTTCGCGTAAATCGGCGACCAACTCCGTACTGTGGTTCTTCGGCGACGACGTTCCTTATGTACCGAACAAGCGTGCCGGTGGTTTCTGCTTCGGCAACAAAATCGCTCCAATCTTCTACAACACCATGGAAGATGCGGGCGCACTGCCAATCGAATTCGATGTTTCCAACATCAACATGGGCGACGTGATCGACCTGTACCCGCACGCTGGCAAAGTCTGCAAGCACGGTACTGACGACGTCATCACCACCTTCGAAATGAAGACCCCGGTATTGTTGGACGAAGTTCGCGCTGGCGGCCGTATTCCGTTGATCATCGGCCGCGGCCTGACCGAGAAGGCGCGTGCCGAGCTGGGTCTGGGTCCATCCGATCTGTTCAAAAAGCCGGAAGCCCCTATCGAAAGCACCAAGGGTTTCACCCTGGCGCAAAAAATGGTCGGCAAGGCGTGCGGCGTGGCTGGCATTCGCCCAGGCACCTACTGCGAACCGAAGATGACCACCGTAGGCTCTCAGGACACCACCGGTCCAATGACCCGTGACGAACTGAAAGACCTGGCGTGCCTGGGCTTCTCCGCTGATCTGGTGATGCAGTCGTTCTGCCACACTGCGGCCTATCCAAAGCCGATCGACGTGACCACCCACCACACCCTGCCAGACTTCATGATGACCCGCGGCGGCGTGTCCCTGCGTCCAGGCGACGGCATCATCCACAGCTGGTTGAACCGTATGCTGCTGCCGGATACCGTCGGCACCGGTGGTGACTCCCACACCCGCTTCCCAATGGGCATTTCGTTCCCGGCCGGTTCCGGTCTGGTCGCGTTCGCCGCAGCCACTGGCGTAATGCCACTGGACATGCCGGAATCGATTCTGGTTCGCTTCAAAGGCGAAATGCAGCCTGGCATTACCCTGCGTGACCTGGTTCATGCCATTCCTTACGTCGCTATCCAGAAGGGTCTGCTGACGGTTGAGAAGAAAGGCAAGATCAACGAATTCTCCGGTCGCATCCTGGAGATCGAAGGTCTGGACAACCTGAGCATCGAGCAAGCGTTCGAACTGTCCGACGCCTCGGCAGAACGTTCGGCGGCTGGTTGCACGATCAAGCTGTCCAAAGACTCGATCACCGAATACCTGAACTCCAACATCACCCTGCTGCGCTGGATGATCGGTGAAGGTTACGGCGACGCACGTACCCTTGAGCGTCGCGCTCAAGCAATGGAAGCCTGGATTGCCAACCCTGAGCTGATGGTTGCCGATGCTGACGCCGAATACGCGCACATCATCGAAATCGATCTGGCTGAGATCAACGAGCCTGTGCTCTGCGCGCCAAACGACCCGGATGACGCCCGTCTGCTGTCCAGCGTGACTGGCGAGAAAATCGACGAAGTGTTCATCGGTTCGTGCATGACCAACATCGGCCACTTCCGCGCTGCGGGCAAGTTGCTGGACAAGGTCAAAGGTCAGCTGCCAACCCGTCTGTGGCTGTCGCCGCCGACCAAAATGGACGCTCACCAACTGACTGAAGAAGGCTACTACGGCATCTTCGGCAAAGCAGGTGCACGCATGGAGATGCCAGGCTGCTCGCTGTGCATGGGTAACCAGGCACGCGTTGAGCCGAACTCCACCGTGGTGTCGACGTCGACCCGTAACTTCCCGAACCGTCTGGGTGACGGCGCGAACGTTTACCTGGCTTCGGCTGAGTTGGCGTCTGTGGCCTCGATCCTGGGTCGCCTGCCAACCGTAGAGGAATACATGGTCTACGCGGCAGAGATCAACACCATGGCAGCGGACGTGTACCGCTACCTGAGCTTTGATCAGATCGCCGAATTCCGTGAAGCGGCTGCCAACGCCAATATCCCGGTTATTCAAGCGTAAGCTGATGCAGTAACGAACAGCCCCCGATATGTCGGCAAGGCTGTTAGTTAAATAAAAACGCCGCAGACCCAACAGGGGATGCGGCGTTTTTTTTGCTGCCGGATTTACTGACCTTCGCCGACCTCGGCGTCGATAACTAAGCTGGCGGCAGGCCGCCCGCGGCCTGAAACGCATTACCCTCCTCCAGGGTTAGCTGGCGTATCAGTGCGTCTTGTTCCTGCTCGTATTCCCTCTCCATTGCCCTTATGCGAACCTCACGCTCCGTATTGCTGTCTGCGGGAAAGTGGTCATCAACATCCAGCACACGCTGCTGATATATGGCCTCAAGGCTGGCGAAGCGATTGGCGTACTGTTCACGCAAGTAGCGGCCCCAGAAGGGCTGCAGCGGAGCATAGTCGAGTAAGCCTCCCTGATTTTCCTCCCGGATCACTTGCCGTTCCACGCCAGACAGTTCGTCATCTCGCAATGCGGCAATAACCGGAAAGGCCATGGTCCGCGGCCCGGCAAGCAGACCGAGCGCCTGACGCATACCAATCAAGTAAGCCAGGCGCACCTCCGCCACATCGCGGCTACCTGCCTGCCGGTTGGCAATGATCTCGACGGCATCGGCACGGTACTTACCTTGCAGCAGACGGTAGAGGTGGGCACCTCGTTGCTCTGCCGGCACACCCGGCGGTACGCCCTGATGCACCATAGCCTCAGTTTCGATGCGGGCGAATTCGGCACGCACCCCATCGACACAGGTATCTAATCGCGCACGCGCACGCGCGCCCTCCTCAGCCATCTCGTTCAAGCGGCGGCGCAAGGTCGCGCTACCCTGGGCCTGCTCAAGAACCACCCAGACCGATTCGATCAACTCGGGTCTGCGCGTGCTGCTGCGGAAGTCAGCAGTCTCCGATAGCTGGCTGACCATCATCATCAGGTACGGAGCGTCTGCTTGTTGTTCGATGCCGCTCCATATCAGGCTCCGACGTGCGTTTTCTGGTCCGTCTGGCCCCGCGAGCCAAGGGGCTGCATCAACAGCAGGAGCCGCTTGCGGCGCGAGGTGGCCATGGAGCAGAGGTTGAGCATCCTGATAATCCAGATAAAAGCTGAAACGAGGGCCAGAATCCGGCGCTCTCGCCTCCAAATCGATCAACCGCTGAGACACTTCCTCCACCAGCGGGTTGTCTCTGAGTGTTACCTCCGTATACCCGTCCGGGTCATAGCGGAACACATGTTCGGGGATATCAGTAAATCGATTATTGGAAAGGTCAAGCTCATACAACCTCGACAGTAACGGTGAGTCTATCCACTCAGGGAAATGCTCAATATTCATGTTTCTGAGAATGAGGACGGCTTCGTTCCCACGATGATCGAAAAGGTTATCTGCGTTGTCAATCTGACCCAGGCGGTTACCGCGCAGATCGAGGTGTGCAAGGTGTCTCATGCCACGGAACTGGTCCATTGCCTGCTGATCGATGGTAATCCCCAGGTTCACGGCATCCAGACTGTAAAGGTGCGGCAGGTTTTGGATCGTTTCGGGCAAACGAGTCATTGCGCTCGACGGGCCTCTGATAACCAGACGATCCAGAGACTGAAAGCGCTGGATAAACTGACCCAACTCACTGACACCCAGAGCGGGACGGATCAGCTCCAGGTGAAATACTCCTTGGTAGACTTGCACCGGCAGATGGGCAGGGGGCAGTTCCGACAGCTGTTCCAGGGTCAGCTGCGTGCCTCTGTCACCCCTGCGGTAGGATCTGTGCGCTTCCAGCATGCGCTCGCCCAGCAGCCTGCGGGCCTCGACAACAGCATTGGTCACCGGCCGGGTGGAGCTGCTCGCCTGCTCCCACTGAGTGAAAACCTCGCGAATTTGTATCGCTTCCGCTCTCCAGTTGTCGGCTTGGCGACGCAGATCGCTGGATACCTGCGTCTCGTCGAGAGTGAACCGGTATCGACGACTTTCCTGCATGGCAAACAGCACCCGCGCCTGAGTGTCCCGGGACAGTGTATTACCCCGCAATACCACCTCCAACTGCCCGGCAGAGGTGGCCAGGGCATCCAGGATCTCATCAGGCACAACCATGATGGAGTTGTCGGCCAGGGACAACAGTTCGGTTTCAGTGAAATTGCCTCGTGGGAAGCCAATGAGATTGCACCTGTCCAGAACGATTGAGCGCAGGTTGAACCCCGTCAGGTCCAGGACCAGGGGCACACTGGATCTTCCCGCGCCAGTAAGGTCGAGGCTTTGCAGCGTCCTGATATTTCGTATCTGACCCAAGTAACGAGCGACGGACTCCGAATTGCGCAGGCTCAGGTGAGTCAGCCGGGGCACCTGATCAGGACGCGGAATACTTAAATCCCTCATGCTCTCGCAGTCGATCTCCAGACTGGAGAGGTTACTGAACCGACTTAGATACTGCGTGTTAAACATGCGGCCTATCGGCCTCAAATGCAGGCCGCGCACACTCCGGTCGAAAAAGGACGGCAGGGATGGAAACATTTCCAGACTTGCACCGCCCAGTCGCAAGGCCACCCAAGGCTGGTTTAGCTCAACCGCCCAGGTATTGACCTGCCAGTGGGTCATTAAACCTCGGTACCCGCGGGCGTAGTGCATTGGGCCACCATAGAGGTAAGCCAATTCAAATTGCCAATAATCAAGGATCTCCGCCAGTTGGGCGCGCTGGAACTCCATTGTCGATAAGGTCTGAGCAATGGCGTCATCGCTGCGCCCCTGCGCACGCAGGGTGGTCAACGTTGTGGAGGGCGTGCCGGGAACGTTGAGCGCTTGCATTCGCGCCAGCAACACGAGTTCTGGAGGCGGCTCGGCGAACGGCTCCAACGCATGCTGCCAGTATGGAGGTCGAGTTGTCTGGACCCTGTAACGTGTGGCAAAGGGGAAAAAATGCACGCTGGCGTGGTAAAGGCTTAACTCATACGACCAGTCGTAGACGCCAAACGTACCCCTCAGCCCCAATTGCGGCAGGGTCACATAAGCCGAGGTCTGGGCCAGGACCTGATTGAATAGTTCCACACCCGTCAGCCGGGAATGCTCACGATAAAAGTTCAGCCTCTGGAGGCTGGTTTCCCTGGGCGCGGTGCTGTCGTAGTGAGCCCTTGAGGCTTGATAGCGTTGCGTCATCTCCGCAGAGATGGCTTGCAACACCGGATTGTCCCGAAGGCTGGCGAACCGGCTCGGCTCATAACCGGAACCCAGCGGTGAGTCGACCCAACTGCCCAATAAAATTCCGTTGCGGGTGCTGGTCAGATTGCCAGGCTCCAATCCCCCCACTAAAACGTTGTCGAGGTCCAGGTAGATACCGCCGTAGGCATTGATCAAGGGATAGCGCAGCACTTGAGAAGCCGCCGGGTAGTACGGCTGCGCCGCACCGATGATATGACGATATTGCTCACCCAGCGGCGTGCCTGCCAGGTTCAGGAAAAAGGGTTCGTCGCTCAGGTTCATGACCTGTAACCCAGGAATTTCGGCCGTTTCGATCACCAGCCTGTGCAAAGCCTCTGCATCGAGATCCACATGCAGAATGCTCTGAAAACCAGACATATTCCTCGCATTGGCGGCCATGCTGGCCAAGGCTTCTTGCCCGAGAGGCAGACGTCCTAACCAGATGTAATGGACCATGGCCGCAATAGGCTCAACCTGCAGCGGCACCTCGGGAATTCGAGGCAGCTCGACGGTACGCACATGTGCCGCCGGGGCCAATGCTTGAGGTCTGTTACGGAACTCGACGACCGTACTGCGTTGCCAGTGCCCTTGCGCGTCGCGCCAGACCATGGCACCGAACAAATCATCACTCCTCTCCCGCCACCCGCCCTCATGGGTATCGTAAATGACGTAGACCTGCTCATTAGCGATCAGCACGTGATAATCGGGAGCGGTCCCCGCCACTCCATCCATGGGCAGGGTGACAGTGACCTGACGCAATGGCGAAGACCGCTGGGAAGCTACCGGAAGCATCCCGCCAGACAACCCACCCTGGGCCAGTCGCCATTGCTGTTCCGCCTGGGCGTACGCCACCGCCGGCCCGGCACGCTCGCCACGTACGATCCGCCATCCGGCCTGCGGCGTGCGCAACACCTGATACAGGTTGCCTTGCATGCGAATGTATTCGTCGGCACCCAAGCGGTAGACGTTGTTCTGAAACAACGCACCCGCGAGGTCCACGTCCCGCGCATGAAAATCCACCTGGTCGGCGATGTTCAGCTTGCGGTTGCCCCAGCTGAAATCCGCCAAAAAGCCCTGTGCCACCGCATCGGTGCGGGCCAAAGAAGTCGATGGCAGACTGAGCCGCCTGCTTGCGGCCGTCATCTTGCTCTGCCACCCGGTATAACGGGTTAGCTGCGTCGCCAATACATAGGCAGTCCTCAGATGGATATGCGTTTGTTGCAGGCGCCAAAGCGTTTCATTCAACGCCTTGACCCCCCTCCACCCGGCGCTGCCAAGCAGGGCAAGCAGTGCCCACGGAACCGGATTCAGCGCTTCGATGACGCCTGTCACCAACACCTTGGTGAACACCGGGACGGCCACATGCGCCTTGGCCAGCCCAAGGGCAACCTTCGACACGCCCAGGCTGGTGGAGCGGGCGACCACCTTGCCGAGCGTGACCGATGCGCTATACCCGGCCCTGAATGCACCTCTGAACGGAAGCAGGAAAGTGATCAGCTCCAGCGCGGCAAACACGACCGTGCCGACACCCACCTGATGTTTCTTGATGTCCAGATAAAGCGAATAAAAGGGCACGATGAAAACCAGGGGCACATCGATATGGTCATTCCATATTTGGTAATAGCGCTCCAACGCCGTACGACGCACGTAGAAAGTCCGTAACAGGCTAATAACTTTTATGAAGTGTGTGTCCACCATCCGCTTGCAAAGCTGTTCGACATGATCAAGCTCCGTGCCTGCGTGAGGGGAATTGGTGAACAGGTAGCTGAGTGTTTCACCCCGTTCAAGCGTGGCGCTTTCGCGCCCTTCGGTGTGAGCCCCCATATCCAGCGCGGGCAATCCAGTAACCTTATGAATATGCGGCCGCATATTTTCTTCGACGTTCTTGTCTCTGTATTCGTAGGTTCGAACATCAGGACCTGTTTCAATGGACACTTTGCGAATCGTGCCTGAGGGACAAAACAGCTCGTAAATGTAATGGGTTCCCACTGCGAGCAAACCAAAATACCCTGGCTTCACGTTGCCCTCGGCGTCCTTGAAATTCACCGACACAAATTGGCTCGCAGACAACACATCCCGACGTTGATCCGCAGGCAGATCCAGAATGGCGTCTTTCATCTTTTGCTGCTGAGCGATGCCATAGGTCTGTATGAAGCCGTCGTAGGCCTCATTGAAGCGCCTGGACAACGCCGCCCCACCGAGGTGCTTACTCTCGAAGCCCAGTTCGTGATCATCGAGGCTGTAGCCGTCCACATCGGTCATGTAGCGCTCGACATTGGTCATGACCGGGCCGGGCCGCTCGGGTGGACGGGCCACGCTGCCAAGCCACTGAATGAATCTGATCTTGAAATGCTTCAACCGCTCCTTCTCGGCCAGGCTAGCGTTCTTTTTCGTGTCTGGATCAATCAGGGGCGCATCGATCTTGAGCTGTTGGCGCGCCATCTCTTCCCGGTCCGGCGGCGGCTCCAACAGGGCGTTCAAAGTGTTCTCCCGCCGATTGCCATCTTCAAGGGTGAATGCGATGGCCTGTTGCGCAGCGTCATCGGACACCTCATCCAGGCTGCGGGCGCTCAGCGCCCCCCGGCACATGGCGAAATAGATCGAAGGGTCGTTTCGTAGAGCCGCGCAGGCCGCTTGTTGCACCGCCGTCATCGGTTGGTTCAGGACAGTCTGGAACAGGGTTTCAAGTTCGGCGAAGCTCTTGCGCCACGCGAGCCCTGGCACTGTTGCCTGCGCCATGGCCACGGCATGGCGAAAGTCCACCGCACTCGGGGTATGGCCATACAACAGCGTGTCTGGAATGCCCCGGACCAGCAATGCCGGTTCATAACGGCGTAGCAACAGGGCGGCGGCCAGACTGATGGCCTGGGGCGAATACCCGGCGAAGTGCCTGCGCAGATGAACCCATACATCCTCGCGAACCTGATGCCAACAATGGTCTTTCAAGGTCGGATCGTAGAGATTGAAACCGCACAAATAGCCAGCACGGTGAGTGGCGGCCGGATACAGGTAATCGGTGACGGCCGAGAGCGCCAGAGCCTGACGGCGCTCAGAACTGGTATCCGCTGGCCAGCCCGCGGGTTTGAGCAGTGCTTCTGCCAACTGATGGAAGGCTGGCGAGTCGATGATCGCGCTCAGCAACGGGTTAACTTCATCAACAAGATGATGTGGCCTCGCTTGAGCGAGTTCAAAAGCCTGAGGCGCATCGAGGAAGGTACAGAGGGTATCCACATCTGGCGCAGTGCCACGGCCTTTAATGTACCGGTGCACCACACTCCGTCGCCAGGCATGCGTCACGTTCTGGGCACTGATCCAGTCGTCACAGGTAAAAGCACTTTCTGGAGAGATCGAGAGCGGCTCTTGGGACATCACCAGCGCATTGGTGGCAGACAAGTGATCGAAAGCGGTGGCGTACCCTGCCTGCTTGCGCAATGCCGCCACGAACTGGAAGACTTTGTAACGTTGGCTTTGATTGACACCCGATAACTCACGCAAGCCTGCCGGGGTGTCACTGAGCCATCGAACCAGGCGCATTGCCAGGGCTGGCAATGCGCCTGGTTCGGGCCGATGGTAGTCGGGCAAAGCGTCGAGAACACTGTCCGCTATCTGCGTGACCTGCGGCGTCGCAAAGTAGCTGCGGGCAATACCGACATGTACATCGTCAGGCACCGGCTCAGCCGCCTTGGGTGGCAGTGTCCGGAACACCTGCGACAGGGTTAAAACCTCAGGCAATCCTGACAACGGCAGTGCCACGCCAGGGCGGCCCTGCAAGTGCCAGGCTTGCAAAGTGGGTTCTTGGCCGTGGGTTTCGATAAACCTGTAAGTCCGCTGCGCCAGCGCCTCGGTGACCCATGCGCTATCGGCGAACAGCAACTGACTGATGCGATCTGCCAGTGCGCTCAGCGACCCGATGGAACCGCCCTCGCAGGTTTGCTGATAGGTCTGCGCCAGGTCACTGGCCAGTCGTTTCAGACTGCCATGTGCCAGATACTCGAATACATCGCCCTTGAGCCACTTGTGAGTGAGTGTGCAACCCTTTTTCACGGAGGGGTCGTGAAAACCGGCAAGCCCCCGGTCCAGCGCGTGCAGGTAACAGAGCCAGGGCCGCATCAGGGCCGGCTGGCTAAACTGCCGCTCCAGCTCGGCCCGGAGTGTCGCCAGATTGGCAAACACTTCGATGCCCACATGCGGCGCCACCAGAAAGGCATTCGTGTCAGCACGTGTCCCGATAACCAGCACGCCGTGCAACGGTAGGCTTTTGCTGGCGGGCACCTTGATACCCACCCCTACTATTTGTATCCGTTGCCCCGCCTCGGCAGTCGAAGCGTCGCCGTAAAGTGTCCCCACGTCACGGACGTTCCAGACCTTGCGTAATACCTCGAAGTGATCGGGTTGCAACATGGCGTCGGCACTGGCAAGACGCGCTTGCAACGCCAGACGCCGGTCATAGGCTTCGGCAATTTTGCTGAGATAAACATTGGAGACTGGGCCTTCGCCGATCGCCTGAATGCGGGCCGTGAACGCGTTGAGTTCCCCACCCGTGACCACCAGTGGCTCACACACCTCGGAACCGGAGCGGCTATAGCAAAGCGCATAAGTGCTCTCAAGATGAAAGACCTCTGCCTTGGTCAGGCTGACCAACACGATTGAGGCCAAGTTTTGCGTTTCTGCTGGCGCAGCGTGAATCTTGTTCACGAGTACCTGATCGAAATCCTTGAGGGTTGCGAGTACGGGAAAGGTTGGAAACGCTTGCCTCATTTCGTTCTGCAACAAGGGTAGCAGCGCCACTTGGGGCATCAGCAACGCCATCGGCGAAGGATCCATGCGCAGGGTCAGGACCCACGTGCGCTGGTAACGGTACAGCATGCAGTCGTCGACAAGGTTGGCCAGAAAAGCCCAAGCGTACTCTGCCAGCGGCTGCTGGCTACGCCGCTTCAGCTCATCGATCAAGGTCTGCTTGAAGTGGTTTCTGGCATCAACATGCGGCGTCTCGGCCGGGTATGTCACGCCGGGCGCCAGTGCATCCCAGACGTTGATGCTCAAGTCGCTCAAGACCTTGCGTACGGAGGCCGGCTTGATGTCCCCCGCAGAGGCGCCAATCAGGCGTGCAATGTTCTGCTGCACGATGGCCTGAGTGCTGAAGGCAGTGATGAAATGTCGGTCATGCCAACGATCGACGTCTATACCGGAGGTCGCCACCAGTCCGGCGAACCAGCCCAGCAGGCGCAGCACCTTCTCGGCCTTGGTTGGTGACTCGTTGACCGCAAAGTCCGGGTGGTTGTGGGCATAGAAGTCGGTAATGGATTGTTCGAGGCTGATCGGTTCGTCAGTAGCTGACATGGGCGTTCCTATCCGAGGATTTGAACGCGTAGCCTAAAAAACCGTCAGCCCGCCGAGGTGGTATATAGAACTATGTGCCGGACTCACGCCTTGCGTAACCAATAGCGATAGGTGCCGGCGGCCTCTTCTTCACGCAGCAGCTCATGCCCGGCCAGGCGCGCGAAGCTGCGAAAGTCACGTTGCGAACCCGCGTCGGTGGCGATCACTTTAAGGATCTGACCACTGACCAGACGGTTCAGCTCCATCTTGGCTTTGAGCAATGGCAATGGGCAACTCAAGCCCGTTGCATCCAGTTCGGCATCATGCGCCAGCGCATCAGTCATCTATTACTTCCTTAGACCCACAGGGTTGCAATGCTGTTAGCTCTCCCACCGTTAGGGGGCACTGACTTTAAGTGAAGGACATTGCATCACGGTTGGTATTTTTTGGCCGGTTAGAATACCCCAAGCCAACCCGCTACTGGTCGTCGGTCGAGTGTCCAGCTACAGTGAGCGCTTTACCAAAACCAGAGCCTTGTGCATGACCTTTCTGCGCCCTACCCTGTTGACGCTCGCTTGCCTGCTCGCTTCGCCGAGCTTCGCCGACGATTTGCCGTCTCTGGGTGACGCCAGTTCGTCCATCGTTTCGCCGCAACAAGAGTACCAACTGGGCCGCGCCTGGTTGAGTATGCTGCGCGGCCAGGTGTCACAACTCAACGACCCGCAGCTCAAGGATTACGTTGAGACCAGCGTCTACAAACTGGTCGAAACCAGTCAGGTTCAAGACCGACGGCTCGAGTTCATCCTGATCAACAGCCCGCAACTCAACGCCTTTGCAGCACCTGGCGGGATCATCGGGGTCAACGGCGGCCTGTTCCTCAATGCACAGACCGAAGGCGAATATGCCTCGGTCATGGCCCACGAACTGGCTCACTTGTCGCAACGCCACTTCGCACGCGGCGTAGAAGCTCAGCAACGCATGCAACTGCCGATGATGGCCGCCTTGCTGGCCGGGATCGTTCTAGCCGCCTCAGGCGCGGGTGATGCGGGTATTGCCGCGATTGCCGGCACCCAGGCTGCAGCCATGCAAGAACAGCGGCGCTTCTCACGACAGAACGAGCAAGAAGCCGACCGCGTCGGCATTCTCAATTTGGAAAAGGCCGGCTACGACCCACGCTCCATGCCCAGCATGTTTGAGCGTTTGATGCGCCAGTACCGGTTTGACGGCAGGCCACCTGAGTTTTTGCTGACTCACCCGGTGACCGAATCGCGTATTGCGGACACCCGCAACCGCGCCGAGCAAGCCAAGATCGGCGGCACCGAGGACAGCCTGCGGTATCAGTTGATTCGCGCCCGCGTGCAACTCAACTACGAAGAAACCCCCGGCATAGCTGCCAAACGCTTCCGCGTGCAGCTCGATGAGAATCCAAAAAATGATGTAGCTCGGTACGGTCTGGCGATTGCCCAAATCAAAGGCAGCCAATTCAATGACGCCCGCGCCAACCTCAAGCTATTACTGGACAAGGCGCCGAACGACATCACCTACAACCTGGCTCAAATCGAGTTGGACATGGCCAGCAACCGCCTGGCTGAAGCTCAGCAACGGGTTGAGCGAATGCGCACCCTGTACCCGGGCAACTACCCGCTCAATCAGGCTCGGGTCGACCTGCTACTCAAGCAAAACCGCCCCGCGGATGCCGAAAAAGCACTGGAAGCGCTGCTCAAAAGCCGCCCTGACGATCCGGACATCTGGTACATGGTCGCCGAGACCCGTGGCTTGTCAGGCAACATCATCGGCCTGCATCAGGCCCGCGCCGAATACTTCGCCTTGGTTGGCGACTTTGGGCAGGCGATCAAACATCTGGAGTTTGCGAAAAAGCTCACCACCAACTTCCAGCTCTCATCGAGGCTTGATGCCCGCCAGCGCGAGCTGATGGATCAGGAACGAGCGCTGAAAGAGATGATGAACTAGCCCCGGCATACCGCGCCGTCTGAATCGCGAGCAAGCTCGCTCCTACAGAATATCCGCGGCGCCCACCAATCTGTAGGAGTCGAGCTTGCTCGCGATGAAAGCACCGCGGTGCATCAGGTAAACCGCGCTGATCGGATCGCGAGCAAGCTCGCTCCAGACAATCCTCGACTCAGGCATTGCCCGCCAGTTTCAAGCGAGCCGCCTGGGTGAAGTCCAGCATGCGCTTGAGCGGACGCACTGCTTGGGGCACTAGGGCCGGGTCAACGAAGATCTCGTTGCTGCCGGTTTTCAGGCACTCCAGGGTGCGCTCCAGGGTGTTCATCGCCATCCACGGGCAATGTGCACAACTGCGGCACGCCGCGCCGTTACCAGCCGTTGGGGCTTCGATAAAGACCTTGTCCGGGCACAGCTGCTGCATTTTGTAAAAAATGCCACGGTCGGTTGCCACGATGAAGGTTTTATTCGGCAGGTTTTGCGCCGCCGCGATCAACTGACTGGTTGAGCCCACGGCATCTGCGAGATCAATCACCGCTTCCGGCGACTCCGGGTGCACCAGAATCGCTGCATCCGGGTACAGCGCCTTCATGTCTTCAAGCTGTTTGGACTTGAACTCTTCATGGACGATACAAGCACCGTCCCAAAGCAGCATGTCAGCACCGGTCTGACGCTGAATGTAACGCCCCAAATGCTTGTCCGGGCCCCAGATGATGGTCTCGCCGTTATCCATCAGGCTTTCGACGATTTCCAGCGCGCAGCTTGAGGTCACGACCCAGTCAGCTCGAGCCTTGACCGCCGCCGAGGTGTTGGCATAAACCACCACCGTGCGCTCTGGATGTTTGTCGCAAAACGCCGAAAACTCTTCAACCGGACACCCCAGGTCAAGTGAACAGGTGGCCTCCAGCGTCGGCATCAACACGCGTTTTTCAGGGGTCAGGATTTTTGCCGTCTCGCCCATAAAGCGCACACCGGCCACCAAAATGGTTTTGGCCGGGTGGGCCGCGCCAAAGCGGGCCATTTCCAGGGAGTCGGACACACAGCCACCGGTTTCTTCGGCCAAGGCCTGAATCACCGGATCGCAGTAAAAGTGAGCCACCAGCACCGCATCACGGGCTTTAAGTTGCGCGGCAATCTGCGCGCGCAGGCTGAGGCTTTGTGCCTCAGTCAACGGCTTGGGTTGCTTGGCATCAAGATGGGCTTGAACCAGAAGTCGTTCAGAAATTTGCGTCATGTTCGCAAGACCTGCAAGCGCTGTTGCGCGAAAGTCGAGTGTACCACCAGCTCTGGACCCTTCGAGCCCCGCTGGGAGAATGTGTGTTATCAGGCACGGACCATCTATTAAGCGCGACAAGGCTACAGAATAAGCTTGGGATTCAAAAGTTTAATGTTTCAGGTTGCTCGCTCCAGGGCTTAATTCCAGCCACCCCCCAGTACCTTGTACAGCGTCACTCGATTGCTCTGTTCTGCCAGGCGCAAGGTGATCAGGTCCTGCTCGGCGCTGTACAGCGACCGCTGAGCCACCAGCGCTTCGAGGTAGCTTTGCGAGCCACCACGGTACAACGCGTCGGACAGCTCGAAGCTTTTGCGGCTGGCATCCGTCAGCGCCTGCTGAGCCGCTAAACGTTGATCCAGCGTGCTGCGCACCGCCAAGGCATCCGCCACTTCGCTGAACGCCGTCTGCAAGGTCTGCTGATAAGTCTGCACCTGTATCTCGCGTTCAACCTTGGCCGAATCCAGCGTGGCGCGATTACTCCCGGCATCAAAAATCGGCAGGCTGATGCTCGGGGCAAAGCTCCAGGCCCCGCTGCCGGCCTTGAACAGGCTCGACAGGCTGGAACTGGCCGAACCCGCACCCGCGGTCAGGGTGATGCTGGGAAAGAACGCCGCCCGCGCTGCACCGATGTCGATGTTGGCCGACATCAGGGTGTGCTCAGCCGCCAGTACGTCCGGTCGACGCTGTAACAGGGTCGATGGCAACTCGCCCGGCACCTGCACCAGCATCGCCGCCGACTGCAGGCTGTCACCGGGCAGCAAAGCGTGCGGAATATCACTGCCGACCAGCAGACGCAGGGCATTTTTGTCCTGCAGGATCTGGCTGGCGTACTCCGCCACAGCCACTCGCGCCGACTCCACGGTGGTTTGTGCCTCAGACACTGCCAGCCCCGACGAGCCGCCCAAGGCATGGCTGCGCTGAGTCAATTCATAGGTCGACTGCTGGCTGCTCAAGGTTTCTTGCGCCAGCTTCAACCGCTCGTTGTCCGCCGCCAGCGTTAACCAAGCGGTGCCGACTTCGGCCACCAGGCTGATCTGGGTGCTGCGCCGGGTTTCGGCCAGCGCCAAATAGGCTTGCAGCGCTTCGTCCTGCAGGTTCTGCACCCGACCGAAAACATCCAGCTCGTAGCTGCTCAACCCCAACTGCGCGCTGTAACTGTGGCTGGTACTTGCCACACCGCTGCTGGTGGTGCGGCTGTGGGTGCCGCTCACGCTCGCGTCGATCCCCGGAAACGCCGCCGCACGCTGGATGCGGTACTGCGCCTGAGCCTTTTCAATGTTCAGGCTGGCCAGCCGCAGGTCGCGGTTGTTGGCCAGGGCCAGGGTCTGCAACTGCGCCAGACGCGTATCGGTGAAAAACTGCTGCCATTGAATATCCGCCGCCACCTGGCCCTTGGGCGTACTGGCGCCAGGCAGCCATTGCTCAGCCACCGGAGCCTCGGGGCGCTCATAGGTCGGCGCCAGATTGATACAGCCACCCAGCAGCGCCAATGCAGCGACCAGTGCCACGCTATAAAACCTGATCATGCTTCACCTGTACGGTCAGTGGTGATGGAAGTCGACGGCGCTGAAACACGACTGAAACGTCGACGGATCATCACGAAGAACAACGGTACAAAGAAGATCCCCAGCAACGTGGCGGTGAACATGCCGCCCAGCACTCCGGTGCCGATGGCCTGGCGCCCGGCGGAACCTGCGCCGGAACTCAGGGCCAGCGGCAGCACGCCGAACATGAAGGCCAGCGAGGTCATCAGAATCGGCCGCAGGCGTTGGCGTACGGCAATCAGTGTGGCGTCGATCAAGCTGCTGCCCTGCTCTTGCAGATGCTTGGCAAACTCGACGATTAAAATCGCGTTCTTCGCCGCCAGCCCGACGGTGGTCAACAACCCAACCTGGAAGTACACATCGTTGCTCAACCCGCTGAACCGGGTGGCCAGCACTGCGCCAACCACGCCCAACGGCACCACCAGCATCACCGAGAACGGCACCGACCAGCTCTCGTACAACGCGGCCAGACACAAGAACACGAACAACACCGAAATCCCGTACAGCAGCGGCGCTTGCGAACCGGACAAACGCAGTTGATAAGACTGGCCAGTCCACTCGTAGCTGATACCTTCCGGCAATTGCTTGATGATGGCCTCTACCGCATCCATCGCAGCTCCGGAACTCACCCCCGGTGCCGGGTCACCCACCACCTCCAGCGAAGAGCTGCCGTTGTAGCGCTCCAGCAACGGCGAGCCATAGCTCCACGAGCTGCTGGCAAAGGAAGAAAACGGCACCATTTCATCGTTGCTGTTACGCACAAACCAATGATCCAGATCCGCCGCCTGCATCCGCGCCGACGCTTCGCCCTGCACGTAGACCTTTTTCACCCGCCCCTGATTGAGGAAGTCATTGACGTAACTGCCGCCCAACGCGGTGGATAAGGTGGCATTGATATCGCTGGTGGTCAGGCTCAGGGCACCGGCCTTGCGATCATCGATGCTGACCTTGAGCTGCGGTGTGTCATCCAGACCGTTACTGCGCACGCCTTGCAGACGCGGGTCTTTGGCCGCCAACTCGATAAATTGCTCGCGGGCCGCCACCAACGCCTCGTGCCCCAGGCCGGCAAGGTCCTTGAGTTGCAAGTCAAACCCGGAGCTCTGCCCCAGGCCACGCACCGCTGGCGGTTGCATTACAAACACATTGGCGTCGCCGATACTCGACAGCGCCTGAGTGGCACGCTGGGCGATGGACGCCGAATCCTGTCCGGCCCCCGTACGCTCACTCCAGTCCTTGAGGCGGATAAAAGCCCGCGCCGAGTTCTGGCTGTTACCGCCCATGCCCATCCCGGAGATGCTGATCATGGCCTCGACTTCCGGCTGTTGCAGGATGTAATCCTCGAACTGCTTGAGCACCGCTTGCGTGCGGTCGTCAGTAGCGCCGACCGGCAATTGCACCTGAGCCATCAAGATGCCCTGATCTTCGTCCGGCAAAAATGAAGTCGGCAAGCTGGCATAACCCGCCGCCATCGCCGCAACCACCAGCACATACACCAGCAAACTGCGGCCACCGCGCTTCAAGATACCGCCCACCAGCGATTGGTAAGCCTGCGCAGCGCGTTCGAAATTGCGATTGAACCAACCAAAGAATCCGCTTTGCGGGCCGTGTCCTGCCGCGTCGATCGGCTTGAGCAAGGTTGCGCACAACGCGGGCGTCAAGGTCATGGCCACCAGCACCGAGAGCACCATGGCCGACACGATGGTCACTGAAAACTGACGGTAGATAATCCCGGTAGAACCACCAAAAAACGCCATGGGAATAAACACGGCGCTCAGTACCAGGGCAATGCCAACCAGTGCGCTGGTGATTTCATCCATCGACTTGCGTGTGGCCTCAAGGGGCGAAAGCCCTTGCTCGCTCATCACCCGCTCGACGTTTTCCACCACCACAATGGCATCATCCACCAACAGGCCGATGGCCAGCACCATGGCAAACATGGTCAAGGTATTGATCGAATACCCGAACAGCGCCAGCACCCCAAACGTACCCAGCAGCACCACCGGCACGGTGATCGCCGGGATCAGCGTGGCCCGAAAGTTCTGCAGGAACAGGAACATGATCAGCACCACCAGCACGATGGCCTCGCCCAGCGCCTTGACCACCTCTTCAATAGACAGGCTGACAAAGGGCGTGGTGTCGTAGGCGATCACGTTTTTGAGCTGCATTTCGGTCGGGTAATACGGCTCCAGCTCTGCGAGCCTGGCCTTGACCGCTTCACCGACCTTGAGCGCATTGGCCCCCGTGGCCAACTGCACACCCATCGCAGCGGAAGGCTTGCCGTTGAGGGCCGAATTCACGTCATAGCTGTCACTGCCCAGCTCGACCCGCGCCACATCACCCAGCAGTACGACTGCGCCGGTGCTGCTGGACTTGACCACCACATTGCGAAATTCTTCAGCGGTCTGCAGTTTGCTCCGAGCGCTGATGGTGGCATTCAACTGCTGTCCCGCCACGGCTGGCAAGGCACCGAGCTGGCCAGCAGAGACTTCGGTGTTCTGCGCCTCCAGCGCGGTGCTCACATCGGACGGCATCAGTGCGTATTTTTTCAACAACGCAGGGTCCAGCCAGATCCGCATCGCATAGCCCGAACCCATGGTTTTGACTTCCCCCACGCCATCAATCCGAGCGATGGAATCGATCAACGTACTGGAGATGTAGTCGCCGATCTGGGTCCCGGTGACACTCGGGTTATCCGAGGCCAGCGCGGCAATCATCAAGAAGTCCGAACCGCCCTTGGTCACGGTCAGGCCTTCGCTCTGCACCGCACTGGGCAGGCGCGACTCGACTTGTTGCAGTTTGTTCTGCACCTGCATCTGCGCCACATCGGGGTCGGTGCCTGCTTCAAAGGTGAGGTTGATACTGGCGCTGCCCGCCGAGCTGCTGGAGGCCGACATATAGGTCAATTTGTCGATACCGGTCATTTGCTGCTCGATGACCTGAGTCACCGAGTCTTCCACGGTCTTGGCCGAGGCGCCGGTGTAGGTCGCGGCAATTTTCACCGTCGGCGGCGCGATGTCCGGGTACTGCTCAAGCGGCAACTGGGTGATCGACAGGCCACCCGCCAGCATGATCACGATGGCAATCACCCAGGCAAAAATCGGTCGATCAATAAAGAAACGCGCCATGTTCAACCCTCCTGCGCAATGGCAGTGGGCGCAGCGTGCGGCGGCACGGCACGCGTGTCCGTGTTCTGCGCCAGCACCTCGGTGCCGACCCGGACTTTCTGGCCACCTTCAACAATCACCTGATCACCGGCGTTCAAGCCTGCAGTCACCCACCACTGGTTGCCCACCGCACGGTCAATGCTCAACACGCGCTGCTCGACTTTGCCATTGACCACCAGCAGCACCGAAGTCACGCCACTGGCGCTGCGGGTCACGGCCTTTTGCGGGATCAGGATTGCCTGCTCATCCGTCGCCTGATCCAGCACCGCCCGTACATACATGCCCGGCAACAGCAGGTGCTCCGGGTTATCGAACACCGCGCGCAGAGTTACCGTACCGGTGCCTTCGCTGACACTGACGCCGCTGAATTTCAGCGTGCCCGCGTGGTTATAGGTGCTGCCATCGTCGAGCTTGAGCAGCACCGGTGCTTCGCCTTCGCTGTTGCCTTGCAGCGCACCACTGGCCAGATCGCGCTTGAGGCGCAACAGCTCGGTGGTCGATTGCGTGACATCGACGTAGATCGGGTCCAACTGCTGCACCGTGGTCAGCGCAGTGTCTTGCGCGGCAACGACCAAAGCTCCCGGCGTCACTGTGGAAATTTCAATCCGGCCGCTGACCGGCGAACTGATGCGGGTATAGGCCAGGTTGATCCGCGCGGTCTCGACATCCGCCAGCGCCACTTGCAGTTCGGCCTCAGCCGTCTGCAGGCTGACCTGAGCGTCTTCATTATCCTGCTGGCTGATGGCGTCAATCTTCACCAGTTGCGCGTCGCGCCTGGCCGTGGACTGCGCCGACTTCAGCGTGGCGCGGGCTTTGGCTGCGGTTGCCTGGGTCTGCGCCAGTGCGGCCTTGTACGGCGCCGCGTCCAATTGGTACAGAGCCTGTCCGACCTTGACCTGCGCACCTTCAACAAACAGCCGCTGCTGGACGATGCCACCGACTTGCGGGCGGATCTCGGCGACCATAAACGCCTGGGTGCGCCCAGCCAACTCAGTGGTCAGTGCCTGACGCTGCAGCTGCACAGTCATCACGGACACTTTAGGGGGCTGGACCACTGGGGCGGAATCACCCGCCGAACAGCCGCCCAACACCAGAAGGATCACAAAAGCGAGCACAACGGCGATGGTTACCAAATACTTGGTGAATAGTTTGTACGACATATCTGCCTCTGCAAGACGGGTGGCTTAAGCCGAACGTCATCCTGCGAGGCAAATGTGCAGGAAAATTGAAGATTGCCCACAACCCTTGAATCTTTGTCGCCTCAGGGCCTAAATGAACGGGCCATTCACCGACCCGCGCGAGCCCATGAAACTGAGTATCTCCACCAAGCTGTTTAGTGCGGTTCTGGCCAGCGTACTGTTCGTCATCCTCAGCATGGGCCTGGCCACCAGCTGGAGCTTTGGCCGAGGGTTTCTCGGCTACCTCAACGAGCAGGCACTGGAACGCATGGCCCCCGTATTACCGCGCCTGGCCAGCGCCTATGAACGTGAAGGCAGTTGGGAATTCCTGCGGCACGAACCCGGCCTGTGGTTCGACATCATGCGCCCGGACCCGGACGAGCAAAAAGAAGCGCTCCGCGAGCTTAAAACGCCGCTGCCTTCCGACCTCACCGGCGCCCTGTTCCGCATCGCCCTGCTTGATCAGGACAAAAAACGCGTCACCGGCTACCCGGCCATCGCCGATGACGCCTTGCTGCGCCCTATTGAGGTCGGCGGCAAAACCGTCGGCTGGCTCGCGGTTACGCCGTTCCAAAGCGTTACCGAAGCTGGCGGCGAGCGCTTTCAACAGTACCAACTGCGCAACAGCCTGGTCGTGGGCGTGATCTCACTGTTACTGGCGATGCTGATCGCCTGGTGGATCGCCAGAACCCTGCTCGACCCGGTCAAACGGGTGGCCGCGGCCACGCACCGCCTCGCGGCTGGCGAGTACAGCAATCGAGTGGCGGTATCGTCCAATGACGAAGTCGGGCAACTGGCCCGTGACTTCAACCAACTGGCGTACACCCTGGAGCGCAACGAAAAAATGCGCCGTGAATTCATGGCCGATGTCTCCCACGAACTGCGCACACCGCTGTCGATTTTGCGCGGCGAACTGGAGGCCATTGAAGACGGAGTTCGCACCCTTGACCACGCGTCGATGAAATCACTGCAAGGCGAAGTCGGGATGCTCAGCAAACTGGTAGACGACCTGTACGAACTGTCGCTGGCGGATGTCGGTGCGCTGACCTACCGCAAGAGCGACTGCGAACTCAACGAGTTGCTGGAAGAGTCGGCGGCGATGTTTCAAGAGCGCTTCAACGCGGCCCACTTGCGCCTGGAACTGGACCTGCCGACACAGCCGTTGTTGCTGGAGGCCGATCCCAAGCGCCTGCAACAACTGTTCTCCAACCTGCTGGAAAACGCGGTGCGTTATACCGATGCTGGTGGTCTGCTGCGCATCAGTGCGGCGATTGAGGGCGAAGACCTGCGCATCAACTTTATCGACTCCGGCCCCGGCGTCGATCCGCAACAGCTGCCGCGCCTGTTCGAGCGTTTTTATCGCGCTGAAGCCTCGCGCAACCGCGCCAGCGGCGGCGCCGGGCTGGGCCTGGCGATCTGCCACAGCATTGCCCTGGCCCACGGCGGCGGCCTGAGCGCCGACCACTCACCGCTGGGCGGTCTGTGGCTCAGCCTGCGCCTGCCACGCAAGGGTTGAAGCATGGACACAATCCTGATTGTTGAAGATGAGCCCAAGCTGGCAGCCCTGATGCGCGACTACCTGACACTTGCCGGCTACGCCACCCATTGCCTGGGCAACGGCCTCGACGTGGTGCCCTGGGTACGCGCCAACACCCCGCGACTGGTCCTCCTCGACCTGATGCTGCCGGGCCGTGACGGGCTACAAGTGTGCAAGGAACTGCGCAGTTTCAGCAGCGTGCCGATCATCATGATCACCGCCCGCGTCGAAGAAGTGGATCGCTTGCTGGGGCTCGACCTGGGGGCTGACGACTACATCTGCAAACCTTTCAGCCCGCGCGAAGTAGTCGCCAGAGTCAAAGCCATCCTGCGCCGCAGCCAAACGTTCGAAACTGCGCCTCAGGCGCGCATCCACATCGACGAAGAGCACTACCGCGCCACCTTCGATGGCGTAGCGCTGGACCTGACGCCGGTGGAGCTGCGCCTGCTCAACACCTTTGCCCAAGCCCCAGGCCGCGTATTTTCGCGCGACCAACTGCTGGACAAACTCTACTCCGACCACCGGATCGTCACCGACCGCACCGTCGATAGCCACATCCGCAACCTGCGGCGCAAACTTGCCCAGGCATGCCCCACAGAAGACCCGATCCAGTCACTGTATGGCGTGGGGTACAAACTGCAGCTTTGACGTGTAGCTGCTGACGAGAGGGGCTAAGGCTGCGCTCGGCGTGATGTGACACCCCGTTGCACAGGGCTTCGCTACAACTCAGTGCGCTTGCAGGGTAATTACTGCTGGGCGCTCATGCCCCCCAAACCCGTTACATCTATTGTTCAATCAGCCCATTACGAGATGATCTGGAACGGGCGAATCACCAACGTGACTACTCGGTATTGGTGACATGACACCGTCGTTACTGCGCCGAGTGAACGCGTTCCCCCCCGTATTGTGACTGCAACAGTGGCAGGAAACGCAACAGACTGTGTGAAAACACGCTGAAGGCGGCTTGAGCAAACGCCCCGACTTGTTCGGGGCGTTTGCATTTGTGTAGCCAAGACCAGAGCAAATACCCAAACCGCTGCTCATCGAAAGCGTTGAATGCATAGCAATCGATATAGACACGCCAGTCATTGAGGTGTCGCAGGGATCCAGCTGCTTACATTTAATTCATCGAGCTATTGAGCTTGAGATGCACCACAAGTGCGGATCCAGCTCTGCAGAATCCGCACTCGTGGTCAGAAATTACGCGCTAACAGTTAATGGCTTTGGCTTGAGCAGAAAGTGCCCGAGTGCCGGAACCAGTATCAAGGCCCCCACCATGTTCCAGATGAACATGAACCCGAGCAAGATGCCCATGTCAGCTTGGAACTTGATAGGTGACAGCACCCAGGTGAGCACTGCAATGCCCAGCGTAATCCCCGTCATCACCACGACCTTGCCGGTAGAAAGCAGCGCAAGGTAGTAAGCGTCAGAAAGGCTTGAGCCGTTTCGCAGGTTAGTGAGAGTCACGCTGAGGATATACAGCGCGTAATCCACACCGATGCCCACCCCCAAAGCAATTACCGGAAGCGTCGCCACCTTGATGCCGATGTTGAGCCCCACCATCAAGGCTTCGCACAAAATTGAAGTCAGCATCAGCGGTAGCACCGTACACACGACCGCGCGCCAGGATCTGAAGGTAATGAAGCAAAGCGCGATAACGGCGGCGTACACCATGAACAGCATCTGAACGTTCGAACGCTTCACCACGATATTGGTTGCCGCTTCGATACCGGCGTTACCTGCCGCATTCAGAAACTGGATCTGATCGGTGTTGTGGGTCGCCGCAAACTGCTCGACGGTCTGAGCCACACGGGTGAGCGTGTCAGCCTTGTGATCCGTGAGGTAGACATACACCGTCAGCAGATCGCAGTTCTGGTTGAACAGCTCTCGCGGCGCGCGGGTGATGATCGCATTCAATAGCCCCTGGTTACGGGGTATCTCGTACCAGGTCATGCTGCCTTCATTCATGCCAGCCGCGGCCTGCTTGCTCAGCGCCGCTAAAGACGTCGTCGAAACCACCCCCGGCAACTGCTGAAGCTGGGCTTCCAATGCATCGACTGTTACCAGCGTCTGGTAATTGGCGCAGTAGTATTGGGGTGTTTTCACCATCACCACATACTTGTCGCTGCTGGCGGAGAAGTTGCTGACCATGAAGCGGTTGTCGCTGTTGTAGCGCGATTCAGGACGCAACTCCGGTGCCCCGGGATTCAGGTCTCCGATCTTCACATGAAGACTGACGGCAAAACCGGCCACCCCCAGAATCACCGCGACGATGATTGCGCCGCTCGCCCATTTGCGTTGGGTGAATCGATCCAGAAAAGCCCAAAATGGGTGCCGGGTGTGATGAGCATCCAACTGCGAGAACTTGTCGTTCGCCGCTTCACGCAGAGCCGCTGCTTTGCTGACACCGGTGTACGACAACAAAATCGGTAGCAGAATCAGGTTGGTGAAAATCAAAGTCAGAACGCCGATTGTCGCGGCGACGGCGAGATCCTGAATGACCGGAATCTTGATGATCATCAACACGGCAAAACCCACGGCGTCTGCCACCAGCGCCATCAGCCCGGTCAAAAAAAGTCTACGAAAGGTGAAGCGTGCCGCCACGAGTTTGTCGGCTCCGCGCCCGATGTCCTGCATGATGCCGTTCATTTTCTGGGCGCCATGACTTAAGCCGATCGCGAACACCAGGAACGGAACGAGGATCGAATACGGGTCGAGGTCAAAGCCTAAGGTGGGCAGCAACCCCAGCAACCAGACGACAGCGATAATCGAGCACAGCAGCACCAATAACGTGCTGCGCACACAGCGGGTGTACCAGAACAACACGATGCCGCAAATCACCAACGTCGCGGCGAAGAACAGTTGCATCTGCCGCATGCCGTCAATCAGGTCGCCCACCACCTTGGCAAACCCGGTGATGTGAATTTTGATATTGTCGGTTTCGTACTTGGCCCGAATCTGTTCGAGCTGGCCTGACAGAGCGCTGTAATCCAGAGGTTTACCGTCATCCGATACGGTTTCCTGAAGGGGCAACAGTACGATGCTGGATTTGAAGTTAGAGGCTACGAGTCGGCCGACTTCGCCCGACCGATCGACGTTCTGCCGAACCTGCTCCAGACTCCTGGCAGAACCATCGTAATCGTCAGGTATAACCGGTCCACCGTCGAACCCCTCCTCCGTCACGCCGATCCAGCGGGTCGCCGGAGTCCACAGAGACTTCATGTATGACCGGTCGACACCAGAAAGTAAAAAAACCTCATCGTTGATTTTCTTGACCGTTTCCAGATATGTGGCATCAAAAATGCTGCCCTGTTTGGCCTCGATCGCAATCCGCAAGGTGTTGCCACCTTCGCCCAGCTGGCCACGATTCTTCAGGTAGTTTTGTACATAAGGGTGATCCGTCGGGATCATTTTTTCGAAGGCCGCATTGAGCTTCAAACTCAGCGCTTGGTAGCCGAGCACCAGACTGAGCAACACACAGATGCCTAAAATGATGCTGCGATGATTGAACAAAAGTCGCTCGACCAGGGTGCCGGAAGAAGGGTCGAAGTCGTCTGGTTTCGGAATGGTTTTATGCTCGGCGGAACGAGTAAAGCTGTTCATTGATCGTGCTCCGGCGATTCCACTGCAACGGCGGATGACAGCATGCCGCGTGCACTACTGATGATCAGGTCACCGTTCGCGGCTTGCGCCATGCCTGTGAAGTAACTGGGTTGAGTCACCTGCAGGACAGAGGCTTTGGTATCGCCATCTGCGAAGCGCAACACTCTTCCAGACTCATCGGCGAGGAGTACCGAGCCATCATCAAGACGCAACCCACTGGTCAACGTGACGGGCTGCAAGGTATCAAGACGCTGCCAGGTATCGCCGCGATCCTTGGACTCGAAGGCTTTTCCACGAAGCCCAAACGCCAGGATCGATCCGCTGTCGGTCGCCTGAAGCCCGAAGGTCGTGCCCTCATAAGGCGAAGCCAGCGACTCGAAGGTATGTCCCTCGTCGCTCGACCGCAATAACGTGCCCTGCTCGCCTGCGATAAAGAGGTCAGCCCCCACCCGCTCGATGCTGTAGAGATGCAATCCGGAAGGGTTGTCGATACGGGAACGAATGGATTGCCAGCTGAGCCCGCCATCGTGAGTGACAAACGCGAGACCGTAAGCGCCCACCACCAGCCCGTTTTTGGCGTCGAGGAAAAGCAGATCGAGCAACGGCTTGTCAGGGCCTTCGTCAATGAGTTGCTGTGCCTGAGCGAGACGCTCCTGCGCCTTCGCTGCATCGTCGGAACTCTGCGTAGCGAGCGTGGCTTCCTGCAATTCGATCTCGGCCGCCTGGACACCATCAAGCTGCTTGATCCAGGTCAGGCCGCCATCCTGACTGTGCAAGACAACCCCGGCATGCCCGACCGTCCAGCCTTGGAGATCATCAATGAATCGAACCTTGACTAGCGTCATGCTGACGGGGGAACTGACTTGCCTCCAGGTCGCGCCATTGTCGTCCGAGACGATGATGAATCCCCTTTCGCCGACAGCCACCAGGCGTTGCCCTGCACGCGCAACGCTCAGCATGACCGATTGGGTAGCCATGGTACTGGTGATCGATGGCTGCACCGCCAATCCATCTGTTTGTGCCACCGCAGCTGTGCTAGAGAACGCCGTCACAATCGACATGCTCAGCATGAATGCCTTGAACGAATGTTTATGTAAAAGCCTGGATGTTTGAATACGCATTTGCGAGCCTCGATGATGCGGTTCAGTGGACACAGCGTCAGTGACTCTGCGTCCATGGAACACAAGTTTGAATAAGTTGTTTCGAGGCTCAGCGCACTGACCCGGACGCTACCGAGTTACCGGTAAAGAAGTTCTCGGGCTTGCGCGGTATGACGCTATAAGTTTCGCCGTTGAGGCTTTGCACGACGCTGTACGTCTTGGCTTGCAGGTTGTAGATCACCACTGGTTTCACAACCACCGCTGGGATGGAAGGAACAACGAATGGAAGCACTTGGGAAACGCGCCACAGTTTGCCCTCGGCGTCGTAACCATCCACCAGCGACACCGTCCAGCTGTCTTCATCGATGAAGAATTTGCGCTTGGGCACTGCATGGCGTTTACCCGGAGCAACAGTGGCCTCAAGCTCCCAGACACGATGCAGTTCCCAGCGCACCTTGTCCGGATTGAGGTGGTTAGCCGCAAATGCATCGTCTGGTTTCTCGGCGTTGAATTTATTGTCGTTGTAAGGGATGTACATCTCTTTTTTGCCAACCAGCTTCCAGTCGTAGCGATCAGGATGACCGATGAAGCCATGAACCTCATCGAAATAGTTGGCGCCCGACGCAACGAAGTCTGGTGTGTCATAACCAACGGTGGGCGCGCGACGCACGCGACGTTGTCCTACCAGATATTGCCAGGCATCCCGTGGTTGTTGCGCGTTGATACTGTCGTGTGTAACCAACGACTCCCCAGCCTTGAACGGTGGTTCGTTAGTCAGGAAACGCAGCAACGCATACTGCCCCGACCATTTATCCACGCTCCCATCCTTGTAGTAGAACGGGTACTGCCAGTTCTCAACGCCACGGCTGGCCAGCGTTCGAGTTCCGTCAGCATTGCCAATGACGTTGGCATACCCCATCTGAATGGACTCCGCCTCTACCCGAAGCAGAAAATTCCAGATGACCTCATTACCAGTTTTCGGGATAGGGAATGGAATGCCGCCGTAACACCCCTCCACCGACAATCCGTTACTGGTCGTCTTGCAACGGGTGGCGTTGGCGAAAGTGTTTTGATAAACGCTGTCAGGTGCCGCGGCAGTGCGGTGGGTCGGGTACACATCGATATGGAAGGTGTCAGGGTATTTGGCCAGCAGCGCTTTAGTACCTTCGCTCAATTTGTCCGCGTACTGCGCCGCGTTCTTCGCGGTGATCTTCAGCAGCGGCTTTTCGCCGGGGAAGGGATCAGCAGGCACATCGCCAAATTTGGCCCCCGCAACATCCTTGGTCAATCCACCCGTCCATGCGGGAATGGAACCATCGGAATTTCCGGCTTTTTCGGCGCCCAAGGGCGTCAAGGTGGTCTTGAGCTTCGCCGCCTCATCGGGGCTCACCGCAGCGAAGGCGGTGCTGGCACACATAGAGATCGACAGAGTGGAAAGCAGCAGCAGTTTAATTTTTGTCATTGTCATACCCGCCTGTTCTTTACTTAAAAGGTTCGCTGAATCGAAAACGCCACGAAATCCCGATCTTTCATGTTTTGCTGGTAGGTGTATGAATTGGAGGAGTTGATGATGGGCCCGGCTTCACCAAAGAAGCTGGTGTAGGTCAGCGAGGTGTACCACTGCTTCTTGTAATCGGCCTTGAGGCCCAGCGTCAGATCTCCACCATGTTCGGGGCCAAACGCTTGAGGTGTAACGGAGGAACGGCCGGACGGGTTGTAGCCAATGGTGACCGGGGCTTGAACGTCGATCCCAGGGAAAACCTGAAAATACTGAGGCTCAAACGTAAAACGTAGCGCGAAAGCATCACGAGTCGAGTTGGGATCCAACTGATCGGCATTTTTGGTAACACTCAGACGCCGGTTGAATGCCAGTTCACCAACAAACGCAGCACCGTCCCACAGCGCGGATCCGCCATACACATTGACCATCGACACCTGGGCATGCCACGACCGGCCTATGGGATAGGCTGGGTTGGAGTCGTTGTCAGAATCCAGACCGGTAATGATTGTGCCGCCCACCCCTGCCAACGGAGTATCGAGCCTTATCGACGTTTCACCGGCGATGTTAGCTTCGCCGACCAAGGTGCTGAAACTTGCGCCGAACACCTTTATGTCTTCGGGATAAATATTGATGAACGTGTCATCTGCGCCGGGCACCAGCGCGGCCGGACGGAAGTAAAATACCGGAGTCTTTTCGTGATATTTCGCGGCGTACAAACCAAATTCCCAGTCCTCGACGGCGAACTTCAGTTGCGCCCCAAACTGTCCTGAATCCCTGGCCTCTTTGTCCTTGCCATGGAGTAGCGCGCCGGTGGGGAAGAACACGCGCTCGCCACCTTCGCCAACAAAATCCGCGCCACTAAAGTAGCTGCCGGCTGCTGGAAGACGGGTTTTGTTCCACTCAAATTGGTAGTAGGCGCCGACGCTGACTGTATCGCTCAGTTGCCAGTTACCTGACACCTGCTTGGTGGGCATCAAGATTTCCTTGAACTGGGATCCGGGGACTGACTGAAGCTTCACCAGATCGACAGTGGACTGCGCATTGGCAATACCGTTGGCCCCAAAGAAAAGACTTTCGCCGTAGATTTGCGTGAACTGACCCAGTCGCCCGGACAACGAGGTACTGCCAATTTCCTTGGAGCCATAGACAAAGGCATCCATGATTTCGGTTTTTCTCTCGTGGATATTACGGGTATCACTGGTGAACTCATCGTGGTCGACGCTCACCGAGTTGGCGGTGCCGGGAGAGTCGTTATCGTTGTCATGGGCGTAGACATTGTCGTACCAGGAAGCCGCGCTGAGACGGGCACCGACATCTTTGTACTTGAGGTCAAATTCGGACAGGATGTCCAGACGATTTGAGATGAGCCCGCGATCAAAGTTTCGGTCTCCGTCATCCAGGTTGGGATTGCTGTTGGTCGTGCCTGGGCCGACCGCGACTTTGTGATCAAGTTTGTTCACGCGCCAGGCGTTGCTGTACTTGATCGTATTGTCCCAAGTCGCCGAGAAATCGGGATTACCGGTGTCGATCTGGAAGGCGTGCGATGGCGTTGAGAGGCTCAGCAATACCGTTGCGCTGACCGCACAGGCTATGCTGGAAACCGGCAACGGGCAGATCCGCTGGTTGGCTTTTTTCATGAAGATGTTCCTGTTTTTTTGTTTTTGTAAAAGGTCATCCACTCGCAACATTTGGCTGCGAATACATCAGGGTGTCGCGTAAAGCTCTGAGCTTCTTTCTTACCCGCCTTATCGTTCTTGATGGACGGCCAACGCTTGCAAGCCGGCCTCCACAAGGACGATGTCCAGTTGCGACTTCAAGCCGCTGACCGCAAATCCCCCTACAACCTCGCCCTCGACAAGGATCGGAAGCCCACCCTCGATCGGAAAAACACCATGAATCATCGAAGCCCCTACCCGACCTGCGGCGATCATGTCCTCAAAAAACTTGGTCGGCCGACCCGTGAGCGCGGCGCTGCGGGCTTTATCAATGGCCGTTTGGGCGGACGAGACGGATGCGCCATCAAGCCTTCTGAACGTCATTAAGCAACCCGCCTCATCGACCACGGCCATGGATACCTTCCAACTCTCCTTGGCGGCTTTTTCCATGGCCGCTACGAGCATCAACTCGGCGTCCACCAACTCGAGAACCTGCTTCGCTTTCATTGCACGCCTCTTGAACATTTAGTTCGGGATTGATGTAAACCGGAACATATATGCGCAAAATACAATTTACTGCACCCAAAACAACTTTGTGCACAAAACGTAATCCTGAGCAAATTTAAAGTCAAGAAGATTCTCGATCGGAGGTATTCCGTTACGTGGACAAGGGCAAGACCTGAGGAAGGCATCTGGTGCCAACTGGCTGGAGGATCAAACGACGGAACGTTCAGGAGGTAGAAGAGGCGAATTCTGTAGAGGCTCAAGGCCAATTAGGGCACCCGACAGGGTCACCAACGATTTTCTGCTTGCGGTGCTTGGAAATTTATGCGCAATTCAGGAATTCATCCTTTGCACTAAAGATCGTTTTGCGCATAAAATCTATTTAGTGCAAATTCAGGATGAATCCGACCATGATCACCTCACCCAGCAGTCCGCTGATCGATGTCGCGTTGACGAAGATGAAAAAGGCGATTGTTTGCTGCGAGCTGGCCCCGGGCGAAAAACTCAAAGTCGCCGAACTCTCCAAAACGTATGGGCTCAGCAGCTCCCCTATCCGTGAAGCCCTAAATCGACTTACTCAGGACGGTATCGTCGAAGCCAGCGATAACAAGGGGTTCAGGGTTGCACCTATCTCCACGACAGACTTTCGGGACATTACGCGGATGCGCTGCCTGTTGGAGTGCGAAGCGCTAGGCGATGCCATCCAATATGGCGACGACGCGTGGGAGGCCGATGTGCTCGGTGCGTTTCACCGCCTGAATTTGATTGAGAGAAAGCTGGGAAGCGGTGCGCTCGCGCTTGATGATGAGTGGTCTACCCGTCATAAGGCCTTTCACTTCGCTCTGTTCGCGGCTTGTCCATCACAGCTGATGCTAAAGATGATCGACTCCCTATTTGACCGAGCGGAGCGTTACAGACGGTTTTCAGCCCAGCAGAGGATCACTCCAAGGCACAAGGGCAATGAGCATCAAGAATTGATGGATGCTGCGCTGGCACGTGACTCCGCGAAAGCTGTGACTCTCTTGCGCAACCACATCCAAAACACCCTAGGCCGAACTGTTGAAGCTATCGAGCGCCAGCAAGCCACACTTCAATAACTCAATGGGTAATCCGATCACGACCGAACCTAGCCCGTGACGAATCGATATTCCGTAAAACAGCCCTTCGCCTCGCAACTGCTTTCGTGGGCAGGGCGAAGCAAGGGGCGTACTGCGTCTTAAAGAGTTATCGCTTGCGCAAACCTGATCGTCTTATCGCAAGCGCTGCCATTACTCTGTCCAGCCTGTTCAGGCCCCTTGCACCACAGCGCAAGCTCCATCCCCTCAAGCATCTCTATCGCCCAAGCGACAGTGACCGCCCCGCCATAGACGTAGTGATCCGGCCTCACAATGACCACATTGCAGCCTCGACGCTCAAGCCATTGCGTCAGCACACCGTCGACCTCTTCATAATCATCAACTGCACGCGCGCCAGATTGCTGAGGGGTGACCAACCGCACAACCTGGATGGGCAGGCCTTTAAGCGATTGGTTACTGCGCAGACATCTCAGTAACGCGTCGGCGTCGAACCCTGGCGCAATAACCACTCGAAAGGACTGCCCGGTAAAATCATCCAGAAGCGCCTTCTTGCCCATATGGTTGATGACCATAGGCTGAGGAAACAGCTCGCCAGCGGGCGGAACATTTGCGACAAACCCTTGAGACAACCCTGGAATCAGCGATTGTCTGATGGTACCTCCCGGGTTCTCAGTCATCTGCTGGAGCAATCGAGTATCCCGGATCGCTGCTTTCTCGCTGTCACGTTCGCAAATCACACCACCAAACTCTTTGGCCGCCATGGTGGTTTGGCGAACATGAGGAATACGTTCGGTTTGGTAGGTATTCAGGAACGCCGGTGCTGCCAGCCCTTCCTTCACCAGCGCGAGCTTCCAGACCAGATTCAGCGCATCGCGAATCCCTTGGCACATGCCTTGCGCCAGGAAGGGTGGTGTCATGTGCGCCGCGTCCCCGAGGAAGAACACCCGATCGGCCTGCCACTGCTCCAGGATCAGTGCGTGGAATCGATAAGCGGACGCCCGCCATAGCTGATAGTCGCCTTCAGGCAACCATCGGGAGATCAACTTCTTGATCGCTTCGGGCTGTGAGATTTCCGTCGGCTGTTCGCCTGGATTAATCATGAACTCCCAGCGACGATGCTGCCCCGGCCCGACAACAAATGTACAAGGCCGGGCCAGTTCGCAAAACTGCACATTGGTCTTTGGGAGATTCTCGCCTGCCCCTTCATTGAGGATCACGTCAACGACGAGCCACGGCTCATCGAATTTCAAATCTTCCATTTTCAACCCTAGACGGGTGCGGATTGGGCTTGTTCCTCCGTCACACGCCAAGACATAGTCCGCAGTCACCGTGCGCTCAATTCCGTCTTTTGACTGGATGCGCACATCTGCTTGCGAGTCTGTGGAGTTGACCGATAGAACCTCTGAACCAAGCTCTACCGTTACAGACTTCAAGTCCGCAATTTTGTTGCGCAGTGCACGCTCGACTGGTGGCTGCGAAAAGACATAATTAGGCGCCCAACCCAGCGGAAATGGAGGTTTGGCGGCATCAATGCGCTTGATCAGTTGAGAACCGGTGGTGCGGTACTCCGAGGGACGATAAGGCATGACATGTTCGGCAATGTCATCGGCCAAACCAATGTTGCCGAAGACACGCATCACTTCGTGGTCAAACCCCATGGCCCTGGGATTGGTGTAAACCGTTTCGGACTTGTCCACGACGAGAGCGTTTAACCCCCACATGCCGGCAAGATTAGCGCACAAGGCACCCACCGGCCCCATTCCAACAATGATGACATCGTAGTCCATCGTCTACTCCGCTTTTTGTTTTTATCGATTGCGACTTCTGGTTGATGAACCCGCTTGTGCACGTCCATCAACCAGGCTTTAACATCCACAGATCGGAGCGGATAATTTGCCCCTTTCCCATGCTGTTAGCCGATTCGAACCCGCTGCTCTTCGATCCTCGCCCGGATGGAGTCCATCCATTGCTCTCGCGTCTGGAAGCCAGGACGGCGCTTACACATGGCTTCGGTCTGGGCGAGGATGACCTCGGTCGACAACTCGAGATCGAGTGGTTCTTTGCAAGGTTGTGCGGTGTAAAACGGCGCATCGACGTACATCTCGATGGGGTTGCCTTCAGGGTCTTTGAAGTACATAGACCAAGCGTTCCCGTGATCTACCTGAGCAATCCCTTCAATGCCGCTTTTTTTGGCGAATTGATAGTACGTTTTCAGGTCATCCAGAGAGTTCAGCAGAAACGAAAGCTGATTGATCGGATTGAATGGCAGGTCGACAGGCTTACCGTCAAAGAGCACGACTTGATGATGCAGTTCAGGATTCTGCGTCATGAAAAACAGCCGATGCCCTGTTGAGGCGACGCCTTGGTCGCTAACAATGAAGCCTAGGACGCTGCAGTAAAAATCGACCATGCGATCGAGGTCTGCGCAAAACACGCCGGAGTGGGTGAAATTAATTGTAGGTAATGCGGGCATTTGAAACCTCCAGTTTTTATGATTTTGTAGAGGACAACGCTTAAGCTTCGTCAATAACGCCGTTCGATAGCGTCCCGATCTCTGTGATGACCACCTCGAAAACATCACCGGGTTTCAGGAAAATCGGAGGATTTCTTTTGAAGCCGATTCCGCTCGGCGTACCGGTTGCCAGAATGTCGCCTGGGTTCCATGGAAGTGCCTTCGACACGTACGCAATCAAATGAGGAATGTCGAATGCCAGTTCTGAAAGGCTCCCTTCCTGTAATTGCTCGCCATTGAGTACACCCCGCACCACCAGTTTACGGTAATCGGAAATTTCCGAAGCCGGAATGAGCCATGGGCCCAGAGCACCGGTTTTTCTGAAGGTCTTGCCCATGCCGTACTGGTGCGTATGGAATTGCCAGTCGCGAACACTGGCATCGTTGAAGCAGGTGTAACCCGCGACGTGATCCATCGCATCCGCCGGATCGATATGTGCGCCACCTTTGCCGATCACGACAGCTAACTCAGCCTCGAAATCAAATTGCTCTGAAACATGAGGCCTTACCAGCGGCTCTCCGTGGGGAAGCAGGGTTTCAGCGAAACGCTGAAAAATCACCGGAAACTCCCCAACCTTTCTGCCAGCTTCTTCGGCGTGAGCGACATAGTTAATGCCGACGCAAATCACCTTGCCAGGGTTGGGTATTACTGGCTCCAGTTGGACGCTTGAAAATGGGTAGTCGGGTTGCACAGATTCTAAAATCTGGCGCGCCTCCTGGAGCAAGGAAGAGTCGCTTAGAAAAGACGCGAGATCTGGAGCCTGGGCAAAACGCCTGGTCAGCTCAACCACCCCATCACCGGACACGGCACCGAAATGGGCCTTTCCCTCTTTGCGGTACGAAATCAGCTTCATGTTGCCTCTCCTGTTTTATGCACAAAAACGAATTACTTGCACCATACATCATTAAATGCATAATGCAAAAGACCGGTTTAAAAAAATAACGAGCCGCTTGAGGCTCTCGGTTCTGGAGATTAGGCATGTCGCTTGTGATGGTTCGTAAAATCAAACTGGACATCGAAGAAGTGTTCCACGAAGGCGGGCCCCGCTCGCCAGTCCCGCTGAGGATTGCGGTCGCCACTGCCGTGGTAGCAAATCCCTACGCAGGTAAATATGTAGAAGATCTGCTGCCGTTCATGCAGGAACTGAGAGTACTAGGGGCAGAGTTGTCCGAGCATCTGATCCATGCGCTAGGCGGGGCAAAGCACGTACAGGCCTATGGCAAGGGCGCAATCGTCGGTGAAGACGGTGAGTTGGAGCACGGCGCTGTCTGGCACGAAGCAGGTGGATGGGCTATGCGCGAAGCACTCGGCAATCCGAAGGCGATCGTTCCTGCGGCGAAGACCATTGGTGGCCCAGGTTGCCGGGTGATGATCCCACTTGGGCATATAGAGGCTGCTTATGTTCGTAGCCACTTTGGTGTTGCAGAAATGACCGTATGGGACGGCCCTCGCCGCGGCGAAATCGCTTTTGGTCTGGCCATGGCTACGGGCGGCAGGATACATGCCCGATTGGGCGGCCTCGCGGCCTCCGACGCGAAGGGCGAAGACGGACTTCGTTAACATCTAAGATTTAAAGCGTGCTCCAAGGTTACGTACCACTACAAAAATAATATGTGTTGGAGAACATCATGACTGCAAAAACTATGCGCGCCGCCCGTCTCTACGAAGGTGGTAAACCCATGGTCATCGAGCAAGTTCCTGTACCTGAGATTCGTCCGACCGAGGTGCTGGTAAAGATCAAGGCATGCGGGATCGTCCCGAACCTGCACAATATTCTCACCAATTGGGTCAAGTGGTTCCCTCAGAACCCACTACCGAAGCTTCCCGCCATTTTCGGTCTTGATCCATCAGGTGTTATCGAAGCCGTCGGATCTCAGGTCTACGACTTCAAAGTCGGTGACCGGGTTTATGTCAACCCAGGTCGCCACTGCGGCTCATGCCGCCCATGCCGCGCAGGAAACAACATCGCCTGCACCGCCTATACCTTCAACGGCTATTTCGGGTTTACTCCTAAAAGTCCTCGCATGTTCGAAGACTATCCCTACGGAGGCCTTTGCGAGTACATCCCTGCTCCCCAATACAGCTTGGTCAAACTGCCAGGCAACATCAGCTTCGAGACCGCAGCAAGGCTGGGTTATTTGGGCACAGCTTATAAAGCGCTAATCAAGGCCAACGTCGGGCCCGGCAGCACCGTTCTGATCAACGGGATCAGCGGAACACTCGGCCTGGGCGCCGCGGCCTTGGCGCTAGCCATGGGTGTTCGCAAAATCCTTGGCACTGCCAGAAACCAGGAGCTGTTCCAAAAGGTCAAAGACCTGGCCGCCCCGGGCCGGATTGAAATTCATACTCTCGGCACGATTCCCACAAACGAATGGGCTTTTGAAGTCACCCATGGCGAAGGCGTCGATGTCGTCATTGATGCCTTGGGCCCAGGGGCACCACACGAAAGCCTGACCCAAGCCCTTAAATCCCTCCATCGCGGTGGGCACCTGGTTAACATCGGCGCCGTCGCCGGCGAAGTTCCCATCGACCTGCACTGGATCATGGACAACGACATCCAGATCAGCGGATCAGCCTGGTTCACCACCGGACAAGGCCAGGCCATGGCGGACATGGTTGAATCAGGGGTTCTTGATCTCTCATTTTTCGAAAACACAGCCTTCAATCTGGAAGACGTCAACAGCGCGATTACCGGTATCGAAAACCGCCATGGCGGCTTCAGCAACTACGTAATCTGTCCTTGAAGTAACACCGCGAGTGGAGCGGTTCCCGCCACCACTCGCGGCCTCTTTTCGCTCATGGCTGTTAAATCCTCTGTGTTCTTTGAGTAGCCCACAATGAAGATAAGAAGAATCGTGACCGGTCACGATGAACAAGGGAACTCCGTGTTCGTTTCAGATGACTACGCCCCAAGAGCCCAATCCTTTGCCTCAATCCCAGGGCACGCCATGGCGCAGTTGTGGACGACCCCAACGAATCCGGTACTCCTCGAACAAGAACGCGATCCCACGCTTGATTACGCTTCGCTGATTCCTCCCCAGGGAGGCACCAGCCTCGCCATGTTTAACTTTCCACCTGACTCGGTCATGCAAAACCCCATCGATGGTGCCCGGGCTTATGAGGAGCTGGGCACCGCACTGCCTGGCTTGATCGACAGCTTTGAACCGGAAAATCCGGGTATGCACACCACCGCAACCATCGATTACGGAATCATTCTAAAGGGCGAGATGTGGCTGGAACTAGATAACGGTGAGAGCCGCCTAGTGAAGGCGGGCGACATCGTTATTCAAAAAGGCACACGGCATGCGTGGCGGAACAAAAGTGACCGGATTGCCCGGGCACTTTTCGTGATGATCGGCACATCACGTTAAGTGAGACATGCTTTGCAGTTTCTGTATATCCACCACACTGCAGTAAGGAAGTTTTATGGCCACGGTCGTTCATCGCTTGCTCGGTATCTCAGGCAGCCTACGCTCACAGTCCACCAATACAGCGATACTCAGGGCACTCGCCACTCGATTGGATAATCAGTCAGCAATGAGCCTCTTCTCTCTGAACGACATTCCCATGTACAACGGTGATCTCGAAGCACAGGCTCTGCCCCAATCCGTGGTCGCGCTGAAAGATGCAATATCACAGGCCGATGGTTTGATCATCTGCTCGCCTGAATACAACTACGGCACTTCTGGCGTTCTGAAAAATGCGCTGGATTGGGCTTCCCGCCCCGGTTTCAATTCGCCACTAAAAAATAAACCCGTGCTGATCATGACCTCTTCGCCCGGTGTGCTCGGCGGGGTGCGCGCCCAATCTCAGCTACGTGAAACGCTCTCTGCAACGCTTTCCAGGGTGGTCTACTGCCCCCAAGTCGTTATTGCCAGCGTCAATCAAAAAATCCAGGACGATAGATTTGTCGACGGAACAACGATTGAGTTCATGCTCGCCGCCGTCGACGATTTGATACGCGAAATAAATCTTCTAGCGTAGCAGTTTGCCACCCATCAAATTCCAGGCAGGCATAAGCATTCATTTTTGTCTCATTCATTTCAATCTGGAACATGCTGCGCGTTCATTTTGACGCCTTTACTTGCCAGATTGCTATTGCCTGAATTTACTTCCCTTTTGGAATCTGCGACGAGCTGATATGCCATGAGCCATTCTATGAATATGAATCAATTCAAGGCCATTTTCGGGGAGTCGGTTGTGGCCTGCCTCGCCGCTACCCTCTGCGCGCTGCTGATCGACGCTCCTGTCTGGGCCATGTTTATTGGGTGGATTGCCTTTTTTACCCGCGGCATTACGGCGCGTGACGGGGCGATTAACATGGTCTGCGTCTTCATTGGCTTGGCCATCGGCATCACCGCTGGCGGAGCTAGTGCAGCACTGGAGCCCATTCTAGGAGCTTGGAGCATCACACCAGTTGTGCTGATGGTGACGCTGATCGTGTTATCCCTCCAAGTGCTGCCGGTGATTAACAATGTGCTGGCTTTTTTCTTGGGTCTGGTCTGCTACTTCGCCTCGCATCTGCCCCCAGCGCTCGACACCTTTGTCGAACTGGCCACGGCATCGGCGCTAGGTGTAATCGCCGGGCTAATGGCCTGCCTAGTGAGGAGACGCTGGAGCGGGTGTAAGGCCAACAGGAACCATCTCGATGAGCAAGCATCGTTAGCAGAGTAGCTTTATCTCTCCGGGTGCGGCCATTTGCCAGCCGCAACCCTGCGCATTTCCATGTTTGCGGACACGCTAAACCGGCAGCTTTTCAATGACGCCGCTGACGAGGTCGTGGAAACCACCCCCCCGGTAAGTGCTGAATCTGCGCTTCCAGTGCATCAAGTAACACCAGTGCCTGGTAATTGGTGCAGTAGTATTAGGGCGTTTTGAGTATCACCACACACCACATACTTGTCGCTGCAGGCGGACAAGTTGCTTGTCATGAAGCGGCTATAACTGTGTAGCAGGGGTTTGAGGAGTAATGGAACCAAAAACCGACGCAAGCCCTACCAGCTCCGTTTCGCGCCTCACCAAATCGCAGACGCAAAAAAGCCGGTAAACCCTGAGGGTTTGACCGGCTGTTTTGGTGTAGCTATATGGTGGGTCGTGTGGGATTCGAACCTACGACCAATTGGTTAAAAGCCAACTGCTCTACCAACTGAGCTAACGACCCGCTTCGTTGTGGGACGTATAATACTGATTTTTAACGAGAATTCAACACCTAGTTAAAAATAAATGCGAAATACTTCAAAAATAGCGGGTTGGGTCCGTAATACCGGCCGCAGCGAAGCCTTCTGCACGCAGGCGGCAGCTGTCGCACTTGCCACACGCACGCCCTTGAGCGTCGGCCTGGTAGCACGAGACCGTCAAAGAGTAGTCGACACCGAGCTTTATACCCGCCTGTACGATTTGGGCCTTGCTCAGGTTTTGCAGTGGCGCCTTGATACGGAACCCCTGCCCTTCTACCCCGGCCTTGGTCGCCAGGTTTGCCATGACCTCGAATGCTTCAACAAACTCTGGGCGGCAATCCGGGTAGCCCGAGTAATCCACAGCGTTGACGCCGATGAAGATGTCTCGCGCTTGCAGCACTTCAGCCCAGCCCAGAGCCAAAGACAGGAACACGGTGTTACGTGCAGGCACGTAGGTAACCGGGATGCCTTCACTCGGCGCTTCTGGCACGTCGATAGAGCTGTCGGTCAGGGCTGAGCCGCCAATGCCGTCCAGGTTCAGGCCAATAACCTTATGCTCAATTGCACCCAGGTCCCGTGCAACACGCGCCGCGGCGTCAAGTTCAGCACGGTGACGCTGACCATAGTCAAAGCTCATGGTGTAGCAGCTGTAACCTTCAGCACGGGCCATGGCCACGACTGTGGCGGAATCGAGGCCACCAGACAGCAGGATTACGGCTCTTTTTTCGGCGACAACAGTTTGTTCAGTCATTTCAGCGCCCCGGCTCGTCGTTCCACAGGTATTTGTGCAGCTGCATTTGCAAACGCACTGGCAGATTGTCCGCCACGATCCAGTCAGCCAGATCACGGGCCGGCAGATCATGATGGCTCGGCGAAAACAAGACTTCGCCTGCCCGACGCTCCAGACCGTATTCAATTAACTTGGACACCGCCCAGTCATAGTCTTCCCGCGAGCAGATCACAAACTTGACCTGATCGTTGGGCGTCAACAAGGCGATGTTTTCATAAAGGTTGCGATGGGACTCTTTAGAGCCCGGCGTCTTCAGGTCGAGTACGCGGCTAACGCGCGGATCGACTGCTGAAATATCCAAGGCACCGCTGGTCTCGATTGAGACTTCATAGCCTGCATCGCAGAGCTGCTTGAGCAAGGGGATTACATTAGGCTGGGCCAGTGGCTCACCACCCGTCACACAAACGTAACGCGGGCGAAAGCCGGCAACCTGCTCAAGAATGCTATCGAGGGGACGTACGGTGCCGCCACTGAAGGCGTAGGCGCTGTCGCAATAGCCACAACGCAAAGGGCAGCCAGTCAGGCGTACAAAAACGGTGGGCAGGCCAGCCGTTCGCGTTTCACCCTGCAAAGAGTAAAAAACTTCGGTAATTCTCAATGTGTCTTGCATATCCGCCACGGGCGTAACAGCTAAACAGGCTGTCCGCCTCCGTCAGCACTCCAAGGAACCTGCCATGCATGATTCAGAAGAGCGTATTTCATAAAAGGGCGTGGATTCTAACGAAAAAACCCGCGACAAGCGCGGGTTTCTCGATCAAAGCCGGTTATTGCTTACATGCGCTGTAAATCACGCTGAGCTAATTGTGCAGCCGATGTCCCCGGATACTGGGCGACGACTTGCTGCAAAATACCTTTGACCTTGTCGGTACGACCCAGGCGGCGCTCTACGTCAGCGAGCTTGTAAAGGGAGTCCGGCACTTTGGCGTGTTTGGGATACAGCTGGCTGACCTTGGCAAATGCCTGGCCAGCGGCTTGTAGATCACCTTTGGCCAAATTGACTTCACCCAACCAGTACTGGGCATTGCCCGCATATTGGCTGTTTGGGTATTTGCGCAGAAAGGCTGTGAATGCCTGACTGGCCTTGTCGAAATCCTTGGCTTTGATCAGATCGAAAGCAGCATCGTAATAGAGCTTTTCTTTCGCCGGATCTGCAGGCTCGTTACTGGCAGCCGCCTGAGGAGCAGGCGCTGCTGTGTTACCGGCGGCATTAGCACCACCAGCAGAAGAATTATCAGGAGTGGCAGCAGGAGCAATGCCAGCACCAATACGCCGATCAAGTTCCTGGTATCGCTCCAGGCTTTCTTGTTTCATGCGCGAGATATCATTCTGCAAAACTTCGATCACACCCTGTTGGCGCGCAATCTGGTCCTGCATTTGTTGCAGCTGGTTGAACAGCTCGCCCTGTGCCGAGACAGGGGCCGAAACCCCTCCCCCGGCATAGGCGCCGCTCGCACCATAACCCGGTGATGGATAACTCCCCCCGCTATTGTTATAGCCAGAGTTGTCATCGACCACAGGAACCGCAGCCCATACCGCTAGCGGCATGAGGCTGAGAGTCAGAATAGTTACAGCACGGCGGCACGTTCGCATGACGAATTACTTACGCAGTTCGACGCGACGGTTTTGAGCCCAGGACTGCTCGTCGTTGCCGGTAGCAACTGGACGCTCTTTGCCGTAGGAAACCAGTTCCAGCTGAGCTGGGGAAACACCTTGCAGTACCAGGTAGCGCTGAACGGCTTTCGCACGACGCTCGCCCAGTGCCATGTTGTACTCACGAGTACCACGTTCGTCGGTGTTACCTTCCAGAACAACGCGAGCGCCGTTAGCTTTCAGGTCCTTCGCGTGAACGTCCAGAGCGCGCATGGCTTCTGGCTTCAGGTCCGAACTGTCGTATTCGAAGTAGAAAGTGGTGATAGCGCGCAGAGCAGCTTCTTCGCTCAGGGAGCCGTCAACTGCACCAGTGTTAGCGCCGTAACCAGCGTTTGGATCAACAGCGCCTTCACCGGCATTGTCGCCGCCTTTGGACGAGCAACCTACAGCTACAGCCATGGCCAGAGCCAGCGCAGCAAATTTACCAAACTTCAGCATTTCCATCGTGAAACTCCTAATGAACCCCAGTGTGTTAAGTAAAACGTGTAGCGCCGCGTCAGTTCAGGTAAGGGGACCAGGAAGGTTCTCTGACTTCGCCTTGTGCGGTAGGAAGCGGGAGCCTTACGCGTCCATTAATGGACACGAGCATCAAGACTCCCCGGCCCTGCTGGCGGGTGGCGTAGATTACCATGGTGCCGTTGGGCGCGACAGTAGCAGACTCATCAAGGTTGGTATCTGTGAGGATTTTCACGCTTCCACGCTGCAAATCTTGCGCCGCAACCCGGAAATTAGTGAAACCGTCCTGACGATGGATCATTACCAGGGTCTTTTCGTCAGCCGAAAGCTTCGGACTGGCGTTGTAGTTCCCGATAAAAGTCACACGCTCTGCGTTACCGCTACCCACTGCAGTCTTGTAAATCTGTGGTTTGCCGCCACGGTCAGAGGTGAAATAGATAGTCGAGCCATCTTTACCCCAGAACGGTTCGGTATCGATAGCAGGACTGTTAGTCACCCGAGTCAGTTGGCGCGATGCCAGGTTCATCACGTAAATTTCAGCATTGCCATCTTTTGACAGGACGAACGCCAGCTTGGAACCATCCGGCGACCATGCTGGTGCACCGTTCAGGCCTTCAAAGTTGGTGATCTGCTCACGACGACCAGTATCGATGTTTTGCATAAAGATACGCGGGCGTTTCTGCTCGAACGACACGTAAGCGATACGCTTGCCATCCGGTGCAAAACGCGGCGACAGGATCGGCTCGCGAGACTGCAACAGAGTTACCGCGCGAGCACCGTCGTAATCCGAACGCTGCAAGGTGTAACGGGTATTGGTTGCGCTGGCACGTTCTGCCGTTACATAAAGCAGGCGTGTCGAAAACGCACCTTTAATACCGGTCAGTTTTTCAAACGACTGGTCGGAGATGTAATGCGCCATGTCACGCAACTGCTCAGCGGTACCCGACACACTACCGGTCAATACTGGCTGTTCGGTTGCAACGTTGAACAAGGCATATTGCACCTGCAGACGACCGCCCGCCGGCACAATATTACCTACCATGACGTATTGGGCGCCCAGGGCTTTCCAGTCACGGAAAATGACTTCGCTGGCCTGAGTCGGCAAGCCAATCATGTTCTGCTTTGGGATCGGCGCGTAGTAACCCGAGTTGCGCAGGTCATTACCGATGATTTCAGCCATGTCATCCGGCAATACAGTGCCGCCCTGCCAACCAAATGGCACTACAGCAATGGGCGTGGCCCGGTCGCTGCCGCTAGTGACCAGAATGTTCTTTTCATCTGCTACTGCCATCCCTGCCAAGCAGCAGACGACGACTAGCAGTCCTCGAAAAAAGTTAATCACAAGGCTAGATCCTCAGGTGTGAATGTCATCTTGAATGATCGATAAGGATTAAAATCGCTGGGCTTCATGCCCTGCATTTCCGTTAAACGGCCAATATTCTTGACCGCCGCCACAGCAGAACTGTCGAACGGACCGTCACCGCTGGACTTGGCAACCGTCACTGACGTTACCGTGCCATCTGGCAACATGCCGATTTGCAGCACCACTGTCATGTTCTTGCGAGCCGACGGCGGGCGAGCCCACCCTTCTGCTGCGCGAGCACGAATCAGGTCATCGAAACTGCCGGCGACCTCATCACCCTGCTCATCTGCCAAGGCTTGCTGGCGTTGCGGTGTATCGGAAAGCAAATCAGCCAAGGCCTGAGCCTTTTTATCTTCGGTCGATTTACGCGCTGCTTCTACGGCCTTTTTCTTGGCAGCATCGGCAGCCGCTTTTTTCTTCGCATCTTCGGCGGTTTTCTTCTTCGCCTCGTCTGCTACGGCCTTTTTCTTGGCGTCTTCAGCTGCTTTCTTCTTCGCATCTTCGACAACTTTTTTCTTGGCTTCTTCGGCGGCCTTTTTCTTCGCCTCTTCTTCAGCAGCTTTTTTGGCCTCTTCCTCAGATTTTTTCTTGGCTATATCAGCCAGTTTTTTCTCTTCGGCTTTTTTAGCGTCTGTGGCCTTTTTGGCATCGTCGGCTTTTTTGGCGTCATCAGCCTTTTTCGCCTCGTCTGCTTTCTTGGCTTCGCTGGCCTTGGCTTCGTCGGCTTTTTTCGCCTGCTCAGCCTTTTCTGCAGCCTCTTCCTTCTTTTCTTCAGCCGCTTTTACAGCTTCCCGCTCAACCTTTTTTTGTTCCATCTGTTCGACTTCGGTCTGGCGTGCGGCGGATTTTTTCGCCTCACCCGCAATCTTCTGATTGGTCTGGGTGGTTGCCTGACTTTTAGACTTCAGTTGATACAAGGTCGCTTGAACAATGGGCTTTGAAGGCGGCAGTTCTGGTGTCATGGCAAAGCTGGCGAACAGCATGCCAAAAATCAAAATGTGCAGCCCTACCGCCCAAACTGTAGGCCAAAAATAATTCTCAGAGGCGGACGGCTCCCGCTGTTCGCGCATCAGGGAGCCTCGGTTATCAAGCCAACGTTACCGACCCCGGCTTTCTGCAAGCCACCCATGGCACCCATTACCGCGCCGTAATCCACGGTTTTGTCACCGCGAATAAAGACCTGGGTGTGCTTGCCGCCTTCATTGCCGGCACGAATGATTTTAGTCACCGCGTCAGTCATCTGCGGCAGGGTCATAGCCCTGTCCATTTGCTTTTCGGTATCGACTTCACTGCCAAGGTTCCAGAAGTAGGTCTTGTCAGCCTTGATCGAAATAGTCAGAACCTGAGTGTTGTTGTCTTGCGGCAAAGCCTCGCTGGAGACCTTGGGCAAATCAACTTTCACACCCTGATTGAGCATCGGCGCAGTCACCATGAAAATGACCAGCAGTACCAGCATCACGTCGATGTAAGGCACTACGTTCATCTCGGCGACCGGCTTGCGCTTTTTGCGAGCTCGAGCGATTAAAGCCATTGGAAATTACCTGCTTAGTCTTCGCTGGTGTGCACTTTGCGGTGCAGGATCGCCTGGAACTCATCGGCGAAGGTGTAGTAGCGGCTGGTCAGCGTTTCGCTACGCGCAGCAAAACGGTTGTAGGCGATAACCGCAGGAATCGCAGCGAACAAACCGATGGCCGTGGCGATCAGTGCTTCGGCAATACCCGGCGCTACGGTTGCAAGCGTTGCTTGCTGGGCCGTTGCCAGGCCACGGAAGGAGTTCATGATCCCCCACACTGTACCGAACAGGCCGATATACGGGCTGACCGAACCCACTGTGGCGAGGAACGGCAAGCCTTGTTCAAGCTTTTCTTCTTCGCGGGAAATTGCCACACGCATGGCACGCGCCACACCTTCCATCACAGCCTCAGGATCTACGCCCGACTGCTGACGCAAACGAGAGAACTCTTTGAAGCCTGCACGAAAGATTTGTTCAACGCCGGAGTCCGGGTCAGGGTTGCTGCCTGCCTGGCGATACAGCTTCGACAAGTCGATGCCCGACCAAAAACGCTCTTCAAAGCTTTCAAGGGCACGTCGACCGGCGCGCAGCATGGTGCTGCGCTGAAAAATCATGACCCACGAGGTAACCGATGCGGCCAGCAGGATCAACATTACCAACTGCACAACAATGCTGGCATTGCTGACCAAGCTCCACATGGAGGAATGGTCGACGACGTTAGCTTCCACGCTTTATCTCCTGCTCTAAATGTTTACCCGCGCCGCTTACGTCGGCAAAGGCCGTACGTAAAGCTTCGGGAATGGCCCGGGGTTTAAAACTATCGGCGCGCACACAGGCCACCAAAAACTGCCCCTCACAGAGCAGCGTTGCATCTGCAGCCCGCCAAACCTGCTGCTTGAAACGCAGGCTGACACGGTTGAGTTCTATTACTTGCGCACTTACCAACAGTTCGTCGTCCAGTCGCGCCGGTGCGTGGTAACGCGCCTCGCTGGAATGCACGACAAATAACAGGTTCTCACCCGCAAGCTCGGATTGGGCAAAGCCCAGTTCCCGTAGCCTTTCGGTTCGAGCCCGCTCCATAAACTTTAGATAATTTACGTAATACACGACGCCACCCGCATCGGTGTCTTCGTAATAAACGCGACAGCGATGTGCGAACGGCTCAAGCCTGTTTTGCGCGCGCATACTCTAGTGCTTACTCCTCAGGTTGCCAATCCGCCAAACAACTGTTTTTTCACTCTTCCTGCACTTTAATACCCAGGATTATCGGTGCCAGTCGTTGAGACAGCAAAAACGCTAAAAAAATCGACCGCAGACGGCTTATTAATCATCCAAAGCGTTCAAAAACTCGTCTACTGCCGGCATCTCGCCCAGACGCGATGGAATATTCAGGCCGAAGTGCAAATACGCGTGCCGGGTCACAACACGACCACGCGGCGTACGCATAATGTAGCCCTGCTGAATCAGGTAAGGCTCAAGCACATCTTCAATCGTATGCCGCTCTTCACTAATTGCCGCCGCCAGACTGTCGACGCCGACAGGCCCACCATCGAACTTCTCGATCATGGTCAACAGCAAGCGCCGATCCTGATGGTCAAAACCATGCTCATCAACATCCAGCAGGTTCAGCGCCAAGTCTGCTACCGGCTTGGTGATATGCCCCTTGGCGCGTACCTCAGCATAATCCCGAACGCGACGCAGCAACCGATTGGCGATTCGAGGCGTGCCGCGAGCCCTCCGGGCAATTTCATATGCCCCTTCAGGATCGAGCGGCAAACCAAAAATATTAGCTGAACGGCTGACAATAGTTGCCAGATCATCGGTACTGTAAAACTCCAGGCGCTGAACAATGCCGAAGCGGTCACGCAATGGGTTAGTCAGCATCCCGGCGCGGGTCGTCGCCCCCACCAGAGTGAACGGCGGCAAGTCGAGCTTGATCGAACGCGCCGCAGGCCCTTCGCCAATCATGATGTCGAGCTGGAAATCTTCCATGGCCGGGTACAACACTTCCTCGACAATGGGCGACAAGCGATGAATTTCATCGATAAACAGCACGTCATGCGGCTCAAGATTTGTCAGCAATGCAGCCAGATCACCTGGACGCTCCAACACCGGGCCCGAGGTGCTTTTGATCGACACCCCCATTTCCTGGGCGATGATATTGGCAAGCGTGGTTTTACCCAGCCCCGGCGGGCCAAAAATCAGCGTGTGATCCAGCGATTCCGAGCGCCCGCGAGCGGCCTGAATAAACAGTTCCATCTGCTCGCGCACGGTTGGCTGACCAATATAGTCAGCCAGGCTCAAAGGACGAATCGCCCGATCCTGAACCTCTTCCCGGTCTCGTCCGCTTGAGGCGGTTATCAAACGATCTGCTTCAATCACTTAAATCATTCCCTTAAGGGCACGACGAATCATGTCTTCACTGCTCAACGTCTTGTCCTTGATTGCCGATACAGCCTTGCTCGCTTCCTGAGGCTTGTAGCCAAGGGAAATCAAGGCACTCACTGCATCACTTTCTGCACTGGCCACTGGCACTGGTGCATCCGGCTGGTTAGGCACCAAGGCAAACATGCTCGGCACTTGCTCCCAGGCTTTGAAGCGATCCTTGAGCTCAACCAACAAGCGCTCGGCAGTTTTCTTTCCGACACCTGGTACCTTGGTCAGCGCCGAGGTGTCCTGAGCCTGCACGCAACGAACCAGCTCATCAACTTCCAGACTGGACATCAATGCCAAGGCCAGCTTGGGGCCAACGCCGTTCAGGCGAATCAGCTCACGAAAGAAGTCGCGTTCACGCTTACCAATGAAACCATAGAGCAACTGGGCGTCTTCGCGAACCACCAGATGCGTGTGCAAGGTCAGCGACTCACCCAGCGAGGGCAACCGATAGAGCGTGGTCATCGGCACTTCCAGCTCATAGCCCAGGCCGTTTACATCAAGAATCAGGTGCGGCGGCTGTTTTTCAGCCAGAGTGCCACGCAAGCGTCCAATCACGTTTCAGATCCTTTTCTCTGGCCAGATCAGTGGCTGACAAGTAGAACTACAGCGCCGCATCATTGCAGATGGGCCGCTGCCAGCAAGCTTAAATAGATTAAAAAAAGCGTCTCAGAGCCTCAAGCGCCCACCACGACTGCGGGCAGCGCCCAAGCCATGGGGCAGCAGACTGGAGCGCGTGTGCGCATGGCACAAGGCAATTGCCAGCGCATCAGAGGCATCGATTTGCGGCTTGGTGGTGAGTTTGAGCAAATGCATGACCATCATCATCACTTGGTCCTTATTCGCCCCGCCCGTCCCTGCCACAGCCTGTTTAACCTGAGTGGCCGAGTATTCGGCGATCTCCAGGTTTTCTTCAGCCCCCGCCACAATCGCGGCCCCCCGCGCCTGACCCAGCTTTAACGCCGAGTCGGCATTACGTGCCATAAATACCTTTTCGATACCCATGGTGACAGGGCCGTAAGTCTGAATAACCTCGCGCACACCGCGATAGACGATCTGCAACCGCTCATGCAGTTCGCCGCTACCTGTACGAATGCAACCCGAAGCCACGTACACACAACCACGCCCGGTGTCTCGCACCACGCCATAGCCAGTGATTCGCGAGCCAGGATCGATACCAAGAATAAGAGTCATAACGCCTGCAGCTTATGAAGTAACGCCCACCGGCACAAACCCGGACAGCTTAAAGGCAGAAGCCGGAGGTGCACAGCACGCGATCATCGCGGCGTTGCACCTCCGGCCTCTTGATTGATGCAATCAGGTATCAGGCTAGCTGTTCCAGGACTGCATCGGGTATTTCAGCATTGGAGTAGACGTTTTGCACATCATCCAGGTCTTCAAGCATGTCGATCAGCTTGAGTACCTTTTCAGCGCCTTCCAGGTCCAGTTCAGCACTGGTGGTCGGCAACATCACGATTTCGGCGTCTGCCGGCGTGAAACCTGCCGCCTCAAGGGCATTACGCACCGCATAAAAGCTTGAGAACGAAGTAAACACGTCAATCGAGCCATCTTCATTGGTCACGACGTCGTCGGCATCTGCCTCCATTGCCGCTTCCATCAAGGCGTCCTCATCAATGCCCGCGGCATAGGAGATCTGGCCCTTGCGCTCAAACAGATACGCAACCGAGCCATCAGTCCCCAGGTTGCCACCGCACTTGCTGAACGCGTGACGTACAGCCGCGGCAGTGCGATTGCGGTTATCGGTCATGCACTCGACCATTACTGCAACGCCACCAGGACCGTAGCCTTCGTAGCTCAGTTCGACCATATCGTCGGTGTCAGCAGCGCCAGCGCCACGAGCAACCGCACGATCGATAATGTCGCGACTCATGTTCGCGCCAAGGGCTTTGTCCAACGCCAGACGCAGACGCGGGTTGGAACCCGGATCTGCCCCACCCTGACGGGCAGCAACGGTTAGCTCACGAATCCACTTGGTGAAAATCTTGCCTTTTTTGGCATCCTGACGCTCTTTGCGGTGCTTGATATTCGCCCACTTAGAATGACCTGCCATAACGCACTCCGAATCCTTGTATGAAACCTTGCTCGCTCTGGTGCATAGCACAAGCCAGCAATAAAAATTCTCGACCCAATGACAAAGGCGCATCCGAGGATGCGCCTTTGAAGGTCAGACTTACTCTGCCTTAGGCTGTTCGCGCAAACGAATGTGCAATTCGCGCAATGCCTTGGCGTCAACGATACCCGGAGCCTGAGTCATGACACACGCAGCACTCTGGGTTTTCGGGAAAGCAATCACTTCACGAATCGACTGAGCGCCGGTCATCAGCATCACCAGACGGTCCAGGCCGAAAGCCAAGCCACCGTGCGGCGGCGCGCCGTACTTCAGGGCATCCAGCAGGAAGCCGAATTTCTCTTCCTGTTCAGCTTCGCTGATACCCAGCAGACGGAAAACAGCTTGCTGCATTTCCTTGCGATGGATACGGATCGAACCGCCGCCCAGCTCAGTACCGTTCAATACCATGTCGTAGGCACGGGACAGAGCAGTGGCCGGGTTGGCCTCAAGCTCTTCTGGCGAGCACTTCGGCGCGGTGAACGGGTGGTGCAAGGCGCTGAAACTGCCGTCGTCGTTCTCGTCGAACATCGGGAAGTCAACAACCCACATCGGTGCCCATTCGCAGGTCAGCAGGCTCAGGTCGTTACCGACCTTGATGCGCAGTGCGCCCAAGGCTTCGCTGACGATCTTGGCCTTGTCAGCGCCGAAGAACACGATGTCGCCATCAACGGCACCCACACGATCAAGGATCACGTTGAGGTTGGCTTCCGGGATGTTTTTGACGATCGGCGATTGCAGACCCTCAACACCTTTGGCGCGCTCGTTGACCTTGATGTACGCCAGGCCTTTGGCACCGTAGATACCCACGAACTTGGTGTAGTCATCGATCTGCTTGCGCGGCATGCTCGCAGCACCCGGAACTCGCAGAGCGGCGATACGGCATTTCGGGTCGTTGGCCGGGCCGCTGAACACCTTGAAGTCGACATCTTTAAGCTGATCGGCAACATCTACCAGTTCCAGCGGGTTACGCAGGTCTGGCTTGTCGGAACCGTAACGACGCATGGCCTCTTCGTAGGTCATGTGCGGGAACTCACCGAACTCCAGATCCAGCACTTCCTTGAACAGGTTGCGGATCATGCCTTCGGTCAGGCCCATGATGTCTTTTTCATCGAGGAAGCTGGTTTCGATGTCGATCTGAGTGAACTCAGGCTGACGGTCGGCACGCAGGTCTTCGTCGCGGAAGCATTTGGCGATCTGGTAGTAACGGTCAAAACCGGCAACCATCAGCAACTGTTTGAACAGCTGCGGCGATTGCGGCAGGGCAAAGAAAGAGCCTGCGTGGGTACGGCTTGGCACCAGATAGTCACGCGCACCTTCAGGGGTAGCACGGGTCAGGATCGGTGTTTCAACGTCCAGGAAGCCGTTTTCGTCGAGGTAGCGACGAATGCTGGTGGTCATGCGCGAGCGCAGACGCAGCTTCTCGAGCATTTCCGGACGACGCAGGTCAATGAAGCGATAACGCAGACGAGTCTCTTCGCCCACATCAGAGAATTCGTTCAGCGGGAACGGCGGAGTCTCGGCTTCGTTCAGCACTTCCAGCTCGTAACCCAGCACTTCAATCATGCCCGACGCCATGTTGGCGTTGCCAGCACCGGCCGGACGCAGACGTACCTTACCGGTAACTTTAACCACGTATTCGCTGCGCACGCGGTCGGCAGCAGCGAAGGTTTCAGCGCGATCCGGGTCGAAAACCACTTGGGCCAGACCATCACGATCACGGATATCGAGGAAAATCACCCCACCGTGGTCACGGCGACGGTGAACCCATCCGCAAAGGGTAATTTCCTGGCCGTCCAGGCTTTCGTTCAGTTGGCCGCAATAATGGCTGCGCATCATGATAGTGGTTTCACTTCTCGTAATTCGAAATTCGGTGGAGGTCTTGCGCACCGTCGGTGCTGGTAACACTGCAAGAGCCCGCTTGTGTTCAGACTGCTTAGCTCAACCTCAGTCGGATTTGTCGCCGCCTGCCAGATTCTTTTTCGAGCCTGTCTTGAAGTCTGTTTCATACCAGCCAGTGCCGCTTAGGCGAAAGCCAGGCATGGACAGCATTTTCTTCAGCTCAGGCGCCTGACAGGCAGGACAATCAACCAGCGGTGAGTCGCTGATCTTTTGAATGGCTTCCAACTGATGACCACAGGAAGCGCATTGGTAATCGTACATGGGCATTGGCGTGTCTCGACAATCCGTTAGCGGCAACCCTTATAGAGGGCCACACAGCAAAGCGCGAGATTATATCTGGTAAATCGAGCCATTGCAGCCGCAGGAGCTGCCATTGAGCCTTAAAGGCATCACGAATTTCAAATGATTACAAGTCATCGAACACCCGCCTCCAGCCAAACACTCCTGCTCAGCCTATAAACACCTGCTGCTGACCCACCCCCCGAGCAGCTCGCCCAGCCCTCAGGAGGTGCATGACGCATACCACCCGAATAAGCCCGCTGAAGTTCTTCACCCCACCGTGACGTAAATGAATCTCTCTATCAATATACGACAGCAATGCATTTATTGAACAATCGTTGATATGTGAAATTTCAGACAGCACATCCCAGTACACTTCTTCCAATCTCAAGCAGGTGGCAAACCCGTTCAACCTGACCGAGCGCGAAAGTGGCTGCGCCAACGCCATACCAAAATCAAGTACAACAGGATCAATCCTGACTCTTTGCAATAACCGGCCACCCACATTCCCCTGCCTAATTAATCGTCCCATATTTAAAGCACTCCATTGCGACACCATTAACAATTAATAAACATTTCTTAAAAGACACATCCCATAAAACATTATGCAAGAATTCCTATCCAGCGGATCTCCCCCTCAAACCTGTAGGAGGGCTCTCGGTACGACTGAAGAATATGAGCGCCTTCTCAGCACCAATAGCCTGGCACGAAGGGCTGGCGCCCCACACTGTTGACTGGACATAGCCATGAACAGGACAAGTAACAAATAGTGCCTCACTAAAAAAAACAGCCAATACCTGACTATTCCAGAATACCCCCACAGTCTATCGGCGCACGACACCATCACACTCAACGCCAAACTTGCAGCCACCGAAAACACAAACCGAACATATTAACTACGGCGCACCACGCACTAACACTACAAACATCCTCTCGCGCCGACATTTCACACACAAACAACACGACCCAACTACAGATCAAAACTATTCCTCATGACGAGCTAAATGCCCACACCATACAAACAAAAAGTTTTCGACCAGCGGTCGCCATTTGACGTAAAGCGACGGTTCTCACAGATTTTTAGGAGCATGCCCCATACCAAGCGGGACATCACAGTAGCCATTACGAAAGGTCAACAGCCCCTAGGACAATGCTTTCACGACACATGGGCATTATTCTGATCGCTTCGAGTAATCGTTCTCACAGACGCCTCAATACGCTTAATTTGAGTAGGCTCAAGCTTTGCTGTTAAATAGGCAGCGTGTTGCCTTCGCCAAGCCTGGCGGCGGTGCATAGGCTGATCATCGCATGTGTCCTGCGCCTCCATTTTTTCAGAAGCGAACCATGCGCAATCAGCTCTTCCTTGCTGATCCGTCTTAATGTGAGTTAATTGAAATGTTGAAAATCGTCCACCTGCTAACGGGCGCAGCTGCTTTGCTGCTGTCCTTCATCCCCAACCTGCAACCCGACGCTGTCCCTTACCTCCAAAACCATGATGCTCTTTACCTGGCTTTTCTTGGCCTGCTTAACCTGACACTGGCTCCAGTCATTCCGTTCTGGAACAAAGGCCCGCGCCATCAACTGCAAAACCTGGTCAGCGCCTTGCTGGTGCTTTCTGTTGTCCTGCAAACGCTCACTCTGTTCGGCTTGCTGTTGCCAATCGGTGAACAGCCTGCAGTCTTGCTCGGCCTTGTACCTGCCGTGATTGCCGTATTGCTCCACCTGGCAGTCAGCTTCTACAAATCGTCCCCGTCGTCAGCCTCGCAAAGCTATGACATGACCAACCGCGATACAGGGACTGTAAAGTGGTTCAACACCTCCAAGGGTTTCGGCTTTATCTCCCGAGATTCCGGTGATGATATTTTCGTTCACTTTCGTGCCATTCGCGGCGAAGGCCATCGGGTATTGGTGGAAGGGCAACGCGTTGAGTTCTCGGTGATGAACCGTGACAAAGGCCTGCAAGCTGAAGATGTGATCGCAGCACTGCCGCGCCGCTGATTTCAGCCTGAAAAAAAACCGCGATCAGTCGCGGTTTTTTATTGCCTGCTCAAAATACATTAATAATGCGGCGGAGGTGCCTCCTCCTCAAACGACTCAAACTGACCACCCATCTCTTCCTGGCGCTTAAGCAAGGCGGACATCTGCATTTGCAAACGATCCACTGCGTTCTGCTGCATTACCAACACATCATTCAAGGCTTGAATGGTGTCATCCTGAAAAGCCAAACGACTTTCAAGATCCATTACCCGCGCTTCAAGCGTCACAGCTCGCCCTCCGAAAAACTGAAGCCGGCATCAAAAACCGACGCCAGCCGATCTCGGACAGCGCGCACTTCCTCTTGCGTGTAAGGCTTCGCCGGGTGCTTGCCCCAGACCGGCCCAGGCCAGGCCACGTCCGCCTGATAACGAGCAATCACATGCATGTGCATCTGACTAACGACATTGCCCAAGGTGGCCACGTTCATTTTGTCCGCGCCAAACACGTCTTTCAGCGCCTTCGCCAAAGCAGTCGTCTCAGACCACATCAGTTGCTGATCGCGGTCATCCAATTGAAACAACTCGGATATACCCTCGCGTCGCGGCACCAGAATAAACCAAGGGTAATTCGAATCATTGGACAGCAGTAAGCGGCACAGAGGGAAGTCCCCTATCAGCCACGTATCCTCTTGAAGGCGTGTATCCAAAACGAACACTGGGAATTCTCCTGTTAACCGACACATTCAGCTCAACGCGACGCCCGATGAAACGCATCAACCGCCAAGCGACAGGTACGCAGGATACCCTTGATTGGCACCGGGATCACACCAGTAGCCACCCACTCACACCACAAACAGATCTTCACACGCTCAATCAATAGCCAGCGCACCAAAACCGCACAACACGAATACTTTTAGTGCACCAAAACGTCACCGACCACCCCAGCAGGTAGTAACCGGTAACATTTTAAGTGCCCGCTTGCGGTGAGCGCGTCCCCTGGCGGCAAAAAACCATGCCCCAGGTGTTGCTGAACCAGCGTTTTACCCAAGCAACATCTGGGCTTGGATGACAAAAAAGCTGGTTGAATTATTTTTTAGCCGTTTATGCAATTTGAGCATGCTTGTTGCATGCATGACACATACGGTTACTACACAAGGCTCTCCCCTAGCGCTCAACGACTCACCGCAAAGCCACAGCTTGACAACAAATGACACTAGCGGAGCCGTAGAAACCTGGAATTTTCAACGTATGGGCGCAACGTTTTTACCTGTGTTTGCAGTACTGAAAACAGCACTGCAAACAGGCTAAAAAACTGCACATCGCGACACGCAGAGTGCCATTTACGACACCGCCGCACATGAAGCCGAGCGCTTTTGAGGGCAAGTATCGCCAACAAGGTCAGCGTGATATAAGTTTGCGCCGACACCAAAAGAAAGAGCCGCCCAGATAATAATTCAGGTGGGACGGCAGTACTCTTCATAAAAACCAAAGGAGCAAATCACGATGCGCGTGATGAAGTGGAGCATGATCGCCCTGGCTGTTTCAGCCGGCACTACTCAGTTCGCAATGGCCTCGTCTCAGGCCGAATCCAAAGGTTTCATTGAAGACAGTTCGCTGACTGCAAAAACCCGCATGATGTATATGAACGGCGACTTGCGTAATGGCGAAGGCACCGATAAAGGCCACGGCCACACCGAAAGCTGGGGCCTGAGCGAGCTGCTGAACTATGAGTCTGGCTTCACTCAAGGCACCGTTGGGGTCGGTGTTGATGCTTTCGTCGTAGGTGACGTACGCCTGGATGGCGGCGCTGGCCGCCAAGGCAGCAAAATGTTCGCGACACGCAGCAATGGCTCACCAGAAGACACGCAGTCTAAAGCTGGCGGCGCTGTTAAATTGCGCTTGTCCGACACTGTGCTGAAATACGGCACCCAGGTTGTTGCAAGCCCAGTCTTTTCCACCGACGACGGCCGTTTGATTCCAGAATTCGCAACCGGCACCTTGCTTACCAGCCAGGAGATCGAGGGGCTGGAGCTGTCCGCAGGGCGCTTTACCGCGATCAGCTCGCAGACCGGCATGGGTCGCGACAGCATGACCTCCACAGGCGAGGGTGACATCGACTACAAAGGGCTGACCTCAGCCAATATTGCAGGCGCAACCTACCAGTTCACCGATAACCTGGTGGGCGGAGTTGCAGCTTCCAATATCGATAACTACTTCAAAAAGAAGTACGTCAACCTGAACTACACCCTGCCAATCGCAGAGTCACAAGCCCTGAACTTCGACTTCAACGGCTATAAAACCGACAGCCAGGGCGACGAACGCGCAGGCTTTACCGATAACAAAATCTGGAGCCTGGCAGCGGCCTATAGCATCGGCGCTCACAAGTTCACCCTCGCCCACCAGCGCTCTACAGGTGACACCGGTTACAACTACGGCATCGACGGTGGCGGTACTGTTTTCCTCACCAACTCCGTACAGGTTTCCGACTTCATCGGCGCAGACGAGCGCTCATGGCAGGCTCGCTACAACCTGAATATGGCTGGCTACGGCGTACCAGGTCTGAGCTTCATGGCCCTCTACGTGAAAGGCGACAACATCTCCACTGATGAGGGTGAAGGTAAAGAGCACGAATTCGACTTCGAAACCAAATACGTCTTGCAAGAAGGCCCGGCCAAAGACCTGTCTTTCCGTCTGCGTAGCGCAATTTATCGCACCACCAGCAACTACAGCACCGATACAAACGACGTTCGCGTCATCGTCGAGTACCCACTGAACATCTTGTAATGACTGCCTTAGAGCACTCACTACAAGACGCGTTCCACTAAAAAAGCCACGCCCCTGAGTCAGGGGCGTGGCTTTTTTTTCCTGCAATTATCTTCGACCTTATTGCGCCGTCACTTCCTGAACCACGCGAATCACTCGCTGCGGAAAAGGGATATCAACGCCTGCTGCTTTCAAACGATCACGCGAATGTTCGTTGAACATAAACAGGACATCCCAGTAATCCGGGGTGTTAACCCAAACACGCAGCGACATCGTAATTGCACTGTCGCCCAAGGTCGTCACGACAACCACCGGCGCAGGCTCACTCAGCACGCGAGAATCTTCAGCCAGCGCCAACAACACTTCACGCACCTTCTGCAAGTCCGCGTCGTAATCCACGCCTACGTCAAACACCACCTTGCGCGTCGGCTGACGGTTGTAGTTGGTGATAATCCCGTTGGACAGATTGCCGTTGGGCACGATGACAGTTTTGTTGTCACCGGTGCGCAGAACGGTGTGGAAGATCTGAATACTGTCGACGGTCCCGCTGACGCCTTGCGCTTCGATCCAGTCGCCGATCTTGAACGGGCGAAACAACAGAATCAGCACCCCACCCGCGAAGTTTGCCAGGCTGCCCTGCAGCGCCAGGCCAATGGCCAAGCCTGCCGCACCGATAGCCGCGACGAATGACGTGGTCTGGATGCCGATCATGGAAGCGACGCTGACAATCAGCAGCACCTTGAGAATGATATTGACCAGGCTGCTGATAAAACCTTGCAGCGCCAGATCAGCCTTTCTCAATGCCAGTAAATGCCCCAGCTTGACGGTCAGCCGGTTGATTAACCACCAGCCCACAGCCAGCGTGACCAAGGCCAGCAACACACGGCTACCGTATTCCATGATCATGGGGACCCAGGCCTGGGAGGCCTTGATCAACTGATCGACTTCAGCATTCAAATCCATTTATCTCTCCTTGTACGATACCCGGCGACGTCATTTATTCAGCTAAACGATCGATCAGTCACGGAAGTTGTTGAACTGCAGCGGCATATCAAATGTTTTGGCGCGCAATGCAGCGATTGCGTCTTGCAGGTCATCACGCTTCTTGCCGGTGATGCGAACTTGCTCGCCCTGAATGGCAGCCTGAACCTTGAGCTTGGCGTCCTTGATGTGAGCCACGATTTTTTTCGCCAGCTCTTTATCAATACCTTCCTTAAGAACTGCTTCCTGCTTCATCAGTTTGCCTGAAGCATAAGCATCCTTGATTTCAAGGCACTGAGCGTCGATCTTGCGCTTGACCAGGGCCAACTTGAGGATCTCGATCATGGCTTCCAACTGGAAGTCCGCTTCGGCGGTCAGGTTGACTGTGAGGTCTTTCTCTTTGAACTCAAAAGTACCCTTGCCTTTGAGGTCATAACGGCGGTCCAGTTCCTTGACCGCGTTTTCGACGGCGTTGGTGACTTCGTGCTTGTCCAGTTCGGATACCACGTCGAACGACGGCATGTAATTTTCTCCAATAATAAAGGGCGCGCTCAACACAGATGGAGCACGCCTGACCTGACAGTTAAGATGCGCGGGCATTATAGCGATTCTTCAGCGTCATTCACTTGCGAGCTCACATGCCTCTTCAAACCGCCTTCAGCACGCCACCCCAGACCTCTACCCCCTGGCACATTCTTGGCGCCGGAAGCATGGGCAGCCTGTGGGCCACGCGGCTCGCGCGAGCGGGCTTGCCGGTCAGGCTGATCCTGCGCAACCTGGCACGCTTGCACGCATATGAAGCAGCACAAGGATTAACACTCGTTGAAGGCGAGCACTCGCAACAACTGCTCATCACCGCCCAGGTCCCTGAAGCCGACGAACCTATCCAGCGCCTATTGGTGACGTGCAAGGCTTATGACGCCGAGCGGGCCGTCGCACAGATTGCCGGGCGACTGGCCCCAAATGCCGAGCTGATCCTGCTGCAAAACGGTCTCGGCAGCCAGCAAGCGGTAGCGGCTCTAGTCCCGCACGCACGCTGTATCTTCGCCTCCAGCACCGAAGGCGCCTTTCGCGACGCAGACTGGCGGGTGGTGTTTGCTGGCCACGGCCACACCTGGCTGGGCGATACCGATCAGGGTGAAGCGCCGCAATGGCTCGAAGAGCTTAAGCGCAGCGGCATTAGCCACGAATGGAACCCAAATATTCTGAGCCGCCTGTGGCGCAAGTTGGCCCTTAACTGTGCGATAAACCCGCTGACCGTCCTCTACAACTGCCGTAACGGCGGGTTGCAAGCGCACAGCGTTGAAGTCGACACCTTATGCACCGAACTGGCCGCTCTACTGGAACGCTGTGGCCAGCCCGACGCCGCTGTGGATCTGGTCTGCGAAGTGAGACGAGTGATCCAGGCCACCGCCAACAATTACTCTTCGATGCACCAGGACGTGACCCAAGGTCGGCGTACCGAAATCAGCTATCTGCTGGGTTACGCCTGCCAGGCGGCCTACACCCAACAGCTCGCAGTGCCCCACTTGCAGCAACTCCACCAACGACTGAGTGAACACCTGAAGCAGCACGGATTGCCCTGCAACTGAGGCCCGCGCTACCCTGCCAGCTTGTTCCTCTTCATGCGGCCATCCCATGCCCTTGCGCCAGCGCCTTGAAAACCTCCCGGTAGGCCAGAAGTTGCTGGCCGCCCTCCTTGTGCTGCTCGCGACGGTCTTGCTAGTGGCCAATTTGACGTTTATCAGTGTCGCGTACTGGATCTCCCACGAGAGCACTGCGCCGCAAGCCCTGCAGACCCTGGGACGACTCGCCTCAAACCCTGAGCTGATGGCTCGGGCACTGGACTCCGCGCAAAATGCCAAAGCCCTGCTCCATGAAATCGGCAGCTATGCCCCCCTGCGAGCCGCCGCAATCTATGACAGCACCGGCAACCTGCTCGCGCAGTTGCACCACGGCGAACACCTTCCGCTGCCCGAGCACTTTCGTCAGGTTGAGGCCTGGCGCCTGACCGAGCTGCGCAGCAATCAACTGACCACTCTGCCACACGGCAACCAGCCTCCGGGGCATTTGCTGCTGATTGCCAGCAGCGAGCTGCCCATGGCGTTCTACACCGGTACGTTCACCGCCAGCGTGGGGATTTTGATCTTCAGCGTTTTACTGTGGATGGTCGTGGCCCGGCAGATCAAGCGCCTGATCACCCAACCCATTCACCGACTTGAAGAGCTGTCTCGCCAGGTGACTCGCGAAGAGAATTACGCCTTGCGTGCGGTCTCGGGTAACAACGACGAAATCGGCAGCCTGGCCGAAGCGTTCAACACCATGCTGTCGCGCATTGAAGTACGTGAACAAGAGCTCAAGCGTGCCCGCGACGAAGCGCAAGCGGCTTACGATCAAGCCCAGGCACTGGCCGAAGAAACTCGTCACACCAATCGCAAACTGGAACTGGAAGTTCAAGTTCGCAGCAGAATCGAGAAAAAACTGACAGGCTTTCAGAACTACCTGAACAGCATTATCGACTCCATGCCCTCAGCCCTGATCGCACTGGACGAGCAACTGTATGTAACCCAATGGAACCAGGAAGCCAGCGCCCTCTCAGGCACGCCATTGAAAGAAGCGCTAAGTCAGCCGATTTATCTCGCCTTTGAACCCTTGAAACCCTTTCTGCCACAGCTCAAAGACACCATCGAGCACCACCAGGTGGCAAAAATCGAACGTGTCACCTGGGGCTTGGGCGAAGACGCCCGCCACTACGCCTTGACCTTCTACCCCCTGATGGGCGGCAGCGGGCGCGGGGTGGTGATTCGAATCGATGACATCACTCAGCGCCTGTCACTGGAAGACATGATGGTGCAATCAGAAAAGATGCTCTCGGTCGGCGGGCTGGCTGCCGGAATGGCACACGAAATCAACAACCCACTAGGCGCCATCCTGCACAACGTACAAAATATTCGTCGACGCCTGTCGAGTGACTTGCCAAAAAACATCGAACAGGCTGAACAGGCTGGCATCAATCTGGACGCCATCAGCCAGTATTTACAGGCACGCGAAGTTCCGCAGTTACTCGACGGCATTCAGCAAGCTGGCGCCCGCGCAACCAAGATAGTCACCCATATGCTCAGTTTCAGCCGGCGCAGCAACCGACAAATGAGCCCCTGCGAGTTATCGGCTCTGATTGACCAGGCCGTAGATATCGCCAGCAATGACTTTGATTTGGCTATTGGTTTTGACTTCAAGGGACAGGCGATTAGCCGTCAGTTCGACCCGCTGCTCGGCCCTGTACCCGGCATTCCCAACGAATTGGAACAAGTGCTGCTGAACCTGCTGAAGAACGCCGCCCAAGCCATTCATCAACGCCTCGATAAAAGCGAGCCTGGACACATCATTCTGCGCACCAAACTCAATCCGCCGTGGGCAGAAATACAGGTCGAAGACAACGGCGTGGGCATGCCGGAAAACGTACGCAAGCGTATCTTCGAGCCCTTTTTCACCACCAAGGAAGTGGGTCAAGGCACCGGTCTCGGCCTGTCCGTGTCTTATTTCATCATTACCAACAACCACAAAGGCCAAATGGAAGTGCACTCAACCCTGGGCCAAGGTACCTGCTTCACCCTGCGCCTGCCTTTGGCGGGCAACCTGCTGCCCTCACATGAATCAACCAAGGTGGAACTGTAAACATGGGCTTTCGCTTATCGAAAATCTACACCCGCACCGGCGACAAGGGCGAGACCGGGCTTGGCGATGGTCGCCGTGTACCCAAGGATCACCCGCGGGTCGAAGCCATCGGCGAAGTCGACACCCTCAACAGCCAGATCGGCCTGCTGCTGGCAGGACTCAACGAACACAGCGCCCAATGCCCCGAGCTCAATGAACTGATTGAAGTACTCGAACCCTGCCAGCACCGGCTGTTTGACCTCGGTGGCGAGCTGGCCATGCCGGTTTATCAAGCGCTCGACACGGCAGAAATCGAACGGCTTGAAGCTGCGATAGACCGTTGGAACGAGGAGTTGGGCCCACTGGAGAACTTCATTCTGCCCGGCGGCTCGAGCCTGATTGCTCAAGCCCACGTCTGCCGCAGCCTGGCCCGCAGCGCTGAACGCCGCTGCCAACAACTCAATGCACTGGAGCCGTTGGCAGGTGTAGGGCTGGCCTACATCAATCGGTTGTCCGACCTACTGTTCGTCGCCGCCCGCCTGATTGCCAAGCGCCAGGGGATTGCCGAGATTTTGTGGCAGGCAGCGGCAAAGCCAGTGGTTTAACTGACCTACCGCAACGAACCTGTAGGAGCCGAGCTTGCTCGCGATTGAATCGATGCGGTTTCACCGATAAACCGCGCTGCCAGTATCGCGAGCAAGCTCGCTCCTACAGAAAATATTTCAAGCTTCAGCCCAGAACGCCCGAATTCCCGCTACACCTTGCGCGCCAATTTCCCACGCTTGCTGACGGTCATCCGGCCCCAAACCACCGAGCAAAAATACCGGCTTGCTGAAATTTGCGATCAGTTGCTGCGCCTGCTCCCAACCCAATGGCTGAGCATCGGGGTGAGTTTGAGTCGGTAGAACCGGTGACAAGGTGACGAAATCCACGTCCATCTGTTCGGCCAACGCCAGTTCTTCAGCGTTGTGGCACGACGCGGCCAGCCAGCGCTCTTTCGGCAGCGGCCTGCCTTTGGCCGCATATTTGCGCAATTGTACGGCGGTCAGGTGCCAACCCGCAGAAGGAAAATCCCCCAGCCACTCCAACGGCCCCTTGAGCATCAATTGCGCTTTACCAGCGCACAAGCCCGTCGCGTCTACCGCCAAATCACGGTACTTGGGGTCATAGCCATTGGGTGCACGCAGCGAAACCAGCTTGATCCCACCCGCAACGGCCTTCTGTATACCGCGCAAAAGCTCCGGCGTTTCCAGGCCATCCGGCGTAATCAGGTATTGATCGGGCAAGCGTGCCGCCGCAACAATCGGCTCGTTGGCTGCCGGAAACTCGTACTCTGGCAGTTCGCGCGGAGTGACCCAAGCCAATGGCTGGCCTTCTGCACCGTGGGGTTCGCCAGCAAAAGCCGAAACTTCCCACACGTCCAGCAGCACTTGCTTGTCCGGGTAGTCATGCTGAACCTTGATCAAGGGGCGAGCCGCCTCGACCACGATGCCCAGCTCTTCCTTCAGCTCACGACCCAATGCCGCCTCGACCGACTCCCCCGCTTCGACCTTGCCTCCAGGAAACTCCCACAGGCCGCCTTGGTGCTGGGTATCGGCGCGACGAGCGATCAGGATCTTGCCGTCTACGCCTCGAATAACGGCAGCTGCCACATGAACTCGTTTCACCCTTGTACTTCCTCTAATCCGGCCTGTTGCCAGGCTTTAAACGCTGGCCATTGGTAAATGGCGTCAACATAGGCTTCATCTTCGGCCGACAACGCGACTCTGTAAGTGCGCAGGCGTACAGCAACCGGTGCAAAAAAGGCATCCGCCAAGCTCAACCGGCCAAACAGCCACGGCCCGCTCTCGGTTGCCACTGCCCGGCACTCGGCCCACAAGGCAGCCATTCTTTCGATATCGGCCTGAGCATCTGCCGGCATTGGCACCAGCGCTGCGTCATGCGACAAGTCAAATGGCAGATTGGCACGCAAGCCGAAAAAGCCACTGTGCATTTGCGCGCAAGCTGAGCGAGCCTGAGCCCGCGCCGCGGTATCCATCGGCCACAAGTGCGCCGCAGGGAAACGCTCGTTCAGGTACTCGGCAATGGCCAGAGAGTCGGCGATGGTTCCGTGTTCGGTCTTCAACAACGGCACTTTGCCCGTTGCCGAGTGCTGCAACAGCAGCGCCCGTGTATCAGGCTGCCCCAGCTTAATCAGTTGCTCGGTATATGAAACACCCGCCAGATCCAGTGCCAGCGCACCACGCAGGGACCAAGAAGAGTGCAACTTGTCGCCAATGATCAGATGGAAGCTCATATAAAGGCACCTTGAATTAAACGGAGGTGAGAATTCGGCGGTGCACCACAAGCCAATCGCTACAAACTCACCGATTGGCCCGTGGTCCGAGACGACTTAGGTACGGTACTCAGCGTTGATTTTCACGTATTCGTGAGACAGGTCAGTGGTCCAGATGGTTTCGCTGCACGTGCCACGACCGAGTTCGATACGGATTGTGATTTCTTCACGCGCCATCACCGCAGAACCCTGCTCTTCGGTGTAAGTGACCGAACGAGCGCCGCCACTGGCGATGCACACTTCGCCCAGGAACACATCGATCTTGCTCACGTCCAGCGCAGGCACACCGGCACGACCAACAGCGGCCAGGATGCGGCCCCAGTTGGGGTCAGAGGCGAACAGTGCGGTCTTGATCAGTGGCGAGTGAGCTACGGTATAGCCCACGTCCAGGCATTCCTGATGATTGCCACCACCATTCACTTCAACGGTCACGAACTTGGTTGCGCCTTCGCCGTCACGCACGATGGCCTGCGCCACTTCCATGCAAACCTCGAACACGGCCGCTTTCAGAGCCGCGAACAGCGGGCCGCTGGCTTCGGTGATTTCAGGCAGGTTGGCCTTACCCGTGGCAATCAGCATGCAGCAATCGTTGGTCGAGGTATCGCCATCGATGGTGATGCGGTTGAACGACTTGTTCGCGCCATCGAGCAACAGGTTTTGCAGCACATCGCGGGAGACTTTGGCGTCAGTGGCGATATAGCCGAGCATGGTGGCCATGTTCGGACGGATCATGCCTGCGCCTTTGCTGATGCCGGTCACGGTGATGGTCACACCCTCGTGTTCGAACTGGCGGCTGGCACCTTTGGGCAGGGTATCGGTGGTCATGATGCCGGTGGCGGCCTCTGCCCAGTTGTTCTCGGACAAATCGTCCAGTGCCGCTTGCAACGCGCCTTCAATCTTTTCGACCGGCAATGGCTCACCGATAACACCTGTGGAGTACGGCAGCACAGCGCTGGCATCAACCCCGGTAAGTTCGGCCAATTTGGCACAGGTGCGAGAGGCCGCAATCAGGCCAGGCTCGCCAGTACCGGCGTTGGCATTGCCCGTATTGGTCAACAGGTAACGAATCGCACCTTGAACCCGCTGCTTGGCCAAAATAACCGGTGCAGCGCAAAAAGCATTCAGGGTGAACACGCCCGCGACGCTGGAGCCTTCAGCACAGCGCATCACCACCACATCCTTGCGCCCTACACGCTTGATTCCGGCTGAAGCAATACCCAGCTCAAAACCGGCAACCGGGTGCAAAGTAGGCAAAGGACCAAGACCAACAGCCATGACGCGCTCCTAAAAATAAGTTCTGTGCGCCGCCGCAAAGGGACGGGAATTCAATGGTAAAACGCCGCGACGGCTATTGCCGGTCGCGGCGCAGATGTTTCAGCAGATGAAGCGGGCTTTAGTTGATTTGCCCGTGACAGTGCTTGAATTTTTTGCCCGAGCCGCAGTAGCACAGCTCGTTACGACCCAGCTTTGGCTCGTTACGAACAGGCTCGGTAGCCGCTACATCGCTCACGTCGACGCCTTCAAGCTCTTCGATCAATGCCTCTGGCTGATCAAGGCCTGGCGCTTCGGCATGCTGGAACTGCATGCGCGAAGCCAGCTCTTCAGCTTCCTGACGCAGACGTGCTTCTTCTTCGATCGGATCTTCACGACGAACCTGTACGTGCGACAGCACACGGATCGAATCGCGCTTGATCGAATCAAGCAACTCGGAGAACAGATTGAACGACTCGCGCTTGTACTCTTGCTTCGGGTTCTTCTGTGCATAGCCGCGCAAGTGGATACCGTGACGCAGGTGGTCCATGGTCGACAAGTGGTCTTTCCACAGGTCGTCCAGTACGCGCAGAACAATTTGTTTCTCGAACGTGCGCAGCGCGTCAGCACCGGCCTGCTCTTCTTTCTCGTTGTAAGACGCGATCAGTTCAGCCAGCAGCTTCTCACGCAGGGTTTCTTCGTACAGGTGGTCATCTTCGTCGAGCCATTGCTGGACCGGCAGTTTCACCCCAAAGCCGCTTTCGATGGCTGCTTCCAGACCTGTAACGTCCCACTGTTCCGGCAACGATTGTGGCGGGATATGCGCGCTGATGGTGCTGTCGAGAACATCCTTGCGGAAGTCAGCGATAGTTTCACCGATGTTGTCAGCGGCCAGCAACGTGTTACGCATGTGATAAATCACTTTACGCTGTTCGTTGTTGACGTCATCGAACTCCAGCAATTGCTTGCGGATGTCGAAGTTGCGACCTTCAACCTTGCGCTGCGCCTTCTCGATCGCGTTGGTCACCATACGGTGCTCAATCGCTTCGCCAGACTGCATGCCCAGGGCCTTCATGAAGTTTTTCACCCGGTCAGAGGCGAAAATGCGCATCAGGCTGTCTTCCAGCGACAGGTAGAAACGGCTGGAACCACTATCACCCTGACGACCGGCACGACCACGCAACTGGTTGTCGATACGGCGCGATTCGTGACGCTCGGAAGCGATCACGTGCAAGCCACCCGACTCCAGCACTTGCTGGTGACGTTTTTGCCAGTCGGCCTTGATCTGTGCGATCTGCTCCGGAGTCGGGTTTTCAAGGGAAGCCACTTCCACTTCCCAGTTGCCGCCCAACAGGATGTCAGTACCACGACCCGCCATGTTGGTGGCGATGGTCAGCGCACCCGGACGACCAGCCTGTGCAATGATTTCAGCTTCTTTTTCGTGGAACTTGGCGTTCAGAACCTTGTGCTCAATACCTTCCTTGTTCAACAGGCTGGACATGTGCTCTGAGGTTTCGATGGTCGCTGTACCCACCAGTACCGGACGACCCTTGGCCATGCAGTCCTTGATGTCAGCCACAATCGCCGCGTACTTCTCATCAGCGGTGAGGAACACCAGGTCGTTGAAGTCTTTACGCGCCAGCGGTTTGTTCGGCGGGATAACCATCACCGACAGACCGTAGATCTGGTGGAACTCGAACGCTTCAGTGTCAGCCGTACCGGTCATGCCGGACAGCTTGTTGTACAAACGGAAGTAGTTCTGGAAGGTGGTCGAGGCCAGGGTTTGGCTCTCGGCCTGAATATTCAGACCTTCCTTCGCTTCGATGGCCTGGTGCAGGCCTTCGGACAGTCGACGACCCGGCATGGTACGGCCGGTGTGTTCATCGACCAGCAATACCTGACCGTCTTCAACAATGTATTCAACGTTGCGGTTGAACAGTTTGTGAGCGCGCAGCGCAGCGTACACGTGGGTCAACAGGCCCAGATTATGCGCCGAGTACAGGCTTTCGCCCTCTGCGAGCAAACCGATCTGGGTCAGCATGTCTTCAACAAACTGGTGACCGGCTTCGTTGAGCTCAACCTGACGGGTCTTTTCATCGATCGAGAAGTGGCCAGCCTTGGTGACCTCCCCTTCTACTTCTTCGATGTGCTGCTCAAGACGCGGGATCAGCTTGTTGATTTCGGTGTACAGCTTGGAGCTGTCTTCAGCCTGGCCGGAGATGATCAGCGGGGTACGGGCTTCGTCGATCAGGATGGAGTCGACTTCGTCGATTACGGCGAAATTAAGCTCACGCTGGAATTTTTCTTCCATGCTGAAAGCCATGTTGTCGCGCAGGTAATCGAAACCGAACTCGTTGTTGGTGCCGTAAGTGATGTCGCAGGCGTAGGCTGCACGCTTTTCCTGAGGCGGCTGGAACGGCGTCACAACACCGACTGTCAGGCCCAGGAATTCGTAGAGCGGACGCATCCAGTTGGCATCTCGGCGTGCCAGATAGTCGTTCACGGTCACAACGTGTACGCCCTTGCCGGACAATGCGTTGAGGTAAACGCCCAAGGTCGCAACCAGGGTCTTGCCTTCACCAGTACGCATTTCTGCGATCATGCCTTCGTGCAAGGTCATGCCACCGATCAACTGCACATCAAAGTGGCGCATGCCCATGACACGTTTACCGGCTTCGCGGCACACCGCAAAGGCTTCTGGCAACAACTGATCGAGGGTCTCACCTTTGGCTATGCGGGCCTTGAACTCTTCGGTCTTGGCGCGCAATTGCTCATCAGTGAGAGCAACCATCTGCTCTTCGAAGGAATTGACGACCTGTACGGTCTTGAGCATGCGTTTAACTTCGCGCTCGTTCTTGCTTCCAAAAAGTTTCTTTAACAAAGGCGCAAACATATCGGCAGGATCTTCCACACATAGGGATGGAGGGCGGCCCCGTGAGTCGCCCGAGCAGCCCTGATGGCCGCATGCGAACGAGCATTCTACCCGGAAACGTCGGTGAGGAAAGTGGCGTTATTCCACGATACTGGTGCAGCGTTGTGACGGGGCCTAACTAAAATAAGGTCTTTTTTCTGAACTTCAAGTCATGAGGGGCAGAAGTTAACCATTGATTTCACAAATAAAGTTTTTGAAATCAGGATCATATCGAGTGAAACAGGCGGTTTCTGCTAAGATTGCGGCTCTGTTTTCTCAGGTGTCTGAACATGGCATTTCGCCCACACCCAGCACGGGCACCCTCCGTTCTGCTCCGCGAGGCCAAGCCCCTAAAAGCCATTTTTGGTCATGCCAAACGCCTGGCACATCTGCAACGCCTGCTCGAAAGCCAACTTCAGCCCGCCGCACGCGAGCATTGCCATGTCGCCTCATGGCGCGAGGGCAGCTTATTGCTGATTGTAACTGACGGCCATTGGGCCACTCGCCTGCGCTATCAGCAAAAACGCCTGCAACGCCAATTGCAGGCGTTTGACGAGTTCGCCAGCCTGACCCGAATTCTGTTCAAAGTGCAGCCGCCTACCGTGCAGGCCAAAGTGGCTGGGCACACGCTCGACCTTTCCGAAAATGCAGCGCAGACCATTCAAGCCACTGCCGACGGCATCAGCGACCCGGCGCTGCGGGCCGCCCTTGAGCGCCTGGCCAGTCACGCCAAGCCAAAAGGCTAGCTTGCCAGCGATTGATCACTATTAGGTAGGTACCACGGATCTGGAGCGAGCTTGCTCGCGATCCAAACAACGCGGTTTATCTGCAAAACCTCAGCGATCCAATCGCGAGCAAGCTCGACTCCTACAGGTTTTTGAGCTGCCCACCAGTCTTACTTGCGCTTGCTGCCGCCCAGCAATGAACCCATAAGCCCACGGACCAACTGGCGCCCCAGCTGGCTTGCAGCCTGACGCGCCATCGACTGCAGGGCCTTGCCCGCTGTTGTCCCCAAAAAGTCCCCGGCCTGATCAAGAAAACCCGGCTCTGACGCTGCCGCCTTGCCTGGCTCCGGCTGCGCAGGTGCATCTGGCGCTGCGCCCTTGCGAGCCAGCAGGATTTCGTAGGCCGACTCTCGGTCAATCGGCTTGTCATAACGCCCCTGTAGCGGCGAGCTGGCGATCAATGCTGCGCGCTCGGCCTCAGTCAGCGGCCCAATCCGCGATTGCGGCGGCGCAATCAGCACCCGCTGCACCATAGCCGGGGTGCCTTTTTCCTCCAGCATGCCGACCAAGGCTTCACCCGTGCCCAGCTCCGTCAGTACCGCCAGCGCATCAAATGCCGGGTTAGGCCGGAAGCCTTCCGCAACGGCCCGCAGAGACTTTTGCTCTTTGGCTGTAAACGCCCGCAGCCCGTGCTGGATGCGCAAACCCAATTGCGCCAGCACCGTGTCCGGCAAGTCCGCTGGCGACTGAGTGACAAAGTACACACCCACACCTTTAGAGCGAATCAGCCGCACCACTTGCTCCAGACGGTCTTGCAGCGCCTTGGGCGTTCCGGCGAACAGCAAGTGCGCCTCATCAAAAAACAGCGCCAACAACGGCTTGTCCGCATCGCCGCGCTCGGGCAGTTGCTCGAAAAGCTCCGCCAGCAGCCACAGCAGGAAGGTCGCATACACCTTGGGCGCCTCATGCACCAGGCGACTGGCATCAAGCAAATGAATCCGACCACGACCATCACTGGTCGGCTGCAAAATATCCTCCAGCTGCAGCGCCGGCTCGCCAAACAACGCTTCGGCGCCCTGCTGTTCAAGGCTGGACAGACGACGCAGCAAGGCCTGACTGGAACCCGTGGTCATCAGCGCCGCGTCATCGCCCAGGACTTCGGGGTTGTCGCGCAGATGATTTAGCAGTGCCTTGAGGTCTTTCAGGTCGAGCAGCAGTAGCCCTTCGCGATCCGCCACCTTGAAAGCGGCATACAGCGCTGACTGCTGGCTGTCGGTCAGCTCCAGCAAGCTGCCAAGCAACAACGGCCCCATTTCGCTCAGCGTTGTGCGCAATGGATGACCGGTCTTGCCATGTATATCCCACAAGGTCACCGGATAAGCCTTAGGTTGATAATTCAGCCACGGCATCCCGGCAATCCGTTCAGCGATTTTGCCTTGGGGATTACCCGCCGCCCCCAAACCGCACAGATCGCCTTTTATATCGGCAGCAAACACTGCCACGCCAGCATCACTGAACTGTTCAGCCAAACGCTGAAGGGTGACGGTTTTACCCGTCCCCGTGGCACCCGCTACCAAGCCGTGGCGGTTGGCCAGGCGCAAAGACTGGACGATGGACTGACCCGAGAGGTCAGCGCCGAGAACAAGAGCAGAAGAATCGGGCATTTTGCCACCTTTTATTAATCTTTCACGGTCCGGCGTCGATACACCTTAAATGCTAGACCAGAAAAATCCTGATTTTTTGTAGGAAGTATCTCTAACAACCATAAAAATCACTCCCTATTTGGCAGCGATTTACAGAGAGAGCGATTTTTCAGCGTTAGGCCTCAAACTTTTAGACCTTAGCGGACCCTTCAAGCCATGAATAAAAACCTGCGTTTCAGCCACAAAATACTGCTTGCCGCGTCCCTGATCGTAATAGCCGCCTTCTCGCTATTTACGCTGTACAACGACTATCTGCAACGCAATGCCATCCGCAATAACCTGGACAATTATCTGCACGAAATGGGCAGTGTCACCGCCAATACTATTCAAACGTGGCTCGGTGGCCGGATCTTGCTGGCCGAGAACCTGGCGCAATCCATCGCCATCAATCCAGACGCTGCTCAGGTCGCCAGCCTGCTGGAACAAAAGACGTTGAACAGCACGTTTATGTTGACCTACTTCGGCGATGACCTTGGTGGCTTTACCATTCGCCCTAACAGCAAGATGCCTGAAGGTTACGACCCGCGCACCCGGCCCTGGTACAAGGATGCGCTAAACAGCAGCACCTCAAGCCTGACCGAACCTTATATCGACGCAGCGACCGGACAGATGGTCATCACCATCGGCACCGCCGTGAAAAAAGCCGGAAAAGTCCTGGGCGTCGTGGGTGCCGATCTGACCCTGCAAACCATCACCGACAGTATTAATGCCCTGAATTTCAATGGCATGGGCTATGCCTTCCTGATCAGTGCTGACGGCAAAGTACTGGTACATCCGGACAAAGACCTGGCAACGAAGAACCTGAAGGATATCTACCCGCTGGACACCCCACCGATCAGCACGAATATCAGCGAGATCCAAGTCGACGGCAAAACTCGAATTGTGACCTTTGCCCCGATTAAAGGGCTGGATTCGGTCAATTGGTACATCGGCCTGTCGGTGGACAAAGACAAAGCCTTCGCAATGCTCAGCACGCTGCGCACCTCTGCGGTCATTGCTACCGTGATTGCGGTGATCTCAATCATCGCCTTGCTCGGCCTGTTGATCCGCCTGCTGATGCAACCCTTGCATGTCATGACCCGTGCCATGCAGAACATCGCCGAAGGTGAAGGCGATCTGACTCGCCGCCTGACCATTGAATCCCAGGACGAATTCGGCACCCTGGGAAGCGCTTTCAATCAGTTTGTCGAGCGTATTCACACGTCCATCAGCGAAGTCGCGTCGGCCACCGAGCAGGTTAACGAAGTGGCCCTGCGGGTTGTCAGCGCCTCCAACTCGTCGATGCTTAACTCTGACGAGCAAGCCAGTCGCACCAACAGCGTCGCGGCCGCGATCAACGAACTAGGCGCCGCAGCACAGGAAATTGCGCGCAATGCGGCCCAGGCCTCCCACCAGGCCAGCGATGCCCGCGGGCTGGCCGAAGAAGGTCAGCAAGTGGTTGAGCGCAGTATCAGTTCGATGCAACACCTGTCGCAAATGCTCGGTACATCCAGCGGCCATATCGAGGCCCTGAATGACAAGACTGTGAACATCGGACAGATCCTGGAAGTGATCACCAGTATCTCTCGACAAACCAACCTGCTGGCACTCAACGCCGCCATCGAGGCCGCACGTGCTGGTGAGGCTGGTCGCGGCTTTGCCGTGGTGGCCGACGAGGTACGCAACCTGGCACACCGCACCCAAGAGTCAGCGCAGCAGGTGCAAACCATGATCGAAGAGCTACAGGTCAGCGCCCGTAATTCGGTGAGTACCATGGAAGAAAGTCAGCGTCACAGTCATGACAGTGTTGAGATCGCCAACCGTGCAGGCGAGCGCCTGATCAGTGTGACCGAACGAATTGGCGAAATTGACGGCATGAACCAATCCGTCGCCACGGCGACCGAAGAACAGACGTCGGTGGTTGAGTCGATCAATATGGACATCACTGAGATCAATACGCTTAACCAGGAAGGTGTAGAAAACCTTCAGTCAACGCTTCGCGCATGCTCCGATCTGGAGCAGCAGGCCGCTCGTCTCAAGCAGTTGGTCGGCAGTTTCCGGATCTGATTTGAAGAAGGCAGTTTCAAGTTTCAAGCATGCGGCTTGAAATTTGAATCCTGCTGTAACTCATCCCAAAGCCGGGCAGCGTCAGGGAAATCGGTTCCATCCTCGGGGCTAAGCGCATCCGGGTCATAGCGACTCAGACAGCCTTCGCCCAAGGTGGCTGGAGCGCTGGACGTAGTGTCTTTCACCTGTAGGAGCGAGCTTGCTCGCGATGGTCTCAAAGCTGCTGCGTTTACCCAGTAAACACATGCGTTATCGTTAATGACCATCGCGAGCAAGCTCGCTCCTACAGTTTTTACATCAGAAAACCACGGTTTTGTTGCCACGCACCAAGACACGATCTTCGAGGTGATAACGCAGGCCGCGGGCCAGCACCATCTTCTCGACATCACGACCGAAACGCACCATGTCTTCAACGCTGTCACTGTGGCTGACACGTACCACGTCCTGCTCGATGATCGGCCCTGCGTCCAGCTCTTCGGTCACGTAGTGGCACGTTGCGCCAATCAGCTTCACGCCACGCAGCGAGGCCTGGTGATACGGCTTGGCACCTACAAAAGACGGCAGAAAGCTGTGGTGAATGTTGATCACCTGATGCGCGTACTCACGGCACAGGTCGGGCGGCAGGATTTGCATGTAGCGCGCCAGTACCACCACTTCAGCATCGTGCTGTTTGACCAGACGCGAGACTTCAGCAAAGGCTGGCTCTTTGTCCTTTGGGTCAACCGGCACATGGTAATAAGGAATACCGTGCCACTCGACCATACTGCGCAAGTCAGCGTGATTGGAAATAACGCAAGAAATCTCGCAGTCCAACTCATCGCTGTGCCAGCGGTGCAGCAAGTCCGCCAGGCAATGCGACTCGCGGCTGGCCATCAATACCACACGCTTTTTTTGCGCCGTATCGGTGATGCGCCACTCCATCGAAAACTCTTCAGCGATCGGGGCAAATGCCTCACGAAACGCTTCCAGCCCAAACGGCAGAGAGTCGGCACGAATCTCGTGACGCATGAAGAACCAACCGCTTTGATCGTCCGAATGGTGGCTCGCTTCAGTGATCCAGCCATTGTGGGAGGCCAGGAAATTACTGACCTTGGCAACGATGCCGACGCCATCGGGGCACGCAATCACCAATCGAAAAGTGCGCATGAGGGGAAAACTCCAAAACTTTACTAAGGCCGCCATTCTAGCGAGTGCGCAGCAAAACGACAGTATTCCTTAACGCTTGATGTGGGCGTCATGGGGTCGCATAGCCTGTGACCCCGCGCCTGCCGGAGCGTGGCCTTCAGCGCTTTTCCCGACAAATTGACACACCTTATTAATCACCCTTATTAAGCCCTTGGCCTGCGCCTATTTAAAAGCACACATATAGGATGAAAGAAAAGTTAATCAATGCTTTTTAAAATTAATCCTCTGCTAGATATTTACTTGCAGTATCGGCCTGACTATTATTGCGCCACTGAATCCTTGTTACCCCTTTTCAGCATAAGGTTATCCGCATGTCATTGATCAACGAATATCGCGCAACAGAAGAAGCTATCAAAGAACTGCAAGCCCGCCTGAAGAACCTGTCGGAAGACGACAAACTTCAAACCGAGCTGGAATTTGAAGGCAAATTGCGTACGCTGATGGGCGAATACCAGAAGTCGCTGCGTGACATCATCGCGCTGCTGGATCCAGAATCCAAAGTAAGCAAAGCACCGCGCGGCGTTGTAAAAACCACCGGCACCAAACGTGCTCGCAAGGTTAAACAATACAAAAACCCGCACAACGGCGAAGTGATTGAAACCAAAGGCGGCAACCACAAAACTCTGAAAGAGTGGAAAGCCAAGTGGGGCGGCGACGTGGTTGAAGGCTGGGCGACTTTGCTCGACTAAGCAACACCCGACGCGCACTTCTGTTGCGACGCCAATAAAAACGCCAGCATGCTGGCGTTTTTTATTGCCTGCGCTTTAATCCAGGCTATCTGTTTGTGGGCCCAGACCTAGCCGACGACTCAAGCCCTGCGCGTATCGCTGCCATTCGCCCAGCAGCTTTAACTGGGCCGGTGTGGCGCTACGAGACAGCTCATCGACAGCCTGGGTAAAGTCATCCAGGGTAATAGGCGCCCCCATGGTCGGGTCTGACAAACGCTGTTGGCAAAATAATTGCCAGCGCTCTTGTTCCTGCTCATTCAAGGTATAAGGGAAGTTTCGAGCCCGGTAACGAAATAATAATTCGGGCAACCGCTCATCATCAAAAGGCCATGTATCTTTGGCCAATTGCTCAGGGTCGCTGAGCCTGACTTGCTCACACAGCCGACGGTCACGATCACCCAAAAAGCCGTCATACAACTGTTGTTCGGGGTCCTCACTGGGAGTGAAGTCTTCGCTGGCATAAATAGCCGACAACTTGCCCCCCCAAACTTCCTGAGCCTGCGTCAGCGTGTGCGCACGTGCTTGATAGTGCGCCATGTCCAATTGCAAACGTTGTTGATCCTGTTCACGCACTACATTCAAGGGGGCCACTACCGGACAACGATTAACGTGTATCAGCTTGAGCGGTATCGGCAGTTGACCTTCAGGCAAGTCTTCACGGCGTGTGTAGAGCAGTGCACGTAAAGACGCCGCGTCCATATCCAGTAATGGCTGAGGATCATAGTGCAGGTCGCACACAATCAGCGCATTTCGATTTTTGGGATGCCAGGCGAGCGGTAATACCACACCGACATAATGTCTGGCCGCTGAAAAACGCCCGCTGATATGCACCATCGGTTGCAACAGGCGAACCTGATCAAGCACCCGCTGTTTAGTTCGTAATTTGAATAACCAGTCATATAACTTGGGTTGTTTGTCACGAATCAGCCGCGCCAGCGCAATAGTTGCCCGCACATCGGACAACGCATCGTGAGCCTGGCCATGGTCAATCCCGTTGGCCGCCGTCAAACGCTCCAGCTTGAGCGTCACACGCCCATCTTCCTCCGGCCAGACGATGCCTTCAGGGCGCAGGGCGTACGCCGTACGCACGACATCAATCAAATCCCAGCGACTGTTGCCGCCCTGCCACTCGCGCGCATAGGGGTCGAAGAAATTTCGGTACAGACTGTAGCGCGTGACCTCGTCGTCAAAGCGCAACGAGTTATAGCCCGCACCACAGGTGCCAGGCAACGCCAGTTGCGCGTGAGTGCGGGTCATGAACTCGGCTTCACTCAGCCCTTTGTCTTCCAGACGGCTTGGCGTAATTCCGGTGATCAGGCACGCCATGGGATGGGGAAGAATATCGTCGCTGGGCTGACAGTACAGATTGAGCGGTTGATCAATTTCATTAAGCTCGGCATCGGTGCGGATACCCGCTACCTGCACGGCTCGGTCGCAGCGCGGATTGATACCGGTGGTTTCGTAGTCGTACCAAAAAATAGAGGTCACGGGGTGTTCCTGAGCAGTAGACCTTACCAGTCTAGGCGCTCAAACCCTTAGGCAGAAGCCTGCAACGGATGAAAACTGAAGTACTCGCGCAAGGCCGTGATCAGCGCAGCGTACTCGGCAGGTGGCTGATACAGGGTAAAGCCAGCGTCGTAAAAGTGTGGCGTGACATCCTCGTGACACCAGCGACAGACCGCCGTCAGGTCAATGAACTGCAAGCGCCCGTCCGCACCGGGAACCTTGAGCCGCAGCTCAAAGCTGGCGCCCACCAACAGCGGCAATTGGCTGATCAACATCAGCCCTTGCTCGGAGACGTTGCCCAGATAACCCAAAGGCTTATCCGTAAGCCGATTGAACACGGCCAGGAAATACGTCAATTGATGACGCTGAATACGGCGCTCAGTAACCATGTTGAATATCGCTATAGAAGGCCATTAAGCATGGCTGCACCCGTCAAGCCCACACCCGCCATGCATTGCACCGAGAGGATAGTAAAATGAGGGCAAATGGCCAGTTTAAATTTCGCCCATCATCAAATGGTCGCAGGCAGCGCCTGGGCAGTTCCGGGGCCCGGAATGAATTTCAGAATGCGCAAGGTTTCAATCCGCGCCTTGGCCCGGTAGGCATACTCGCTCTTAGGAAACTCGTTGATGATGTACTGGTAGGTCTGGGCGGCATCCAGGTAAAACTTCGTACGCTCCAGGCACAAGCCTCGCAGCATGGCCGTTTGCGGCCAGATATACGGGCGGCTGCGGCTGTCGCGGTCAACCTCGGACAACTCAAGCATCACCACATCGCAGTAGCCGCGATCATAAGCACGGTAAGCATTGTTCAAATGATGGTTCATCGACCAGCGGGTACAGCCAACGACACTGCTGGCCAACACTAAAATGAGTAAAAAACGCATGGGTATCTCCTGTTCTTAACAGTGTATCGACCCCATGGCCAAATTCTTCAAGCCCCGCGTGCAGCAATTAAACGACAACCAACCCAATGCACCACAACTTAAGTCGAAAGTAGTGCAGAGGAACAATGACTACAACCAAAGACCATAGTAGCCTTTGGCAGCGCTTGAACTCAGGAGTCTTTGCATGTCCGTTCGTCGAACTAAAATCGTTGCCACACTTGGCCCTGCCAGCAATTCACCGGAGATGCTGGAACAGCTGATCCTCGCTGGCCTGGACGTCGCCCGTCTGAACTTTTCCCACGGCACTCCGGATGAGCACAAGGCTCGTGCCAAGCTGGTGCGCGAAATCGCCGCCAAGCATGGTCGCTTCGTTGCCCTCTTGGGTGACCTGCAAGGCCCGAAAATTCGCATCGCCAAATTCGCCAACAAACGCATCGAGCTGAAAATCGGTGATCGTTTTACCTTCTCCACCAGCCACCCGCTGACTGAAGGGACCCAGGAAATCGTCGGTATCGATTACCCGGATCTGGTTAAAGACTGCGGCGTAGGCGACGAGCTGCTGCTCGACGACGGCCGTGTCGTGATGCGTGTGGATACCGCCACCGACGACGCACTGCACTGCACCGTGCTGATCGGCGGCCCGCTGTCCGACCATAAAGGCATCAACCGTCGCGGCGGTGGTCTGACCGCTCCGGCCCTGACTGAAAAAGACAAGGCCGACATCAAACTGGCTGCCGAAATGGAAGTCGACTACCTGGCCGTGTCGTTCCCACGCGACGCCGCTGACATGGAATACGCCCGTCAATTGCGTGACGAAGCCGGCGGTACTGCCTGGCTGGTCGCGAAAATTGAACGCGCCGAAGCCGTAGCTGACGACGAAACCCTCGACGGCCTGATCAAGGCCAGCGATGCGGTCATGGTTGCCCGTGGCGACCTGGGCGTGGAAATCGGCGATGCCGAGCTGGTGGGCATTCAGAAGAAAATCATTCTGCATGCACGCCGCCACAACAAAGCAGTGATCGTTGCGACCCAGATGATGGAGTCGATGATCCAGAACCCGATGCCAACTCGCGCCGAAGTGTCCGACGTTGCCAACGCCGTTCTCGACTACACCGACGCCGTCATGCTTTCGGCTGAAAGTGCTGCTGGTGCTTACCCGCTGGAAGCAGTGCAGGCCATGGCGCGTATTTGCGTCGGCGCTGAAAAGCACCCGACCAGCAAAACCTCCAGCCACCGCATCGGCAAGACCTTTGAAAGCTGCGACCAGAGCATTGCGCTGGCGGCCATGTACACCGCCAACCACTTCCCGGGTGTCAAAGCGATCATCGCCCTGACCGAAAGCGGTTACACGCCGCTGATCATGTCGCGCATCCGGTCCTCGGTGCCGATCTACGCGTTCTCCCCGCACCGCGAAACTCAAGCGCGCGCGGCCATGTTCCGTGGCGTTTACACCGTACCGTTCGACCCGGCATCACTGCCGCCAGAACAAGTCAGCCAAGCGGCTATCGACGAGCTGCTCAAGCTCGGCGTTGTTGAGAAAGGCGACTGGGTCATCCTGACCAAGGGCGACAGCTACCACACCATCGGTGGCAC
>JAZKIA010000046.1:17190-26546 GCA_040385125.1 Pseudomonadota bacterium | reverse complement strand
AACTGCTCAAGTTCAAGCTGTCAGCGCTGAACACTTCCCTGGGGGTTGACTCAAAACCTGTGGGAGCCTGGCTTGCCAGCGATACAGGCGACTCGGTGTGTCTGCTGAATCGCAGTGATGCCATCGCTGGCAAGCCAGACTCCCACAGTGGAGAGGCGGTGTGCCCGACTAATCGCAGTGATGCCATCGCTGGCAAGCCAGACTCCCACAGTGGAGAGGCGGTGTGCCCGACTAACCGCAGCGATGCTATCGCTGGCAAGCCAGACTCCCACAAAAGAGAGGCGGTGTACCTGGCTAACCGCAGCGATGCCATCGCTCGCAAGCCAGACTCCCACAGTGAAACTGCGGGGGTGTCTGGCTAAGCGCATTTCAGGTGAATGTTACTTTTCGGCGCGGGCTTTCAGCGCTTTGAGGGTGTTGAACGGCGCATCAACCACAAACTTGTTGGCTACCATCGCTGGCACGCTGCCACCCGGCTCGGTGTGGACCTGGTAGGTGACTTCGGTCTGGTCGCCCTTGGGCACCATCTTCCAAAAACCATCAACCTGAGCCACGCGCACAAAGCCTTTTGTTTCAGACTGGTACTTCGGCTCGCCTTTCAAGGTACGGGTCACACTGCCGTCCGCGCCTTCGGTGGTGGTCACCAGCAGGATCGAATCACGCGGGGTCACCGGCCAAGGGGTGTTGAACTGGGTGTAAGTCCAGCTCTGGTCACCGTCCTGCTTGAGCAGTTTTTGCGTTTTGCACTCATGAATCCAGGCACAAGCCCCCGCTACGTCCTCTTGCAAGGCACGTAATTTGGCGATAGGCGCCTTGATCAGTGTCACGCCTTGATAAGCCTTGTAATCAGAACCCGGAACTTCACTCAATGAAACCTTGATCCCGTCTTCGTTCTTGGCAACTTTCCAGTCTTCGGCGTATGCCACGCCTGTCAACAACACGCTCAAACCACATGCCAATGCCACTCGATGTAACGAACCCATTGTCTTATTCCTTATTGTTGAAGGTTTGTTCACTGAACATAAACACACTATGCCGCGGTCATCTGCTCCCACCAGCCGATCAGGTTAATGGCTTCTTCCTGGCTGGCACCGCACACCTCGATGTCGGCCTGAAAGGCGCTGCACACGGCAGGACGCTCAGGCTGGCCGAACAAGCCGCACAAGTAGTCGACAGAAAGATGCAGGCAGCGTTCGCCCGCAGGTTTGCCATTGGGCATACCTGGGATCGGGGTACTGATGGAGGGGGCTATGCAGCAAGCGCCACAGCCTTCACGGCAGTTCATGAGGTTAGCTCCTCACTCGGGGCAAAGTGTGTTGATGACAAGGGATAGTACTCGCTGAAACGGCTGTTTGAAATTGACCGTTCAGCAGATAGGCAATGACTGAGCAGTCAGTTTAGAAGCCCGTTTTCGAGCACGCGGCACTTATTGTTTAAATTCAAACTCCAGCGCAGCACCTTCGATTTCCTTGTCGCGCCCTTCATTGCGCAGCTGCAGGTTCATTTCGTTGCTGATCAAACGCCCGTTGAGCTGGAACGGGCTGTCTATCTGCGGCTTCTCGCCGAACATGTTGGGCAACAAACGCTTGCGCTTGGTCTGCGTAATGGTGCCCAGCGGCTTGAGCTGGCTGACCATGTCGGGCGGCAGGCTCAAATCAAGCTTGGCACTGGGCAGTGTTTTTTTAGCGATCTCATGGGCCGATTTGGATTTACTCACAATCGGCGCACGCTTTTTGACGGGCGCTTTTTGCTCGCTGTGCGCTTTGGCGCCCGTTGTCTCAGGCTGCGCCGCAGTCGCAGCGCCAGCACCAAACACCGTCAACACGCCCACCAACATGAGCCGCATTACATAAGATGTCGCTTTCATAACCCTGCTGCTTCCTGACAAAGCTGGCTGGCGAGCATCCCCAAGGTCATCAAGGCCCGCTCAGCCTCTCGGTTCCAAGGGGTGCCGCAGTTCAGCCGTATACAGTGATTGAACTGTTCGGTGTTACTGAAAATCAGCCCCGGCGCGATGCTGATCCCTTGCTGTAATGCCCGGACATGCAACTCTTGAGTATTGACCCTGCCCGGCAAACTGACCCACAAAATAAAACCGCCGCTGGGACGCGACATTTGCGTGCCTTCCGGAAAATACTGCTGAACCGCCAGTTGGAATGCGCTCAGGTTCTTGCGGTATTCCTGGCGGATGTAGCGTAAATGGCGGTCGTAACCGCCGTTTTCAAGATAGGCTGCGACCCCCATCTGCGTCACGCTGCACGCCGAATGAGTGGTGAAGGTTTGCAGGCGCTGGATTTCCTGCTGAAACTTGCCGGCAATCATCCAGCCAATCCGCACCCCCGGTGACAAGGTTTTGGAAAAGCTCGAACAGTAAATCACCCGATCCAGACGGTCGTAAGCTTTGAGGGCTTTGGTGCGGCCAACCTCAAACATCAGCTCACCATAAATATCGTCCTCAACAATCTGGATGTCAAAGTCGGACGCCAGGCGCAGCAGTTGTTTTTGCCGCTCTTCGGGCATGGTGCCGCCCAGCGGATTGCTCAAGCGCGTGGTCAGTACCAGGGCCTTGATCGACCATTGGTTGGCCGCCAGTTGCAGGGCTTCAAGGCTCATGCCGGTGGCTGGATCGCTGGGGATCTCGATCACTTTCAAGCCCAGCAGGTCGGCCAGTTGCAGCAGCCCGTAGTAGGTCGGTGACTCGGCGGCAATCAGGTCGCCGGGGCGGGTCAGCACCCGCAACGACATTTGCAGGGCGTCGACACAGCCGTGGGTGATGATGACTTCCGACGGATCAACCACCACCCCGGCATCACGCATGCGAATCGCGACCTGACGGCGCAGCGGTTCAAAGCCAGGGCTGAACATGTAGCTGAACGCTCGCGGGCTGTGAAAGCGCGTGACCTTGGCCAGTTGTTGATGCAGCGCCCGTACCGGCAGGTAATCGACACTCGGCACCGCGGCGCCCAGCGGGAACACCCCTTCACGGCGCGACTCGACCAGCACTTGCTGAATGATGCTGCTGCGGGTGACCAGCCCCGGACGCTCGACCCGTGCGATGTCGGGGGTAGGCGCCGTCAGCGCTGGCGTCTGGTGGACGTAATAGCCCGACTGCGGCCGAGCGCGAATCAAGCCCTGATCTTCGAGATTGGCGTAGGCCTGCAACACCGTGGCATGGCTGACATTGAGCTGCGAGCTCATCTTGCGCACCGATGGTACGCGCTCCCCCGGCTGATACACGCCACGCCGAATATCCTCAGCCAACTGCTGAGCAATACGTTGATAGAGCAAAAGATTGGTCATTGCACAGCACTCGATGTTCAGGCGTTTTTTATAAGAGCATTTTTGCGAGGAACAATACCGGAACAGTTTAGAAGTGTACGGGCACAGTTGTCACCCACCTGAGCAGTACAGCGCAGACGAGGGTGTAACTGTATGGGTCGTTGGACAGAAATGTGTGCGATCTGTAGGAGCGAGCTTGCTCGCGATGGAATCGACGCGGTTTTTCAGATATTTCGCGGCGCTCGAATCGCGAGCAAGCTCGCTCCTACAGGAAGTCAAGGACTAGCGGGCGGCGCCCAACTGGCCTTTTTCGTCGGAGAAGACGATTTCAACGCGCCGGTTCTGCGCCCGACCACGTTCGGTGGCGTTGACGTCTACCGGGTACTGGTCGCCATACCCTTCAACCTGGATACGCTTTTCGTCGATGCCCAGGTCAACCAGCACGTCGGCCACGGCCTGCGCACGGTCACGGGACAACTTGAGGTTGTCTTCCTTGCCGCCGGTGCTGTCGGTGTAACCCTCGATACGCACCACGCGCTTGGGGTTGAGTTGCAGAAACTGCACCAGTTTGAGCACGGTACGGTTGGCGGCGTTTTTCAAATCGGCTTCGCCGGTATCAAACAACACGTCGCCCAGGGTCATGACCAACCCACGGTCGGTTTCGGTGGTGGCCAGGCTGACGATTTGCTCTTCCAGCCATTGGCCCTGCTGCTGCACGCTCAGCAGTTTGGCTTCACGCAATGCCAGTTGCAGGCGCTGGCGCTCGAGCTCGAGCTTGGCTGCGCGCTCTTCGTTAAGCACCTGCTGCGTGTGCTCGCGGGCGATTTCGCTGTAGCGCTGACTCAAGTACGCGTAATGCGCCACATCCTGGCCGGTGCCCCAGAAACTGGACAGCCGATCAGCGCGAGCCAGAGACTCACCGGCGCGAATCACGTCCTTGGGCGCGATGCGCAGCACGTTGCTGTCTTCTTTGACGATCTGAAAGTCAGAGCTGGCCTGTTGCAGTACCTGCTCGTTGTGGTGCTGCCCGGCGCAACCGACCAGACTGACGCAACCAGCAGCCGCCAGCGCCCCCCTGAAAACTGCGGACTTAAGGCTCATTGGGCCTCCGACAGTTGTTTGCGCAAACGCGCGATACGGGTGTTGAGCACGTTCAATTGTTCCTGGCTTTTTTGGGTCAGCACGCGGGCCTCAGCCAGTCGAGCATCAAGCTCAGCCTGTTCAGCCTGCATGCGGGCATCTTTGTAGGACTGCTCGGCCATGTCTGCCCGGGCCTGCGCAAGCTTGCTTTCGGCCAGTTTGAGCTCTGCCAGTTCGTCGGTATTGGCGCCTACTGCCTTGGCTTGTTCCAGAGCTTGCTCGGTCAAACGCAGTTGTTCATTCGGCGCCGGATCGGCAGCACAACCCGCCAGAACCAAAACGGCCAAGGCTACGAAAAGAGGTCGAATCGTCACTAAAAATCCCTACTGTTTTGGGGCGCTGAGGGGTTGTTGCAGCTGAGTTTTCCAGCGCTCCAGATTGCGTTGCAATGCCGCCTCGCTCAGGCCGGACGCGGGCAATTCTGTCATCTTTTGGGCAAGCTGTCCGCGCAACCACGGCTCATTGCAGGCCGAGTCATGGGAAACCGCTAAAAACAGATCAGTCCACGCCCAATAGTCGTTATGCACCATGGGCGGGTAAATGTAATCCAGCGATGCGCGCCCATCTGCTGTCAGCGGCGCATCCAGCAGCATGTCCATGCGCCCGGTTCGTACTTCGTCCAGAGCCTGAGCGCGGTTGCCGGCGTAGAGCACTTCAGCCTTGATCCCCAGTTCTTGGGCCACCTGCTGAAACAGGTCGGCACTGGCACCGATCAAGTGCGAAGGGTCGGCGGGGTCACGCCACAGATAAGGCGGCGAGTCTGGGCTGCCGGTCACGATCAGGCGCTCGCACTTGCCCGCCGCTTGCGCCAATAACGGCAACAAGGCCAAGCCCAGCAATAGCCTGCTGATCTGACGCACTTGCATAGATAACCACTCCCGATTCAAGGGCACTAAAAAGCCCGGACACTCGAGCCATGAAGAATCAGCTGACACACGAGGTGTCTCGCCCTTCCCCACAGCCCGGATGACCGGGCTCTTTATAAGTGAAGCGACTGGATTAAACCAGCTTCTCCAACTCAGGTACCGCTTCGAACAAGTCCGCTACCAGGCCGTAGTCAGCCACCTGGAAGATCGGTGCTTCTTCGTCCTTGTTGATCGCAACGATCACTTTGGAGTCTTTCATACCGGCCAAGTGCTGGATCGCGCCGGAGATACCGACTGCGATATATAGCTGTGGCGCAACGATTTTGCCGGTCTGGCCGACCTGCATGTCGTTCGGTACAAAGCCTGCGTCAACAGCCGCGCGGGAAGCGCCGACCGCAGCACCCAGCTTGTCAGCCAGAGCGTACAGGTGTTTGAAGTTGTCACCGTTCTGCATGCCACGACCGCCGGAAACGACGATTTTGGCGGCGGTCAGTTCTGGACGATCCGACTTGGCCAGTTCTTCGCTGACGAACGACGAAGTGCCTGCATTGTGAACCGCTGCAACTGCTTCAACCGCTGCCGATCCACCTTCTGCTGCAACCGGGTCGAAACCGGTAGCACGTACGGTGATCACTTTTACCGACGCAGTGGACTGCACGGTGGCAATGGCGTTACCGGCGTAGATTGGGCGCTTGAAGGTGTCAGCGCTTTCAACCGAGATGATCTCGGAGATCTGGTCAACGTCCAACTGCGCAGCAACACGCGGCAGGATGTTTTTGCCGTTGGAAGTAGCGGCCGCCAGGATGTGGCTGTAGCCAGCACCCAGCTCAGCGACCAGCGGAGCGACGTTTTCTGGCAACTGGTGCGCGTAAACAGCGTTGTCCGCTACCAGCACTTTGGCTACGCCAGCGATTTTTGCAGCAGCTTCAGCCACTGCACCAATGCCCTGGCCTGCAACCAGAACGTTGATGTCGCCGCCGATTTTGACGGCCGCGGCTACGGTGTTCAGCGTGGCCGGGGCCAGTGCTTTGCCGTCGTGCTCTGCGATTACGAGGATAGTCATGATTAGATCACCTTCGCTTCGTTTTTCAGTTTATCAACCAGCTCAGCCACCGATTTGACCTTGATGCCCGCGCTGCGTGCAGCCGGTGCTTCGACTTTTACGGTCTTGTTGGTGGAGGCGGTGGAAACGCCCAAAGCGTCCGGAGTCAGCACTTCGAGAGGCTTCTTCTTGGCTTTCATGATGTTTGGCAGGGACGCATAACGCGGCTCGTTCAAACGCAGGTCGGTAGTAACGATCGCCGGCAAGCTCAGCGAAACAGTTTGCGCGCCGCCGTCGACTTCACGGGTCACGGCAACCTTGTCGCCCGCCACTTCAACTTTCGAAGCGAAGGTGCCCTGACCGTAGCCGGTCAGCGCAGCCAGCATCTGGCCGGTCTGGTTGTTGTCGCTGTCGATGGCCTGTTTGCCCAGGATCACCAACTGAGGCTGTTCCTGATCGACCACAGCCTTGAGCAACTTGGCCACGGCCAGCGAGGTCAGGTCTTCGGCGGATTCGACGAGGATAGCGCGGTCAGCACCCAGAGCCAGTGCAGTACGCAGCTGTTCCTGAGCCGTGGTCGGGCCGATGGAGACGACAACGATTTCAGTCGCAACGCCCTTCTCTTTCAGGCGTACGGCTTCTTCCACGGCAATTTCGCAGAAGGGGTTCATCGACATCTTGACGTTGGCGAGGTCAACGCCGGAGTTGTCCGCTTTGACGCGAACTTTAACGTTGTAATCGACCACTCGTTTGACAGCTACAAGAACCTTCATGGATTCCTCGTTACTCTCCGGTGAAAAGAAAGTCGCCTAGGCGAACCTGGCGGTTGATGCTCATCAGCACAAGGGCACCTCCAAAGATCGTTGCCTTCCTTTAATAGGAAGCGATGGGTGCCGATTACTTTCCCTGCGACCGTCTGTCTAGCGTGACTCGTAAGTCATCCACCAAAAGGACGTGTAAACTCCGCTCGGAAAATGGCAGGCTCCTACAGGCTTACGCCCATGCCCTGTCTTTAGAGGTGCTCTTGAAACCGACAATCAGCCTACGGCGAGCGCAAAACCGCCCGTATCTTGACCGGAACGCCTTTTGCGGTCAATACAGCAAATCTGCCACTTTAGAGCCGTGTGTCATTGGTTTGTCTGGCTTGTAGCAGATTCAAACAAGCGTTTGTATTGGACGCTGCCAGTGGTGTAGATATAATGCGCGCCCATAGAGAGAGCGGTGCGTCATCCATTGCGTCTTCGGCCTTGTGCAGAGGGAATAATGGATGAAGTGCCAAACCTCCAATTAGAAAAATACCGTTGAGCCTTGAGTAGGAGATAGCCTGTGGAACGCGAATACATGGAATTCGACGTGGTCATCGTCGGCGCCGGCCCTGCCGGTTTGTCCGCCGCCTGCCGCTTAAAGCAGAAGGCCGCCGAAGCCGGTAATGAAATCAGCGTCTGCGTGGTTGAAAAAGGCTCCGAAGTCGGTGCTCATATTCTGTCCGGTGCGGTGTTTGAACCGCGCGCCCTGAACGAATTGTTCCCGGACTGGAAAGAACTGGGCGCTCCGCTCAATACGCCAGTCACCCGCGACGATATCTATGTACTGCGCAGCGACGCCACCGCGACCAAGGTGCCTGACCTGTTTGTGCCTAAAACCATGCACAACGAAGGCAACTACATCATTTCGCTGGGTAACCTGTGCCGCTGGATGGCGCAACAGGCCGAGAACCTGGGCGTAGAAATCTACCCTGGTTTTGCCGCTCAAGAAGTCCTGTTTGACGACAACGGCGTGGTGCGCGGGATCATCACCGGCGACCTGGGTGTTGACCGTGAAGGCAACCCTAAAGAAGGCCTGTACACCCCCGGCATGGAACTGCGCGGCAAATACACCTTGTTCGCTGAAGGTTGCCGCGGCCACTTGGGCAAGCAACTGATCGAACGTTTCAAGCTCGACAGCGAAGCCGACAGCCAGCACTACGGCATCGGCCTCAAGGAAATCTGGGAAATCGACCCGTCCAAGCATCAACCGGGCCTGGTGGTACACACCGCTGGCTGGCCGCTGGACGTTGTGAGCAGCGAAAACACCGGTGGTTCGTTCCTCTATCACCTGGAAAACAACCAGGTTGTAGTGGGTCTGATCGTCGACCTGTCTTACAGCAACACCTTCCTTTCGCCCTTCGATGAGTTCCAGCGCCTCAAGCATCACCCGGTGCTCAAGCAGTATCTGGAAGGCGGCAAGCGCATCAGCTACGGCGCCCGGGCCATTTGCAAAGGCGGCCTGAACTCGCTGCCAAAAATGGTGTTCAACGGTGGCGCACTGATCGGTTGCGATCTGGGCACCCTGAACTTCTCCAAAATCAAAGGCAGCCACACCGCGATGAAGTCCGGCATGCTCGCGGCTGACGCGGTAGCTGACGCGCTGTTCGCTGGGTCCGAAGGCGGTGATGCACTCAACACCTACGTTGAAGCGTTTAAAGGCAGCTGGTTGTTCGACGAACTGTTCGCCAGCCGTAACTTTGGCCCGGCGCTGCACAAGTTTGGTCCGATCCTGGGCGGTGGTTTCAACTGGCTCGACCAGAACATCTTCGGCGGCAAACTGCCGTTCACCCTGCACGACACCAAGCCCGATTACGCGTGTCTGAAGCTGGCCGCAGACAGCAAGAAGATCGACTACCCGAAACCTGACGGCAAACTCAGCTTCGACAAACTCAGCTCGGTCTTCCTCTCCAGCACCAACCATGAAGAAGAGCAGCCGTGCCACCTGAAGCTGCGCGACGCGAGCATCCCGCTCAGCGTCAACCTGCCGTTGTACGACGAACCGGCTCAGCGTTACTGCCCGGCGGGCGTGTATGAAGTCGTGACTCAGGAAAGCGGCGAGAAGCGCTTCCAGATCAACGCGCAGAACTGCGTACACTGCAAAACCTGCGACATCAAAGACCCGTCGCAGAACATCACCTGGGTTACCCCGGAAGGTGCTGGCGGCCCGACTTACCCGAACATGTAAGAGCGAGCTTGCTCGCGATTCAGACGACGCGGTATGCC
>JAZKIA010000046.1:0-17090 GCA_040385125.1 Pseudomonadota bacterium | reverse complement strand
TGCAAAAACGCGTTGATCCGGTCCCTGTAGGAGCGAGCTTGCTCGCGATTCAAACAACGCGGTATGTCTGCAAAAACGCGTTGATCCGGTCCCTGTAGGAGCGAGCTTGCTCGCGATTCAAACGACGCGGTATGCCTGCAAAAACGCGTTGATCCGATCGCGAGCAAGCTCGCTCCTACAGAAGGTGTGTTGCTCCTTCATGCCCCGGGCTACGTTCGAAGTAGCGTTTGTACTCGCGGCTGAATTGCGAGGTGCTTTGATAACCCACGCGCTCGGCGACCTGGGCCACGCCCAAGCCTTCGCTCAGCAGCAATTGCTGAGCACGCAGCAAGCGCAGGCGTTTGAGGTATTGCACTGGCGAAAGCAAGGTGCTGCGCTTGAAATGCTCGTGAAAGGTGGACGCGCTCATGTTGGCACACCGGGCCAGCGTCTCGACGTTCAGCGGTTCGGCAAAGTGCTCATGTAAATGACTCAACGACGCCGCCACCCGCGCAAATTGCCCCTGCTGTTCGACCAAGGCCCGCAACACACCGGCCTGAGGGCCACGCAATGCCGCAAATAACACTTCGCGCAACCGCGCCGCGCCCATAATCCGGCACTCCAGCGGGTCATGCAGGCAACGCAACAGGCGCTCGACCGCCTGACGCATCTGGTCATCCAGCACCGCCGAGGTCATCGATTCGGGCGTCTGCGCCACCACACCACGCGTCGGGTCCAGCCCCATCGCCAGCACCAGTTCCCCCAGCACCGCCCGATCAATACTGATCGCCACGCCCAGCAACGGCTCCTCGTCAGAGGCAAAGGTTTCACACTCAAAAGGCACTGACAGCGCCTGCACCAGGTAATGCCCGGCACCGTATTCCAGCGTCCGCTGCCCCAAATAGGCCAACTTACTGCCTTGCGCAATCACCATTAGGCTAGGCTCATAAATCTGCGGCATCCGGGCCACCGCCTGGCAGGCCGAAACCACACGTACCTGCGGCAACAAGGTCGAGACAAAACCCAGCCGGGTAGCCAGCGGCTTGATAAGCGACACCAAGGTGGCGTTCTCATCGCGGTGACGAGTCAAAAGCATGGCAATACATTCACAAGAGAAATAGACCGCCGCATCTTCGCAGAATTGCCGATTAAAGCGACGCTCAGTCCGCGACTCCGGACGAATAGGCATGACAAGCGGAGGAATCGTCATAGTTCTGCAAGACGTACGGGCGCAAAATCACCCCCTTGTTCACAGTCAACGTTTCGCGAGGCTCTCCATGTCCAATGTTACTTACAACGCCATCGGCTATGCCGCACAAACAACCTCCGCACCGCTGGCTCCGCTGCAGTTCAACCGCCGCGCTCCGCGTCCGAACGATGTCTCCATCGATGTGTTGTACTGCGGCGTTTGCCACTCTGACATTCACCAGGTGAATAACGATTGGGGCTTCGCGGTTTACCCGGTCATGCCCGGCCACGAAATCGTCGGCAAGGTCACGGCGATTGGCAGCGATGTAACCAAATACAAAGTCGGTGATGTGGTCGGGGTTGGCTGCATGGTCGACTCGTGCCGCGAATGCTCGGCCTGTAAAGAAGACCTGGAGCAATACTGCCTGGAAGGCTTCACCCAAACCTACGGTTCACCGGATCGTATTGACGGCACCACCACCATGGGCGGCTACTCGGACAGCATCGTGGTTCGCGAAGACTTCGTGGTGCGTATCCCGGAAGGCCTCGACCCGGCCAGCGCTGCCCCGCTGCTGTGCGCCGGCATCACCACTTACTCGCCACTGCAGCACTACGGGGTTGAGCCGGGTGACAAGGTCGGGATTCTGGGCATGGGTGGCCTGGGCCACATGGGCATCAAATTCGCCAAGGCGATGGGCGCTGAAGTTACGCTGTTCACCCGCTCCGAGGCCAAGGCTGCAGAAGCCCGTCGTCAGGGTGCAGATCACGTGATTGTGTCCACTGATGCTGAACAGATGAAAGCCGCTGCCGGGCACTTCGATTTCCTGCTGGACACCATTCCGGTCAAACACGACCTGAACCCGTACCTCGAAACCCTGCGTTTTGACGGGGTACACATTTTGGTGGGTTTGATCGAACCGATCGAGCCTGCGGTGGATGCGTTCAACCTGGTGTTCAAACGCCGCGTGCTGGCCGGTTCGTTGATCGGCGGGATTGCTGAAACCCAGGAAATGCTGGATTTCAGCGCCGAGAACGGGATTACCTGCGATATCGAAATGCTCGACATCAAAAACATCAACCAAGCGTTTGAGCGTGTGGTCAAAGGCGACGTGAAGTATCGCTTTGTGATCGACATGAAAACGCTGAAAGCCTAAAAGTCAAAAGCCCCTCACCCTAACCCTCTCCCGGAGGGAGAGGGGACTGACCGCACCCGAGCTCAAGAACACCGCTAATCAGTCCCCTCTCCCTTTGGGAGAGGGGACTAAAGGCAAAAGCAGATTTTCGTCACACTGAAGATCGGCTCCCTCTCCCTCCGGGAGAGGGCTGGGGTGAGGGTTTATCCGCCCAACTCCGCCGATATCTGCTGCGCTGCATGGGTAATGACCGGGATTAACCCGGCCATTTTTTCATGCGGCATATACGGCACGGTGCTGGCGATACTGATGGCAGCCACGATTTTGTGGCTGGCATCGCGTATCGGTGCCGCTACGCAGCGAATCGACGGTTCGTTGTCTTCCAGATCGAACGCATACCCGCCTGCCACGTAGCTGCTCATCCGCTGTTCAAACTGTTCCCATGACGTCTCTTGATGATCCGGCCACAACGGGTTTTTAACCCCCGCTGGCTGGCTGGCTTCGTACAACCGCCGCCATTCGTCCACGGACGCATCCAGCAGCATCGCCTTGCCAATACCGGTCCTCGCCATCGCCATTCGATGCCCTACCCGCGAACGCATCTCCGGGCCATTACGCCCCGGGTTCTTGTGCAGGTACAGCACTTCGTCGCCTTCACGCACCGCCAAGTGAATGGTGTCGCCGGTCAACTCCGACAACTCATCCAGGTACGGCTGCGCCAATGTCACCAACGGCACTTCTTCGCGCGCCTGAAAACCCAGTTCGATCAGCTTGGGCCCGAGCAAGTACCCGACTTTTGGCAAAACCCGCAGGTAACGCTCGTCCACCAGGCAACTGGCCAGACGGTGGGTGGTGCTGCGCGTAGTCCCAATCGCCAGGGCGATGTCCTTGAGGTCACGTGCGCCATTAGCCACCGCGTGGACCACCGCCAGCCCTCGGAGCAGGGTTTGGGTACCGGTCGGTACGATTTTCGTGGAGTCGTCCTGCATAGCCAACCATTCCATTAAGGGGTGAGAACCGGACGGCATTATGGTCGTCCGGCTGACTGACTTCTACAGTTCGATCCGTTCGACCTTGCCCACCAGCAAGATGTAGGACAGCGCACCCAGTAATGCCAGCACCGAAATGTAGGTGATCGCCGGGGCAAATGAGTCGCCGGTGGCCAGAAATCCAATCACGATGGGTGTGGCAATCGCGGACAGGTTGCCGATGAAGTTGAACACTCCGCCGGTCAGACCCAACAGCCGGGCCGGAGCCAGGGTCGACACCAGCGACCAGGTAATCGAGGCCAGCCCGTTACCGAAGAACGCCAGCGCCAGGAACGCAATCACCAGCGGCGTCGAGTCGACAAAGTTGGCGCCAATGATCGAGGTCGAGATCAGCAGCCCACTAATGATTGGCAACTTGCGGGCAAAGCCCACCGAGTAACCGCGACGAATCAACCAGTCGGAGAAGAACCCCGAACACAGCACGCCAACAAATGCGGCCAGAAACGGCAGCGATGCCAGCAGACCGGACTTGATGAAGTCCATGCCACGGTATTTCACCAGGTACGTCGGGAACCAGGTCAGGAAGAACCACAGCGTCGAGTTCAGGCAAAACTGTCCCAGGTAGATGCCCCACAGTTTGCGCTTGCTGAGCACGATGCCCAGGTCGTACCAACTGAACGGTGCCTTGCTTTTGGCGGTTTGCGCCTGAATGTCTACCAGCCCGCCGCCTTCGATAATCAGGTCTATTTCAGCCTGATTGGTGCCTTTGAAATCACGCGGCTCGCGATACACCGCGTACCAGATCCCGGCCCAGATAATGCCCACCGCACCCGTGCAGACAAACACCATGTGCCAGCCCCATTGATGCTGCAGCCACGCCAGTACCGGCGTCAGAAACGCCAGCCCGACAAACTGCCCGGAGGTGTAAAAGCCAATGGCGGTAGCGCGCTCGCGCTCAGGAAACCAGGTGGTGACGACACGGCTGTTGATGGGATACGCCGGGGCCTCCAGCGCACCTACCGCCATGCGCAGCACGAACAAGGCGATAAAGCTGGCGGCAAAGCCGAGCATCACCGTGGCGATCGACCACAGCAACAAAGCGACGCTGTAAAGGATGCGCGGTGGCACCCGATCCACCAGCCAGCCGCCGGGGATTTGCATGGCGGCGTAGGTCCAGCCGAACGCCGAGAAGATCAGGCCTACATGAATCGGATCGATGCCCAGGTCGCTGGTCAGTGCGGGGGCGGCAATCGACAGGTTGCTACGGTCCAGATAGTTGATCACCACGGTGATAAACAACAGAACCATGATGAAAAAACGCTTGCGACTAGGCGCCACCAGGGACGCTTGCGCGACAGTGCTTGTCATTGGGACATGCCTCGTTTTTAGAGTTATTGAGGTCGCTCAGACTAACGCCTGTAGGAGCCGAGCTTGCTCGCGATACTGGCAAGCTCGGTCTTACAGGTAGATCGAGTAGATGCCATCGCGAGCAAGCTCGGCTCCTACAGAATCATCAATGCGTACTTACCACTCAGCGAAGCTGCCGTCGGCATGGCGCCAGATCGGGTTGCGCCAGCGATGGCCGACCAGTGCGCGCTCTTGCACGTATTCTTCGTTGATTTCGATGCCCAGGCCCGGGCCGTTAGGGATTTTGACGAAGCCCTTGTCGTAGTCGAACACCGCAGGGTCTTTGACGTAATCCAGCAGGTCGTTGCTTTCGTTGTAGTGGATGCCCAGGCTTTGTTCCTGGATAAACGCGTTGTAGCAAACCGCGTCCAGTTGCAGGCACGCCGCCAGTGCAATCGGCCCCAGCGGGCAGTGCAACGCCAGCGCCACGTCATAGGCTTCGGCCATGTTGGCGATTTTGCGGGTTTCGGTGATCCCGCCAGCGTGGGACGCATCCGGCTGGATGATGTCAACGTAGCCTTCGCTGAGCACGCGTTTGAAGTCCCAGCGTGAAAACAGTCGCTCGCCCAGGGCAATCGGGGTGCTGGTCAGCGGCGCCAGTTCTTTGAGCGCTTCGTAGTTTTCGCTGAGCACCGGCTCTTCGATAAACATCAGCTTGTACGGGTCCAGCTCTTTCATCAGCACCTTGGCCATCGGCTTGTGCACCCGACCATGGAAATCCACGCCAATGCCGACGTTCGGCCCGACTGCATCACGCACGGCGGCCACGTTGGCCAGCGCCAGGTCGACTTTTTCAAAGCTGTCGACAAATTGCAGTTCTTCGGTGCCGTTCATTTTTATCGCGGTAAAGCCTCGGCTGACGGCTTCTTTGGCCGCTCGGGCGGTGTCGGCCGGACGGTCGCCACCGATCCACGAGTACACCCGAATCTTGTCGCGCACCTGGCCGCCCAGCAGATCGCTGACCGAAACCCCCAGCGCCTTGCCCTTGATGTCCCACAGGGCCTGGTCGATACCGGCCAGCGCGCTCATGTGTACCGCGCCGCCCCGGTAAAAGCCGCCGCGATAGAGCACGGTCCAGATGTCTTCGATGTTGCGCGGGTCTTTGCCGATCAAGTAATCCGACAGTTCATCCACCGCTGTAGCCACGGTATGAGCGCGGCCTTCGACTACGGGCTCACCCCAGCCGGTAACGCCTTCGTCGGTTTCGATCTTCAGGAACAGCCAACGCGGCGGAACCAGGTAGGTGGTCAGTTTGGTGATTTTCATCTTCTTGTCTCTCTTGTTCGATGGGCGCTACAGCGCCGCTCAGTTAGCCTGACGCCGTGCGTTCCAGGCCTGCATGTAGGCCTTGGCGCGAACGGCTACTTCTGCCGGGCTCAGGCCAGGCTTGAACAGCCCGGAACCGAGACCAAAACCGGACACGCCAGCGTCGAGAAATACCTGCATGTTGTCCGGGGTGATTCCACCTACCGGAACCAGCAGGGTGCCAGCGGGCAATACGGCCAACCAGGCCTTGACCACAGCCGGGCCCATTTGCTCGGCCGGGAACATTTTCAGCACGTCAGCACCTTCAGCCAGTGCAGCAAACGCTTCAGTCGGCGTAGCCACGCCTGGCGCCAGGTACAAGCCCGCGGCCTTGGCAGCGCGCAGTACTTTCGGGTCGCTGTGGGGCATGACAATCACTTGCCCGCCTGCGGCCTTGACCTGTTCGACTTGCTCTGGTGTCAGCACCGTTCCCGCGCCAACCAGGCAGTCGGCGGGCAAGGTACTGCGCAAAATACGGATACTTTCATACGGCTCAGGGGAATTAAGCGGTACTTCGAGGGTGCGAAACCCTTCGTCATACAGCACCTTGCCAATGGCTTGCGCCTCTCGCGGATGCAGGCCGCGAAGAATGGCGATCAGGCCGTTTTTTGCCAGTGCTTGCTTGAGCATCTTAGCCCTCCAGATGAGTGTGTTGGAGTAACCCGGCGGCTTGGGCCAGGTGCCATAAACCCTGTTCGGTGGCCTGTTCTGCCAGGCTCACCTGTGCGAAGCCGCAGATATCCAGCGCCCGCTGGTAGCGTTCACACAGTTGCGAATTACCAATCAGAATAATTGCCGGTAACGGTTGCCCGCCTCGACGCTGACGCAGCACGTTGCCCAGCGCGACCAGTTCATGACCGATCAACAGACCGGACACGTAGTCGGGTTGCTGGGTCGCACTCAGTTGCCCGGTCAGGCCCAAAGTGCGGGCGCTGAACAAGGTCGACAGCGGACCGAGTTGGCCGCCGGGCGACAACGCCACCTGCACGCCCTGCTCGAAAGCGGCCAGATCGAACTCCGGGGAAGGCTGCTGGGTACGGCCCAGAATCGTGTGTTCGCAGACGGCGGCGTAAATTTCGCCGGTCATGAAGGTATCGAAATGCACCAGACAACCGTCTTGCACCTGCACCCATTTGGAATGGCTGCCGGGCAGGCCGATCAAGCAATCGTTGAGATGGGAATGGCTGTGCAATACGCCCAGCACTTGGGTTTCTTCACCGCGCATCACGTTGGGCAAGGTGGAGCGTTCAATCACCCCAGGCACGATGTGGACATCGACACCGCGCAGGCTGCGCACGCTCTGTAAGGCGCTGCCCAATGCGACGAGGCTGGCCGGGGTTTCGCGATACGGGGCTTCACGCCAGCCTTGGGCGCTGCCGACCATGCCACAGGCAATCACTGCAATACCGGGGTTGGCATCCAGCCAGTCGCCGCAGGCTTCGTCGAACGCCAGCTCAAAGCCATCGGCGCACATCTGGCCAGCGACCACGCGGGGGGTGTTCGGTAACTGCATGATCCCGCTGGTCTGCGAGCGCATTTTCAGCACCTGCCCTGCGGGACCGAGTAAATAAGCACGAAGGGAGGTGGTCCCCCAATCGAGCGCGATCAATTGCGCCTGCATCGCTTCACCTGTTTTGTTTTTAGCAGTGAATGCTGTGAATCAGTGCAGGCGACTATAAACCTTGGCGAACTAAAATCTCAACATATAAATAGCCATCTCATATATAGGGATATCAACACACCGCATATCTCAGCTCGCAGGAGCTGCCGAGGAACGACGGCTGCGATCTTTTCTTAAGAAACATTTACGACAGCTATGCCGCCGATCGCAGCCTCGCGTAGCTCGTCAGCTCCTACAGGCATCAGACGTCAGCGTTGCTTCAATCGGTCGATGACCACTGCCAGCAACAGGATCGAGCCGCGAATCACGTATTGGTAGAAGGTGTCGATGTTCTTCAGGTTCATCGCGTTTTCAATGATGGCCAGAATCAATACCCCGGCAATCACGTGGCGGATCATCCCTACCCCGCCGCTCAGCGACACCCCGCCCAATACGCAGGCCGAGATCACGGTAAGTTCGAAACCCTGGCCAATCATCGGTTGGCCCGAGGTCATGCGCGACGCCAGGATCACGCCGGCCAACGCACCGATCAGCCCGTGGACGGCGAAGATGATGATTTTGGTTCGGTCAACATTGACCCCAGCCAACAGTGCCGCTTCCTGGTTGCCACCAATGGCCATGGTGTTGCGCCCGTAGGTGGTGTAATTGAGCAACCAGCCAAAGAACAGAAAGCAGACGATGGTGATCAGAATCGGCACCGGCACGCCAAATAGCTGGCCGTTGCCGAAGACGAAGAACGACTCCTGCGATACGCCAACTGCCTTGCCGTTGGCAAAGATATACGCCAGGCCACGTACGATCTGCATGGTCGCCAGGGTCGTGATCAACGCGTTGACCCGCAGTTTGGCGATGACGATGCCGTTGATCAGACCGACGATCAGACCCATCGCCAGCGCCGCGCTGACACCCAGAAACACGCTATCGGTGTCACGCATGACCACTGCCGCCACAACCCCGGAGCAGGCAATCACCGAGCCGACCGACAGGTCGAAATGCCCGGATGCCAGGCAATAGAGCATGGTGCAGGCGGCAATCCCGGTGGTGGAAATCGCCAGGCCGAGGCCGCGCATGTTCAGTGGCGACAGGAAATTGTCGATCAGCAAGGTGCAGAGCAGGAAGATCGCGAATGCTGCCAGCAGCATCACCCAGTCATCCAGAAAACGCCGCAGGTCGAGATTTTTGCGTGGAGCCGCCAGCGTGTTGTTTTGCGTTGTCATAGAAACCTCTCAGTGGATCGCGCCATCAGCCGCGTTGGCGTGGCAAGGCCATTTGCAGCAGGTTGGATTCATTGGCCTCTGCGCGAGGCAGTTCGCCGCACACAGCACCTTCACACAGCACCAAAATGCGGTCGGACACGCCCAGCACTTCCATCAGGTCGCTGGACACTACGATCACCGCGATGCCACTGGCCGCCAGGTTGTGGATGATCTGGTAGATCTCGGCCTTGGCCCCGATATCGATCCCGCGCGTTGGCTCGTCGAGCAGCAGCACCTTCATGGGCATCGACAGCCAGCGCCCGAGAATGGCCTTCTGCTGATTACCGCCGGACAGGTACATGATTTTCTGCGCGGCGGCTGGGGTCTTCACTTTCAGCGCACGGATCTGATGCTCGGCGTTGTCGCGCTCCCACACTCCGCGCAACAGACAACCAAGGGTCGAGTGGGCGCCACGCGCACTGATATTGATGTTCTCGGCGACGCTGGCGAGCGGCATGATGCCTTCCTTTTTGCGGTCTTCCGGGCACAGCAACACCCCCGCGCCAATCGCATCCCTGGGCGAGCGCAGCTTGAGTTCAACTCCTTGCAACTCAAGGCTGCCGCCAGTGCGCCGCTCCAGACCGCTAAGCAGACGCAGCAACTCTGTACGCCCAGCCCCGACCAGCCCGAACAGGCCGAGGATTTCGCCCTTGTGCACCTCGAAGCTCACCGGCTCACGCAGCCCCGGCCCGAGCAGCCGGTCGACCTTGAGCGCCACTTCGCCACGCTCACGCGGCCGGTAGTCGTAGATATCCTGAATGTCGCGACCGACCATGCAGGTCACCAACTGGTCGTGGGTCAGCTCGCTCATCTGCTCGAAGGTGCGCACGTAACGGCCGTCCTTGAACACCGTCACCGCATCGCAGATACGGAACACTTCTTCCATACGATGGGAGACGTAGAGCACCACTTTGCCTTCATCGCGCAAGCGGCCAATGATTGCCATCAGCCGGTCGATCTCTCGCGCAGACAAGCTGCTGGTGGGTTCATCAAAGGCAATCACATGGGCGCCACGGGACAGCGCCTTGGCGATTTCGACCAATTGGCGCTGACCGAGGGACAAGCGTGCGACCTTCTCCTGGGGGTCGATTTCATCGGCCAGGCCCTTGAGCAACGCCAACGCCTGCTGACGCAACTCGCCACGGTTAATCAGACCGAAACGGGACGGCAAATGCCCAAGAAACAGGTTTTCGGCCACGGTCATTTCCGGGACCAGATGCAACTCCTGATGGATCACCGCAACCCGACTGGCGATGCTTTCAGCCGTGGATTTGAAGGTCAGCGACTGTCCGCCGATCTGCAAATGACCGCTGCTGGGGGTGTACGCACCACCGAGAATTTTCAGCAGCGTGGATTTACCCGCGCCGTTTTCACCCATCAGCGCATGTACCTGCCCCGGGTGGGCGACAAAGCTGATATTGGCCAGTGCCTGCACCCCGGGGAAACTTTTACCAATCCCATTGAAGCGCAGGCTCGCGCCATCGCTAATGGGCTGTTGCCTGACTGCTTGCTGCTGCATAGCCACCTCGACCCTGACTGGGAAAAACCATCGCGTTACTGAAAACGGCTCAGTTCCACAGACCGATCTTGGTCAGCTCTGCCTGGAAGTTGTCACGGGTGATCAGGGTCACGTCGTCCATGGCGGTGTACTTGGCGGGCTCTTTACCGGTGGTGATCCACTCAAACATCATGCTCGCGGTGTTGTAGCCCTCGATATGCGGGCTCGGCAGCATCGAGCCGAAGAAGCCGCTGTTGGCTTTTTTCAGCTCGCCAATCGCGTCGGTGCCATTGATGCCGATCCCAATCACGTTGGCCGCCGCAAAGCCGGCGCTTTCCGTGGCGCGTACGCCGCCAAGTACGGTGTTGTCGTTCATCCCGCCGATAATCAGGTTTTTCGCCGCACCGGGCAGTTTGACCAGTGCCGAGTTGGTGGCGTCCATGCTGCCGGGGACATCCAGAGTTTTCAGCGCGGCAAACAGGATGTGATCTTCTGGCAGGCCGGCGTCTTTCAAGGATTTTACCGAGCCGTCAGTGCGCTTTTTGCCGGTGTCCAATTCGTTGTAGGTGTTGATCACCGCGTAAGTGTCTTTCCAGTCCCAGTTGCGATTTTTCGCTTCAGCGACCATCGCATTGCCCTGCTTCTGGCCGACTTCGAACGCGGCCATGCCGAGGTAAGGCACGTCTTCCATAAACTGGCCCTTGGCGTCGACAAAGCGGTCATCCACCGCGATCACCTTCAAATTATTGAGTTTGGCCTTGGCCATGATCGCTGGGCCGAGCGCTACATCCGGCGGGCAGATGACAAAGCCCTGGGCACCGTTGGCCGCCAGGCTGTCGATGGCCGACAGGGTCTTCTCGCCGTCTGGCACGGCGATTTTGATCAGCTCGAAGCCTTTGTCTTTGGCCGCTTTTTCAGCGAAAGCCCATTCGGTCTGGAACCAGGGCTCTTCCGCCTGTTTAACCAAAAAGCCGATTTTCACCGGATCAGCAGCCAGCAACAGACTGCTAAGACTGGCCGCAGTAACGGCCAAGGCTGCACAACACAGAGAGCGGATACCGGGACGACGTTTCATAGCAAACTCCTTCTTCTTATTTTTAAACGTGTTTGAACGGTTGTTACGTCCGCTGACAGGCTCAGTCGTGGTACAGCACCGAGCGCCCGCCATCGATGGTGATGCAGGAGGCGTTGATAAACGGCGCTTCATCACTGGCCAGGAATACAGCCGTCATGGCCACCTCCATTGGCTGGCCGATGCGGCGCGGTGGATGCAGGTCGAGTGCACGCTGGCGCTCGGCATGCGGGTCAGCGAAACCGTTCCAGTAATCAACGTTCAATTGGGTCTCGATATAGCCCGGTGCGATGGCGTTAACCCGAATGCCCTTGGGTGCATATTCAATGCCCAGCGCGCGGGTCAGGCCCAGCAGGCCGTGTTTGGCCACCGGATACGGGAAGCAGCCGGGAATAATGTTCGTCGAGTGGGTCGAGGCAATGTTGATAATGCTGCCGATGCCCTGCTTGATCATGTGCGGCAACACCGCCTTGCACCCGTACCAGGCGCCGTCCAGGTCAATGGCGAAACAGCGGCGCCAGTCTTCCTCGGTCATTTCCAACGGGTCGCGGAACACGTTGACCCCGGCGCAGTTGACCAGCACATCGACCCGGCCATGCAGCTCCAGCGCCAGCTCAACCATCGCATTGAGATCAGGCTGACGGGACACGTCGGCTTTGATTGCCTGTACGTCGCCCCCTTGTTCACGCCAATGGGCCGCGACGTTCTCGACCTTCTCGGCCTGAATATCGCTGATCACCATTTTTGCCTGTTGCGCCACGAAGCTGGCGACGATGGCCTCGCCAATGCCCTGCGCAGCCCCCGTGAGCAACACCACCTTGTTTTTCAGACGCTCGCCACGGGGCGGTTCGGCAACCGGCGGCAAGGAAAGAGGTTCAGCCATGAATCAAGACTCCTGAAAGAAGACACGACGAAAACCGGGCATCTGTCGATGACCGGTTAAAAACTGAAAAAACGGGGATGTGACGGACGGGGAAGCCTGCGCGCAGGAGCACCCGGGGATAGTTCGGCATCACTTCACCTGTTTTGTTTTTTTAAGTGTGAGTGCGTAGAGCTGTGCCGACTATAAACCCGGGGGCAATATAATCTCAATATATAATTTTATGTCCCATATTTAGGGATTTAACCCGTAAAGCGAGTACAGAGACCTCCAGGAACGTCGACGCGAATCGACAGCACGGCCCCATCCAACGGGTGATTGAGCGGGCTGGCGGCGCTGGTGATGTACAGGGTGCGCAGGTCTTCACCGCCAAACACACAACTGGTGGGGCGGCTGACCGGCAGTTCAATCACCCGATCGACCTGACCGTCTGGAGCCAGGCGCAGCAGACAACTGCCATCCCAGCGCGCATTCCAGACAAAGCCCTGGGCATCCATCGCCGAACCGTCGGGGCCACCGCGTGGATGCGGGCCGCGCCAGACTTCAGGCGCACTCAAATAACCGTCAGCCGCGATCGAGTATTGATAAATCGTGGCGTCCAGGCTGTCAGCGAAATACACGGTGGTAGCGTCTGCGCTCCACACCAGCGTGTTGGGAATCCCCAGCCCATGCAGCAGCGGCGTAACCCGAGCATCGGCCCCGACCCGAAACAGCCCGCCGCTGCGCCGCTCAACGGGCAGGTCTTCGCCCTGCTCGCCGATATTGTTTTGCATGGTGCCGAGCCAGAGTTGCCCCCGTGCATCGCATCGGGCCTCGTTGGGGCGATTGCCCGGCTGCGGATCGGCGATGCAGAGCAAGGTCAGCCGCGGATCAAGGCCAGGAGAATTCAGATCAAGGCGATACACGCCGCTGCTCAGGGTCACCAGCGCATCACCGCTGGCACAGGGGATAAAGGCCGACACATGCTCGGGCATCTGCCAGATCTGCACGTTGTCACCGATCAGGCGCAACGCCTGCTTGCCGGCGATATCGACCCAATACAACGCTTGTTCGGGCGCGTCCCAGAACGGCCCCTCGCCAAGCGTTGCCCGATGTTGGGTAACAGCTGTCCACTCCATGAGTGCTCCTGGATTTTTATTGTTTTTGGATTGTGAGTGTTCGATGTGATTTACGGCTCAAGCCCGATCGGGAAGAACTCACCGCCACTCCACACGCCCAGCCAGGACTGCCCGCCAATGTCGCGGGTCACGGCCAGCTCCACCAACTGGTAGAACACATTGCGGTGAATCAGGGCTTCAAGATTGCGCCGCACATGCACATAAGGTGCGGGCTCTTGGGTGGCGGGATCGATGACAATACGCAGCGGATGCTCGCTGCCGGCAACGACCTGCTCGTCAACGTTGGTGGTAAAGCGCAGCACTTGCTGCTCGCCCGCCCCTTCGACCTCAACCGCGATGGCGACAAAGGGCGCGTCATCGACTTTGATCCCGACCTTTTCCACCGGAGTAATCAAAAAGTAATCATCGCCGTCGCGGCGAATAATGGTCGAGAACAGTTTGACCATCGGTTTGCGCCCAATCGGCGTGCCCATGTAATACCAGGTGCCATCACGGGCGATGCGCATGTCAATGTCACCGCAAAAGGCGGTATCCCACAAGTGAACGGGCGGCAGGCCTTTGTCGGCCCTGGGGATTTGCGCCAACAGGTTACTGACGTCCACCGGCTCACTCATGTTGTTCTCCTCGACTTATTGATCGCTCAAGCCTATCAAGCTGCGCGCGTACTTGGCGAGCGGCGGGCCAATCAGGTCGGCTGGCTTGTTGTCATGAAACGTCAGCAAACCGCCGCGACTGCGAATGGTCGCCGTGTCGATCAGGTATTGGGTACTGGTCTCGATCAGCATCACCTGAAGCACCCCGCTGTCGACGCCCAGGCGGCTGACTTCTTCCTGGTCGAGCCATTCGTCGCTGTTGCCGATACGATCATCGGCGCGGGCAAACCGGGTGTACAGCAAGTAATGCGCGCCAAACCCACGGGCTTCGATCATGGCTTGATCCAGCCCCTGCGGCGCGTTGGCGCGGCGTACCATCGGGAAATATTCGATAAAGCCGTTGTAGGCTTCTTCGGCGACGACATTAGGTCGTGCATAGCGATCGCCGACCGGCACAAATGGCCCCTGGGCGATGTAAATAAAGGAGTCTGGCTGGATGCGCAGCGAGTTGCTGCGCCGGGTGTTGCTGTGATCCAGCAGGCCCGCGTCACTCATTTGATAGCGCGCGCCCTCGCCCAGATCGCTGACCTTCATGCAGCCGCCCAGCGCCAAAAAAACCAGCAACACAATCAGACCACGCATCCCATTCTCCCGATGGCCGGTGACAGAAAACCGGCGAATAGTCGCGTGATGCAGATTGCGCGCCAGATCACTTGAAAGGCTCTAACCCCGTAGCAGCTGCCGCAGGCTGCGTCCGATTGCGAAGCGATCGCAAACCCTGAACGTTCGGTTTAACGGGTAAAAGAGTTGTCTAAACTTACGACGGCTACGCCGTCGGACGCAGCCTGCGGCAGCTGCTACGGAGAATACGGATACCTAACCGCCGATGATTTTCATCACGGTGGCTCCGCCCGAGAAGGCGACTTCCTGCTTGTCACCCAAGGCTTTCATCAGCAGGCCTTGCAGTGCAGGCAGGGCTTCGTGCCGGGGTTTGTTCAGCAAATCGCCAACATAGTGGCGATTGCTTGACGACAGGCAACCGTGCAGCCACCCCGTGGACGAGAGGCGCAGACGCGAACAGGTTCGGCAAAACGGCACGCTTTCGTTGGCGATCACCCCAAAATAGCCGTGCCCCGGAATCTGGTAGCGTACCGCGGTGGCATCAATCGGCGCATCCGCTTGCTGGTATTCATAGCGCTCACCAATCAAGGCCAGCAGCTGGTGCAAGCTGATGAACTGTTGCAGGAAGGCATTGCCATCACTGGCCAGATGCCCCATGCGCATCAGTTCAATAAAACGCAGCTCGTAGCCTTGCTCAAGGCAGTACTCAAGCAACGGCATGACCTGGTCCAGGTTCTGCCCGCGCAACGGCACCATATTGACCTTGATCTTCAGCCCCGCCGCGCTCGCCTGTTGCAGGCCATCGAGCACGGTCGGCAAATCACCGCCGCGAGCAATCGTGCGGAAAGCTTGCGGGTCAAGGGTATCGAGGGAAACATTGAGGCGGCGAATGCCAGCCTCCACCAGCAAAGGCAACTTGCGGGCGAGCAATTGGCCGTTGGTGGTCAGGCTGATATCGCTCAACCCCAACTGCCCGACTTCACGCATAAAGGTTTCGAGTTTGGGACTGACCAGCGGTTCACCGCCAGTGATGCGCAAGCGCTCAATACCTGCGGCTTCAATCAGGTAAGCCACCCCGCGCACCATGGCCTCGGCCGACAGTTCATCCTGCGCCGCGACCAGCCGCTTGCCGTCAGGCACGCAGTAAGTACAGGCGTAGTTGCAAGCAGAGGTCAGACTGATACGCAAATTGCGAAAACGTCTGCCTTGGCGATCAACAATCATGGATGACTCCGGCACGGGGGAAAGTAAGCGCACCAAAACCCGATTCAATCAAAACCCAAGCCTGATTATAGGCATCAGGCTATCAACCATGAACAGGCAACGCTGACAGCGTTTACTCGACAGCCGGGGTGTCTGTGTCACGCTTGCGCTTGTTGCCCATGCGCACGCCGATGTCCATCAGGAACTGGAAGAAACCTTCCTGATCTTCCAGCACATTGCTCCAGAACGGCGAGTGGTACAGCGCCACAGCGCCGTGTACCAGAGCCCAGGCAGCACAGTAGTGGAAGTAAGGCGGTACATCTTCAAGCTTGCCTTCGCTGATACGACCCTTGATCAGCAGGGTCAGACGCTCAAAGTTGGAGGCGCGGATCTTGTGCAGCTCTTCAACCAGTTCAGGTACCTGATTGCCTTTGACGACTTTTTCTTCAAGGCGGTCAAACAAGCGATAACGCTGAGGGTCACGCATGCGAAATTCAAAGTAGGCACGGGACAGCGCCTCTTTGTCTTTATCCACGTCAGCGGAGTGCAGCAGTTCGTTCAAATCGCGCTCGTAATCGAGCATCAGGCGCAAATAGATCTCGGCCTTGGACTTGAAGTGCTTGTAGATCGTGCCTTTGCCGATACCCACGGCATCAGCAATCATCTCGACGGTGACACTGTCTTCACCTAGGTCGAGGAACAGCTTGAGCGCGGTATCGAGAATTTCTTGCTCGCGGCGACGAAACTCACGGACCTTACGGGGTTCTTTGTGCATAAGAGAAGGTCTGTAGGGGTCAAAATCGAAGCCCGGTATTATGCCTAAGTCACGCTAAATTGCACGGATCATCCTGCATATTGATGTTTACCGCTGAATTCGCCAACACTGGGTGCGCACTCAAACGAATTACGCGTATTCCAAATCTGTTTAAAAAATGAGCAACCACGACTGGAAGTCCGGCAAACCTGACCAATACTTAACCTTGTCGGCGTTACATCCCCCCCAAGTGTTTCGCCGATAGAGGCCGCAACGGAATGTGCGTCTTGTTTTACTCCTAATGGTCTTAACCCGGATTCCCCAGAGTTCGGGTTTTTTTTGCCTGAGTTAACCGCCGACCCTCACCCCAACCCTCTCCCGGAGGGAGAGGGAGCTGACCGAGTTGTTTTCAGATTCGGCGCAATAATTTCAGAATGCCGACTGGTTACAGCATCTCCCAATCAGTCCCCTCT
>JAZKIA010000045.1:0-35315 GCA_040385125.1 Pseudomonadota bacterium | reverse complement strand
GACCCATTCAAAGACCCGCATGCCGAGAAGTTCGATCATCTGACTTACGATGAAGTACTGGATCGCAAACTGGGTGTGATGGATCTGACGGCTATTTGTCTGTGCCGTGACCATAAAATGCCACTGCGTGTATTTAATATGAACAAGCCCGGCGCCCTGCTTAATATTGTCCATGGCGGCGCTGAAGGCACTCTGATCGAGGAAGGTCAACAATGATCAACGAAATCAAAAAAGACGCGCAAGCGCGCATGCAGAAATCGCTGGAATCCCTGGCTCATGCATTTGGTCAGATTCGTACCGGCAAAGCGCACCCAAGCATTTTGGGTAGCGTGATGGTGCCTTACTACGGCTCTGACACTCCGTTGAGCAGCGTCGCTAACGTCACTGTGAAAGACTCCCGGACCCTGCAAGTCGTGGCATTTGAGCGCAACATGCTCGGGGCTGTCGACAAGGCGATTCAGAGTGCTGGCCTGAACCTCAACCCGACCAACCTGGGCGAGTTGTTGTTGATCTCCATGCCTGCTCTGACTGAAGAAACCCGCAAGGGCTTCACCAAGCAAGCACGTAGCGCCGCCGAAGATGCACGTGTTGCCGTGCGCAACATTCGTCGCGATGCCTTGAGTGAGCTGAAGAAGCTAATCAAGGACAAGGAAATCAGCGAAGACGAAGAGCGTCGTGCTGCTGCGGATATCCAGAAGCTGACCGACAAGGCTGAGGCTGACATTGATGCAGCCACCAAGCAGAAAGAAGCGGACCTGATGGCCGTATAAGGGTCAGGGCGTTATATGGAAAAGACCAAGCAGGCTGAGCCGTCATCGGTGCCACGACACGTCGCGATCATCATGGATGGTAATAATCGCTGGGCGAAAAAACGCTTTATGCCAGGTGTTGCCGGGCATAAAGCGGGAGTGGATGCGGTTCGTGCGGTGATTGAAGTGTGTGCCGAGGCCAAGGTCGAGGTACTCACCTTGTTTGCGTTCTCCAGTGAGAACTGGCAACGCCCCGCAGCTGAAGTCAGTGCCCTGATGGATTTGTTTTTCAAGGCGCTGCGCCGCGAGGCGAAGCGTCTAAACGAAAACAATATCAGTCTGCGAATCATTGGCGACCGCTCACGCTTTCATCCCGACTTGCAAAAGGCGATGCGTGAAGCGGAAGCGCTGACGGTGGGGGCCGACCGCTTTGTACTGCAAATCGCCGCTAACTACGGCGGTCAGTGGGACATTGCACAGGCTGCGCAGCGACTGGCGCGTGAGGTGCAGGCAGGGCATTTGCAGCCTGAAGACATCACGCCAGAGTTGTTGCAAACCTGCTTGGTAACCGGTGATTTGCCGTTGCCTGACCTGTGTATTCGCACCGGTGGCGAGCATCGCATCAGCAACTTTTTGCTGTGGCAATTGGCCTATTCCGAGTTGTACTTCTCCGACCTGTTCTGGCCGGACTTCAAACACGAAGCCATGCGTCATGCATTGGCTGATTTCGCTTCTCGCCAGCGTCGTTTCGGTAAAACGAGCGAGCAGGTTGAGGCTGGAGCCCGGATTTAATGCTTAAACAACGCATCATTACTGCACTTATCTTGCTGCCAATTGCCTTGTGCGGCTTTTTCCTGCTTGAGGGGGCCAACTTTGCGCTGTTTATCGGCCTGGTTGTTACCCTTGGTGCCTGGGAGTGGGCGCGTCTGGCGGGCTTTAATGCTCAGCCTGCGCGTGTGGTTTTCGCTGTCCTGGTGGCCTTGCTGCTGTTCATCATGCACGTTCTGCCTGGCCTGGCCCCTTGGGTGTTGGGTGCGGCTGTCGTGTGGTGGGCGGTTGCGACCTTCCTGGTGCTGACCTTTCCTCAATCGTCGGTGCGCTGGTCAAATACTGCAACCAAACTTGTTATCGGCCTGTTGATCTTGCTTCCGGCCTGGCAAGGTCTGGTGTTGATCAAGGCGATGCCTTTGGGTAATTGGCTGATCATGGCGGTGATGGTTCTGGTTTGGGGCGCAGACATCGGCGCTTACTTCTCGGGGCGTAAATTCGGCAAGCGCAAACTCGCACCTAAAGTCAGTCCCGGTAAAAGCTGGGAAGGTGTCTTTGGCGGGTTGCTGTTGAGCTTGCTGATCACGGCTGTCGTGGGTGTGGTGCGCAGCTGGAGCGCTTCTGAAATGCTCGCAGCGCTGGTGGGAGCAACCGTTATTGTGTTGATCTCGGTAGTTGGCGACCTGACAGAAAGCATGTTCAAGCGCCAGGCAGGTATCAAAGACAGCAGTAATCTGCTGCCTGGGCATGGAGGCGTGCTGGATCGTATCGACAGTTTGACTGCGGCGATCCCTGTATTCGCTGTATTGCTGTGGATGGCGGCGTCATGAGCCGCGCGCAACAGATCACCGTTCTGGGGGCTACAGGTTCGATTGGCCTGAGCACCCTGGATGTGATCGCGCGTCACCCTGATCGCTATCAGGTCTTTGGCTTGAGCGGTTACAGCCGTCTGGCTGAGTTATTGGCGCTGTGCGTGCTGCACAAGCCTCGAGTCGTGGTTGTGCCTGAGCAGCGTGCTGCTGCTCAGTTGCAGGCTGATTTGCGCTCTGCAGGTCTGAATACCGAAGTGTTGGTGGGTGAGGAGGGTTTGTGCCAGATTGCGGCAGCCCCTGAAGTTGACGCCGTGATGGCTGCAATCGTGGGTGCTGCGGGCTTGCGCCCGACACTGGCGGCGGTGACTGCTGGCAAGAAAATCCTGCTGGCCAATAAAGAAGCGTTGGTGATGACGGGCGCCCTGTTTATGCAGGCTGTGCGTCGTAGCGGTTCGGTGTTACTGCCCATTGATAGTGAACACAACGCAATCTTTCAGTGCTTGCCGCAAGATTTTGCTCGCGGTCTGGGGGCCGTGGGGGTTCGTCGGATATTACTGACTGCTTCCGGTGGTCCTTTTCGCGAAACACCACTGCCAGAGCTTGAAGGCGTCACTCCGGATCAGGCATGCGCTCATCCCAATTGGTCGATGGGGCGCAAGATTTCTGTCGATTCGGCCAGCATGATGAATAAGGGGCTGGAGCTGATTGAGGCGTGCTGGTTGTTTGATGCCAAGCCGAGTCAGGTTGAAGTGGTGATTCACCCGCAAAGCGTGATCCATTCTCTGGTTGACTATGTGGACGGTTCGGTACTGGCCCAGTTGGGTAATCCGGACATGCGTACGCCGATTGCCAATGCTTTGGCGTGGCCTGAGCGCATTGATTCAGGTGTTGCGCCGCTGGACCTGTTTGCGATCGCGCGTCTGGACTTTCAGCGTCCTGATGAGCAGCGCTTTCCATGCTTGCGCCTGGCTCGTGAGGCCGCGATGGCCGGAAACAGCGCGCCAGCGATGCTGAATGCGGCAAATGAAGTGGCAGTTGCTGCGTTTCTTGGCGGTCGAATCCGCTATCCGCAGATTGCGAGTGTTATTGAAGACGTTTTAAACCGTGAGCCTGTGGTTGCGGTTGAAGAGTTGGACGCGGTATTTGCCGCCGATACTAAAGCAAGAATACTGGCTGAGCAGTGGTTGAGTCGTAACGGCTGATACAGGGTAATGGCTGGAACCGGACAGGATCTCGGAGAAAGTAGATGAGTGCGCTCTATATGATTGTTGGCACCCTGGTGGCGTTGGGTGTGCTGGTCACTTTTCATGAATTCGGTCACTTTTGGGTGGCGCGCCGTTGCGGCGTCAAGGTTCTGCGTTTCTCAGTGGGCTTCGGTATGCCTTTGCTGCGCTGGCATGATCGCCAGGGCACCGAGTTTGTGGTTGCTGCGATCCCGTTGGGTGGCTACGTAAAAATGCTTGATGAGCGCGAGGGGACGGTGCCAGCCGACCAGCTCGATCAGTCGTTCAATCGCAAAACGGTTGGCCAGCGCATAGCTATTGTCGCGGCCGGTCCCATCGCCAACTTCATGCTGGCGATGCTGTTTTTCTGGGTCCTGGCGATGATGGGCAGCCAGCAGGTACGCCCCGTCATTGGTGCCGTGGAAAGCGGCAGTCTGGCAGCGCAAGCGGGGCTGGTTGTTGGTCAGGAGATTGTGTCCGTTGACGGTGAGCCGACCACTGGCTGGTCAGGCGTAAACCTGCAGTTGGTCCGTCGTCTGGGTGAAACGGGTTCTATCCAGGTCGTGGTGCGTGAGCCGGGTTCCACCGCTGAGGCTGCGCATCAGTTGGTGTTGAAGGACTGGCTCAAAAGTGTTGATGAGCCGGATCCGATCGCCTCTTTAGGTATTCGTCCGTGGCGCCCCGAGTTACCCGCCGTTCTGGCTGAGCTTGATCCCAAAGGTCCTGCTCAAGCTGCTGGGCTTAAAACGGGTGACAAGCTGTTGGCAATGAACGATCAGCCCGTCAAGGATTGGCAGCAGGTGGTGGACTGGGTTCGCGTGCGACCGGACGCCCGGGTTGTGTTGCGTGTCGAGCGTGACGGTGCGCCTGTCGAGATTCCTGTCACCCTGGCTGCTCGCGGTGAAGGTAAAGCGGCTGCGGGTTATCTGGGTGCTGGAGTGAAGGGTGTCGATTGGCCACCATCGATGATTCGCGAGGTCAGTTATGGCCCGCTTGCGGCCATTGGTGAGGGAGCAAAGCGCACTTGGACGATGAGCGTATTGACCCTCGATTCACTGAAGAAAATGTTGTTCGGTGAGCTCTCGGTAAAAAACTTGAGTGGACCGATAACCATTGCTAAAGTGGCGGGCGCTTCTGCCCAGTCGGGTGTCGCGGATTTCCTGAATTTTCTGGCTTATCTGAGCATTAGCCTGGGGGTTCTGAACTTGTTGCCCATACCTGTACTGGATGGGGGACATTTGTTGTTTTATCTGATCGAGTGGGCGCGTGGTCGTCCCTTGTCGGATCGGGTGCAGGGTTGGGGGATACAGATCGGTATCAGTTTGGTGGTCGGGGTGATGTTGTTAGCCCTTGTCAACGATCTGGGTCGACTGTAACGCTTCGCTGAATTGCGAATCTGCCGCATTTTGCGGCAGTTTGTTTATTGCCAGTTGGAATAAGAAAGGACTTCATGAAACGTCTGCTGCTAACTGCGGTTCTCACCGTACTGATGATCGCCGAAGTTCACGCCGAGTCCTTCACTGTCTCTGATATTCGTGTCAACGGGCTCCAGCGGGTTTCCGCCGGTAGTGTGTTTGGTGCGTTACCGCTGAACGTGGGTGAGGTAGCGGATGACCGCCGTTTGGTGGAGTCCACTCGTGCGTTGTTCAAAACCGGGTTCTTTCAGGATATCCAACTGGGTCGTGATGGCAATGTGCTTGTCATTACGGTTGTCGAGCGTCCTTCCGTCTCCAGCATCACGATCGACGGTAACAAGGCAATTTCCACTGATGACCTGATGAAGGGTTTGAAGCAGTCGGGACTGGCCGAAGGTGAAATCTTCCAGCGAGCCACCCTTGAAGGGGTGCGCAACGAACTGCAGCGTCAGTACGTTGCCCAGGGCCGCTACTCGGCGACGGTAGACACCGAAGTGGTCTCGGAGCCGCGTAACCGGGTTGCCTTGAAGGTCAACATCAATGAAGGCACCGTTGCGGCTATTCAGCACATCAACGTGGTGGGTAATACCGTCTTCCCGGAAGCCGATCTGGTCGATCTGTTCGAGCTGAAAACGACCAACTGGTTGTCGTTCTTCAAGAATGACGACAAGTATGCGCGTGAAAAACTGTCGGGTGACCTGGAGCGTCTGCGTTCTTATTACCTCGATCGCGGCTATATCAATATGGATATCGCTTCGACCCAGGTATCGATCACGCCAGACAAGAAAAATGTCTACATCACGGTTAACGTGAATGAAGGCGAAAAATTCAATGTCGGTGAAGTGAAGCTGAGCGGCGACCTCAAGGTCCCGGAAGATCAGATCAAATCGCTGTTGCTGGTTCAGCCAGGCCAAGTGTTCTCGCGCAAGCTGATGACCACTACCTCCGAGCTGATTACCCGCCGCCTGGGTAACGAAGGCTATACCTTCGCCAACGTCAACGGTGTGCCTCAGCCAAACCCTGAAGATCACACTGTAGCCATCACCTTTGTGGTCGATCCGGGCAAGCGTGCTTACGTTAACCGCATCAACTATCGCGGCAACACCAAGTCGGAAGACCAGGTACTGCGTCGCGAAATGCGTCAGATGGAAGGCGGTTGGGCGTCGACTTACCTGATTGACCAGTCCAAGGTGCGCCTTGAGCGTCTGGGCTTCTTCAAGGAAGTCAACGTTGAAACCCCTGCTGTGCCGGGTACTGATGACCAGGTTGACGTTAACTACGCTGTTGAAGAGCAAGCGTCGGGTTCGATCACCGCCAGTGTCGGTTTTGCCCAGAGTGCAGGCTTGATCCTGGGTGGTTCGATTACTCAGAACAACTTCCTGGGTACGGGTAACAAGGTCAGCATTGGCTTGACCCGCAGTGAGTACCAGAGCCGTTACAACTTCAGCTACGTTGACCCGTACTGGACTGCTGATGGCGTCAGCCTGGGTTACAACGCGTTCTATCGCACCACTGATTATGATGAGCTCGACATTGACGTTGCCAACTACTCTGTAGACAGCCTCGGTGCTGGCCTCAGCCTGGGCTACCCGATCAGCGACACTTCACGCCTGACCTACGGTCTGACCGTACAGCAGGATGAAATCAGCACTGGCCGATACACCGTTGACGAAATTTTCGACTTCGTGCAGGAGGAGGGCGACAAGTACCTCAACTTCAAAGCATCGGCTGGCTGGTCTGAGTCGACCCTGAACAAGGGCGTATTGCCGACTCGCGGCAGCTCGCAAAGCCTGGTGCTCGAGACTACGATTCCTGGCAGCGACCTGCAGTTCTACAAGTTGGACTACCGCGCTCAGTTGTTCCAGCCACTGACTGACATCTACACCATGCGTCTGCACACAGAGCTGGGCTATGGTGATGGCTATGGTTCGACCTCGGGTCTGCCGTTCTACGAGAACTATTACGCCGGTGGTTTCAACTCGGTACGTGGCTTCAAGGACAGCGCTCTGGGACCTCGCAGCACGCCGAGTGATGGCACTCGACCTGGCACTATCAAGGACCCGGATCAAGACCCGCTGCCATTTGGTGGTAACGTACAGATTCAGGGCGGTGTAGAAGTCCTGTTCCCGATGCCGTTCGTGAAAGATCAGCGCTCCCTGCGCACCTCTGTGTTCTGGGATGTGGGCAACGTGTTCGACACCAACTGCAAGGGTGAAACCAAAGATTGCGATATCAGCTTTAGCAACATGGCCAGTTCTGTTGGTGTAGGTGTGACTTGGGTGACTGCGCTCGGCCCGTTGAGCTTCAGCTTGGCCATGCCGATCAAGAAACCGGATGATGCTGATACCCAAGTGTTCCAATTCTCCCTCGGCCAGACTTTCTAAAAGCCTGACTTCAAGACAAAGACAACGGATTTTTTAGGAGTGCATCGTGCGTAAGTTGACTCAATTGGTTCTCCTGGCTTCAGTTCTGGTAGCAGGTCCGGCATTTGCGGACATGAAAATTGCAGTGCTGAACTATCAAATGGCACTGCTTGAATCCGACGCAGCCAAGCGTTACGCAGTGGATGCCGAGAAAAAATTCGGCCCGCAACTGACCAAACTGAAAAGTCTGGAAAGCAGTGCCAAAGGCATCCAGGATCGTCTGGTCAAGGGCGGCGACAAAATGCAGCAGGGCGAGCGTGAGCGTCTGGAGCTTGAATTCAAGCAAAAGGCGCGTGACTTCCAGTTCCAGTCCAAGGAACTGAACGAAGCCAAAGCCGTTGCTGACCGTGAAATGCTGAAACAGCTGAAGCCAAAACTGGACAGCGCTGTTGAAGAAGTCATCAAGAAAGGCGCCTTTGACCTGGTGTTCGAGCGTGGTGCTGTGATTGATGTTAAACCTCAGTACGACATCACTCGCCAAGTTATCGAGCGCATGAATCAGCTGAAGTAATTATGACTGCGACTATAAAACTCGGCCAATTGGCCGAGTTCCTCGGGGCCACCTTGCGTGGCTCGGCGGAGAAAGAAATTACTGGGCTGGCCACTTTGCAAGAGGCTGGCCCAGCTCAGTTGAGCTTTCTGGCCAATCCGCAATACCGTAAATTCCTTGTCGACTGCCATGCTGGGGCTGTACTGCTCAAGCCGGCTGATGCTGAGGAGTATGAGGGTGATGCGCTGGTTGTCCCTGACCCTTACCTGGCCTACGCCCGGGTCTCTCACCTGTTTGATCCCAAGCCTAAAGCGGCTGCCGGAATTCACCCTTCAGCCGTGATTGCCGAGGATGCTGTGGTTGACGCCATGGCAAGCATTGGTGCTTTCGTGGTGATTGAAAGCGGTGCCCGGGTGGCAGCAGGCGTTACGATCGGCTCCCATTGCTTTATTGGCGCGCGCTGTGAGATCGGTGAAGGTGGCTGGTTAGCTCCGCGTGTAACGCTTTATCACGATGTTCGCATCGGTAAGCGGGTCGTCATTCAGTCCGGTGCAGTGCTGGGCGGTGAAGGTTTTGGTTTTGCCAACGAGAAAGGTGTCTGGCAAAAGATCGCGCAAATTGGTGGTGTGACCATCGGTGATGATGTCGAAATTGGCGTTAATACCGCCATCGACCGCGGTGCTTTGGCCGATACGTTGATCGGGAATGGCGTCAAGCTGGATAACCAGATCCAGATCGCGCATAACGTGCAGGTCGGTGATCATACGGCGATGGCCGCCTGCGTGGGCATTTCTGGTAGCACCAAGATCGGTAAGCACTGCATGTTGGCCGGTGGAGTAGGTTTGGTCGGCCACATCGAAATTTGTGACAACGTTTTCCTGACCGGCATGACGATGGTCACCCACTCGATAACCGAGCCTGGGGCCTACTCTTCCGGTACTGCCATGCAGCCCGCAGCCGAGTGGCGCAAAAGTGCGGCACGTATTCGTCAGTTGGACGACATTGCCAGGCGCTTGAAACAACTGGAAAAGCGCGTTGGGAAGTGACCCCCAGCGGTAAAGCTTCTTCAGAAGGCTAATACAATTTCCATATCAAGAGTGCATAGCCACTGGTTTGCTTCCTTGATTTGCTAGAGGAGCGCGCCTTAGTTGCGCGCGCCCAATCTTTATTACAGGCTTCCCCACGAAATGATGGACATCAACGAGATTCGCGAATATCTGCCCCACCGTTACCCGTTCCTGCTGGTGGACCGAGTGGTGGATTTGGATGTCGAGAACAAGCGCATTCGTGCCTACAAGAATGTCAGCATCAACGAGCCGTTCTTCAATGGTCACTTTCCGGCGCATCCGATCATGCCCGGTGTTCTAATCATTGAAGCAATGGCCCAGGCTGCTGGTATCCTCGGTTTCAAGATGATGGATTTGAAGCCGTCTGACGGCACACTCTATTATTTCGTTGGTTCCGACAAGCTACGCTTCCGTCAGCCGGTGTTGCCAGGTGATCAACTGATCCTGGAAGCCAAGTTTCTGAGCTGCAAGCGTTCTATCTGGAAGTTCGAATGCCAGGCATCGGTGGATGGCAAGCCAGTGTGCTCGGCTGAAATTATCTGTGCGGAACGCAAACTATGAGTTTGATTGACCCTCGCGCAATCATCGATCCGACGGCCATTTTGGCCGACGACGTCGAGGTCGGCCCTTGGTCGATCATCGGCGCAGGTGTGGAAATCGGCGAGGGGACAGTGATTGGGCCACATGTAATTATCAAGGGCCCAACCAGGATCGGTAAGCACAACAGGATCTACCAGTTTTCTTCGGTAGGCGAGGACACGCCTGATCTTAAGTACAAGGGTGAAGAAACTCGCCTGGTGATCGGTGATCACAATGTGATTCGTGAAGGGGTCACCATTCATCGTGGGACGATCCAGGATCGTGCCGAAACGACGCTGGGTGACCACAATCTGGTCATGGCCTATGCCCATATCGGGCATGACAGCGTTATCGGCAACCATTGCATTCTGGTCAACAACGCCGCATTGGCGGGTCATGTGCATATGGGTGACTGGGCGATTCTTTCCGGTTTCACTCTGGTTCATCAGTTTTGCCATATTGGCGCGCACAGCTTTTCAGGCATGGGCACCGCCATTGGCAAGGATGTACCGGCGTTTGTAACGGTATTTGGCAGTCCTGCCCAGGCACGTAGCATGAACTTCGAAGGCATGCGTCGTCGTGGTTTCAGTGAAGACGCCATTCATGCACTGCGCCGTGCTTATAAAGTGGTTTACCGTCAGGGTTTGACCGTTGCCCAGGCGCTCGCAGAGCTGTCTGAGCCGGCTGCACAATTTCCGGAAGTGGCACTGTTTGTTGAGTCTATCCAGTCTTCCACCCGCGGCATTACGCGCTAATCATGGCTAGATTGCGGATCGCGCTGGTGGCGGGGGAGGCTTCGGGCGATATTTTGGGCTCGGGGTTGATGCGAGCGCTCAAGGCTCAGCATTCTGATATCGAATTTATCGGCGTTGGCGGTCCATTAATGGAAGCTGAGGGCATGCGCTCTTACTTTCCGATGGAGCGCTTGTCGGTGATGGGCCTGGTTGAAGTGTTGGGTCGTTTGCGAGAGCTGCTCAAGCGCCGCAAACAACTGGTTCAGACGCTGATTGAGCAAAAGCCCGATGTTTTTATCGGCATCGATGCGCCTGACTTTACCCTCAATATCGAACTCCAGTTACGCCGTGCAGGCATCAAAACCGTGCATTACGTCAGCCCGTCTGTGTGGGCGTGGCGTCAGAAGCGCGTGTTGAAAATTCGCGAAGGTTGCGATTTGATGCTGACACTGTTTCCCTTCGAAGCCAGATTTTACGAAGAGAAAGGCGTGCCTGTGCGTTTTGTCGGCCACTCGCTGGCTGATGCCATTCCGCTTGAAGCCGACCGTGCAGTTGCCCGCGCTGAGTTGGGCTTGCCTGACGGACCGCTGGTCGCTTTGATGCCCGGCAGCCGCGGCGGAGAGGTGGGCAAGCTCGGTGGCTTGTTCCTCGATGCAGCACAAAAAATCCTTGAAGCGCGTCCTGGTGTCCGTTTCGTATTGCCCTGCGCCAGTGCTGCGCGTCGGGAGCAAATCGAACAGCTGCTGGTGGGGCGTGAGTTGCCACTGACCTTGCTCGACGGGCGTTCGCATCTGGCCTTGGCGGCCTGTGATGCGGTGTTGATCGCGTCAGGTACGGCGACTCTTGAGGCGCTGTTGTACAAGCGGCCGATGGTGGTGGCCTACCGTCTGGCACCGTTAACCTTCTGGATTCTCAAGCGACTGGTCAAAAGTCCTTACGTGTCATTGCCCAACCTGCTCGCTCAACGGTTGTTGGTGCCTGAGCTGTTGCAAGATGCCGCGACCCCTGAGGCACTGGCTCAAACGTTGCTGCCCTTGCTGGATGGTGGCGAAGAGCAAACCCGTGGCTTTGACGAGATTCACCGCACATTGCGTCTCGACGCATCCAATCAGGCCGCCGATGCAGTGCTGGGCCTGATCGCAAAATCTTAATGAGTAAGGTAACTATGCAAATCGGTTTGGACTTCAATCTGGTCGAAGATCTTGTGGCCGGCGTGGACGAAGTCGGTCGTGGGCCGTTGTGCGGTGCCGTTGTAACAGCTGCCGTGATTCTCGATCCTCTGCGGCCTATTACCGGTCTTAACGACTCGAAAAAACTGACTGAAGCGCGTCGCGAAAAGCTCTATGACGAGATCTGCGAAAAAGCCTTGAGCTGGTGCATTGCTCGGGCTGAAGTAGAAGAAATCGATGAGCTGAATATTTTGCACGCCACCATGCTGGCCATGCAGCGCGCGGTCGAAGGGCTGAGCATCACCCCTAAACTGGCAATGATTGACGGCAACCGTTGTCCCAAGCTGGCGATGCCCGCTGAGGCCGTGGTTAAAGGCGATAGCAAAGTACCGGCGATTGCCGCGGCGTCGATTCTGGCCAAAGTCAGTCGTGACCGTGAAATGGCTGCGTTTGAGCTGCAATATCCGGGCTATGGGATTGGCGGCCACAAGGGTTACCCGACGCCTGTCCACCTTGAAGCGCTTGAGCGTTTGGGGCCTACACCGATTCACCGGCGTTCGTTTGGCCCGGTTCGTCGTGCCTATGAGGCCCGCGAAGGTCTCGCCAAGGTTTAGCCGCGAGGCTGATGTTTTTGCCAAGGCCCGGTACAATCCGGGCCTTGTTGTTTCTCAAAGCTTATAGACAGGATCACCATGCCGGCTTCATTCGTTCACCTGCGCCTGCACACTGAATACTCCCTGGTCGATGGCCTGGTGCGGATCAAACCGCTGATCAAAACCCTGGCCGGCATGAACATGCCTGCCGTTGCGGTAACCGATCAGAACAACATGTGCTCCCTGGTCAAATTCTATAAAGCGGCCATGGGTGGCGGGATCAAGCCGATTTGTGGCGCTGATCTGTGGCTGTCGAACAAAGACCCGGAAAACCCGCTGAGCCGCATCAGCCTGTTAGCGATGAACGGCGTGGGTTATCGCAACCTGACCGAACTGATTTCCCGTGGTTTTATCGATGGCCAACGTAATGGTCAGGTGATCATTGAACGTGAGTGGGTGGCTGAGGCTGCCGAAGGTCTGATCATGCTCTCGGCCGCCAAAGAGGGTGAAATTGGCGTCGCTCTGATCAGTGGTAATACCGAAGAAGCCGAAACACTGGCCCGTGATTGGATGACGGTGTTCCCGGACCGTTTTTATCTGGAAGTTCAGCGCACCAAGCGCCCGAATGACGAAGAACACTTGCACGCGGCGGTCGCGCTGGCTGAAAAGGTCGGCGCGCCTCTGGTGGCCACCAACGATGTGCGCTTTCTCAAGCAGCAGGACTTCGAAGCCCACGAAACACGGGTGTGCATTGGTGAAGGCCGTGCGCTCGATGATCCGCGCCGTTCCAAGAACTACAGCGATCAGCAGTACCTGAAAAGCGCCGAAGAAATGGCCGAGCTGTTCAGTGACCTGCCTGACGCGCTGGCAAACTCGGTTGAAATTGCCAAGCGCTGCAATATTGAAGTGAAGCTGGGCAAACACTTTTTGCCCAACTTCCCGATTCCCGATGGCATGACCATCGATGAGTACTTTCGCAAGGTGTCCTTTGATGGTCTGGAAGATCGCCTGAGCGTTCTGCTGCCCAAGGACACGACCGAGGATTACGACGCCAAACGTCAGGTGTATGTCGATCGGCTGAATTTCGAGCTGGATATCATTATCCAGATGGGGTTCCCCGGTTACTTCCTGATCGTAATGGACTTTATCCAGTGGGCCAAAAGCAACGGTGTGCCGGTGGGCCCTGGCCGTGGGTCGGGTGCCGGGTCGCTGGTGGCTTATGTGCAGAAAATTACTGACCTTGACCCGCTGGAATACGACCTGCTGTTTGAGCGATTCCTTAACCCGGAACGGGTATCGATGCCCGACTTCGACGTCGACTTCTGCATGGATGGTCGCGACCGGGTGATTGAGTACGTGGCCGAAAAGTATGGTCGCAATGCAGTAAGCCAGATCATCACCTTTGGCTCGATGGCCGCCAAGGCCGTTATCCGTGACGTGGCGCGAGTGCAGGGCAAGTCCTACGGCTTGGCGGATCGTCTGTCGAAGATGATTCCGTTTGAAGTCGGCATGACCCTGGAGAAAGCTTTCGAACAGGAAGAAATCCTGCGCGACTTCATCAAGGTCGATGAAGAAGCGGCTGAAATCTGGGACATGGCGCGCAAGCTTGAAGGCGTGGTGCGTAACGTCGGCAAGCACGCCGGTGGTGTGGTTATTGCGCCGACCAAGCTGACCGACTTTTCGCCGATTTACTGCGATGAAGAGGGCGGCGGGCTGGTGACCCAGTTCGACAAGGATGACGTTGAGTCAGCCGGTCTGGTGAAGTTCGACTTCCTCGGCCTGCGAACCCTGACAGTCATCGATTGGGCGCTGAAAACCATCAACCGCGATCGCGCGAAGGTCGATGAGCCACCGCTGGATATCGCGTTTATCCCGCTGGATGACAAGCCGACCTACCAGTTGCTGCAAAGGGCTGAAACCACGGCGGTGTTCCAGCTTGAGTCGCGAGGCATGAAAGAGCTGATTAAAAAGCTCAAGCCCGACTGCCTGGAAGACTTGATCGCACTGGTGGCCTTGTTCCGTCCGGGCCCGCTGCAATCAGGCATGGTTGATGACTTTATCAACCGCAAGCACGGCCGTGCCGAGCTGGCCTACCCGCACTCTGACTACCAATACGAAGGCCTCAAACCGGTATTGGCGCCGACATACGGCATCATCCTGTATCAAGAACAGGTGATGCAAATTGCTCAGGTCATGGCCGGTTACACCCTTGGCGGCGCTGACATGCTGCGTCGAGCCATGGGTAAGAAAAAGCCCGAAGAGATGGCCAAGCAGCGGGGCGGCTTTATCGAGGGGTGTGCCAACAACAATATTGATGGCGACCTCGCCGGTAACATTTTTGACCTGGTAGAAAAATTCGCCGGTTATGGCTTCAACAAATCCCACTCCGCCGCTTATGGCCTGGTTTCGTACCAGACCGCATGGTTGAAAACCCATTACCCGGCGCCGTTCATGGCGGCGGTCTTGTCGGCGGATATGCACAACACCGACAAGGTCGTGACCTTGATCGAAGAAATTCGCACGATGAAGCTGCGTCTCGACGCGCCGGATGTGAATGCTTCGGAGTTCAAGTTCACCGTAAACGAAGAAGGCCGGATCATTTACGGCCTGGGCGCAATCAAGGGTGTAGGCGAGGGGCCGGTTGAGGCCATTACCGAGGCTCGTCAGAGCGGCCCGTTCACTGATCTGTTCGACTTTTGCGCCCGGGTTGACCTCAAGCGCATCAACAAGCGTACGCTCGATGGCCTGATTCGCAGCGGTGCGCTGGATCGCCTTGGCCCGTTTTTTCATGATGAGCCCAAAGCCTGGCAAGCCAGCATCGACCAAAACCGCGCGGTGTTGCTGGCGGCAATGGAAGAGGCAATCAAGGCGGCCGAACAAACGGCGCGCACCCATGACAGCGGCCATGCCGACCTGTTTGGCGGTTTGTTCGTTGAAGTTGACGCCGACGTTTACGCCAACCATCGCAAGGCCAAGGAGCTGACGCTCAAGGAACGCCTAAAGGGTGAGAAAGACACCCTGGGCCTGTACCTGACCGGTCATCCGATTGATGAATACGAGGGTGAGATTCGCCGTTTCGCCCGCCAGCGCATCATCGACCTGAAACCGGCTCGAGATACTCAGACTGTCGCCGGTATGATCATCGCTCTGCGGGTAATGAAGAACAAAAAAGGCGACAAGATGGGCTTCATCACTCTTGATGATCGTTCAGGTCGAATTGAAGCCTCGCTGTTCGCTGAGGCCTTCCATTCGGCGCAATCGCTGTTGCAGACAGATGCGATGGTGGTGGTCGAGGGCGAAGTCAGTAATGACGACTTCTCCGGCGGCCTGCGTCTGCGGGTCAAACGGGTGATGAGCATGGAAGATGCGCGTACCAGTCTGGCCGAGAGCTTGCGTTTGAAAGTGACGCATGCGGCCCTTAAAGGTGATCAACTGCGCTGGTTGGGCGAGCTATTCAAAAAACATCGAGGGGCGTGTCCGATTTCCATGGAGTACACCGGCGAAGACGCCAAGGCCATGCTGCAGTTTGGCGAGGCCTGGCGAATTGATCCGGCAGACAGCTTGATTCAAGCCTTGCGTGACCAGTTCGGGCGAGACAACGTCTTCCTCCAATACCGTTGACGGTCAGGGGCGACAACAGCGTCCTGACCTCGACCTGAATTTTTAATCTCGACCTGAGAGCGCCTGTCCCTTAAGGTAGGCGCGATACAGATCAACCGGCTGCCCCAGTTCGGTTAGAAATACCAGCAAGTGCTGGGTTTTTAACCTTCTGGCATGCTTTGCCGCCGACCCAAGACGGATGCTTATGAACCCGAATTTTCTTGATTTCGAACAGCCGATTGCTGACCTGCAAGCCAAAATCGAAGAGTTGCGCTTGGTTGGTAATGACAATTCGCTGAACATCAGCGATGAAATCTCTCGTCTGCAAGACAAAAGCAAAACGCTGACTGAAGATATTTTCGGCAAACTGACCAGCTGGCAGATTGCCCGCCTGGCCCGTCACCCGCGTCGTCCTTACACCCTGGACTACATCGATCACATCTTCACCGAGTTCGATGAGCTGCACGGCGACCGCCACTTCTCTGACGATGCTGCCATCGTGGGTGGTATTGCGCGTCTGGACGATCAGCCAGTGATGGTGATTGGTCACCAGAAAGGCCGTGAAGTCCGCGAGAAGGTGCGTCGCAACTTCGGCATGCCGCGTCCAGAAGGCTACCGTAAGGCTTGCCGTTTGATGGAGATGGCCGAGCGTTTCAAAATGCCGATCCTGACCTTCATCGACACCCCGGGTGCTTATCCGGGTATTGATGCTGAAGAACGCAACCAGAGTGAAGCCATTGCCTGGAACCTGCGTGTCATGTCGCGTCTGAAAACACCGATTATCGCCACCGTGATTGGCGAAGGTGGTTCGGGTGGCGCATTGGCGATCGGCGTATGCGACCAGTTGAACATGCTGCAGTACTCGACCTACGCGGTGATCTCGCCGGAAGGTTGCGCCTCTATTCTGTGGAAAACCGCCGAAAAAGCGCCGGACGCTGCTGAAGCGATGGGCATTACCGCTGAGCGTTTGAAAGGTCTGGGCATTGTTGACAAGGTCATCGGTGAGCCATTGGGTGGCGCACACCGCAACCCTGCAGCGGCCTCTGCCAGCATTCGTGCAGAGCTGATTTCGCAGCTGGACATGCTGAAAAAGCTCGATCACGAAGCGTTGCTCAAGCGTCGTTATGATCGTTTGATGAGCTACGGTCTCTGATTTAGCGAAATCTGAATGTGGGAGCGGGCTTGCTCGCGATGGTAACTACGCGGTTTGTCTGAAAGACCGAGTTGTCTGCATCGCTGGCAAGCCAGCTCCCACAGGATTGTGTTATGTCCCTACCGATTCGGCTTCTTCAAGCCTTGAGCCCCTGGCGCAACGCCAAGGCTTGGCACGTCGCACTCTCCGGTGGCCTGGACTCGACCGTCCTGCTGCACCTTCTCGCTCAATTGCGTCAAACCCACACGTTACCGCCAATTACCGCTGTCCATGTGCATCATGGTCTACAGGCGGCGGCTGATGCGTGGCCGGCCCATTGTCAGGCACTGTGTGATGCGCTGAGCGTGCCGTTGCAGGTTGTTCGGGTGCAGGTGCAAGCCGGTGCAAGCCTTGAGCGTGCAGCCCGGGATGCGCGCTACCAGGCGTTTGTGGTCGTGACGCAGGAGCAAGAAGTACTGCTCACGGCGCAGCATCGCGATGACCAGGCTGAAACCTTGCTGTTTCGCTTATTGCGCGGAGCGGGTGTGAGCGGGCTGGCGGCCATGCCGCGTCAGCGCCGGTTGGGTGAGGGGCACCTGTGTAGGCCTTTGCTCGATGTGTCCCGTACTGAACTTGAAGCCTATGCGCGCGAACAGCATTTAAGCTGGGTCGAAGACCCATCCAATACCCAGACGGCTTTCTCGCGTAATTATTTGCGCCAAGAGGTGTTTCCGCTTCTGACTCGGCGCTGGCCGCAAGCCGCCGCCAGCATGGCGCGCAGCGCGGCGCATTGTGCCGAGGCACAAGGCTTGCTCGAAGAGTTGGCTCAGCAGGACTTGCAGGCGGGCATTTGCGCTACCGAATTTGCTTGGCTTGGGCTGCCCTCTCTGGAGCTTGCACCGCTGGTCGGTCTTTCTCCTGCGCGTCAACGCAATGCCTTGCGGCACTGGCTGGCGGCGTTCAGCCGATTGCCTGACACGGACCATTGGGCTGGTTGGGAGGCTCTGCGTGATGCACGTGACGATGCGCAACCGGTCTGGCGTTTGGGTGATGGTGAGTTACATCGTGCCGGTGGGCGGATCTGGTGGCTGTCGGGCGAGTGGTTGCGCCAGCCTGTTGCGCCACTGTCGTGGGAGCATCCCGATCAACCGCTGATCCTGCCGAATAACGGTCAGTTGCAGCTTGTGGGGGATATTCCAGATGGCCCCTTGCAAGTGAGCTATCGTCAAGGTGGTGAGGTAATGGCGTTGGCGCAGCGTGGTCACCGAGATCTCAAACGCTTGCTGAATGAGCGGGGTGTGCCGCTGTTTGCCCGTGGCAGATTGCCGCTTTTGTACCGTCAGGAGCAGTTATTGGCCGTGGCAAACCTTGCCGGACTAGACTCCAGCCCCTGTGGGCGCTGGAAATTACAGTGGTTACCAACTTCGAGCGATCAAGGTTTGAGCTGAAAGGGGCTTTCCGGTAGACTACGCTCCCTTCTTGATACAACTTCTGTAGATTCACCAGAATTGCAGATGTTGCCGATTACCAAGCAGTCTTTGCTGGGCGATTTTAAAAAAATGTGTGGCTTGCATCGAACCGGTGGTTTCCATTGGTCTGTTTCAACGCAGCAGTTTTTCGAAAGGTGCACTGTGACTAATGCTGGTGATTGGGGGCTTCGGCCTTCCTTCGCTTTCCCCGGCGGCTCTGACCGCTTTAACGCAGACTTCTAGGGTTTTTCATGACGCGCTACATCTTCGTCACGGGCGGTGTTGTTTCTTCATTGGGGAAAGGCATTGCCTCGGCTTCATTGGCAGCCATCCTGGAGGCGCGGGGACTTAAGGTCACCATGCTGAAGCTGGACCCCTACATCAACGTTGATCCGGGCACCATGAGCCCGTTCCAGCACGGTGAAGTGTTCGTCACTCACGACGGCGCCGAGACCGACCTGGACTTGGGTCATTACGAGCGGTTTATCCGCACGACCATGACCCAGAACAACAACTTCACCACGGGCCGTGTTTACGAACACGTCCTGCGCAAGGAGCGCCGTGGTGATTACCTGGGTGCAACTATCCAGGTTATTCCGCACATCACCGACGAAATCAAACGTCGAATCATCAAGGGCGCCGGCGATGCCGACGTAGCGATGGTTGAGATTGGCGGTACTGTGGGTGACATTGAGTCCCAACCGTTCCTCGAGGCTATCCGTCAGTTGCGCATCGAAGTGGGCGCCAAGCGCGCCATGCTGATGCACCTGACTTTGGTTCCGTACATCGCCACTGCTGGCGAAACGAAAACCAAACCAACGCAACACTCGGTTAAAGAATTACGCTCCATCGGCTTGCAACCAGACGTGCTGATCTGCCGTTCCGATCACCATGTCGATATTTCTTCGCGTCGCAAGATCGCGTTGTTCACCAACGTTGAAGAGCGTGCGGTGATTTCTCTGGAAGACGCCGACACCATCTACAAGATCCCGGGCATGTTGCACGCTCAGGGTCTGGATGATTTTGTTGTTGAGCGTTTCGGTCTGGAATGCAACAGCGCCGACCTGTCCGAGTGGGAACAGGTTGTCGATGCCAAGCTCAATCCAGAGCACGAAGTCACCATCGCGATGGTCGGCAAGTACATGGAACTGCTGGACGCGTACAAGTCGCTGATTGAAGCGATGAGCCACGCCGGTATTTCCAACCGTACCAAGGTCAACCTGCGCTATATCGACTCAGAAGACATCGAAAACAAAGGCACTGAACTGCTTGAAGGGGTTGATGCCATTCTGGTTCCGGGCGGCTTCGGTCTGCGCGGCGTAGAAGGCAAGATCACTGCGGTTCAATATGCTCGCGAGAACAAGGTGCCTTACCTGGGTATCTGCCTGGGCATGCAAGTGGCGGTCATCGAGTTCGCACGTAACGTGTTGGGCTGGAAAGACGCCAACTCCACCGAGTTCGATCGCAGCAGCGGTCATCCGGTTGTCGGCCTGATCACTGAGTGGGAAGACGCCACCGGTGCAGTTGAAACCCGTACCGAAACGTCTGACCTGGGCGGCACCATGCGTCTGGGCGCTCAGGACTGCCAGCTTGCAGCCGGTTCCCTGGTTCACGATTGCTATGCCAAGGACGTGATTGTTGAACGTCACCGTCATCGCTATGAAGTGAACAACAACCTGCTGCCAATGCTGACTGAAGCGGGCCTGAAAGTGACCGGTCGTTCCGGTGATGGCGCGCTGGTAGAAGTGGTTGAAGCACCGGATCATCCTTGGTTCGTTGCTTGCCAGTTCCACCCGGAGTTCACCTCCACGCCACGTGATGGTCATCCGTTGTTCACGGGCTTCGTCAAGGCTGCACTGGCTCAGCACGAGAAAAACGCCTAAGCAGCGGGGTGTAACGGATTATTCGCGTAGGCTCTAGCGAAATTGCCAGCGACAAGCCCATGGGCTTGCCGCTGGCATGAACGTGCTGAAAGGGGCTGGCGGATTTCCAGGTCATCAAGCTGACTTTTCGTGCAATGGGCTATCGACGCCCACGGGTCTGCCTTGGCAGCCGTGGGCGCCGATGTCTGCGGTAGACTCCTCGGTGAAGAGTTTTCCGACAATAGAAACCGCATAACCCTCGTTTCTCCGGTAAAGTACCGCACGATTTCTCGGGCCTCTGGCTCCGAGCCTTATCGTCCTCAAGGCTGCCCGTTGTTTGGCCCTTGCCGGCGATGACAAAATTTCCCTCAGCTGCGTCGTTTTCGTCAACTTTGGAGTGTTTACAACAATGGCAAAAATCGTCGACATCAAAGGTCGTGAAGTTCTCGACTCCCGTGGCAATCCCACTGTGGAAGCCGATGTGCTTCTCGACAACGGCATCATCGGCAGTGCTTGCGCGCCGTCCGGTGCATCCACCGGTTCGCGCGAAGCGCTGGAACTGCGTGATGGCGACAAGAGCCGTTACCTGGGCAAAGGCGTTTTGAAAGCAGTTGCCAATATCAACGGCCCGATTCGTGATTTGTTGCTGGGTAAAGACCCGGTTGACCAAAAGGCGCTGGACCACGCGATGATCGCGCTGGACGGTACTGAGAACAAAGGTTCGCTGGGTGCTAACGCAATCCTGGCGGTGTCTTTGGCCGCAGCCAAGGCTGCTGCACAAGACCAGGACCTGCCGTTGTACGCTCACATCGCCAACCTGAACGGCACGCCGGGTGTTTACTCGATGCCGGTTCCGATGATGAACATCATCAACGGTGGCGAGCACGCCGATAACAACGTCGACATTCAAGAGTTCATGGTTCAGCCAGTTGGCGCCAAGACCTTCTCTGACGCGCTGCGCATGGGCACTGAAATCTTCCATCACCTCAAAGCTGTGCTCAAGGCCCGTGGCCTGAACACTGCTGTGGGCGACGAAGGTGGTTTCGCACCGAACCTGGCGTCTAACGAAGATGCACTGAAAGTGATCTCCGAAGCAGTCGCCAATGCTGGCTACACCCTGGGCACTGACGTGACCCTGGCGCTGGACTGTGCGGCGAGCGAATTCTACGAAGACGGTCAGTACAACCTGGCGGGCGAAGGCCAGATCTTCAACTCCGAAGGTTTTGCCGAGTACCTGAAAGGTTTGACTCAGCGCTACCCGATCATCTCCATTGAAGACGGTCTGGACGAGTCTGATTGGGATGGCTGGAAAATTCTGACCGACAAAATCGGTGAGAAAGTACAGCTGGTAGGCGACGACCTGTTCGTGACCAACACCAAGATCCTGAAAGAAGGCATCGATAAAAAGATCGCCAACTCGATCCTGATCAAGTTCAACCAGATCGGCACCCTGACCGAAACCCTGGAAGCCATCCAGATGGCCAAGGCTGCGGGCTACACCGCCGTGATCTCCCACCGCTCCGGCGAAACCGAAGATTCGACCATTGCCGACCTGGCTGTGGGCACTTCGGCGGGCCAGATCAAGACCGGTTCCCTGTGCCGTTCCGATCGCGTTTCCAAGTACAACCAATTGCTGCGTATCGAAGAGCAGCTGGGTTCGAAAGCCAAGTACAACGGTCGCAGCGAATTCCGCGGCTAAGCACTGGGTGGTAGAAAGACAGCGGGTTATATCGAAAAATTCGCCACGGCGAGTCTTTTGACATTAGTCTGATGCTTCGTGTACAAGCCTGGGTCTTCCAGGCTTTGTACTATTCGTTGTATACGTTTGTCTGCATGGCTGTCTTTTCACTGGATACCTGATATTCGATGCGCAGTCCCAATTGGTTATTCCTTATCTTGCTCTTGCTGCTGGCTGGCCTACAGTATCGCCTGTGGGTGGGGAATGGCAGTTTGGCGCAGGTTACTGACCTGACTCAGCAAATCGCCGATCAGCACGCTGAAAACGAGATATTGCTGGAGCGTAACCGCGTGCTGGATGCGGAAGTGCTTGAGTTGAAAAAAGGCATGGAGACCGTTGAAGAACGTGCTCGCCATGAGTTGGGCATGGTTAAAGAGGGCGAAACCCTCTACCAGTTGGCCCAATGAGTCATCCATCACCGGCCTTTTGGGCCGTGATTCCTGCCGCGGGCGTAGGTGCTCGTATGGCCGCGGACCGTCCCAAACAGTATTTGCAATTGGGCGGGCGCAGTATTCTCGAACACAGCCTTGGCTGTTTTCTCGATCATCCGGGCCTTAAGGGTCTGGTGGTCAGTATCGCCTCTGATGATCCCTTTTGGCCGTCCCTGCCATGTGCAGGTGACCCGCGCATTGTCCGGGTTGACGGCGGGCGTGAACGTGCGGACTCGGTGCTCAATGCATTACTGCATCTTCATGCTCAAGGTGCGAGTGATGAAGATTGGGTGTTGGTGCATGACGCGGCGCGTCCCAATCTGTCGCGTGAGGATCTGGACAAACTGCTGAGCGAGTTGGCTGACGACCCTGTCGGCGGTTTGCTGGCGGTTCCGGCGCGCGACACCCTCAAGCGGATGGACAAAAACGGCCGCGCCGTTGAGACCATTGACCGTCGTCTGATTTGGCAGGCTTACACGCCGCAGATGTTCCGTCTTGGGGCGTTGCACCGTGCTCTGGCTGACAGCCTGGTGGCGGATGCAACCATTACCGACGAATCATCGGCAATGGAATGGGCGGGTCTGGCCCCGCGCCTGATCGAAGGCCGTTCGGACAACATCAAAGTCACCCGCCCGGAAGACCTTGAGTGGCTGCGCTTGCGCTGGGTGAACCGCTGACCCAAAACCTGTAGGAGCCGAGCTTGCTCGCGATGGCATGAATGCGGTTTTTCTGAAATAGCGCATTGCCTGCATCGCGAGCAAGCTCGGCTCCTACAGAGGTTGCGTGCAATCAATTCAAATACTCCTCCCGTCTTGCCAATCCCTCCTTCAAGTAATCCACCAGTTTTCTGACTTTGGGCGACAGGTGCCGCTGTTGTGGATACAGCCCCCAAACGGCGGTGTTCGGCGGTTGGTGCGCCTCAAGCAGCGACACTAGTGCGCCGGATCTCAAGTGTTCCAGCACGTAGTAGTCCGGTAACTGACACAAACCAACCCCTTGTAGAGCGGCGTCCAATACCGCCTGCCCACTGTTGCAACGCCAGTTACCTTGCACTCGTTGCGCAAACTCTCTCCCGTCCTGCTGTAATTGCCAGAGATCCGAACTGCCAATCAGGCAGTTGTGTCGGCTTAATTCCGACAGGCTGTGAGGTCGACCATACCGCTCCAGATAAGACGGGGAGGCGCACAAGAACATGCGCCGGGGCGCGAGGCGGGTCGCCACCAGCCTTGAGTCTTGCAGCCGGCCCAGACGGATCGCCAAGTCCAGACTCTCATGCACCAGGTCCAATGGCCGATTGCTCAGCTCAATGTCGACCCGCAACTGCGGGTACAAACCCATAAAGCGCGTGACCAGCGGCACAATAAAGCGTTCACCGTAAGCGACTGCGCAGGTCATGCGCAGCATGCCTTTGGGTTCGCTGGCCAGATCTCCGATTGCGCGCAGGGCTTCTTCGCGACCGTCTTGCAGGCGCTGACAATGCTGAAGAAAGGTTTGTCCGGCTTCGGTCAGCGTTACCCGGCGCGTACTGCGGTAGAACAAACGGGTTTGCAGGCGCTCTTCGAGTCGTGCGACCTGCCGGCTGATATGCGAGGACGAGACGCCCAGGCGCTCGGCGGCGGCGGTAAATTGGCCGCACTCCGCTACAGCGACAAATTCGTCTATACCTTCCCAGCGGTTCTCATTCACGATTGATTGTCCCTGTCTGGCAATAATGTTTTGCTTTTGCCTGGATTATTAATCAGTCAGCGCTGATTTACACTTGGCGCCTTGTTTTTACTTTGCTGGAGTCGATTGATGATCAAGTCACGTGCTGCCGTAGCCTTCGAGGCCAAAAAGCCGCTGGAAATCGTGGAAGTTGACGTTGCCATGCCCAAGGCGGGTGAAGTGCTGGTGCGGATTGTGGCGTCGGGCGTTTGTCATACCGATGCTTTCACGCTGTCGGGAGCGGACCCGGAAGGCATCTTTCCGTCGATTCTGGGGCATGAAGGCGGCGGTGTGGTTGAGGCGATCGGCGAAGGCGTGACCTCGGTTGCGGTCGGCGATCACGTCATTCCGCTGTATACGCCAGAGTGCCGACAGTGCAAATTCTGTCTGTCTGGCAAAACCAACCTGTGTCAGGCGATTCGCGCCACCCAAGGCAAAGGCCTGATGCCGGATGGCACCACGCGTTTCTCCTACAAAGGTCAGCCAATTTTCCATTACATGGGCACCTCTACTTTCTCCGAGTACACCGTGCTTCCGGAAATTTCAGTGGCCAAGATTCAAAAAGAGGCGCCGCTGGAGAAGGTTTGCCTGCTGGGTTGCGGCGTCACTACCGGTATTGGTGCGGTGATTAATACGGCCAAGGTCAAGCCGGGCGACACCGTGGCAATCTTCGGGCTGGGCGGCATTGGTCTGTCCGCAGTGATCGGTGCAGTCAAAGCGAAAGCGGCGCGGATCATCGCCATCGATATCAACCCGGCCAAGTTTGAAATTGCTAAACAGTTGGGCGCCACCGATTGCGTTAATCCGAAAGATTTTGATCGTCCGATTCAGGAAGTCATCGTCGACATGACTGACGGTGGTGTCGACTTCTCCTTCGAGTGCATCGGCAATGTGCAGTTGATGCGTGCGGCGCTGGAGTGCTGCCACAAAGGCTGGGGTGAGTCGGTGATCATCGGTGTTGCCGGGGCGGGTCAGGAAATTGCCACTCGTCCGTTCCAACTGGTGACTGGTCGCGTCTGGCGCGGTTCGGCGTTTGGTGGCGTACGGGGTCGCAGCGAGCTGCCGAGCTATGTCGACATGGCGCAAAGCGGCGAGATCCCGCTGGATACTTTCATCACCCACACCATGGGCCTGGAAGATATCAATAAGGCATTCGACCTGATGCACGAAGGCAAAAGCATTCGTACCGTCATCCATTTCTAACTAACAGCAGCAAGCCTGAAGCGCGCAATGCAGTTCTAACTGTGGGAGCGAGCCTGCTCGCGAAGCTCTCAAGAGCATCGCGATTATCGGGCTAATACGCGGTATCACTAATGACCTTCGCGAGCAGGCTCGCTCCCATAGGGGAGGGTGTTTTGCTTGCGGTCTGGAGCGGCCCATGACATTGGAAAATATCTCCTGCCAGAAAAGCTTTGGCGGCTGGCACAAGCGTTACAAACATCGCTCTGAGGTGCTGGGGTGCGACATGGTGTTTGCCGTGTACTTGCCGCCTCAGGCCGAGCAGGGCGCCAAGTTGCCAGTGCTGTATTGGTTGTCGGGTTTGACCTGCACCGATGAAAACTTCATGCACAAGGCCGGCGCGATGAAGATGGCCGCGGAGCTGGGGCTGATTATCGTGGCGCCGGACACCAGTCCGCGTGGCGAAGGCGTACCGGATGACCCAGGCGCGGCCTGGGACTTTGGCCTGGGTGCCGGGTTTTACCTGAACGCCACCCAGCAACCCTGGGCTCAGCACTATCGGATGCACGATTATGTGGTGCAGGAATTGCCGGCATTGGTCGAAGCGCATTTCCCTGCTTCGCAAAAGCGCGGCATCAGCGGGCACTCGATGGGCGGACACGGTGCGCTGGTCTGTGCGCTGCGCAATCCTGGGCGCTATCAGTCGGTGTCGGCCTTTGCGCCGATCAGTAATCCGATGGATTGCCCGTGGGGGCAAAAAGCCTTCTCGCAGTATCTGGGAGAAGAGCGAGCACGATGGCGCGAGTGGGATGCCTGCGTGCTGATCAGTGAGGCCGAAGAGAAGCTGCCGCTGTTGGTGGATCAAGGCGATCGGGATGACTTTTTAGCCATCCAACTCAAGCCTGAAGCGCTGCAGCAAGCAGCCAGGCTGGCGGACCATCCGCTGACCCTGCGCCTGCAGCCGGGCTACGACCACAGCTATTTCTTCATCGCCAGCTTTATTGACGACCACTTACGGCATCACGCGAGCGCACTAAGCGCCTAATGCTGTGCAAAGTAGGTAGAATCACGCCCTGACTTAATCGGGGCGTTTTTTATGCGTATTGGCCACGGCTATGATGTGCACTGTTTCGCTGAAGGCGATTTTATAACCTTGGGCGGCGTGCGGATCTCCCACAAATTCGGGCTGTTGGCCCACTCTGATGGCGACGTGCTGCTGCACGCGCTCAGCGATGCATTGCTGGGGGCTGCGGCGCTTGGTGACATCGGCAAGCACTTCCCGGACACCGATCCGACGTTCAAGGGCGCTGACAGTCGCGTCCTGTTGCGTCATGTCGTGGGTCTGATCCATGCCAAGGGCTGGAAAGTCGGCAATGTCGACAACACCATCATTGCTCAGGCGCCGAAAATGGCGCCGCATATTGAAACGATGCGCGCGCTGATTGCCGCGGATCTTGAGGTTGATTTGGATCAGGTAAACGTAAAAGCTACCACCACCGAAAAGCTCGGTTTTGTCGGCCGTGAAGAAGGCATTGCGGTGCATTCCATTGCCTTGTTGGTTCGCGCATGAACGAGTTTGATTTGCTCGGCCCTCGGGCGTATGGCGACGCATTGGGCACCGCCGTACTCAAGGCAACGGCGGAAGACTTTCAAGTCGATGAAGTGCTTGATATTCCCTTGTCCGGTGACGGCGAGCACCTGTGGTTGTGGGTCGAAAAGCGAGGCCTGAACACCGAAGAGGCGGCGCGACGCATCGCCAAGGCGGCCGGTGTACCGTTGCGCACGGTCAGCTACGCCGGTCTCAAGGACCGTCAGGCGCTGACGCGTCAGTGGTTCAGCGTGCAACTGCCGGGCAAGGCTGATCCAGACTTGTCGAGCGCTGAAAATGACACGCTGAAAATCCTCAAGACCTCGCGCCACAAACGCAAGCTGCAACGGGGTGCCCACGCGGCCAACGGTTTCACCTTGCGCCTGACACAACTGGCCGGGGACAAGGACGCGCTTGAGCAACGCCTTGAGCTGATCACTCGCCAGGGCGTGCCGAACTACTTCGGCACCCAGCGTTTTGGCTGGGAAGGCGGCAACCTGGGTGAGGCCCGAGATTACGCGGCGCGTAAAGCCTTGCCAGAGCAGCGTAACGTGCGTTCGCGGCTGTTATCCACGGCTCGCAGCTACCTGTTTAATCAGGTGCTGGCGGCGCGGGTCGCCGACGGTAGCTGGCAGCGGGCACAGGTCGGCGATTTGCTGGCCTTTACCGACAGCCGCAGTTTTTTCCCCGCGGGCGAAGCCGAGTGCAGTGATCCGCGCCTGGCTATTCTTGATCTTCACCCGACCGGCCCGCAGTGGGGCGAGGGCGAGTCACCGACCACCGGCGTGACCCATGCACTGGAGCAATCCATCGCTGAGCGCGAAGCCGATCTGCGTGATTGGCTGGTGCGAGCAGGCATGAGCCATGAACGACGTATTCTGCGGCTGCCCATTGGCCGATTGACGTGGCATTATCCAGAACCAGACACTCTGCAACTGGAGTTTGTACTGCCGGCCGGATGCTTCGCCACTGTGCTGGTGCGCGAGCTTGTTGATCTGGTGCCTTTGGGTCAAACGGACAGCTTATGCGTATTCTGATTTCAAACGATGATGGGGTTACTGCTCCGGGTCTGGCCGCGCTGCATGGCGCCTTGGCCGATTACTGCGAGTGCGCGGTAATTGCCCCTGAGCAGGACAAAAGCGGCGCGAGCAGTTCGCTGACGCTGGACCGCCCCCTGCATCCGCACACCTTGGCCAATGGCTTTATCAGCATTAACGGCACACCCACCGATTGCGTGCATCTGGGCCTTCACGGGTTGCTGGCGCAGCAACCGGACATGGTGGTCTCCGGGATTAACCTGGGGGCCAATCTGGGCGATGACGTGTTGTATTCGGGCACCGTGGCGGCGGCACTTGAAGGACGCTTTCTGGATCTCCCTTCGTTTGCCTTCTCGCTGGCGTCACGCCAAGTGGACAACTTGCCGACCGCCGCGTACTTCGCCCGCAAGCTGGTTGAGGCTCACCCCTTGCTGGACTTGCCGCCGCGTACGGTCCTCAACGTGAATATCCCTAACCTGCCACTTGAGCACATTCGCGGTATTCAGCTGACCCGCCTGGGGCATCGAGCACGTGCCGCTGCGCCGGTTCGGGTGGTCGATCCGCGTGGCAAGGCCGGCTACTGGATCGCTGCCGCCGGAGACGCCGAAGACGGTGGCCCGGGCACCGACTTCCATGCGGTCATGCAAGGTTATGTTTCGATCACACCGTTACAACTGGATCGCACCTTCAACGATGCCTTCAAAAGCCTCGATGGTTGGCTGGAGGGTCTGGGGTGATGGGGCGTGAGCAGGATGGCCTGATGCATCGCGGCATTGGCATGACCTCTGAGCGCACTCGCGAGCGGCTGATTCAGCGCCTGCGTGAAGAGGGCATCGTTAACCAGGACGTGCTTGAGGTCATTCGTCGTACGCCGCGTCATCTGTTTGTGGACGAGGCTCTGGCCCACCGGGCTTATGAAGACACGGCGCTGCCGATTGGCAATAACCAGACCATCTCCCAGCCTTACATGGTGGCGCGCATGAGCGAGCTGCTGCTTGAGAACGGTCCGCTAGACAAGGTGATGGAGATCGGCACGGGTTCGGGTTACCAAACGGCCGTGCTCTCGCAGTTGGTTGAACGCATTTTTTCGGTCGAGCGCATCAAGGTGTTGCAAGACCGAGCCAAAGAGCGGCTGCAGGAGCTGAATTTGCGCAACCTGGTGTTCCGTTGGGGCGATGGCTGGGAGGGCTGGCCTGCACTGGCGCCGTATAACGGCATTATCGTGACGGCGGTGGCGACCGATGTACCACAGGCATTGCTGGATCAACTGGCCCCGGGTGGGCGTCTGGTGATCCCGGTGGGTGCTGGTGAGGTTCAGCAACTGATGCTGATCGTGCGTGAAGAACACGGGTTCGCCCGACGTGTGATTGGCAATGTGCGCTTTGTGCCACTGCTTAACGGGCCGTTGGCCTGAGTCTTTGTTCTGGGCGGGTGAATTATAGGGCAGGGCACAGGTCATACAGACCTTGGGTTTCCGGGCCCAGCCCAGTGCCTGTTTGTGTTTTATACAGTGTGTTTATGATTCGGCCTCGCAATCTGCAAAGCCGTGCAGCCAGTTATACTTGCGCCATACTACGGCCGGTACTGGCATATTAATATTTAGCCACCTTCAAAGGGAGCGGCGGGTGAGTCTCACAGTCATTGCGCAGCGTATGGGTACCAAAAGCTATCAAAAACTGGTGGTCGGTCTAGTCCTCAGTGCCACACTGGCTTTGTTGGCGGCGTGCTCCAGCACTCCCAAGAATGGCGTTCGCGTGGTTGACCGCAATGGCGTGGCGCAGCGTCCAGCCGTGACCACCGGGCAATATGTGGTTCGCCGCGGCGATACGTTGTTTTCGATTGCCTTTCGCTATGGCTGGGACTGGAAGGCGCTCGCGGCGCGTAACAATATCGGGGCCCCGTTCACGATTGTTCCAGGTCAAACGATTCGTTTCGATGGGCGTTCAGGAAGCCCACCGGTGGTGGCGAGCACCACTGTTGTCTCGCCTTCGGCAGGCAGTAAAACGACTGTTATCAAGCGAGCAGGCACTGTCACGACCGCGCCAGTGGCAGTCGCACCGTTGCCTGCAGGCCCGGCGCCCAAGGGGTGGGGATGGCCTTCTAATGGTATTTTGATCGGTAAATTTTCTTCAAACGGTAGTTTGAATAAAGGTATTGATATCGCCGGAGATTTGGGACAGCCTGTTTTGGCTGCGTCTGATGGTTCAGTTGTTTACGCTGGCAGTGGATTGAGGGGCTACGGCGAACTGATCATTATCAAACACAGCGATACCTACGTCAGTGCTTACGGTCATAACCGTAGGCTGTTGGTTCGGGAGGGGCAGCAGGTCAAGGTCGGACAGACAATTGCCGAGATGGGGTCAACTGGTACAGACCGGGTGAAACTTCACTTTGAAATTCGCCGCCAAGGTAAACCTGTAGATCCACTGCAATTCCTTCCTCGCCGTTGATCGGTTACCAGCCTGTTCCTGATGTAGTAGGGAACAGGCTCCAGCGTTGCCAAGGATATAGGCGATGCTTGAGCTTGAGGTCGAACTCACCAAAGGACTATAACAATGGCTCTCAGCAAAGAAGCGCCGGGGTTTGACATCGACGATGAGGTGCTCCTTATGGACTCCCTGATCGACAGCGACTTGATGTCAGAAGATGATGATTCAACCCCTACAGCTCGCACCAAGTCCAAAAAAACAGCCGCTTTAAAACAGCACAAGTACATTGACTACACTCGGGCGCTCGATGCGACTCAGTTGTACCTCAATGAAATTGGTTTTTCCCCGTTGCTCTCCCCTGCAGAAGAAGTTCATTTTGCGCGATTGTCGCAAAGTGGAGATCCGGCTGGGCGCAAGCGCATGATTGAAAGCAACTTGCGGTTGGTGGTGAAAATCGCACGCCGTTATGTCAATCGTGGGCTGTCGCTGCTTGATCTGATTGAAGAGGGCAACCTGGGATTGATTCGAGCAGTCGAGAAGTTTGATCCCGAACGTGGGTTCCGTTTCTCGACTTACGCTACCTGGTGGATTCGCCAAACGATTGAACGGGCGATCATGAATCAAACCCGCACCATCCGTTTGCCGATCCATGTGGTCAAAGAACTCAACGTCTACCTGCGAGCTGCGCGTGAACTGACGCAAAAACTCGATCACGAACCTTCCCCTGAAGAAATCGCCAATCTGCTCGAAAAACCGGTCGCCGAGGTCAAGCGTATGCTTGGGCTCAATGAGCGCGTGTCGTCGGTAGATGTTTCTTTAGGTCCAGACTCTGACAAAACACTGCTTGATACCTTGACCGATGATCGCCCTACAGATCCTTGTGAGCTGCTGCAGGACGATGATTTGTCGCAAAGTATTGACCAGTGGTTGTCTGAGCTCACAGACAAGCAGCGCGAGGTGGTGATCCGCCGTTTCGGGTTGCGCGGCCATGAAAGCAGCACCCTTGAAGATGTAGGGTTGGAAATCGGTCTGACACGTGAACGCGTGCGACAGATTCAAGTTGAAGGGCTCAAGCGTCTGCGCGAAATTCTTGAACGCAACGGTCTGTCGAGTGAGTCGCTGTTTCAGTAACAAGCGGTTTGTTAACTAAAAAACCCCGACTGTTCGGGGTTTTTTTAGCTTCAGATTCTGGCTTAAGGTCTCTAGCTGGCGGTAGTGGGCCTAAGTTTTACTCCCGTTTCTGTCAACTGCCCGGCTTTGAAATGGGATGTCACGTACGCGATTGAGCTTTGTCTGTGTACCGCTGTAAGCCTTTGCTTACATTTGATGTAAGCCAAGAGCGTGAGCAGGTTTGTTAAATGTATTTTTCTTACTTGCCTTGTTTTGTAACTCATTGAAAATAAAGTGGTTTATTGTTTTTAGCTAAGTTGTCATGTAATAAGAATTTATAACTGGTGAGCTTGCAGCAATTTCATAAAACTCTAATATCTAAAGCGTGTCGACGGATTGATACGGCGCTCAAGGATGAACGCAGAAGGACATTGCAGGATGCAATTCATCAGGACGATGAAAAGGAGAAAAAGGGACTAGGGAAAAAATGTGGGCGGGTCAAACCGCCCCTTTTTTTATTCGGGGAAACGTGTATTTTTCTGCAATGTTAAACACAACCCCTGCCTTAAACGCGTCACCCTGTCTTTTATAAAATAAAACGCCCGAGGTCATGGACCTCGGGCGTTTTACGTTAGTGCTCAGCTCACACTCAGGCTGTCATGGTCTGCGCTTACAGCGTTGGATAATCGATATAGCCCACTGCGCCTTTTGAATAGAAGGTTTCTGGATGCGCGTCATTGAGCGCCGCATCTGCCTTCAAGCGTGCAGGCAAGTCAGGGTTGGCGATAAAGGGCACGCCAAAGGCCACTGCGTCTGCCTTGCCGGCAGCCAGCCAGGCATTGGCGCTGTCTTTGGTGAAGCTTTCGTTGACGATATACGGGCCACCAAAGGCGGCTTTAAGCTGAGGCCCCAGGCTGTCCGGGCCTTCTTTTTCACGGGAGCAGATAAACGCGATGCCGCGCTTGCCCAGTTCGTGAGCCACATAAGCGAAGGTTTCGGCCAGGTTGTCATCGCCCATATCGTGCAGATCAGCCCGAGGCGACAGGTGTACGCCGACGCGCCCGGCACCCCAGACGTCGATGGCGGCATCGGTGACTTCAAGCAGTAAGCGTGCGCGGTTTTCCAGGGAGCCGCCGTATTGATCGGTACGCTGGTTAGTGCTGCTTTGCAGGAACTGGTCAAGCAGGTAACCATTGGCACCATGAATTTCAACCCCGTCAAAGCCTGCGGCCTTGGCGTTTTCGGCACCCGTGCGATAAGCCTCGATAATGTCCTCGATCTCGGCGGTTTCCAGGGCGCGCGGGGTCGGGAAGTCGACCTTCGGGCGTACCAGGCTGACGTGGCCTTTGGCGGCAATGGCGCTCGGGGCAACCGGTGCTTCACCATTCAGGTACAGCGAATGGGAAATCCGCCCCACGTGCCACAATTGCAGCATGATGCGCCCACCGCCAGCGTGTACGGCCTTGGTGATATTGCCCCAACCACGTACCTGATCGTCAGACCAGATGCCGGGAGTGTCCGGGTAGCCAACGCCGAGTGGCGTGACCGAGGTCGCTTCGCTGAGGATCAGGCCCGCAGAGGCGCGCTGCACATAGTATTCAGCCATCAGAGCGTTGGGCACCCGGCCTTCATCGGCACGGCAACGGGTCAGCGGTGCCATGATGATGCGGTTGGGCAGTTCGAGGTCGCCCAGCTTGATCGGATCAAAAATCGTGGTCATGAGTACAGTCCTCGCAAGAATCAGTGTGTAGCAGTGGCCAGTTCGGGGTTAGCGCTCTGGCGGAAGGTAATCAGGGTGACCAGCAACGCCAGTACCGCCAAGGCTGCCGCGGCCAGCGGTACGCGGGTGAGGCCAAAGCCGTGAGCGATCACGCTACCGCCAACCCACGCACCCAGCGCATTACCAAGGTTGAAGGCGCCAATGTTCAGCGTGGACACCAGATTGGGTGCCGCCTTGCCAAAGGTCACCACGTTGACTTGCAGCGCAGGTACGGCGGCAAACGAGGCGGTAGCCCAGAGGAACAGAGTGATTTCAGTTGGAATCAGAGCAACGCTGGTCCAGCTCAGTACGGTTGAAATAACCGCCATCGAGATAAATACGCCGATCAATGTGGCGGCCAGGCGCTTGTCAGCCAGCTTGCCGCCGATGATGTTGCCGACTGTCAGGCCCAGGCCGATCAGCAGCAACGTCCAGGTCACGCCATTTGGCGATACGCCAGTGACGTCTCCGAGCAAGGGCGCAACATAGGTGAACAGGGTGAACATGGAGGCTGAAAACAGCGCGGTCATGCTCAGCGACAGCCAAATGCCAGCGCCTTTGAGGGCGGCCAGTTCGGCACGCATGTCGAGTTTTTCTTCGTCACGCTTGGCGGGCAAGAAGCGGATCAGGCCGATCAACGCCACTACGCCAATCACGGTCACGGCAAAGAACGTCGAACGCCATCCCGCTGCCTGGCCCAGCGCTGTACCCAGAGGCACACCGAGCACGTTGGCCAGGGTCAAACCGGTGAACATCAGGGCTACGGCTGAGGCGCGCTTGTTGGCGGGTACCAGACCTGCAGCCACCACCGAACCAATCCCGAAGAACGCACCGTGGCACAAGGCCGTGACCACACGAGCAAACATCAGCACGTTGTAATCGCTGGCCAGTGCGCAGAGCAGGTTGCCGATGATGAAAATGACCATCAGCGCTACCAGAGCAGCTTTACGCGGCAACTTGGCAGTGGCCAGCGCCATGAACGGAGCGCCGATGGCCACACCCAGTGCGTAACCGGTCACGAGCCAGCCAGCGCCGGGGATAGAAACACCAAGATCGGCTGCGACATCGGGCAGCAAGCCCATGATCACAAACTCGGTGGTCCCGATGGCGAAGGCGCTGAGCGCCAGAATGAGTAGCGAGAGGGGCATGGAAGTCCTTGTTAAAGCTCTTGGCTGAATCTTTCGAGGAACGCCTGAATGGTTTCCTCGTTACGTTTGAAAAAGTGCCACTGGCCGACCTTTTGGCTGCTTATCAGGCCGGCGCGTTGCAACGTCGCCAGGTGGGCAGAAATGGTCGACTGCGACAGGCCGCAGCGTTGGTCGATCTGTCCGGCACAGACGCCGTGTTCGGTGGAATGAAGCTGGTCGGGAAATTCAATTTCTGGGTCTTTCAGGAGATGAAGGATTTCTCGGCGTACTGGGTGTGCCAGCGCTTTTATTATTTCGTCGAGGTCGATCGGCATAGTGGCAGTGCTCAATGAGGTACAACGTTATATCGCGATGAGGCGAACTTTAAATCGTTAAATCGCGATATACAAATATGATTTTGATCTGAGATCAGTCCAAATCGGTATATCGGGTTATAACGATATTTGTGCGGCGGTGCTAAACTGCGCGGCATGAATTATCTCGCACATCTACACCTTGGCGGTCAGCGCCCTGAAGAATTGCTCGGCAGCTTGTACGGCGACTTCGTCAAAGGGCGCCTGCAAGGGCAGTATCGGCCTGCGATTGAAGCGGGTATTCAATTGCACCGCAGCATTGATGTGTACACCGATAGTCATCCCTTGATTGATCAGGCGCTGTCGCGCTTTACCCACACCCGCAGGCGTTACGCGGGCATCGTGCTGGATGTATTTTTTGACCATTGCCTGGCGCGGGACTGGTCACAGTACGCTGATGGATCGCTGGAGCGCTTTACTTCGGGGTTTTATCGGGTGCTGGTGGCCGAACCGCAGTTGCCTGAGCGTTTGGCGGCCATTGCTCCGCACATGGCTGCGCATGATTGGCTGGGTTCGTATCAGGACTTTGACGTGCTGGAACAAGTCTTCAGAGGGATTTCACGGCGTCTGTCGCGTCCCGAAGAACTGGCTGGCGCCATGCAGGACTTAGAGGCCTTGTACGAGCCCTTGAGTGAGGACTTTCGAGTGTTCTACCCGCAGTTGCAGGCGTATGCGGCGTCTGAGCTGAAGCGTTGATCCACGATTTACCTGAAAAACCGCAGCGCTTCCATCGCGAGCACTTCTCTGGCGGGCC
>JAZKIA010000044.1:0-2962 GCA_040385125.1 Pseudomonadota bacterium | reverse complement strand
ACGTGATCAAAGGCTTTGGCGGCGCGGTCGGCTTCTGCCAATCGGCAGAGGGTGTCGAGGGTTTTATCGTGGCTCATAGGTCAATCTCGGCGAAGGCGATTTGGCGGCTCAGCTCCGCCAGCAGGTTGTCTAAACGTTGCCCTGGCAGCACGCTGCGCTCGGCTAACAGCTGGCGGTAAACGTCATGTTCGGGGGCGTCCGGAAACGTTTTGCCGAGGCCGCCATACAGGGCGATCCAGCGTAGGATTTCATCCTCTGCGCTATAGCCTTGACGCTCAGCGCTGTTGCTACAGTCAATGGCCCATTGCTGGCATGCTGACGGGGCAACCCCTTGCAAACACTCAGGAAAGTGCGCCAGACAATGCTCAACCATTTGCCGCCAAAAGCGCTGACGCTTGCTTTGGCTCAAGTGTTCAAGCTCCTGCGCACTAAAGCTCAGCCAAGGCGTTTTCCCATACCGCTCACCAGCCTGTTCAAGGCTTTCACGCTTGAGTGAAAGCATGCCGCCCTCCCCATCCGGCAAACGAATCAAGCACACCGGCCCCATCAGCCGGTCACGTTCAGCGACGGTTAAATCTTCCAGCCACAGCCGTGTAATACACGGGTCGTAGTAACGGAAAAAAGCGCTGACCTCGCCCTCAATTTGCACGTGAATCAGGCTGCGTAAATGCGCAACCAACATCGCTTCATCAGCATCCGACTCCAGCCAGATGCCAGCCTTTTCCTGCCATTCTTCAGCAAAGACTTTGGCCAGTGCACTGTTGGGCTCAACCGCTATCAACACCGGGCCACAGTGCGCCAGCTCAGCGTATTGGGTGGTCAGGTATAGCGAATGGGGAACGGCGATTTGCGCCAGTTCATGCAAACGCGGGTACAGTTCCGGGATTTGATTGCTGTCCAGCAGCAAGTAGGCGCGCATCATGGCTGCCCCTCCTTGAGGGTCTGGCAGGCGATGCACACGGGCGATTGTTTGGCGCTGGCACTGGCGAAGGCCTGTTGCTGGGATTCAAGCGCCGCAGCCGTCATCTCCCCCACCTGCCCCGGTGTTGCGGACGCCGCCGGCAACCCCGGCACCGCGACCCCACCCGGCAACACCGGCGTGCTGCTGTAGATACCGGCCGGGGTCAGCAGCAGGTGTTGCCCGCCAGCCATCAGGGTCATCAACGGACCGCCATCCACCACCATCGTGGCGCCAGCTTTCAGGTGCACCTGTTGCCCGGCTTCGATCGCAAGTACTTGCCCGACTTGGGTGTGGCTGCTGGCAACGACGTCCAGGTAGTCGCTGGCGTTGAGTTGCACCTTGCGGTCGCCGCTGACGGTGTGTTGCTCTTCGCTTTCAAGCACCACGGTGCTGTTGCCGGTGATGGTGTGTTCGCACTTGCCGTCGACCTGCAGGCGGCTGTCGTTTTCGATGTGTTGTTGCAAGTCGCGTTGAGCGTGGAGGTAGATATGCTCCTGACCTTTGCGGTCTTCCATGCGCAGTTCGTTGTAGCCGTTTTCACCCGGGGTGCTGCGGCTGCGCAATACACTTCGGGTTTTCTCGGCTGGCAGTTTGAGCGGCGACGGGGTGATGCTCGACACCAGGCAACCCGCGATCACTGGCTGGTCAATATCGCCTTCCAGGTAGCTGACCAACACTTCCATTCCCACCCGAGGAATGGCCAGCGCGCCATAACTGTCGCCGGCCCAACTCGAGGCGACACGCAGCCAGCAACTGCTGGTGTCGTCATCAAGCCCGCTGCGGTCCCAATGAAAGCTGACTTTGACCCGCCCGAACTGATCGCTGTGGGTTTCCTGGCCCGCCGGGCCGGTGACGCGGGCCGTCTGGCTGCCGTGAATCTGCGGCTTGGCAAACACCGTCGGCGAGCGGTAGGTCACGGTCTCGGGGATGGCGAAAAACTGGTTGCGGTAGCCCTGCGTGAACGCCAGCACATGCTTGATAAAGGTACTGGCGACCTGCTCTTGCAATGTCTGTGGCTGTTTGCCTTCGTGGTGGATGCGGGTCAGCAGCCACGGGGCACTCCAGTCGCTGTACGGGTGATCGCTGAGGGTCAAGAAATGGCCGCTGCTCAAGGTCGGTTGATCGCTGCTGCCGCTGGCCTGACGGTAGTCGCTCTGGTGCTGTTCCAAGGCTATTTGGCTTTGGCGTTCACCCTGATCATTTTCGCTAAACAGCCCAGGGTAGATGTAATGCTCAAGGGCGCGCTGGTTAAGGTCTGCACGACTCTCGGCCTGTAGCGTACGGCTGGCTTTTTTGAAGTCGTAGTCGCGACGCGCCGTGCTGTTGGTGCGGGTTTGCAATTGCAGCTCGAAGCGGTGGATTGCAGCCTGTCCGGCCACCATGCCGTTGCCTTGCACATAGGGCGTTGCGCGCTCCAGTTGGCTGAACACGGCCTGACCATCACCAAACTGCAAATAATGGCCATCCGGCGAATGCTTGAAGCAGTAGTGAATGCCCTCTTCAAAGCACAGCCTCTGAATAAAGTGCAGATCCGACTCGCCGTACTGCACGCAGTATTCCCGAGGCGTGTAGGGCGACTGCAAGGTAAAGCCGTAGACCGTGCCGAGAATGCCGTGCTCTTCGAGGAGCGTCTCGATGATCTGCTGCACGGTCCGGTTCTGAAAAATACGCTGATTGGTGCGGTGCTGCAGGTAGGCCAGTTGAGGCACCAGCGTCAGCTTGTAATGCGTCAAGCGCGTGCCGGGGCTGCCTTGAGCGATGCGATAAATCTGCCCGTGGATGCCATTGCCACGACCGTCAAACGCCAGAAAGGCCGGTGTGTGCAACAACGCTTCGAGGTCCAGATCCGAGCGTTCGCAAACCAGTTCAATGTCAAAGGAATAGGGCGTGTTGATGGCTTCGTCGCCACTAAATGCCAACACCTCCAAAGGGTATGAACAGGCGTTGGCAGTCAGGCTGAAACGGTGGTTGGCGGACATCCATGATTCCTCTGAAATGAGG
>JAZKIA010000043.1:0-46548 GCA_040385125.1 Pseudomonadota bacterium | reverse complement strand
GTGAAACCTTAATCGGTGTCCAAGATTACTTGACCACTTCAGCTTGCTCGCGATGGCATCGCTGCAATCTACCTGAAACACCGCGTCGCCGGGATCGCGAGCAAGCTCGCTCCTACAGGGTTTGGCGTTAGTGTTGACGCATCGTGGGCACAACTTGGTGGGTCTACCATTCACGTGATAGATAGGGGTGTTGAGGAAGGGTTGATACTGCGGACTCGATAGCCCGGTTCAGGTCAATAGCCGCGATAAGGTTGCGGTCGCCAATGTAGTCAAGGATTTGAAGGAGTTCGGCCCGTGCTTCGGGCCGCCACTCAATCAGCATCGCGTTGTTTGTGCTTTGAATCGATGAGGGCGTGTATATCGGCCATCACCTGATCATGGGGGATGTTAGGGCGTGGATCATCAATCGATGCTTGCACTTTGGCGCGGAACCAACGGTCATAGCTGGCGGCCTGCTCTTCGGTTTCAAACGCTGAAGCGCTGGGGGAAAGGTGCGCGCTCATAGTGACCTCCGGTATTGATGGCTGTGATTCTAATCCGTACGCAGTTCGCTGTCGTTGCTGTCCAGATGAAGGGACAAGTAGCGAACTGCGCAAAGACTAGGCCTGCCAACCCGCCTCCACAAGCGGGTCAATACCGCTACGAGTTGCGGGAAAAATCCGAAAGCCCCCTGTAGGAGCGAGCTTGCTCGCGATGGCATCGCTGCGATCTACCTGAAACACCGCGTCGCCGGGATCGCGAGCAAGCTCGCTCCTACAGGTTTGGCGTTAGTTTGTTACAGCTTGGCGATGGATACTTCGGTGGATTTTACGAAGGCGATCACTTCGCTGCCGACCACCAGTTCCAGCTCTTTGACCGAGCGGGTGGTGATAACGGAGGTGACGATGCCAGAGGCGGTTTGTACGTCGATTTCAGACAGCACGTCGCCCAGCACGATTTCTTTGATGTGGCCTTTGAACTGGTTGCGAACGTTGATGGCTTTAATGGTCATGGTGTCGATTCCTGTCTTGGGATAGAAAAGTGAGGTTATTGCGCCCAACGCAGTTGCGTGGGCAGCGGTGCGACGGGTTCTGGCTCAGGTGGCGAGCCAGGCAGGGCCAATACACGGTTAAGCACTTCGGTTTCCAGGGCGGCCAGTCGATGCGAGCCACGTACCCGTGGGCGAGGCAGTTCGACGGTGAGGTCGAGCCCCACTTCACCGTCTTCGATCAAGATCACTCGATCTGCAATGGCAACGGCTTCGCTGACGTCATGCGTCACCAGCAAGACGGTGAAGCCATGCTGGCGCCACAAACGTTCGATCAGTTGTTGCATTTCGATGCGGGTCAGCGCATCCAGCGCACCCAGCGGTTCGTCCAGCAACAGCAAGCGCGGTTGGTGAATCAGGGCGCGGGCCAGGGCCACACGCTGTTTTTGACCGCCCGATAATGCTGCAGGCCATTCGTTGGCGCGTTCGGCCAGGCCAACTTCTTCCAGCGCTTTGAGCGCCTGCGGTCGCCAGTCGCCCTTGAGCCCAAGGCCGACGTTGTCGATGACTTTTTTCCATGGCAACAAGCGGGCTTCCTGGAACATCAAACGCGTGTCGTCACGGGCATTTTGCAACGGTGCGCTGCCCGCCAGCAGTTGGCCGCCGGTGGGTTGGTCGAGACCGGCCAGCAGGCGCATCAGGGTACTTTTGCCGCAACCGCTGCGACCCACGATCGCCACAAATTGCCCGGCCGGAATGTGCAGGTTGATGTCGCGCAAAACCTGACGCTCACCGAACGATTTTTGCAGGCCGTTGATCGCCAACGGAATGCCCTGACGCAAACGCGGAGGTTGTTGAGCTGTCATGCTGCACCGCCTTTAGCGACTTGGTACGCCGGGTGCCAGCGCAACCACACACGCTCCAGACCCCGCGCCGCGCTGTCGGCCAATTTGCCGAGCACCGCGTACAAAACAATGGCCAACACCACGACGTCGGTTTGCAAAAACTCCCGGGCGTTCATCGCCAGGTAACCAATGCCGGAGCTGGCGGAGATGGTTTCAGCCACGATCAGCGTCAGCCACATAAAGCCCAGCGCAAAGCGCACGCCCACCAGAATCGAAGGCAAGGCACCCGGCAGGATCACTTGCCAGAACAGGCTGAAACCGGACAAACCGTAGCTGCGCGCCATTTCCACCAACGCCGGGTCGACGTTGCGAATACCGTGGTAGGTGTTGAGGTAGATCGGAAACAAAGTCCCCAGCGCCACCAGAAAAATCTTCGCCGACTCGTCAATCCCGAACCACAGAATCACCAGCGGGATCAGCGCCAAATGCGGCACGTTGCGGATCATTTGCACCGAGCTGTCGAGCAGGCGTTCGCCCCACTTCGACAGGCCGGTGATAAAACCCAACGCCAAACCGATACCGCCACCGATCACAAAGCCCAACCCCGCGCGCCAGCCGCTGATAGCGAGGTGTTTCCAAATCTCGCCACTGCGCACCAGCTCAACCCCGGCCGCGATCACAGCGCTGGGGGCGGGCAGGATGCGGGTCGATAACCAACCCGCCGACACGGACAACTGCCACACCGCCAGCAGCAGCACCGGCAAGGCCCAAGGCGCCAACGTGTGGCCAATACTGTTGAGGCTTAACGCCTTCGCCGTACTCATGGTGGCCTCAGCTCTGCGACGCAGCTTTGGGGATGATGTCGTTGGCGACCATCTCACCAAACGGGCTCACGTAACCGGCACCTTTGGGCAGTTCCGGACGCTCGATGTCGAGGTGCGGGAACAGCAGTTCAGCCACGCGGTACGACTCTTCCAGATGCGGGTAGCCGGAGAAAATAAAGGTGTCGATGCCCAGGTCGGCGTACTCCTTGACCCGTGCCGCCACGGTTGGGCCATCACCGACCAGTGCAGTACCGGCACCGCCGCGTACCAGGCCGACGCCCGCCCACAGGTTGGGGCTGACTTCGAGATTGTCGCGGCTGCCGCCATGCAGGGCCGCCATGCGTTGCTGGCCTACCGAATCAAAGCGCGAGAGTGAGGCTTGAGCGCGGGCGATGGTTTCGTCGTCCAGATGCGAGATAAGTTTGTCGGCGGCTTTCCAGGCTTCGTCGTTGGTTTCCCGCACGATCACGTGCAAACGAATACCGAAGCGCACGGTGCGCCCGAGTTTGGCGGCCTTGGCTCGTACCTGTTCGATCTTTTCAGCGACAGCGGCCGGTGGCTCGCCCCAGGTCAGGACCATTTCAACTTGTTCGGCAGCCAGGTCTTGCGCGGCCTCCGAGGAACCCCCGAAGTACAGCGCCGGACGCGGTTGCTGGATCGGCGGGTAGAGCAATTTGGCGCCTTTGACGCTGATGTGCTGACCGTCGTAGTCCACGGTTTCGCCTTCCAGCACGCGGCGCCAGATGCGGGTGAATTCCACCGAGGCCTGATAGCGCTCTTCGTGACTCAGGAACAAGCCGTCGCCCGCCAGTTCTTCCGGGTCACCGCCCGTGACCAGATTGAACAGTGCACGCCCGCCGGACAGTCGATCCAACGTTGCTGCCTGGCGCGCCGCCACGGTGGGCGAAACTATGCCCGGACGCAGGGCCACCAAAAACTTCAGGCGCTGGGTCACCGGAATCAGCGCTGCGGCCACCAGCCACGAGTCTTCGCACGAACGCCCGGTGGGAATCAGCACCCCGCCAAAACCCAGGCGGTCTGCCGCTTGTGCTACTTGTTGCAGGTAACCGTAATCAACGGCGCGGGCGCCCTCGGAGGTGCCAAGGTAATGGCCATCACCGTGGGTAGGCAGGAACCAGAAAATATTGAGGCTCATGGAGTGGTCTCCTAAGTGGGTACGGCAAGCGTTAAGGGGCTTTGGCCAGATTGGCGGGCGGGGTCCAGATCACGTCTTTCACTGTCAGCGGCTTGGGGATCAGCTTGAGTTGGTAAAAGCTGTCAGCGATTTTTTGCTGGGCGCTGACCACTTCCGGGGTCAAGAACTGCGCGCCGTAGCCTTGGCGCTTAACCGCTGTCAGGGTGATTTCTGGCGACAAACCCAGCAGCGGCGCGACTTGGCGCGTCACTTCTTCAGGGTTGGCCTTGGCCCAGTCGCCGATGTTGCGCACTTCATCGACCAGGGTTTCGATCACCTTGGGGTGCTGTTCGGCATACGGTTTGGTGGCCAAATAGAACTGATGGTTGTCGGCAATACCGCTGGCATCCCGCAGGGTGCGTGCTTGCAGTTGTTGTTCGGCGGCCGCCTGGTACGGGTCCCAAATAACCCAGGCATCGACACTGCCACGCTCAAAAGCGGCGCGGGCATCGGCGGGCGGCAGGAATACGGTCTGGATGTCGGTGTATTTCAGGCCCGCATCTTCCAGAGCGCGCACCAGCAAGTAGTGAACGTTGGAGCCTTTGTTGAGCACGACTTTTTTGCCCTTGAGGTCTTTGACCGAGGTGATCGGTGAGTCCTTGGGCACCAGAATCGCTTCGCTGGTCGGAGCTGGCGGTTCGTAGGCGACGTACAGCAGGTCAGCACCCGCAGCCTGGGCGAAAACGGGTGGGGTTTCGCCGGTCACGCCGAAGTCGATGGAACCGACGTTGAGGCCTTCGAGCAATTGCGGGCCGCCAGGGAATTCGGTCCATTGCACGTCGACGCCCTGCTCAGCCAGACGCTTTTCCAGCGTGCCTTTAGCCTTGAGCAGCATCAGCGTGCCGTACTTTTGATAACCGATGCGCAGGGCATCTGCTTGGGCTTGAGTAACAGCGCCGAAGGACACAGTCGCAGCTAACAGTGCGACCAGACCGCGACGCAAAATGACAGGGCGCATGGCGCTCTCCTATTTGCAGTTCGAGATTCGGGTTGCACCTGCTGGGCCGTTAGCGGATCAGTAAGGTGGGTGATGCTAATGACAAACCTGTAGGAGCGAGCTTGCTCGCGATAGGATCTCTGCGGTGCATCAGATAAACCGCGTCAACTGGATCGCGAGCAAGCTCGCTCCTACAGGAAATCTACGTTCAGATACTCCAGCGAGCCGTGATCAGGCGCTCGTTGAGAATGTTTGGGTCCAGCGGTTTCGGGCGACGGGCCAGGGCGCTGTAGAAGTGCTCCAGTGACTCGTTCAAACGTTGTTCCAATACCGGCACCAGTTGCGCTTGTGCGCTGCCTTCGCCGTAAGCAATTTGGCTGTCTTCGGCAAAAATACCGTGCAGCATTTCTTGAGCCTTGAGCGCCGACAACACCGGCTTGAGCGCGTAGTCCACGGCCAGCATGTGGGCGATGCTGCCACCGGTAGCGATAGGCAATACCACTTTGTGGCTCAGGGCGCGCTCAGGCAGCAGGTCGAGTACGGTCTTCAATGCGCCGCTGAACGAGGCTTTGTAGACCGGGGTCGCAATGATCAGGCCATCGGCGTTTTCAATCTGTTGCAACAGATCGACAATTTTCGGGCTGTCAAAACGGGCATGCAGCAAGTCTTCCGCCGGGAAATCGCGCACCTGATAACTCACCACTTCGACGCCTTGCTGGTTCAACCAGTGTTTGGCGCGATCCAGCAACACCCCGGAGCGGGATCGTTGGCTTGGGCTTCCTCCGAGTGTCACGACCAGCATCTAGACGTTTCCTTGAATGAATGTGTGCAATTCGCTATCAGCGTTTTCGCTTGAGTGGGGAGACAGTAACAGGTGATTTATATATCTATAAATCATATTTATTCATTTGTTTATTCCTTAAATGCATATGTGATTTATGCATGATATGACCCCACTCGGGGCGAAAAAAAGCCCTGCCCGGCATTACGCCGGGCAGGGCTTTTTTGGCTACAACCGGCTTACAGCAACGGAATCGAGTAGCTAACGATCAGACGGTTTTCGTCTTGGTCGCGAGTCGAAGCAATATCGTTGCGCCACATGGCGTTTTTCCACATTACGCCGAGGTTTTTCAGTGCGCCTTCCTGAACCACATAGGCCAGGGTGAGGTCACGTTCCCACTCAGAGCCGCCATTGGTGGTCTGCGTACCGGCGGCGCCGTAGGTATCAATGTTGTCACCACGCAGGTAAACAGCGCCTGCCGTCAGGCCAGGAACGCCTACCTTGGCAAAGTCATACGAGTAGCGTGCCTGCCAGGTACGTTCGCCAGCGCGGGCGAATTTCGAGATTTGCATGTCGGTGGTCAGGTAAGCCGACGAACCGTCACCCTGGTTCAGCCAAGGGAAGTCGCTGTTGCCGTTGCTGACCTGATAACCGCCACCAAAGGTGTGGCCTTCAACGGTGTACAGGAACAATGCGCTGTACAGGTTGTTGTCGACTTTGCCTTTGCCGTTTTTCTCACCGCTATAACCGCCGGTGCTGTAGTAAGCAGGATCGCTGCCGTTTTTACCGTCATCGGTGCTGTGGAAGTAACGTAAATCAGATTTCAACACGCCCGGACCGATGGACCAGTTGTGGGTCAGACCCAGGAAGTGCTGCTTATAGAAGTCTTCCAGGTTGCCGTAGTAGTACTGAGCCAACAGGTCCTTGGTGATTTTGTAATCCACACCGCCGTACAGGAATTTGTTGCTGAACTCGCCTGTCTGCGCATTGTTGGCGCCCGAAATCGACAGTCCTTCGTTGTTGCTGGAGTTACGGCCTTTGGCGTGCTCGATCTGACCACCGATAAACGTCAGGTCCTTGAACTCGTTGGAGGTGATTTGGCCACCTTCAAAGGTCTGCGGCAGCAGACGACCATCGTTGTACGAGATCACTGGCAGTTTCGGCATCAGGGTGCCGTAGCGCAGTTCAGTCTGGGAGATTTTGGCTTTAGCTGTCAGGCCCAGGCTGGAGTAGTTATCCACTGCCTTGCCGTTGGACTCGCTTGGGAAAATCGTGCCGCCGTAAGAACTGGCTGATGCACCGTTGGTACCACCGCCCGAATCCAGACGCACACCCAGCAGAGCGATGGCATCAACACCGAAGCCCACAGTGCCTTGGGTGAAACCCGAGGTGTAATCCACCTGAAAGCCTTGGCCCCACTCCTCAGCCTTGCTCTGAACCCCTGCAGCATGGGCACCCGAATCACGGTTATCGTTATTGATGTAGAAGTTACGCAGTTTCAGCGTCGCTTTACTGTCTTCGATAAAGCCTGCTGCGCTCGCCTGCTGAGCCAACAAACCTATGGCCACAGCCACGGCCAAGGTGGACTTGTTCATTGTGTTGCTCCTTTACGTTTCTAATTTTTGTAGTTCTTTAGCCCGGATTCTGACGTTCCAGTGCTACAGATGCGCGATTAGCGCCAGACCGTGACCAGCAAGTCAATCGTATCCATGGTGTCTACGACCTTTGTCTAATCATTTGCCGTTTGAGCGAAGGGTAATGGCTTTTTCATAAATCCAAAAATAACTATTTCAAAATTTTTCAGAGCAAAAGAATATAAAGAAACGCATCCGACAAGTATTCGTGGATCTTCATAAGCTAATGCTTAAAAGTTATTTATTTTCGAATTCTTAGATCATTTAACCTCACATCCTGCCGATCTCCGGCCGCCTGTCGAGGAGCTTCCTGATGAAACTGCATCCCTTGCGTCTTTTAGCTGCATTGTCCCTGGCAGGTGCCAGCTTTTTCGCTCAGGCCGCCACCGAGGTGACCGTGGCCTACCAAACCACCGTCGACCCGGCCAAAGTCGCTCAAGCTGACAGTGCTTATGAAAAAGCCACTGACGCCAAAATCAACTGGCGCAAATTTGAGAACGGCGCAGACGTGATTGCCGCCATCGCCTCCGGTGATGTGCAAATCGGCTACCTGGGATCGAGCCCGCTGACGGCAGCGGTCACCCGCAAAGTGCCGGTTGAAACTTTCTTGATTGCCACCCAGATCGGCGGTGCCGAAGCGCTGGTGGCCCGCAACGGTTCCGGGATCAATGGCCCACAAGACCTGATCGGCAAAAAAATCGCGGTGCCCTTTGTCTCCACCGGTCACTACAGCCTGCTGGCCGCGCTGAAGCACTGGAACATTGAGCCTTCGAAAGTAACGATTCTGAACCTCGCACCACCGGCCATTGTGGCTGCCTGGAAGCGCGGTGATATCGACGCCACTTATGTATGGGACCCAGCACTGGGCACCGCCAAAGAGAACGGCAAAGTACTGATCACCTCGGGCGAATTGAGCCAGTTCGGCGCACCGACGTTTGATGCCTGGATCGTGCGCAAAGACTTCGCCGCCAAGCACCCGGAGATCGTCAAGGCGTTTGCCAAAGTGACCCTGGACGCCTACGCCGATTACCACAAAGACCCGAAAGCCTGGCTCGCCAATCAAAGCAACGTCGACAAGCTGGTGAAACTGTCGGGCGCCAAAGCAACGGATATTCCATTGCTGCTGCAAGGCAACGTGTACCCGCTGGCCGCCGACCAAGTGCTGCTACTCGGCGCACCGACCACCAAAGCCCTGGCTGACACCGCTACCTTCCTTAAAGAGCAAGGCAAGGTCGATGCGGTGCTACCGGATTACGCGCCGTCGGTTAACGCCCGTTTTATCACTCAATAATTCACGCCTGCTGAGGAGTCGACCGTCATGGCCTTGTTATCACTGGAGCGCATCAGCGCACAGTACCCAGGCGCTGCTGAGCCGGTGCTGTCGGATATCTCCGTCAGCCTCGGGCCACAGCAATTGCTGGTCGCACTCGGCCCCTCGGGCAGCGGTAAAACGTCGCTGCTGAACCTGATCGCAGGGTTTGTTGAACCCAGCGCCGGACGCATCACCCTCGATGGCATCCCCGTTCACGGCCCGAGCGCCGAGCGCGGCGTGGTGTTTCAAGACGATGTGCTGCTCCCGTGGCAAGACGTGCTGGCCAACGTGGCATTCGGCCTGGAGCTGGCCGGGGTGCCGCGCAACAAACGCGAAATCCGCGCTCGTGAAATGCTCGCTCTGGTGGATTTGTCCGGGTTTGAGAAACGCCGCGTGTGGGAACTTTCTGGCGGTCAAAAACAGCGGGTAGGCCTGGCCCGCGCCCTGGCTGCAGACCCTCGCGTGTTGCTGATGGACGAACCCTTCGGCGCGCTCGATGCCTTTACCCGCGAACAGATGCAAGAGCTGCTGCTGCAAGTGTGCAAGCGCACCGACAAACCCGTGTTCCTGATTACCCACGACATTGAAGAGGCGGTGTTCCTGGCCACCGATTTGATTTTGCTGGCGCCGAATCCGGGCCGTATCGTCGAGCGCCTGACCCTGGATTTCGGCCAGCGCTACAACGCTGGCGAATCAGCACGCTCGATCAAGTCTGACCCTCGTTTTATCGAAACCCGTGAGCACGTGCTTGAGCGCGTGTTTTCACAACGCAATGCCGCTCAGCGGCAGGAGCGCGCATGAGCAGTTATGAACTGGCGGCAACTGCCGCCCCAGTAAGTGCGCCACACCCGTCGCGCTCGCTGAAACGCAGCCTGAGTACGCGCTGGATCAGCGTATTGACCCTGCTGACACTGATTGGCCTGTGGTGGGGCGTGACCGCTACCGAACTGATCGAACCACTGTTTTTGCCACCTCCGTCAGCGGTGCTGGAAAAAGGCTGGTTACTGGCCACTCAAGGCTATATGGACGCCACCTTGTGGCAACACTTGGGCGCCAGCCTGAGCCGCATTGGCCTGGGACTGGGCTTTGCGATTTTGACTGCCGTACCGGTGGGTATTGCCATTGGGTACAACCGCATTGCACGGGGGATTTTCGACCCGTTGATCGAGTTTTATCGTCCGATTCCGCCGTTGGCTTATTTACCGCTGATCGTGATCTGGTGCGGCATTGGTGAACTGTCGAAAGTGCTGCTGATTTATCTGGCGATTTTCGCCCCGATAGCAATCGCTACCGCGACCGGCGTGCGCACCGTCGACCCGGCTAAAGTGCGCGCCGCGCAATCGTTGGGGGCTACCCGCTGGCAGTTGATTCGCCATGTGATTGTGCCAAGTGCCCTGCCGGATATTCTGACCGGTGTGCGCATCGGCTTGGGCGTGGGCTGGTCGACGCTGGTGGCCGCCGAGCTGATCGCAGCCACCAGCGGTCTGGGTTTTATGGTGCAGTCCGCCGCGCAGTTTCTGGTCACCGATGTCGTGGTGCTGGGGATTCTGGTGATTGCCATCATCGCCTTTGCCATGGAAATGGGCCTGCGCGCCCTGCAACGCAAGCTGGTGCCGTGGCACGGCCAGGCTCACTAACTATTTCTAATCAAGAGACGATCATGAGCCTGACCATTACCCCGATTAGCGCAGCCCTTGGCGCCCAGATCGACGGCGTTGACCTGAGCCAGCCGCTGAATCTGGAACAACGCAATGCCATCGAGCAAGCGCTGCTCCAACATCATGTGCTGTTCTTCAAAAACCAGCCCATCACCCCGCAGCAACAAGCGCGGTTTGCGGCCAACTTTGGTGACCTGCACATTCACCCGATCTACCCGAACATACCGGAGCAGCCGGAAGTCCTGGTGCTGGACACCGCCGTCACCGACGTGCGCGACAACGCGGTGTGGCACACCGATGTAACCTTTTTGCCGACCCCGGCGATGGGTGCGGTATTAAGTGCCAAACAGTTGCCGGCCTTTGGTGGCGACACCCTGTGGGCGGGCGGGATCGCGGCTTTTGAGGGCTTGTCCAAGCCACTGCAAGTGCTGCTGGATGGCCTGACAGCGACGCATGATTTCACTAAATCTTTCCCGCTGGAGCGCTTTGGCTCAACCCCGCAAGACTTGGTGCGCTGGGAGCAGACCCGTAAAAACAACCCGCCGCTGTCACACCCGGTGGTGCGTACCCACCCAGTCAGCGGGCGCAAGTCGTTGTTCGTCAATGAAGGCTTCACCACGCGGATCAATGAGCTGTCCGAGGCTGAAAGCGAAGTAATTTTGAAGTTGTTGTTTGCCCATGCAACTCGCCCGGAATACACCATTCGCTGGCGCTGGCAGGAAAACGACGTGGCGTTCTGGGACAACCGATCGACTCAGCATTACGCCGTGGACGATTACCGTCCAAACCGCCGAGTGATGCATCGTGCAACTATTTTGGGGGATGCGCCGTTTTAACAGCTGCGCTCCCAAGCCTGTAGGAGCGAGCTTGCTCGCGATAGGATCGCTGCGGTACATCATTTGAACCTGGGTTGACGGAATCGCGAGCAAGCTCGCTCCTACAGGGTTGGTTCGTTCTCGGGTGCCTGGCGTTTTGGCAAAAACGGCGGCAAGTACAACCCCAAATACGCATCCACCACGCGCATGCCTTCTTCGGCCATACGCGGGGTGATGCTGTCGTGGAGCTGGATAGAACGCGCATACACGCGATCACCCAGCTCCATGGCCAGTGCAAACACGTCCACGTCCTGCGGCAACACCGGCAATTCAAAATGGCGCATGAACACTGCGTGCATCAGCCGGCCCAATTCAAGATCGTGCTGGCGGTCGGCCTGGGTAACTTCAGTGAGGCCATGCTGGGCAAGAATCAGCTGCCGGGCGGCAGCATCTTCACTGTAGATTGTCAGCATGCGCTGCTCAACCACCCGCGACAGGTCACGCCAACTGGTCAATAGATCATGCTCGATCGGTGTTTGCAGGCAGGCGCGGAACGCCGCATGCACGTCACCAGTCAGGGCTTCGAGCAGCGCAGGCACACCGGCAAAAAAGTGATAAACCGACGATGGCGGGATTTCAGCGCGGGCGGCCACGCTGTAAATCGACAGACTGGACACGCCCTCAGCCGCCAGCAGTGTACGGGCAGCATTGAGTATCAAGTCGATTCGCGCCTGGCTGCGAACACGAGGCTTTCGAGGTGTGGCGAGGCGCGTCATGGCTGTCTCCTGCGGGGCAGCCGGCATTGTACGAGCCGAGCAGGAGGGGCGCCATGCCAAAAAAAAACGCCACAGGCATCAGAGCCGGCGGCGTTTTTTTCAGGTATGCAATCGTTTACACGGTATGCAGGTACCAGTTGTATTCGAGGTCGGAGATGGAGTGTTCAAACTCTTCCAGCTCGCTCTCTTTACAGGCAACAAAAATATCGATGTATTTCGGGTCGATATATTTAGCCATCACTTCACTGTCGTCCAACTCACGCAGGGCATCACGCAGGTTGTTAGGCAGGCTTTGTTCGTTCTGCTCGTAGGAGTTGCCTTCTACTGGAGCACCCGGTTCGATTTTGTTGGTCAGACCGTGGTGAACACCGGCCAGAACAGACGCCATCAACAGATACGGGTTGGCATCGGCACCGGCAACCCGGTGTTCGATACGTACCGAGTCGGACGAACCGGTGGGCACGCGAATCGCCACGGTACGGTTGTCCAGGCCCCAGCACGGCGAGTTCGGCACGTAGAACTGTGCGCCGAAACGACGGTAGGAGTTGACGTTGGGGCACAGGAACGCCATTTGGGCGGGCAGGGTCTCCAGCACACCGCCGATCGCGTGACGCAATGCGGCGTTCTGCTCGGGATCCTCGCTGGCAAAGATGTTCTTGCCGTCTTTGTCCAGGATCGAAATGTGTACGTGCAGCCCGTTGCCTGCCTGGCCTGGGTAAGGCTTGGCCATGAAGGTGGTGTCCATCTCATGGTCGTAGGCGATGTTCTTGATCAGGCGCTTGAGCAGTACCGCGTAGTCGCAGGCCTTGATCGGGTCGGCGACGTGGTGCAGGTTCACTTCGAACTGCGCCGGGGCACTTTCCTTGACGATGGCGTCGGCCGGGATGCCTTGCTCTTTGGCACCTTCCAGAATGTCCTGGAGGCAGTCGACGTATTCGTCGAGGTCGTCGATCAGGTAAACCTGAGTCGAGTGCGGACGCTTGCCGGAGATCGGCGAACGTGGCGGCTGTGGACGACCGTTAACGTTCTCTTGGTCGATCAGGTAAAACTCGAGTTCGAAAGCGGCGCAGATAGTCAGGCCCATATCATCGAACTTGGTGACAACCTGACGCAGCACTTCGCGCGGATCGGCGAAGAAAGGTTCACCTTCAATTTCGTGCATGGTCATCAGCAATTGCGCAGTTGGGCGCTTTTGCCAAGGTTCATTGCACAGGGTGTCAGGGATTGGATAACAGATCCGGTCTGCGTCACCGATATCCAGACCCAGACCGGTGCTTTCCACCGTTGAGCCATTGATATCCAGAGCAAATAGGGAGGCTGGCAGGTTGATGCCTTTCTCGTAAACCTTGTGGAGGCTGGTGCGTTCGATGCGCTTGCCGCGCACCACACCATTCATATCCGCAATTAGAAGGTCTACGTACAGAACCTCAGGATGATCCTTAAGGAACGCGTTCGCTTCGTTAAGCTGAACGGCACGCGGGGGTACCGACATGATGCAACACCTTTGTTGTTAAAAATATCAATCATTGATCTTTTCTGGTTTCAGTCAACCCGAACGGCATGCCGAAGTCAAGCGAGGCCTTTTTTGCCCTAAAAAAGCGCCGCGAAGGCTTTTTTGGGGCTTTTTGGGGCGGTTTTTTGCGTTTGACCGGCTTGGGACTCGCAGGCTTGAGCGGGCCGTGTTGTATTTTTTACGGGGGTGTTGTGTAAAAAAATGAACAAGGCTAAGCTCGATTCAAACCCATAACAGCAATAATACCGGGGTGTTACATGTCACGCCTGCCGACCATCGGCGTCACCGCCTGCACCAAGCAGATCGGTTTGCACCCGTATCACATCACTGGCGACAAGTACGTGCGAGCAGTCGCTGTAGCTGCCAAAGGCTTGCCTTTGATCCTTCCGTCACTCGCGGAACTGATTGATCCGAACGATATTCTGGACAGTCTGGACGGCCTGCTTTTCACTGGATCACCATCCAATATCGAACCCCATTTGTATCACGGCCCTGCCAGCGCGCCTGGCACGCTGCATGACCCTGAGCGTGATCGCACCACCCTGCCCTTGATTCGCGCTGCTTTGGCAGCCGGCGTTCCTGTGCTCGGTATTTGCCGCGGTTTTCAAGAGTTGAATGTAGCCCTCGGTGGCTCACTTCACCAGAAACTGCATGAAGTCGAAGGTTTTATCGAGCACCGCGAAGATCCAAGCGCCCCGGTAGAAGTGCAGTACGCCCCCAGCCACGTGATGCACGTGAAACCGGGCGGCGTGTTGGCCGGCCTGGGCTTGCCAGCCGAGTTCGAGGTCAATTCGATTCACACCCAGGGTATTGAGCGCGTAGCGCCAGGCCTGCGGGTTGAAGCGGTAGCGCCGGACGGCCTGATTGAGGCAGTCTCGGTCGAGGGCGGCAAGGCTTTTGCTTTAGCCGTTCAATGGCACCCCGAATGGCAGGTAAGCTCTAACCCGATTTACCTTGCCATTTTCCAGGCATTTGGCGATGCCTGTCGCAAGCGAGCAACACAACGCGACGCCGATGCGTCAGTAAACGCCTGACTTATTCAAGTCAGGACACTCAGCCAAGAGGCATTTATGAGTAACAACCTCGACCAGCTCACCGATTGGTTGAAAGACCACAAGATCACAGAAGTCGAATGCATGATCGCCGACCTTACCGGGATTACTCGCGGCAAGATTTCGCCGACCAACAAGTTCATTGCCGAAAAAGGCATGCGCCTGCCCGAGAGCGTATTGCTGCAGACCGTGACAGGCGATTACGTCGAAGACGACATTTATTACGAACTCCTCGATCCGGCTGACATCGACATGATCTGCCGTCCTGATGAGAACGCCGTATTTCTCGTGCCTTGGGCGATTGAGCCTACGGCCCAGGTGATTCACGACACCTACGACAAGCAAGGCAACCCGATTGAATTGTCGCCGCGCAACGTGCTTAAAAAGGTTCTCAAACTCTATGCCGATCACGGCTGGCAGCCGATTGTGGCGCCAGAAATGGAGTTTTACCTGACCAAGCGCAGTGACGACCCGGACTATCCGTTACAGCCGCCAATTGGGCGCTCCGGACGCCCGGAAACCGGCCGTCAGTCCTTCTCTATAGAAGCGGCCAACGAATTCGATCCGCTGTTCGAAGACGTTTACGACTGGTGCGAACTGCAAGAGCTGGATCTGGACACCCTGATCCACGAAGACGGCACGGCGCAGATGGAAATCAACTTCCGTCACGGCGACGCACTGTCGCTGGCCGACCAGATTCTGGTGTTCAAGCGCACCATGCGCGAAGCCGCGCTCAAGCACGACGTAGCCGCCACGTTCATGGCCAAACCCATGACTGGTGAGCCGGGCAGCGCCATGCATTTGCACCAGAGCATCATTGATATCAACACCGGCAAAAACGTCTTCTCCAATGAAGACGGAACCATGAGCCAGTTGTTCCTCAATCACATCGGCGGGTTGCAGAAGTTCATTCCTGAGCTGCTGCCGTTGTTTGCACCGAACGTTAACTCCTTCCGCCGCTTCCTGCCGGACACCTCGGCACCGGTAAACGTGGAATGGGGCGAAGAGAACCGCACCGTTGGCCTGCGCGTACCGGATGCCGGCCCGCAAAACCGCCGGGTCGAAAACCGCTTGCCTGGCGCCGACGCCAACCCGTACCTGGCGATTGCCGCCAGCTTGCTGTGCGGTTACATCGGCATGGTTGAAGGGATCAATCCGAGCGCGCCAGTTGTGGGCCGTGGTTATGAACGCCGCAACTTGCGCCTGCCACTGACCCTTGAAGAAGCACTGGCGCGGATGGAAAGCAGCAAGACGGTCGAGAAGTACCTGGGCACCAAGTTCATCGCAGGCTACATCGCGGTCAAACGTGCCGAGCATGAGAACTTCAAGCGCGTCATCAGTTCGTGGGAGCGGGAATTCCTGCTGTTCGCCGTCTGACACACGCCGGGGATCGACGCTTTGGGAAGCGCGATCCCCCAACTGAATAAAGGAGAGCTGTATGACCAACAAGAACCCGCAAACCCTCGAATGGCAACAACTGAGCAACGACCATCACCTGGCACCGTTCAGCGACTTCAAACAACTGAAAGCCGTCGGCCCACGCATCATCACCCACGCCAAAGGCGTGTACCTGTGGGACAGCGAAGGCCACAAGATTCTCGACGGCATGGCTGGCCTGTGGTGTGTTGCCATTGGTTACGGACGTGACGAGCTGGCCGATGCGGCCAGCAAGCAAATGCGTGAACTGCCGTACTACAACCTGTTTTTCATGACCGCTCACCCACCGGTGCTTGAGCTGTCAAAAGTCATTGCCGACGTGGCGCCTGAAGGCATGAATCACGTGTTCTTCACCGGCTCTGGCTCGGAAGGCAACGACACTATGTTGCGCATGGTTCGCCACTATTGGGCGATCAAGGGCCAACCGAACAAGAAAGTCATCATCAGCCGCAAAAACGGCTACCACGGTTCCACCGTGGCCGGCGCCAGCCTCGGCGGCATGACCTACATGCACGAACAGGGCGACTTGCCGATCCCGGGCATCACCCACATCGCGCAGCCGTACTGGTTCGGCGAAGGTGGGGACATGTCCCCGGAAGAGTTCGGCATCTGGGCGGCCAACCAACTGGAAGAAAAAATCCTCGAGATCGGCGTCGATAACGTCGGGGCCTTTATTGCCGAGCCGATTCAGGGCGCAGGTGGCGTGATTATTCCGCCCGACACCTACTGGCCGCGTATCAAAGAGATTCTGGCCAAATACGACATTCTGTTCGTCGCCGATGAAGTGATTTGCGGTTTTGGCCGTACCGGCGAGTGGTTCGGTAGCGACTTCTACGGCCTCAAGCCGGACATGATGACCATCGCCAAAGGTTTGACTTCGGGCTATATCCCAATGGGTGGCCTGATCGTGCGCGACGAAGTGGTGGCGGTCCTGAATGAAGGGGGTGATTTCAACCACGGCTTCACCTATTCAGGTCACCCGGTTGCCGCCGCTGTCGCACTGGAAAACATCCGCATTCTGCGCGAAGAAAAAATTATCGAGAAGGTCCACGCCGAAACGGCACCGTATTTGCAAAAGCGTTTACGCGAACTGAACGATCACCCGTTGGTGGGCGAAGTGCGCGGTGTGGGTCTGTTGGGGGCCATTGAGTTGGTTCAGGACAAAGCCACTCGCAAACGTTATGCAGGTAAAGGCGCTGGCATGATCTGCCGACAATTTTGCTTCGCTAACGGCCTGATCATGCGCGCCGTAGGCGACACCATGATCATTGCTCCGCCGCTGGTGATCAGCAAAGACGAGATCGATGAGCTGGTGACCAAGGCGCGCAAGTGCCTCGATCTGACCTTGGAAGTACTGCAAGGTTAACTGCTAGGCTCAGAGCGCAAGACAACTGCCGCATAGATGTAGGCAATTGCGCTCGGAGCCTTAAGAATCAAGGGTCTTCCCTTGAAAGCCTGCCCCGGATCTTGCCAGACTAGCCGCCGGCTTTGGTTGCCCTGAACTCAGGTCGCTGAATCGGTGGTTTAAAAGAACAATTGGAGCATTACAGATGAAGGCATCAGGTTTTAAAAAAGCTGGCAAGACCCTTCTCGCCCTCTCCTTGATGGGCGTGATGGCTGGGGCAGCTCAAGCGGCGGACAAAGTTCTACACATCTATAACTGGTCCGATTACATCGCACCCGATACCGTCAAAAAGTTTGAAGACCAAACCGGTATCAAAGTGGTTTACGACGTGTTCGACAGCAACGAGACCCTTGAGGCCAAGCTGCTCGCGGGCAAGTCCGGCTACGACATCGTCGTGCCGTCCAACAATTTCCTGGCCAAGCAGATCAAGGCCGGGGTTTACCAGGAACTGGACCGCTCCAAGCTGCCTAACTGGAAAAACCTCGACCCTGCGTTGCTCAAGGCCGTTGGCGATGCCAGCGACAAAGACAACAAACATGCGTTCCCGTACATGTGGGGCACCATTGGCATCGGCTACAACCCTGAAAAAGTCAAAGCCGCGCTGGGCGTCGACACCATCGACTCGTGGGACGTGCTGTTCAAACCAGAGAACGCGGCCAAGCTCAAAAGCTGCGGCATAAGCTTCCTCGACTCACCGACCGAAATGATCCCGGCCGCCCTGCATTACCTGGGCTACCCGACCGACACGCAAGACAAAAAACAACTGGCCGAAGCTGAAGCACTGTTCCTGAAGATCCGTCCTTCGGTGGGTTACTTCCACTCCTCCAAGTACATCTCCGACCTGGCCAACGGCAACATCTGTGTGGCCGTGGGTTACTCGGGTGACCTAGAGCAGTCCAAGACTCGTGCAGCCGAAGCTGGCGGCAAGATCAAAGTCGCGTACAGCATTCCTAAAGAAGGGGCTGGCAGCTTCTACGACATGGTCGCCATCCCCAAGGATGCCGAGAACGTCGACGCCGCTTACGCCTGGATGAACTTCCTGATGCAGCCAGAAGTCATGGCTGAAATCACCAACAACGTGCGTTTCCCGAACGGTAACAAGGCTGCAACGCCGCTGGTGAATAAAGACATCTCTGGCGATCCGAGCATCTACCCGTCTGATGAGGTGAAAGCCAAGCTCTACGCGATCAGCGATTTGCCACCGGCAACTCTGCGTTTACTGACGCGCAGCTGGACCAAAATAAAGTCGGGTAAATAACCTGGCCCGGTGAAACCTGTAGGAGCCGAGCTTGCTCGCGATAGCATCACCGCGGTCACTCAGATACACCGAGTTGTTCGCATCGCGAGCAAGCTCGGCTCCTACAGATCGGGAATAAATACGCTACAAATCATAGTCTTACAGCAATAAATCGCAAAAAATTTTGCTGTGCCGGTTTATCGAGGGTAAGTTGCGCGCCGGTTTTGTCTTTGGCAGCTCTGCTGACCTGCGACGCGGGCAACTCAGGCCCAACTATTCAGAGGACCACCACGTGTCTATATCCTTGTTTCGCAAGACCCTGCTGGTTGGAGCTGGTTTGACGCTTGCCGTCAGCGTACAAGCGGCACCTACCGTGCATATTTATAATTGGTCGGACTACATTGCGCCGACCACACTGGCTGACTTCGAGAAAGCCACCGGGATCAAACCGGTGTACGACGTCTTCGATTCCAATGAAACCCTGGAAGGCAAGCTGCTGGCCGGACGTACCGGTTATGACGTGGTTGTGCCGTCTAACCACTTCCTGGGCAAGCAGATCAAAGCGGGTGCGTTCCAGAAGCTCGACAAGTCGCAGTTGCCCAACTATTCGAACCTCGATCCGGCCCTGCTCAAGCGTCTTGAGCAAAATGATCCGGGCAACCTGTATGCCGTGCCTTACCTGTGGGGCACCAACGGCATTGGTTACAACGTCGACAAGGTCAAAGAAGTACTGGGCGTCGACAGCATCGATTCGTGGGATGCCGTGTTCAAACCCGAAAACATGAAAAAGCTGAGCAAGTGCGGCGTGGCCTTCCTCGACTCTGCGGATGAAATGCTGCCCACGGTGCTCAACTATCTGGGCCTGGATGCCAACAGCACCAACCCGCAAGACTATAAAAAAGCTGAAGAAATACTGATGTCGGTGCGTCCTTACGTCACCTACTTCCACTCTTCCAAATACATCTCCGACCTGGCCAACGGCAACATCTGTGTTGCGATTGGCTTCTCCGGTGATGTGTTCCAAGCCAAGGCGCGCGCCGAGGATGCAAAAAAAGGCGTGAACATCGCCTATATCGTGCCCAAGGAAGGCGGCGCCCTGTGGTTTGACATGCTGGCGATCCCCAAGGACTCCAGCAACGTCAAGGAAGCCAACACATTCATCAACTACCTGCTCAAGCCTGAAGTGATCGCTCAGGTCAGTGATTATGTCGGCTACGCCAACCCGAACCCGGCAGCTGACAAGGTGATGGATGAGTCTATCCGTACCGACGAGGCGGTTTATCCAACTCAGGCGGTGCTGGACAAGACCTACGTTTCAACCGAGCTACCCCCGAAGATCCAGCGTCTGATGACGCGGACGTGGACCAAGGTCAAGACGGGTAAATAGCTCGCAAGACCACCTATCCAAGGTCCGTTCATTGAGGACGGGCTGCTAAATTTGTTGGGAGTTTCGTAAATGGCTGTTGCCTCCGGCGCCTATAAGAAAGCCCTCGAGGGCGACCACACCCCTAAACAGGTGTTGGTCAAAATCGACCGGGTCACGAAAAAATTCGACGAGACGATTGCCGTGGACGATGTGTCCCTGGAAATCAATAAAGGCGAGATTTTCGCCTTGCTCGGCGGATCGGGATCGGGCAAATCCACCTTGCTGCGTATGCTCGCCGGTTTTGAGCGCCCAACAGAAGGCCGTATTTTCCTCGATGGTGTAGACATCACTGACATGCCGCCTTATGAGCGGCCGATCAACATGATGTTCCAGTCCTACGCCCTGTTTCCGCACATGACGGTGGCGCAGAACATCGCCTTCGGCCTCAAGCAGGACAAAATGTCCAATGCCGAGATCGATGCCCGCGTGGGCGAAATGCTCAAGCTGGTACACATGAGCCAGTACGCCAAGCGCAAACCGCATCAGTTGTCCGGCGGTCAGCGTCAGCGTGTGGCCCTGGCCCGCTCGCTGGCCAAGCGGCCAAAACTGCTGCTGCTCGATGAGCCAATGGGCGCACTGGATAAAAAACTGCGTTCGCAGATGCAACTCGAACTGGTGGAAATCATCGAGCGCGTTGGCGTGACCTGCGTCATGGTGACCCACGATCAGGAAGAGGCCATGACCATGGCCCAGCGCATCGCGATCATGCACCTGGGCTGGATTGCTCAAATCGGCAGCCCGATCGACATCTACGAAACCCCGGTCAGCCGTTTGGTGTGCGAGTTCATCGGCAACGTCAACCTGTTCGACGGTGAAGTGGTCGACGACGCTGAAGGTTATGCACGTATCAAGTGCCCGGAACTGGAGAACGACATTTACGTCGGTCACGGTGTCAGCACCTCGGTGGAAGACAAGCACATCACCTACGCGATTCGTCCGGAGAAGATGCTGGTCACCACTGAAAAGCCAACCTGCGAATACAACTGGTCACGCGGCAAGGTGCATGACATTGCCTATCTGGGCGGCCACTCGGTGTTCTACGTTGAACTGCCTGGCGGCAAGCTGGTGCAATCGTTCGTGGCCAACGCCGAGCGCCGTGGCGCACGTCCGACCTGGGACGACGAAGTTTACGTGTGGTGGGAAGACGACAGCGGCGTGGTGCTGCGCTCATGAACATGCGAAAGCTCAAACGCCGACTGCAACGAATAACCCCCGGTGGCCGTCATGTGGTCATCGGGATTCCATTCCTGTGGCTGTTTCTGTTCTTCATGCTGCCGTTCTTCATCGTTCTGAAGATCAGCTTTGCCGAAGCCGACGTCGCAATTCCGCCATACACCGAGATCTACAGCTTCGTTGACCAAAAAATTCAGCTACTGCTGAACCTGGGCAACTACGCCATGTTGGGCGACGACGAGCTGTACATCGCCGCCTACCTGGGCTCGCTGAAGATGGCCTTTTTCAGCACGCTGCTGTGCCTGCTGATCGGTTATCCGATGGCCTACGCCATCGCCAATGCGCGCAAAGAGATGCAGACCGTACTGGTGCTGCTGATCATGATGCCGACCTGGACCGCGATCCTGATCCGCGTTTACGCGTGGATGGGCATTCTGAGCAACAACGGCCTGCTCAATGGTTTCTTGATGACGATGGGTTGGATCAGCGAGCCCATACAGATTCTCAACACCAATATCGCGGTGTATATCGGTATCGTTTATTCGTACCTGCCGTTCATGATCCTGCCGCTGTACGCCAACCTCGTGAAGCACGACACCAGCCTGCTGGAAGCCGCGTCTGACCTGGGTTCGAGCACCTTCAACAGCTTCTGGAAAATCACCGTTCCGCTGTCCAAAAACGGCATCATCGCCGGCTGCATGCTGGTGTTTATCCCGGTGGTAGGCGAGTTCGTGATCCCGGAACTGCTGGGCGGCCCGGAAACGCTGATGATCGGTAAAGTGTTGTGGCAAGAATTCTTCAACAACCGTGACTGGCCGGTAGCGTCTGCGCTCGCCGTGGTCATGCTCGCGATCCTGATCGTGCCAATCATTCTGTTCAACCGCAGCCAGGCTAAAGAACTGGAGGGCAAGATATGAAACGCTTCCGTTTTTCTAGCTTTATGTTGGTTGCAGGGCTGCTCTTCATCTACCTGCCGATGCTGATCCTGGTGATCTACTCGTTCAACGCCTCCAAGCTGGTAACCGTCTGGGGCGGCTGGTCATTGAAGTGGTACGTGGGCCTGCTGGACAACACGCAACTGATGGGCTCCGTGATGCGCTCGCTGGAAATTGCCTTGTACACGGCAATTGCAGCGGTGGCGCTGGGCACCCTGGCGGCATTCGTACTGACCCGTATCAGCCACTTCAAGGGCCGCACGCTGTTTGGCGGTCTGGTGACTGCGCCGCTGGTAATGCCCGAGGTGATCACCGGTCTGTCGCTGTTGCTGCTGTTCGTTGCGATGGCGCAGATGATTGGCTGGCCGCAAGAACGCGGCATCGTCACCATCTGGATCGCTCACACCACCTTCTGCTCAGCTTATGTGGCGGTCGTGGTGTCGTCGCGGTTGCGTGAACTGGACATGTCGATCGAAGAAGCGGCCATGGACCTGGGCGCCAAGCCTTGGAAAGTGTTCTTTTTGATCACCATTCCGATGATCGCACCGTCGCTGGCGGCCGGCGCCATGATGTCCTTTGCCCTGTCACTGGATGACCTGGTACTGGCCAGCTTCGTGTCTGGGCCGGGTTCCACGACATTGCCGATGGAAGTGTTCTCGGCGGTACGACTGGGGGTTAAACCCGAGATCAACGCCGTGGCCAGCTTGATCCTGCTGGCGGTGTCGCTGGTGACCTTCATGGTGTGGTTCTTCAGCCGCCGAGCTGAAGAACACCGCAAAAAGGCCGTCCAGCAAGCTATCGACGAAGCGGCAGCCGAATCGTGGAAACAGCCGGATGTGCGACGTCCGCAGGCTACAAACAAGGTTTAAGTCTCGCGTCATAAAAAACCTCGCCTCCTGTGACAGGGTGGCGAGGTTTTTTTATGTTTGAGATCAAGAGCACCCTCACCCCAGCCCTCTCCCGGAGGGAGAGGGAGTTGATCAGTGGCGATCTTGAGTTCGCGTGCGGTCAGTCCCCTCTCCCTCCGGGAGAGGGTTAGGGTGAGGGGCTTTTGATTTACCTAAGGCTTGGCCACTTTCCACGCCCCGTCCATTTTGCCGTCACCGGTCATGTCACCGGCTTTCTTGTCCATGACAAAGGTGTACAACGGCTTGCCGTCATAAGCCCACTGCATTTGCTCATCATCACGACTGATCACGCTCCATTTGCCCATGTCCTTGGCGGTGCTGTCAGCCTTTAACGGCGGCCAGTTGGTGGCACACTTGTCATTGCACATGGATTTGCCGCCCGCATCCTTGGCGAAGGTGTAGAGCGTCATGCCGGTGTGATCAACCAGAATGCCATCCTTGTCCATCGCAGGATCAGCGGCAAACGCCAGCCCCGGCAGGGCCAATGCAGCGGCAACCAGTAAAGCTTTGAGGGAAAAAGAGTTGTGAATCATCGGAATCGTCCTTTATGTGGTTGTACGATTTGAACTCAAAGCGTAGTTCACTAACCCCCAGAACGCTCTCAGCCCTCTAAGCTGTCACACGACTGCAATAATTCCGTTATCTAATGCGCCACAAGACAGTTAAATGACAAGAGGAGTACGGCATGGTTGGCAGGAGCATTCTGATCGTTGATGACGAGGCACCGATCCGCGAAATGATCGCGGTGGCCTTGGAAATGGCAGGCTACGATTGCCTTGAAGCCGATAACGCTCAGGATGCACACGCCATCATTGTTGACCGTAAACCCGACCTGATTTTGCTCGACTGGATGCTGCCCGGTGGCACCTCGGGTATTGAGTTGGCCCGCCGCCTCAAGCGTGAAGAGCTGACCAGCGATATTCCGATCATCATGCTCACGGCCAAGGGCGAAGAGGACAACAAAATTCAGGGCCTGGAAGTCGGCGCTGATGACTACATCACCAAGCCGTTTTCCCCGCGTGAACTGGTGGCGCGTCTCAAAGCCGTACTGCGCCGTGCTGGCCCTGCCGATGCCGAATCGCCGATCGAAATCGGCGGCTTGCTGCTCGATCCCGTCAGCCATCGCGTGACCATCGACGGCACCCCTGCCGAAATGGGCCCCACCGAATACCGCCTGTTGCAGTTCTTCATGACCCATCAGGAACGCGCCTACACCCGTGGCCAACTGCTGGATCAAGTCTGGGGCGGCAATGTGTATGTAGAAGAGCGTACCGTTGACGTTCATATCCGCCGCCTGCGCAAAGCACTCGGCGAGGCGTACGAGAATCTGGTACAAACCGTGCGTGGCACCGGTTATCGGTTCTCGACCAAGAACTGAAACCCCTCACATCTGATCCAACGGCAAGCAAGGACCCGCGCGACGTGAATCAAAACTGGCATGGCACTCTGATTCGTCATTTGTTGCTTCTGGTCACCGGCTGCCTGCTGGTCGGGCTGATCAGTGGTTATTACGGCTGGAGTCTGGCCATTGGCCTGGCGTTCTACCTGGGCTGGACCCTCAAACAGTTGCTGCGCCTGCACGACTGGCTACGTAATCATAAACCCGATCAAGCCCCGCCTGATGGCTACGGCCTGTGGGGCGAAGTGTTCGACAGCATCTACCACCTGCAACGCCGCGACCAACGCGTACGCGGGCGCCTGCAAGCGGTGATTGATCGGGTACAAGAGTCCACCGCAGCGCTCAAGGACGCTGTGATCATGCTCGACAGCGACGGCAATCTGGAATGGTGGAACCGCGCCGCCGAGACGCTGCTGGGGCTCAAGACACCTCAAGACAGCGGCCAGCCGGTCAGCAACCTGGTACGCCACCCGCGCTTCAAGGAGTACTTCGAGCAAGGCAGCTACGCCGAGCCGCTGGACATTCCCTCGCCGGTCAACGATCACCTGCGCATCCAGCTCTACATCACCCGCTATGGCAACAACGAGCACCTGATGCTGGTACGCGATGTCACGCGGATTCATCAGCTGGAACAAATGCGCAAAGACTTTATTGCCAACGTATCCCACGAACTGCGCACCCCGTTGACGGTGATTTGCGGCTATCTGGAAACCTTGCTCGATAACGTTGAGGACATCAATCCACGCTGGAAGCGACCGTTATCGCAAATGCAGCAACAAGGTGAGCGCATGCAAACCTTGCTCAACGACTTGTTGCTGCTGGCCAAACTTGAAGCCACTGATTACCCGTCAGATAACCAGCCGGTGGCTATCGAGGCCCTGCTGCGCACAATCAAGAACGACGCTCAGGCGTTGTCTGGGCAACGCAACCAGACCATCACCCTTGAGGTTGAAGCTGACATTGCGCTTAAAGGCAGTGAAGCCGAGTTGCGCAGCGCCTTTTCGAACCTGATATTCAACGCGGTCAAATACACCCCGGACGGCGGCAGTATTCGTATTCGCTGGTGGACCGACGCCCTGGGCGCGCACCTGCGAGTGCAGGACTCAGGCGTCGGTATCGACAGCAAACACCTGCCGCGCCTGACCGAACGCTTCTATCGGGTCGACTCCAGCCGCAACGCCAACACCGGCGGTACCGGGCTCGGCCTGGCCATCGTCAAGCACGTGCTGTTGCGCCATCGGGCCACCCTGGAGATCAGCAGCGTACTGGGACATGGCAGCACGTTTACCTGCCATTTCACGCCAGCACAGATAGCCAAACCCGCGATCCCGGCACTGACCGACTAGCCCATGTGGCCTTTGCCCACTAGGCAAGGGCCGCATCAGCCGCTACATTGCTCGGCCGGATGCTATTTTTTCAGTCCCCCGGCCCCTATTCGAAATACGGAACTCTTAAAACTCCATCATGGACCCTTCCCCAGGCTTTACCCTCGCCACACTCTTCGCCGACTTCGGCATGATTCTTTTTGCACTGATCCTGGTTTTGCTCAACGGCTTCTTCGTTGCGGCTGAATTCGCCATGGTCAAACTGCGCTCGACCCGGGTCGAGGCCATCGCAGACGTCAACGGCTGGCGCGGCCAGATCCTGCGCACCGTTCACAACCAACTCGACGCTTACCTGTCGGCGTGCCAACTGGGTATCACCCTGGCATCGCTGGGCTTGGGCTGGGTCGGTGAACCAGCCTTCGCCCACTTGCTGGAACCGTTGCTGGGCGCCTTGGGCGTCGAGTCGCCTGAAGTGGTCAAAGGCGTGTCGTTCTTTGCCGCCTTCTTCATCATTTCTTACCTGCACATCGTGGTCGGTGAGCTGGCACCCAAGTCGTGGGCGATCCGCAAGCCCGAGGTGCTGTCGCTCTGGACCGCTGTGCCGCTGTACCTGTTTTACTGGGCCATGTACCCGGCGATTTACCTGCTCAACGCCAGCGCCAACGCTATTTTGCGCATCGCCGGCCAAGGTGAACCCGGTGCTCATCACGACCACGCCTACAGCCGCGAAGAACTCAAACTGATCCTGCACTCCAGCCGTGGTCAGGACCCGAGCGACCAAGGCATGCGCGTACTGGCCTCGGCGGTGGAAATGGGCGAGCTGGAAGTGGTCGATTGGGCCAACTCCCGCGAAGACCTCGTCACCCTGGACTCCAAGGCCCCGCTCAAAGAGATCCTGGCCCTGTTCCGTCGCCACAAGTTCAGCCGCTACCCGGTGTACGACGCCGAGAGCAATACGTTCCTCGGTCTGCTGCACATCAAGGACCTGCTGCTCGAACTGGCCGACCTTGAGCACTTGCCAGAGACCTTCAACCTGGAAGAGCTGACGCGTCCCCTCGAACGTGTTTCCCGGCATATGCCGCTGTCGCAGTTGCTGGAGCAGTTCCGCAAAGGTGGCGCCCACTTTGCGCTGGTCGAAGAAGCTGACGGCAAAGTGGTTGGCTACCTGACCATGGAAGACGTGCTGGAAGTGCTGGTGGGTGATATTCAGGACGAACACCGCAAAGCCGAGCGCGGCATCCTGTCCTACCAGCCCGGCAAACTGCTGGTGCGTGGTGATACGCCGCTGTTCAAGATCGAACGCCTGCTGGGCGTCGACCTGGACCACATCGAAGCCGAAACCATTGCCGGCCTGATCTACGACACCCTCAAGCGGGTGCCGGAAGAAGAGGAACAACTGGAAGTCGAAGGTCTGCGCATCATCATCAAAAAGATGAAAGGCCCGAAAATCGTATTGGCTAAAGTCCTGAAACTGGACTGATCACATCCCTCTGTAGGAGCGAGCTTGCTCGCGATGGCATCACCGCGGTTCATCTTCAAAACCGCGCGGTCTGCATCGCGAGCAAGCTCGCTCCTACAGGATTCAACACCCCCCCTCACATATTTTCCCCAACGAAAGCTGGCTGAAAGAATTCCCCTCTAGCATCCCGTCACCTCCGGCAAAAGACCGGCTGGCCTGATCAGCATTGCCACTCGCTGTCAGCGCCCAATACACAACAATAACAACGGTGATTATTATGCTGACCTTCCTTGGCTTTGCCATGGTCATTACGTTTATGTTCCTGATCATGACCAAGCGCATGTCCGCGCTGATTGCTTTGATTCTGGTGCCTATCCTGTTCGCGGTTTTTGGTGGCTTTGCACCGAAGATCGGCCCGATGATGCTCGAAGGCATCACCAAGCTCGCCCCGACCGGGGTGATGCTCATGTTCGCCATCCTCTACTTTGCCCTGATGATCGACTCCGGCCTGTTTGATCCTGCCGTGCGCAAAATCCTCAAACTGGTCAAGGGCGACCCACTCAAGGTGTCGGTCGGTACAGCCGTACTGGCGCTGGTGGTGTCGCTCGACGGTGACGGTGCAACCACTTACATGATTTGCGTGGCCGCCATGCTGCCGCTCTACAGCCGCATTGGCATGAGCCCACGCATCATGGCTGGCCTGATCATTCTGGCCGGTGGGGTGATGAACATGACCCCGTGGGGCGGCCCGACCGCACGCGCTGCCAGTGCCCTGCACGTAGACCCGTCGGACATCTTTGTACCGATGATCCCCGCCATGCTGGCTGGCTGCGTTGCGATCCTGGCAATTGCCTGGTTCTACGGCAAACGTGAACGAGCACGCCTTGGCGAATTGCACCTGCAAGGTGACGAAATTGATCACAGCGAAATCAGCGTCTCGCAGTTCCCTGATGCCCGCCGCCCAAAACTGATCTGGTTCAACGGTGCGCTGACTCTGGTACTGATGATCACCCTGATCGCCGGCCTGCTGCCTTTGCCCGTGCTGTTCATGGTCGCGTTCAGTATCGCGATGATCGTTAACTACCCGTGCCTGCAACAGCAAAAAGACCGCGTCGCGGCACATGCTGGCAGCGTACTGGCGGTGGTCGGGCTGATTTTCGCGGCAGGTATTTTCACCGGCATCCTGTCCGGCACCGGTATGGTCGAGGCCATGTCGAAAAGCCTGCTGGCCGTCATCCCGCCTGCGCTTGGCCCTTACCTGGCGGTGATTACCGCGCTCGTGAGCCTGCCGTTCACCTTCTTCATGTCCAACGACGCGTTCTACTACGGTGTGCTGCCAGTACTGGCTGAGGCAGCCAGCCACTACGGCATCACAGCCGCTGAAATGGCCCGCGCCTCGATTGTCGGCCAGCCTGTGCACTTGCTCAGCCCACTGGTGCCATCGACCTACTTGCTGGTGGCCCTGGCCGGTATCGAGTTTGGCGATCACCAGCGCTTTACCCTGAAGTGGGCGATTCTGGTGTGCATGTGCATTCTGGTCGCCGCGCTGTTGCTGGGCACATTCCCGCTGTTCAGCACGCTATAACTCCCTATCTGTAGGAGCGAGCTTGCTCGCGATCAAATCGCTGCGGTACATGAGATAAACCGCGTTGACTGGATCGCGAGCAAGCTCGCTCCTACAGGTTTAGGTGCAAGGCAAATGTTTCAGAAATGTTTCAACCTGTGCGATGCTGGCGTTCTGCTCGATTGCCGACTACAGCTTAAGAAACGCCTGTAGAAAAGGCCCGCAGCTATCTGATCCTTCAGCGCATTTATCGCACAGGGAGCCGACATGCTGACCCTGCTCAATCTGCTTTCCGCCGTGGCCTTGCTGATTTGGGGCACGCACATTGTCCGTACCGGCATCTTGCGGGTTTACGGTTCACACCTGCGTCATGTCATTGGGCAGAACGTGTCCAGACGCATGTTCGCCTTTGTCGCCGGTATTGTGGTCACAGCCATGGTGCAGAGCAGCAACGCTACGGCCATGTTGGTCACTTCGTTTGTGGGCCAGGGCTTAATGGCGCTCACCCCTGCGCTGGCGACCATGCTCGGCGCCGATGTCGGTACCGCCTTGATGGCCAGGGTGCTGACCTTCGATTTGTCATGGCTGTCACCGCTGTTGATTTTCCTCGGGGTGATTTTCTTTCTGTCGCGCAAACAGACCCGCGCCGGGCAACTGGGCCGGGTTGGCATCGGTCTGGGGCTGATCATTCTGGCGCTGCAACTGATTGTCGAAGCCGCTGCGCCCATCACCCAGGCCCAGGGTGTGAAGGTGATCTTCGCGTCGTTGACCGGCGACATTCTGCTCGATGCCTTGATCGGCGCTTTGTTCGCGATGGTGTCCTACTCAAGCCTGGCCGCCGTGCTGCTGACCGCAACACTGGCCGGTGCGGGCGTCATCAGTTTGCCGGTGGCGATTGGCCTGGTGATTGGCGCCAACATCGGCAGCGGCGTGCTGGCGTTCCTCAGCACCAGTATGCAGAACGCCGCCGGGCGTCAGGTGGCGCTGGGCAGCCTGCTGTACAAACTGATTGGCCTGCTACTGATCATTCCCGTACTCGACCCACTTGTGGCCTGGATGGACAGCCTCAATTACAGCGCGCAAGAGCTGGTGATCGGTTTTCACTTGCTTTACAACACCGCACGCTGCTTTGTGCTGCTGCCCACAGTGGGCGCCATGGCGCGGTTGTGCGCGTGGTTATTACCCGAGCGCGAACACGCCAACGGCGCGATCAAACAGCGCCATCTCGACCCGACCGCGCTGCAAACCCCGAGCCTGGCGCTGGCCAACGCCGTGCGCGAAACCCTGCGCATTGGTGACCTGATCGACAACATGCTGGTGATCATGCTCGACGTACTGCGCGGCAAGCAAACTGCAATCACTCAGGAAATGCGCACGCTCAACGACGACGTTGAAGTGCTGTACAGCGCGGTCAAGTTGTACCTGGCACAAATGCCCCGCGAAGACTTGAGCGAACAAGACAGCCGACGCTGGGCAGAAATCATTGAGCTGGCGATCAACCTCAAGCTCGCCAGCGATCTGATCGAACGCATGCTGCGCAAAGTGCAGCAGCAAAAAACCTCGAAGCGGCGTTCATTCTCCGAAGATGGACTCGAAGAACTGACTGGCCTGCACAGCCAGTTGATCGACAACCTGCGCCTGGGCCTGACCGTCTTTCTCAGTGCCGACCCGCACAGCGCCCACCAATTGCTGCGCGAAAAGCGCCGCTTTCGCGCCCAGGAAAGACGCCTGGCCCACGCTCACGTCAGCCGCCTGCAGCGCAAGGTGGTGCAAAGCATCGAAACCAGCTCGCTGCACCTGGAGCTGATTGCCGACATGAAACGTCTGAACTCGCTGTTCTGCAGCAGTGCCTACGTAGTGCTCGAAACCACTGAAACAGGCGCTCTGGCGCTCGATGACAGCGTAGACACCCATCATTCACCTTGAACGTTGCGCGCCGGGTTGTTGTCAGTCTGTCAGTAGCGACTAATCTGCACAGCTGCCCAACACGGATTCAGGGATTTTTTATGCGTTGCCTGCTGTTCATCTGCCTGCTGCTGGGTGCCGCCCAGAGCTTTGCCCTCGATCGTTACAGCGTGGAGGGTTACCAACTCCCCAACGGCCTGCAACTGATCCTTAAACCCGGCAACGAGCGCGGGCATGTGGCCATTCGCTTGGTGGTGGGCGTAGGTCTGGATGATTTCAGCTGCGCCGATCAACAGTTGCCACACCTGCTGGAACATATGCTGTTCAGTGGCATCGACGACAGCGGCGAAGGCGGTCTGGAGGAACACATGCAATCGCTGGGCGGCGAATGGAACGCCTTCACCAGCCACGCCGACACCACGTTTGTGATCGAAGCACCGGCCAAAAACCAGCGCAAAATCCTCGACCTGCTGCTCAGCCTGCTGACCCGCACCCAACTCACCGAGCAACGCATCGCCGACGCCAAGCAAGTGGTCGAGCGCGAAGACGGCGGCCATTATTCGCACTTGCAGCGTTGGCTGGATCGTCAGGACCTGGGCCACAGCGCCAGCAATCAACTGGCGGTTGAGCTGGGCCTTAAATGCGCCGAACGGGCTGAGGTGCATAACCTGACGCGCCAACAACTCGAAGCCGTACGCCAAAACTGGTATGCCCCCAACAACATGACCCTGATTGTGGTCGGCGACCTTGACCGTCTGTTGCCAGCCTATCTGGAGCGAACCTACGGCGCGCTTGAGCCGGTTGAGCCCAGTAACCACAAACCCTTGGCCGCCATTAACGCCAAGGCCGACGCGGAGCGCGTGCTGGTACGCGGCGTAGTCGGCGACACCGCCAAGCTGCATTGGCTGTTGCCGGAGCCGGTGATCGAAGGCCAAAGCGATCAGACCTGGAACGTGCTCAAGGATTATCTGGAATGGGCGCTGTACAGCGAGCTGCGGCTCAAACACGGCTTGTCTTACGGACCGTGGTCGGAGCGTGAAGTGTTCGGTGGGGTAGGTTTTTTAAGCCTGAATGCCGATTTGGCGCGAGATGACGTGTCCAAGGCACAACAGGTTATGGCACAGCTTAAGGCACGGCTGCTCAAGGACGGGCTCGATCCCGAACGCTTTGCCCGCCTCAAACAAGCCGCCATTGCCCGTCAGGCCTGGGCCGTACAAGGCAACAGCGCACTGGCCGATTACTACTGGGCTTCGCTGGGCGACTACGAGGATGGGCACTTTGCCGACCCGGCCAAACAACTCCAGGCCATCAGCCTCAAACAGGCCAACGCGGCCCTGCGCGAGTTGTTTGCCGAGCCCGGCTATGTGCGTATCGAGAAACCGCTGTTCAGCTACAACAGCTTGAGCCTGATGATCCTCGGCGGGTTAGCGCTGCTGATCATCGTGGGCATAAGCTGGCGGGCCTGGATGAACCGTTGACCCTCACCCCAATCCTCTCCCGGAGGGAGAGGGAGCTGATCAGAGGTGATCTTGAGTTCGCGTGCGGTCAAGTCCCCTCTCCCTCTGGGAGAGGGTTAGGGTGAGGGGCTTTTGATTTAGCGCGCAGTGCGCACGCCTTCAGCCAAGGCCGCGCACAAGCTCAGCACGCCATCCACCGCCTGCTCGGGCGTGGCGGCGTTTTCGATCTTGTCGATCAGGGCCGAGCCCACCACCACGCCATCCGCCAGACGGGCAATCGCCGCAGCCTGTTCCGGGGTACGAATGCCGAAGCCAACGCTGATCGGCAAATCGGTATGGCGACGCAGGCGCTCAATGGCCGCACTCACTTGTTCAGTGGTTGCCGAACCGGCACCGGTCACACCCGCTACCGACACGTAGTACACAAAGCCCGAGCTGCCCGCCAACACCGTCGGCAGACGCACGTCATCGGTGGTCGGGGTGGTCAGGCGGATAAAGTCCAAACCTGCCGCCTGCGCCGGGTCGCACAGTTCGCTGTTGTGCTCCGGTGGCATGTCGACCACGATCAGGCCGTCCACGCCTGCCGCTTTGGCCTCGGCAATGAATTTAGGCACGCCGTAATGGTGGATCGGGTTGAAGTAGCCCATCAGCACCAGCGGGGTGTCGCTGTTGCCTTCACGGAACTCACGAACCATTTGCAGGGTTTTCGCCAGGTTCTGCTTGGCGCCCAAAGCACGGATGTTGGCCAGCTGAATCGCCGGGCCATCGGCCATTGGGTCGGTGAACGGCATGCCCAGCTCGATCACGTCCGCGCCAGCCGCCGGCAGGCCTTTGAGAATCGCCAGCGAGGTGGCGTACTCCGGATCACCGGCCGTGACGAAGGTCACCAGGGCTGCGCGGTTTTGTTCTTTGAGTTCGGCAAAACGTGTTTGCAGGCGGCTCATTAGTGGTTCTCCTGCTGGGATTGTTCAACGTGGTGCATCACGGTTTGCATGTCTTTGTCGCCGCGACCAGACAGGTTGACCACCATCAGGTGATCCGCTGGCAGGGTCGGCGCACGCTTGAACACTTCGGCCAGCGCGTGAGCGCTTTCGAGCGCCGGAATGATGCCTTCAAGGCGGCAGCATTTGTGGAACGCATCCAGCGCTTCAGCGTCGGTCACCGAGGTGTATTCGACGCGCCCAATGTCATGCAACCACGCATGTTCAGGGCCGATGCCCGGATAATCCAGGCCGGCAGAAATTGAGTGGGCATCGATGATCTGGCCATCGTCATCTTGCAGCAGGAAGGTACGGTTACCGTGCAGCACGCCCGGCTCGCCGCCATTGAGGCTGGCAGCGTGCTTGCCGGTTTCGATGCCGTAACCCGCCGCTTCAACACCGATGATTTCAACGCTGGTGTCATCCAGGAACGGGTGGAACAAGCCCATCGCGTTGGAGCCACCGCCGATGCACGCCACCAGGCTGTCTGGCAGACGGCCTTCCTGGGCTTGCATCTGGTCACGGGTTTCCTTGCCAATCACCGCCTGGAAATCGCGCACCATCGCCGGGTACGGGTGCGGGCCCGCCACCGTGCCGATCAGGTAGAAGGTGCTGTCGACGTTGGTCACCCAGTCACGCAGGGCTTCGTTCATTGCGTCTTTCAGCGTGCCGGTACCGGCTACAACCGGGATCACTTCAGCACCCAGCAGCTTCATGCGGAACACGTTGGCCTGCTGACGCTCGATGTCAGTGGTGCCCATGTAGATCACGCACTGCAGGCCAAAACGGGCTGCTACGGTCGCTGTCGCCACGCCGTGCATGCCGGCGCCAGTCTCGGCAATGATGCGTTTTTTGCCCATGCGCCGCGCCAGCAGGATCTGGCCGATGCAGTTGTTGATCTTGTGCGCGCCGGTGTGGTTCAGCTCTTCGCGCTTGAGGTAAATCTTGGCACCGCCACAGAACTCAGTCAGACGCTCGGCAAAGTACAGCGGGCTTGGACGACCCACGTAGTCGCGCTGAAAGTACGCCAGCTCTTTGATGAACTCAGGATCAGTCTTGGCCAACTCGTACTCGCGATCCAGATCGAGGATCAGCGGCATCAGAGTTTCGGCCACATAGCGGCCGCCGAATGAGCCAAACAGGCCATTGCCATCAGGGCCGTTACGCAAGGTGGATTGAGTCATGTGACGCTCCAGCTAAACAGGTAAGAAGGTCGATGGGCCTGACTTTACCCGCGACAGCGGCGGATGAAAACCGATAAGATCGCCGCAACCTGTCAGGAAAACTCACACATACCATGAGCCGTGACCTCCCGCCCCTGAATGCCTTGCGCGCCTTCGAAGCCACCGCTCGCCTGAGTAGTGTGAGCCAGGCGGCCGAGCAGTTGAACGTCACCCACGGCGCCGTCAGTCGCCAGCTAAAAGTGCTTGAAGAGCACTTGGGCGTGAGTTTGTTCGTCAAGGAGGGGCGTGGGCTGAAGCTCACCGAGGCCGGTATCCGCCTGCGTGATGCCAGTAGCGAAGCCTTTGAGCGTCTGCGCAACGTATGCACTGAGCTCACGCAAAGCCATATCGACGCGCCGTTTGTACTTGGCTGTTCGGGCAGTTTGCTGGCGCGCTGGTTTATTCCGCGTCTGGGCCGTTTGAATGCCGACCTGCCGGATTTACGCTTGCACTTGTCCGCTGGCGAAGGCGATCTCGATCCGCGCCGCCCAGGCCTGGACGCTCTGCTGGTGTTTGCCGAGCCGCCGTGGCCGGCGGACATGCAGGTGTACGACTTGGCCAGCGAACGCATTGGCCCGGTGGTCAGCCCGCGCTTTGCACGTTACGCACAATTGTCTCAGGCTCCGATCAGCGCCCTGCTGGACGAACCGTTATTGCACACCACATCACGCCCGCAGGCATGGCCAAGCTGGGCGCAGCAGAACGCGATTGAACCGGCAGAGTTGAAATACGGACAAGGGTTTGAGCACTTGTACTACTTGCTCGAAGCCGCTGTGGCGGGCCTCGGCGTGGCGATTGCCCCCGAGCCGTTAGTGGCTGAGGACTTGCGGGCAGGCCGCTTGGCTGCGCCCTGGGGCTTCAACGAAACCCCAGCGCGACTGGCGTTATGGCTGCCCAAGCGCGCCGCCGATGGGCGCGCCCGACAACTGGCGCAATGGCTCAAGGCTGAGCTTGCGCGAGATTAATTACCGCGTTTGCACAACAGAAAGGCGGCCAGCAGGCCTAGCGCGCCGATAGCAACGCCCGCCGTGGCATATGGGTGTTCGTGCGCGTATTCGCGGGTGGCGATAGCCGTTTCACGGGTTCTGTCCTTCACTTCTTCGTAGGCATCGCTGAGCAAGTGACGCGAATGTTTCAGCGCGTTCTCGGCATTGCCCTTGAGGGCCTTGAGGGTCTTTTTGGATTCGTCCGAAGCGTCGTCCTTGAGGCTTTCCAGAGACTTGAGCAGGCTCTCGATCTCAGCTTCCATGCTTTGCAATGAGGCTTTACGTAAAGAATTGCTAGCCATTAGGGCTCTCCTGCATTGATGAGTGAGGTACGTGTTAAGTCCGACTCCTGCGCTTTCAAAAAGTGCAGAAAACCTGAATTTTCCTTTTTATCAGCCCATGAAGTATTCAGCACATTCACTGCTAGGCTTTGATCTACGACAAAAGGAGAACGTTATGTCTGACCATCACACCTACAAGAAAATCGAACTGGTAGGCTCGTCCCCGAGCAGCATAGAAGACGCCATCAGTAATGCATTGGCCGAAGCTCACAAAAGCATCAAACACTTGGAATGGTTCGAGGTCGTCGACACCCGCGGGCATATCAAAGACGGCAAGGTGGCGCACTATCAAGTGACCCTCAAGGTCGGCTTCCGGATTGCCACCAGTTGAAAACCCCTCTCTGCAGGAGCGAGCTTGCTCGCGATAGAATCGCTGCGGTTTCCCAGATAAACCGTGTCGCCTGGATCGCGAGCGAGCTCACTCCTACAGATCATCAACAACAGATCAGCTTTGCTTCATCACTTGCGCCAGCAGTTCATACGAGCGGATGCGGTCCGCATGCTCGTACAGATCACTGGTGAATATCAGTTCGTCGGCCTGGGTTTGCTCAATCAGCACCTCAAGTTTGGCCCGAATTTTCCCCGGACCACCCACCATTGCCAGACCCAAAAAGCTCATCACGGCCTCTTTTTCGTGAGGCAGCCACAGCCCGTCCATCGTATCTACCGGCGGGCGCTGCACCAGACTTTGCCCACGCATCAGCGCCAGAATGCGCTGGTACACCGAGGTCGCCAGGTAATCCGCCTGCTCATTGGTATCGGCCGCCACCAAGGGCACACCGAGCATCACGTACGGTTTATCGAGCACCGCTGACGGTTTGAAGTGATTGCGGTACACGCGAATCGCTTCGTGCATCAAGCGTGGAGCGAAATGCGAGGCAAAGGCGTAAGGCAAGCCGCGCTCACCGGCCAATTGTGCGCTGAACAGGCTGGAGCCCAACAACCACACCGGTACGTTGGTCCCGGTGCCTGGCATGGCAATTATCCGTTGGTCCGGAGTACGAGGCCCCAGGTAGCGCATCAGCTCGGCCACGTCTTCCGGGAATTCATCAGCACTGCCCGAGCGCTCGCGGCGCAAGGCTCGCGCGGTCATTTGGTCTGAACCAGGCGCACGCCCCAAGCCCAGATCAATCCGCCCCGGATACAGGCTTTCGAGGGTGCCGAATTGTTCAGCGATAACCAACGGCGCATGGTTGGGCAGCATAACGCCGCCCGAACCGACGCGAATGGTCGAGGTGCCACCGGCCAAATAGCCAATTAACACAGAGGTCGCCGAGCTGGCGATGCCGTCCATGTTGTGGTGTTCAGCCACCCAAAAACGGTTGTAGCCAAACTTTTCCACGTGCTGGGCCAAATCCAGCGAGTTGTGCAACGACTGGGCCGCGCTGCCATTTTCGCGCACAGGCACCAGATCGAGGGTCGAGAATTTGATATCGGACAAGCGTGTCATGAGTCGGCGTCTCCTGATGGGTGCAGGTCATGACGCTCGCCAAAACCTGACAGTACTCTTAGCAATATGGGCATATACCCGAGTTTCAATAGTAGCCCGCGAAATGAGCTACCAAAAAAGACGATTGGTCCGACAGCATGAACTTTATGAAGCCGACTACCCTCACACGTTCATTCAAGGCGTGAAACCTTCACGTCGTTCTTCAGGAGGCACGTATGGCTATTGTTAAAAAAGCATCGGCTCATTGGGAAGGCGACCTTAAAACCGGTATCGGCTCCATCTCTACTGAAACCGGCGTACTGCGCGAAGCACCTTATGGCTTCAAGGCGCGGTTTGAAGGCGGCAAGGGCACCAACCCTGAAGAGTTGATCGGCGCCGCGCATGCTGGCTGCTTCTCGATGGCGTTGTCGATGATTCTGGGCGATGCCGGGCTCAAGGCTGACAGCATCGACACCACCGCGCAGGTGACGCTGGACCAAGTAGACGGCGGCTTTGCGATCACCGCCGTGCATTTGGTGCTCAAGGCCAAAGTACCCGGCGCCACCCAACAGCAATTTGATGAACTAACCACCAAAGCCAAAGAAGGCTGCCCGGTGTCCAAGGTGCTGAACGCAAAAATCACCCTCGACGCTACACTGCTGAGCTAACCCGCTGCACCGATGACCCGCGTACGCCCCGTTCACCCTGAATGGGGCGGCGTTGGCCTGGGAAGTTCGCACACGGCTGCGACAGATCAGTCTTGCATTGCGCCAGATGTGATCGAATGATCGCCAATCGCGTCAGACCATGACATTGCGTACTGCCTCAAGGGAGTTTCACCATGAAACGTTTCGCTCTAGCTGTTATCTGCTGCGCCCTGGCCACCTCGGCATTGGCCGCCCCCAAGCCCTGCGAAGAGCTGAAAGCGGAAATCGAAGCCAAGATCCAGGCCAACAATGTGTCGTCCTACACGCTTGAAATCGTGACTAATGACGAAGTCCACGACCAGAGCATGGTGGTGGGTACGTGCGAAAACGGCACAAAGAAAATCATCTACCAGAAGAACGACAACTGATCCTCACGGCAAGCAGTTAACCAGTCGCTCCTCAGCCAGCACCTTGCCCGCTGCGTTGTACAGCCGGGCATAGGCGTTGAAACCCAGCGAGCGCGCCTGCAGCCGATAACGCTGACCGGGCTGGAAGTCGTCGTAACGCACCGAGAGGTAGCACAAGCGCTCTTGCGGATTGCTGAACTGGCCCATCCCGCCGATAAACACCTCGTAATCAAAACGCACCATCAGCTCATGACTGCCCGGCGCGACTTGAAAATAGCGCCCGTCAGAAAGCCGCTGATTGTCCAGCCGTTCGGCCATCACCAGCTTGCCGGTTTGGGTTTCAAGATCGACCCATGCCAGCGTTGGGTCCGCTTGGGGCAATGGCGTGCTAGCACATGCACTCAACAGCCCCGCTATCAGCACCAGAAAAAACATCTGCATGATCGTTTCCACAAAGCGTGTAAAACCCCAGCATAGCGCTGAACGCCCGACCTGTGACGCGCCCGCCAGGGCCATGAATTGGCCGCAAGTGCGGCAAATTTACGCATGAAACGATTCAGCTTTCGACCCAGCCTGTTAGAATTTGTAACTATTTTTTGCATACGCGCGCTGTCCCCCTGATTTCTTTGCCGCGTATCGCTGCCAAAACGACAAGCTGCCACTGAGCGGCTGTAATCCGTGACTGCCTGATGAGGTTCCCCTCCCATGTCTGAACAAGACAACCCGCGGCGTGAGTTTCTGCGCAAAACCCTGACCCTGATTCCAGTAGTAACCGTGGCCAGCACCGGCATCGGCGGCACTGTCCTGATGGCCACGCCTGCCGCCGCCAACCCAGCCGTGCCGGCACCCGCCTCAATGCCTGCGACCCCTGGCAAAGCGTACGAGCCCACCTACTTCACCGCCGAAGAGTGGGCGTTTGTAAACGCTGCTGTTGCACGCTTGATCCCGGCCGACGAGCAAGGGCCTGGCGCACTTGAAGCGGGCGTACCGGAATATATCGACCGCCAAATGAACACGCCTTACGCCAGCGGCGCACTGTGGTTCATGCAAGGCCCGTTCAATGCCGACGCACCTGCCGAGATGGGCTGGCAGAGCAAACTGGTGCCAAAACAGATCTATCGCCTGGGCATCGCCGCAACGGATGAGCACTGCAAAAAAGCCTACAACTCAACATTTGCTGGGCTAGACAGCGCTACCCGAGACAAAGTGCTGCAACAATTGGAAGCTGGCACGCCTAAATTCGAAAGCGTCCCGGCAAAAATGTTTTTCAGCTTTTTGCTGCAAAACACCAAGGAAGGCTTCTTTTGCGACCCGATCCACGGTGGCAACAAAGGCATGGTCGGCTGGACCATGATCGGCTTCCCCGGCGCGCGCGCTGATTTCATGGACTGGGTAGAACGCAACGAGCAGTACCCCTTCCCGGCAGTATCCATTCGCGGCGAGAGGGCTTGAGCATGACGACCGTAATGAAAAAAGTTGATGCGGTAATCGTCGGCTTCGGCTGGACCGGCGCGATCATGGCCAAAGAGCTGACAGAAGCTGGCCTGAATGTTGTGGCCCTGGAACGTGGCCCGATGCAGGACACCTACCCAGACGGCAATTACCCGCAGGTGATCGACGAACTCACCTACAGCGTGCGCAAGAAGCTGTTCCAGGACGTCTCGAAAGAGACCGTGACCATTCGCCACAGCGTGAATGACGTGGCCCTGCCCAATCGCCAGTTGGGTGCCTTCCTGCCTGGTAACGGCGTAGGCGGTGCGGGTCTGCACTGGTCCGGCGTACACTTTCGGGTCGATCCGATGGAACTGCGGATGCGCAGCCATTACGAAGAGCGCTACGGCAAAAACTTTATCCCCAAAGACATGACCATCCAGGACTTCGGCGTCAGCTATGAAGAGCTGGAGCCGTTCTTCGACTATGCCGAGAAAGTATTTGGCACCTCGGGGCAGGCCTGGACCGTCAACGGCCAAGTGGTCGGTGAAGGCAAAGGCGGCAACCCGTACGCGCCGGATCGCTCCGATCACTTCCCACTGGTCTCGCAGAAGAACACCTACTCGGCACAGCTGTTTCAGAAAGCGGCCGGCGACGTAGGCTACAAGCCTTATAACCTGCCTTCAGCCAACACCTCCGGGCCTTACACCAACCCGTATGGCGCGCAGATGGGGCCGTGCAACTTCTGCGGTTTCTGCAGCGGTTATGTCTGCTACATGTACTCCAAGGCATCACCCAATGTGAACATTCTGCCGGCCCTCAAGCCGCTGCCGAATTTCGAACTGCGCGCTAACTCACACGTGATTCGGGTCAACCTGGACAGCACTAAAACCAAGGCCACCGGCGTGACGTATATCGACGCCCTGGGTCGCGAGATCGAGCAGCAAGCCGATCTGGTGATTCTCGGCGCGTTCCAGTTCCACAACGTGCGCCTGATGCTGTTGTCAGGCATCGGCAAACCGTACGACCCGAAAACCGGGGAAGGCGTGGTCGGCAAGAACTTCGCGTACCAGAACATGGGCACCATCAAGGCCTACTTCGACAAAGACGTACACACCAACAACTTCATCGGTGCGGGCGGCAATGGCGTGGCGGTGGATGACTTCAACGCAGACAACTTCGACCACGGGCCGCACGGCTTTGTCGGCGGCTCGCCGATGTGGGTAAACCAAGCGGGCAGCCGCCCGATTGCAGGCACCTCGAACCCACCGGGTACACCGGCCTGGGGCAGTGCCTGGAAGCGTGCAACTGCGGATTACTACACCCACCAGGTGTCGATGGACTCCCACGGTGCGCATCAGTCCTACCGCTGCAACTACCTTGATCTCGACCCGGTGTACCGCGATGCCTACGGCCAACCGCTGCTGCGCATGACCTTCGACTGGCAAGAAAACGACATCAAAATGAATCGTTTCATGATGGAAAAAATGGGCAAGATCGCGGAAGCGATGAACCCGAAAGCCATCGCCATCATCGGTAAAAAGGTCGGCGATCACTTCAATACCGCGTCCTACCAGACCACCCACCTCAACGGTGGCGCAATCATGGGCACCAATCCGAAAACCAGTGCGCTTAACCGCTACCTGCAGAGCTGGGACGTACACAACGTATTTGTGCCAGGCGCCTCAGCCTTCCCACAAGGCGTGGGCTACAACCCGACAGGCCTGGTCGCCGCGTTGACTTATTGGTCGGCCCGAGCGATTCGCGAGCAGTACCTGAAAAACCCCGGCCCACTGGTTCAGGCTTAAGGAGCGATGAGCATGAAAGCAATTGTTATCGCGACCCTGGCCTTGCTGGGCAGCTTCTCGGCCGTAGCCGCAGACAACGATCAGCAGGCGTTGATCACCCAAGGTGAATACCTGGCGCGTGCCGGTGACTGCGTGGCCTGTCACACGGTCAAGGGCGGCAAGCCGTTTGCCGGCGGTCTGCCAATGGAAACCCCGATCGGGACCATTTATTCGACCAACATCACCCCAGACAGCAAAAGCGGAATTGGCGCTTACAGCTTTGACGACTTCGACAAAGCGGTGCGCCATGGTGTCGCCAAAAACGGCAGCACGCTGTACCCGGCCATGCCGTATCCGTCCTACGCGCGGGTTAATCAGTCCGACATGCAGGCGCTATACGCCTACTTCATGAAGGGCGTGCAACCGGTCGCCGAAGAAAACAAGGAAGTTGATATTCCGTGGCCGCTGAGCATGCGTTGGCCGCTGGCGATCTGGCGCTGGCTGTTTGCCCCGGCAGTTGAAGACTTTACCCCGGTTGCCGGGCAAGACCCGGTGTTGAGCCGCGGTGCCTATCTGGTGGAAGGCCTTGGCCATTGCGGCGCGTGCCATACGCCACGGGCACTGACCATGCAGGAAAAAGCCCTCAGCGCGACTGACGGCAGCGCGTTCTTGTCCGGCAGCGCACCGCTGGAAGGCTGGATCGCGAAGAACCTGCGCGGCGACCACAAGGACGGGCTGGGCAGTTGGAACGAAGAGCAACTGGTGCAGTTCCTGAAAACCGGCCGCAGTGATCGCAGCGCCGTGTTTGGTGGCATGAGCGACGTGATCGTGCACAGCATGCAGTACATGTCCGAGGACGACCTGACCGCCATTGCCCGCTACCTGAAGTCGCTGCCGGCGGTTGATCCAAAAGACACACCGCATCAGTACGACCCTGTGGTGGCTGATGCCTTGTGGAACGGCGACGACAGCAAACGCGGTGCGGCGGTGTACATCGACAACTGCGCGGCGTGCCACCGCACGGACGGCCACGGCTATACCCGAGTCTTCCCGGCCTTGGCGGGGAACCCGGTATTGCAGTCGGACGATCCGACGTCGTTGATTCATATCGTGCTTAAAGGTGGGACGTTGCCTGCGACTCATACCGCGCCATCGGCCATCACCATGCCGGCCTTTGACTGGCGCTTGTCGGACCAGGAAGTGGCCGATGTGGTCAATTTCATCCGCACCAGCTGGGGTAACAAGGGTGGGGATGTGAAGTCGGGGGATGTGAAAGCGTTGCGCGAGTAACCCCAAAACTCTGTAGGAGCGAGCTTGCTCGCGATGCGGTTGACGCCATCGCGAGCAAGCTCGCTCCTACAGGTTTGGCGTGATGCTTATGGCTTGGTAAGCCATTTCTGCGACAAGGCAGCCAGCCGACCGTCTGCCTTGATCCGTTGCAAGGCCTTGTCTAGGCTGGTTTGGAACGCAGGATTGCCTTTCTGAAAGGGAATCGCCAGCTCAGGTGTGGAAAGGTAAGGCTCGCTGAAGTCGAAACGTTCCTGAAGTTCGGGGGTCATAGCGATAGGGTTAATGGCCACATCGTATTTACCGCTTTCGACACCGGGCAGCAGGTCGTTGCTGTCGGTCACGAGGATCGAGGGATGCACCTCCAGCTCTTGGGCCAGCAACTCGCCCAGTTCGACCCCAAAACCGGTCAGACGACCGTCCTGCTTAAAGCTGAAGGGTGGCTGTTCGGCTTCAAGGACGACGCGCAATTCGCCTCGGTCGTTCACGTCATCGATCAGTTCAGCTTGAGCAAAAGGACTCGCCAATGGCAGTAAAAGCATCAGGCCCGGCAGAAAACGCATGGTCACTCCTTTGAATTTGATGCAAGCGATTCGCAATTGGCGTCCGCTTTGCTTTATGTTGGTCGTTTACAGGGTTGGACAACAGATCCGCTCAAAGTTACTCCAACCCTCTGTATTTTGAGAAAAAACCGGAGAAAAAAATGAAAGCTCTACTGTCTCGTGTTGCGTTGGCTTCTATGTTGATGGGCGCTTCGGTCATGGCGACTGCGGCGGGTCTGGAATCAGAGCCGGCTCCAAAGGGTGCCGAAGTCTTTATCGTCGCCCCTGAAGACGGTGCCACAGTTGATCAAACTTTCACCGTTAAATTCGGCATCAAAGGCATGCCACTGGCGCCTATCACCGAAGCCACTCCACACGCCGGTCACCACCACCTGCTGATCGACGTCGATCAACTGCCAGCCGAAAACGCCCCAATCCCGGCAGACGCCAACCATATCCACTTCGGCAAGGCCCAGACAGAAACCCAAGTCACTTTGCCGCCTGGCAAGCACACCTTGCAACTGATTCTGGGCAACCAGGTCCACGTGCCCTTCAAGCCAAGCATCGTTTCGAAGAAAATCACCGTTAATGTGAAGTAAGTTTTTCGGCGCATAAAAAAGGGAGACCCGAGGGTCTCCCTTTTTATTGAAGCGCGTTTTAGAACAATACGCGGCAACGGATGGTGCCTTTGATCGTTTGCAGCTTCTCTTGCGCCAGGTCCGAAGACTCGGCGTCGACGTCGATCACTACATAGCCAACTTTCTCGTTGGTTTGCAGGAACTGACCGGAGATGTTGATACCGTTTTCAGCGAAGACCTTGTTGATCTCGCTCATCACACCCGGAATGTTTTCGTGGATGTGCAGCAAACGGTGCTTGCCAGGGTGAGCCGGCAGGGCTACTTCCGGGAAGTTCACGGACGATACCGAGGTACCGTTGTCGCTGTACTTGACCAGTTTCTCTGCCACTTCCAGACCAATGTTGGCCTGGGCTTCAGCGGTAGAACCGCCGATGTGCGGGGTCAGAATCACGTTGTCCAGGCCACGCAACGGGCTTTCGAACACGTCGTCGTTGGAGCGCGGTTCAACCGGGAACACGTCAATCGCAGCGCCAATCAGGTGCTTGTCCTTGATCGCGTCAGCCAAAGCATCCAGTTCAACTACGGTGCCACGTGCTGCGTTGATCAGAATCCCGCCCTTCTTGATTGCGCGGATTTCTTTCTCACCGATCATCCACTGAGTGGCAGCGGTTTCTGGCACGTGCAACGTGACGATGTCGGACATGCCCAACAGTTCGTGCAGGTTCGCAACCTGAGTGGCGTTGCCCAACGGCAGTTTGGTTACGGTGTCGTAGAAGAACACCTTCATGCCCAGGCCTTCAGCCAGTACCGACAACTGAGTACCGATCGAACCGTAACCAACGATACCCAGCTTCTTGCCCCGGATTTCGAAGGAGTTGGCCGCGCTTTTGATCCAGCCACCACGGTGGCAGGAAGCGTTTTTCTCAGGGATACCACGCAACAACAGAATCGCTTCCGCCAGCACCAACTCAGCCACCGAACGGGTGTTGGAGTAGGGGGCGTTGAAAACAGCGATACCGCGTTCGCGAGCAGCGTTGAGATCGACCTGGTTGGTGCCGATGCAGAAACAACCAACAGCGACCAGTTTCTTGGCGCAGTCGAACACTTCTTCGGTCAGCTGGGTACGAGAACGGATGCCAATGAAATGGGCATCAGCGATCTTTTCCTTCAGCTGGGCTTCAGGCAAGGAACTGGTGATGTATTCAATGCTGGTGTAACCGGCAGCCTTGAGTACTTCAACAGCGGATTGGTGGACGCCTTCCAAAAGAAGGAACTTGATCTTGCTCTTATCGAGAGAAGTCTTGCTCATCTGCGTAAACCTGTGTCCCAGAGAAAAAATGGCAGGGAATGGACAGCGAGAGCTGACCTGGCCGGCGTGAAGACCGGCACCGAGAATCGTCCTACGGTTCGATTCTACGGGGGGGTCGTATGCTAGCATAAGCGCCCCGCTAAACACCCATTCCTGCGACGTGAAGCGTTCTCAGGATGACCATGAATTGTTCGAGAGTTCTGTTGATGACCCATCCTGCCTTGATTGATGAGCTGAAGACCCTGGTAGAGCCTGGCAAGGTTTTGACCGACGCCGACTCGCTTAATGCTTACGGCAAGGATTGGACCAAGCATTTCGCCCCGGCCCCACTGGCCATTGTGTTCCCCAAAACCACTGAGCAAGTGCAGGCCATCGTGCTGTGGGCCAATGCCCACAAGGTTGCACTGGTGCCCTCTGGCGGCCGTACTGGCCTGTCGGCGGCGGCTGTGGCGGCCAATGGCGAAGTGGTTGTGTCATTCGACTACATGAACCAAGTGCTGGACATCAACCTGACGGACCGCACCGTGGTCTGCCAGCCAGGTGTTGTCACTGAACATCTGCAAAACCTGGCCGAAGAAAATGGCCTGTATTACCCGGTTGATTTCGCCTCGGCAGGTTCCAGCCAGATTGGCGGCAATATCGGCACCAATGCCGGTGGGATCAAGGTGATTCGCTACGGCATGACCCGTAACTGGGTCGCAGGCATGAAAGTCGTGACCGGCAAGGGCGACGTACTCGAACTGAACAAAGATCTGATCAAAAACGCCACCGGCTACGACATGCGCCAGCTGTTTATCGGCGCTGAAGGCACCCTGGGTTTTGTGGTGGAAGCCACCATGCGTCTGGATCGCGCGCCGAAAAATCTCACGGCAATGGTGCTCGGCACTGCTGATTTCGACTCGATCATGCCCGTATTGCACGCCTTCCAGAACAAGCTGGATCTGACCGCCTTTGAGTTCTTCTCCGACAAAGCGCTGAGCAAAGTAATGGCGCGTGGCGATGTACCTTCGCCGTTTGAGACTGACTGCCCGTTCTACGCACTGCTGGAATTTGAAGCGACCACCGAAGAAGTGGCCAACGCCGCCCTCGAAACCTTCGAACACTGCATGGAACAAGGCTGGGTGCTGGATGGCGTGATGAGCCAGAGCGAAACCCAGCTGCAAAACCTGTGGAAACTGCGCGAATACATCTCCGAGACCATTTCCCACTGGACCCCGTACAAAAACGACATCTCGGTAACCGTGTCGAAAGTGCCGGCGTTCTTGAAAGAAATCGACGCGATTGTCGGCGAACACTACCCAGACTTCGAAATCGTCTGGTTTGGCCACATCGGCGACGGCAACCTGCACCTGAACATCCTCAAGCCTGAGAACCTGAGCAAAGACGAGTTCTTCGCCAAGTGCGCGACGGTGAACAAGTGGGTGTTCGAGACGGTTGAAAAGTACAACGGTTCGATCTCGGCCGAACACGGCGTGGGCATGACCAAACGCGACTACTTGACCTACAGCCGCTCGCCGGTTGAGATCGAGTACATGAAAGCGCTCAAGGCCGTATTCGACCCGAACGGCATCATGAACCCGGGCAAGATTTTTGCGGTTTAACTAACGATATAAATCTGTAGGAGCGAGCTTGCTCGCGATGCGATCGCGAGCAAGCTCGCTC
>JAZKIA010000042.1:0-3851 GCA_040385125.1 Pseudomonadota bacterium | reverse complement strand
GTCGGCCCGAGGATGGCCGCTGCCCTTCAAGCCTGATAAAATCGCGCGCCTTCGCAGACCGGCAACAGCCGGGCACCCTGCAAATGCTCTGTCGCACTCGATGAGCACTTGCAAGCCTGCCCCCTGAACTCGGTCGATACCCCCGAATCCCCCCTAAAGGCCTGGATTATGAGCAAGCAACCATCCCTGAGCTACAAAGACGCCGGTGTAGACATCGACGCCGGTGAAGCATTGGTCGAACGCATCAAGAGCGTGGCCAAGCGCACTGCACGCCCGGAAGTGATGGGCGGCCTCGGCGGTTTTGGCGCCCTCTGCGAAATTCCGGCTGGCTACAAGCAGCCTGTTCTGGTTTCCGGCACTGACGGTGTAGGTACCAAGCTGCGTCTGGCTCTGAACCTGAACAAGCACGACAGCATCGGCATCGACCTGGTTGCGATGTGCGTTAACGACCTGATCGTGTGTGGCGCAGAACCACTGTTCTTCCTCGACTACTACGCCACCGGCAAGCTCAACGTAGAAACCGCGACCCAGGTAGTGACCGGTATCGGCGCTGGCTGTGAACTGTCCGGCTGCTCGCTGGTAGGCGGCGAAACCGCTGAAATGCCTGGCATGTACGAAGGCGAAGACTACGACCTGGCAGGTTTCTGCGTCGGCGTGGTCGAGAAGTCCGAAATCATCGACGGCTCCAAGGTTGCTGCCGGTGACGCCCTGCTCGCCCTGCCTTCTTCGGGCCCGCACTCCAACGGTTACTCGCTGATCCGCAAGATCATCGAAGTGTCCGGTGCCGACATCGAAAACATCCAGCTCGACGGCAAACCGCTGACCGACCTGCTGATGGCGCCAACCCGCATCTACGTCAAGCCACTGCTCAAGCTGATCAAGGAAACCGGCGTTGTTAAAGCCATGGCCCACATCACCGGTGGCGGCCTGCTCGACAACATCCCGCGCGTTCTGCCAAAAGGCGCTCAAGCGGTAGTTGACGTTGCCAGCTGGCAGCGCCCGGCCGTCTTCGACTGGCTGCAAGAAAAAGGCAACGTGGCTGAAACCGAAATGCACCGCGTGCTGAACTGCGGCGTTGGCATGGTGATCTGCGTGGCTCAGGCCGACGTTGAAACCGCGCTGAACGTGCTGCGTGAAGCAGGCGAGCAACCGTGGGTCATCGGCCAGATCGCTACCGCCGCCGAAGGCGCTCCACAAGTTGAGCTGCAAAACCTCAAGGCGCACTAATGCCGGATACCTGTGATGTAGTGGTGCTGCTCTCCGGCACCGGCAGCAACTTGCAGGCCTTGATCGACAACAATGAGGTCAAGGACAGTCCGGCTCGGATCCGCGCGGTAATCTCCAACCGCGCAGACGCCTACGGCCTGCAACGCGCCAAAGACGCGGGTATCGATACCCGCGTACTGGATCACAAAGCATTCGAGGGCCGCGAGGCCTTCGATGCTGCATTGATCAAGATCATCGACGAATTCAACCCGAAACTGGTGGTTTTGGCCGGATTCATGCGCATCCTCAGCGCTGACTTCGTGCGCCACTATCAGGGTCGCCTGCTTAATATCCACCCTTCGCTACTGCCCAAATACAAGGGCCTGCACACGCATCAGCGTGCGCTGGAGGCGGGTGATCGCGAACATGGTTGCAGCGTACACTTTGTCACCGAGGAACTCGATGGCGGACCGCTGGTCGTACAGGCAGTGATACCGGTAGAGTCCAACGACTCACCGGACAGTCTGGCGCAACGGGTTCACACCCAGGAACACCGGATTTATCCGCTTGCAGTGCGCTGGTTTGCCGAAGGTCGCTTGTCACTTGACGAGCACGGCGCATTATTGGACGGTCAACTACTCGCGGCCAGCGGCCACTTGATACGAATCTAGGAGACATTATGCGTCGTGCCCTGCTCCTCGCCCTCAGCCTGCTGGTCATCCCAGCAGTGCAGGCGGCCGATCTCAAGCCTTTTAAAGCCAGCTACACCGCCGACTGGAAACAGTTGCCGATGAGCGGTTCTGCCGAACGCAGCCTGACCAAGAATGACAACGGCACCTGGACCTTGAACTTCAAGGCCTCGATGCTGGTGGCCAGCCTGAACGAAGAAAGCACGCTCAAGATTGAAAAGAACACCCTGACCCCACTGACCTACACCTTCGAGCGTGGCGGTCTGGGCAAGGCAAAAAAGGTCAACCTGGACTTTGATTGGGCAACCAAGATGATCACCGGGACGGACCGCGGCGACGCCGTCAAGCTGCCGCTCAACAGTGGCATTCTCGACAAGTCCACTTACCAGCTGGCGTTGCAACGCGACGTCGCGGCCGGCAAGAAAAGCATGAGCTATCAAGTTGTTGACGATGGCGAACTGGACACCTATGACTTCCGCGTGATCGGCGAAGAAAAGGTCAGCACCAAAGCTGGCTCAATCGATGCGATCAAAGTTGAACGCGTACGCGACCCGACCAAAAACAAGCGCATCACCGAAATGTGGTTCGCCAAGGGCTGGGATTCGCTGCTGGTTGCTTTGCGTCAGGTCGAAACCGACGGCAAGGAATACAACATCATGCTGCTGGACGGCACGGTGAATGGCGCAGCAGTCAAGGGCAACTGAGACACGCTGGCGGCAAGCTTTCAGCTTCAAAAAACCTCGCTTCGGCGAGGTTTTTTTTGGCCTGAAACCGCCTCCAAACATGAAACTTTGTTCATGAAACTATCGACCAAATCGCTGAACCCCCTGCCGTTAAAGGGCTGCAGAGTTTTGGCGATTATTAACAAGATGACAACGCACCAACCCGCTATTTACCCAGGAAGCTAACAAATTCTATAAAGAAGGCCTGCGACGCCTTGCCGCAGACCTTTCAGAATTTGGAGCAAGCAGATGACTATCAAAGTAACTGAACGCGACGATTCACGCATGTTCCACCAGCTTGTTGCCCACGGAGTTCACCTGTGGGACGTTCATCAGGAAGACGTGCTGGTGGGGATGTTTCACCGCGAAAGCGACGCTCGCAACTATAAAGCTGAGCTGGAAAAGCTTGAAGCGCAGAAAAGCCAGGCCTGAACCACTGAAACTACTGTCTTGAAAAACACAAACCCCGCCGAAGCGGCAATGCTGTTCACTTAAGGACAACTGTAGGAGCGAGCTTGCTCGCGATGCGCTCAAGGTCATCGCGGTCAAGCAGTGAATACGCGTTATCGTTAACGCTTTTCGCGAGCAAGCTCGCTCCTACAGTGAAATTCAATCCCTTAAGTGAACAGCATTGCGCCGAAGCGGGGTTGGTTATTGTTACAGGCGTCTTACCACATCAGGTCGTCAGGGATCTGATACGCCGCGTACGGGTCGTCTTCTTCCGGCGTTTTCACTTCGGTCAGAATGTTGAGCTGGACGATCCGGCGCGGGTCGCGCTCCTGGATCTTCAGCGCGGCCTCACGCGGGATGACTTCGTAGCCACCAGCATGTTGCACAATCGCCAGCGAACCATTGGCCAGCTTGTTGCGCATCAGAGTGTTGACCGACAGGCGCTTGACCTTTTTGTCGTCAACGAAGTTGTAGTAGTCCTCGGTGGTCAACTTGGGCAGACGCGAAACTTCGATCAATTGCTTGATCTGCGCCTGACGAGCCTTTTGCTCGACCTTTTCCTGTTGCTGACGGTTCAGCTCCTGGTCGCGCTTAACCTTTTCGGCCTTGGCTTCTGCAGCCAATCGCTGCTGGGTGTCGTCCAGTTCGATCTGACCCTTGTGGGCCAGACGCTGCTGTTTTTGCTTTTCTTTGCCGGCCTGTTTGGCCTGCTTCTCGTTGACCAGTCCCGCTTTGAGCAACTGGTCGCGTAGGGAAATGCTCATCTACTTACTCACTTAGGCAA
>JAZKIA010000041.1:0-3506 GCA_040385125.1 Pseudomonadota bacterium | reverse complement strand
GTTTTTTCCCGGTAGGGATCGGTAACGGGGCCAGATAATCTTGCTGCGAAAACATGCCCTTTTGGCTGATACCCGCTTCATGACGACTCATTACTTCATCCCCCAGCCGCTAACTCAGCTTCACGCCGAGTGATGGCAGCTTCAAGCTCCGGTGAGCGCTGGGCCCATTGTTCCGGCGGGAGGGGTTTGGACCATTCGATGATGTCGGGGTAGGTTAGGTCGGGCGGTGGATTGAGCTTCAAGCGTTCCAATGCTTGCGCCAGCAACACATTGAAGATGAATATTCCAAAGAATCCCTCCCAGAGCAAAGCCAAAAACCATCCTCTTTTATTGGCCGCATCTACGATTACCGTTGCATAAGTCGCCAATATTCCACGAGGCCGATGAAACCTTGCGGTTTGATCGACCACGGCCTCTGGGCCGACCTCCATATAGCTGCGCATGCACTCCCAGACTTTCATCGCCGGCGCCCCCCCGCCACAGGCAAAAGAAAATGTGCAACATTTAAGATCCTCTGTGGCGTGTGGGTCCGGATTCTCAAACACCACTTCCAACATGCCAGACGTATGCCTTCCTGCCTGACTAACCGATTGATGTTCTGTTGCCCTCGCTATTACCGTTTCCCAAGGGACGATCCAGTAATCAACCGCAGTGATCGGTATACAGACCTCGCGACGCTGGCGATTGAAGCGTGCGGGGAGCGGGGTTGGGCGAATAAGTATCTGGATTAGCATTAGTATTGGGATACCAAAAATGATGCATCCTCCAATAAACATAGGGGACACCATGTCAGGAAGCGTTCCAGAAAAATAATAGGACAAACCAAGCCATAACAACATATTTGGCCATATCACCATGACCGCTGAGCCTATAGCGTAAGTTCCAACATCCATATAGACGTCATTCTTGCGCCAGATATTATTGAGGATATCCGTTGGCTCCTCACCGGTAGAAATAGGTAGCGGAGCCAGATAATCTTCCTGTGAAAACAGACCTTTTTTGCTCGTACCTGCAGTTGGCTCCCCCATCAACCGTGCCTCACCGGCTGCAAAAACTGACCGTTTAATTCCGGACCAAGTGGATAGCTTTGAGCTTTATCCAACTCGGGTGTCGGGTCATTGCGCAGAGCGATTAAACCTTCGCCTGGGGTGTAGGTGAACGCCAGCCCGTTTTCTCCACCCATAAAGTTTTGAGCGCCAAGCATGGCCGTTACAGGCGTTCGATAACGTAACCGCAACGACACTTTTCGAGGCTGAGAGCCCAGCAGATCGGGGATGATATTGAACAACCCGGTGATGCGTAACCCTTGACCTTCCTGATAAGGAATCCATTGGCAACGGCTACTTCGAATCCAATGCACGCCGATATCTTGCATGTACTGCGGGGGGACGGTGCGCTCTCTCGAGGCATTATTTTTGACCCTTTCTCGCCACTCCAGAGTGTCAATCGGATCGCCAATAATGGCCAGTTCCAGATAAGCACTATCAGGTTCTGCACCCGGCAGGTCGATGGTCAGTGAATGAACTGCCTCCACATGAGCAAATCCCTGTCGATCCAGAGTAGGCCGTGTTTTCACCCCCCCCTCCAGACTGACTCTGGGCGAATATAAAATGTTGTAGAGCCGCCCCAATTCAGCGTCCTGCGCTTCAACCGATATAGGAGACAGATCCCCCGCCCGCGACTTGGACCAGCAACAATAATTCAGGAAATTCTGCACAGGTGTTTGCTGCAAGTACCACGTCACCAGGTACAACACCCCCAGTATTGCCAGCAGATAATTGACCGGTCCCATCCACATTAAATAGCGCGAATTTGCTAGTGCTACCCCGAACGCAGGAGAAAGACTTCTCAGGGTATAACCGAATCCGAGCAAAGCTTGGGTACCGGATACAACTGCCTGACCACCCACAACTTTTTGCCGCAGTTTCATCCACGGATCTATATTCCCGGTAGCGCTTTCCAACTGCTTTTGTAAGGACTGGTACTCTGTAAAAGCTGCGACAGATGACAATAAACCGATTACTCCGCCAAAAAGCGTCAACGTTGAGGCGTATGACGAGCCAATCTTGATTTGATCAACCCTCATCCCATTCGAACTCCAAAACCCCTTCCTCACCTGACTATCAATCACTGCCATTAACGCCGCACCGCTATAGAGCACTGCTGACGCCGTATCGTATTTTCGCTGTTCGTCCATCCCTTCCAGCACGCCCGCCTGGCTCAGGTAGTTGTTTGCATTCCAACTATTGAGCAATAAGGCTGCCAGGGCGGTGACACCCCCGCTTTGTTGAATCACCGGCGCGTTAACGATGCTCGCTACGCGACCTGCACCAATGGCTTTACCTGTGGTATTTGCCCACTGGGTGAGGTCTTCAGCAGTTTTGCCGAACAATTGCAAGACCTGCCGCCCCCCCTCAGTAACAGCCCTCAAACCGATCCCGCTGCCAACTCGAGCGCTAATCATGATGTTGAGCCACGGACCTTTAAGGGGAGCTCCCGGTGCGCTGCCAAGCAGCAACAAAGCCGCGCCCAAACGTTTGATCAGGTTGCTCCATGCTCTGGAAGTGTCATGAGCCAACCGCGAGAGGTCAGCAAGAATAGGACCGCCTAAAGGACCGAGGACTTTGATCAGCGCCTGTTCAGCATTCGCCTGATTTTCAATCCCCAGCGCGGTAATCAACTCCCCCGCGCGGCTGGTACTATTCACCGCTGCCTCAAGGCTCGGGCTCCACCCCGAAAACAACTGACGCAACGCCCCTTCATCCGCACTACGCACATAGTCGGCATATTGTTCAGCGCCTTGTTTGCGTATGCATTGAGCGCTGAGGCAAGCCATCGCCAACTTGTCGAGCCATTCTCGGTGTTCGGAGTTGCTGTAGTCGACGTACCAGGTGCCGCTGTGATGCCTAGGCAAGTACAGGCCACGATCGGCAAACAGTGTCTCGTGACGCTGTTGTACCTGCGCAAAGTGCTCCGGAGCTGTCTTGTCGAGCCATTGGTTCATTCTCGGCAGGTCGATATATTGCTCAACCTTTGCGCTGGCGTGATCGTTTTCGAGGTTGGAGATTTTTTCAGCGCGATACTCCCGAATAACTGATTCGACTTCTGTGTGCAGTTCAGACGGTATAAGTCCGCGTACCGGGGCGACAGCTGCTTGTACGTCTGCGCGTACTTTGTGTAATAACGCATCTGCCTGTTGGTGACTGTATTGCCCGCCACGCTGTTGGTTGATGCGTGATTCTTCCTTGAACAACTCGTCCAGTCGGTGATGAGCCGTGAGTAAGGTTTTACCCTGTTCCGAGGTCAGTTCAATATCGTGTTCGCGATAGCGATAACTCAAATTGCCCGCGACTTCCGCGCCGTCTTCGGTAATCAAACTGCGCACAAACCCGCCAATGCTCAACCGCAGGTTGTTATCGGCTTGCCACTGTTCATGCCGTGATTCGACCAGCTCCTGTTCATGGTTGATGTCGCGCAGTACGCCGAGGTCGTCGTCGAGGCAGGCG
>JAZKIA010000040.1:0-36796 GCA_040385125.1 Pseudomonadota bacterium | reverse complement strand
CGAATCCGTCCCATTCGGCCACTCTGGCATCTCTCCAACGGCGCGCATCATAACAACGCTTTCTGATTCAGGCAAAGCCTTTTTTCAAAAAAATCACGTGCTATCAGTTGCTTGCGCGCCTTTACAGCTTAAAGCGGGACGCCGAGGCGGTTTGCAACTTCTTCGTAGGCTTCGATAACGTCGCCCAGACCCTGGCGGAAGCGGTCCTTGTCCATTTTCTTGCCTGTAGCTTTGTCCCACAGACGGCAGCCGTCCGGGCTGAATTCGTCGCCCAGGACGATGGAGCCATCGTGGAATACGCCAAATTCAAGTTTGAAGTCGACCAGCAGCAAACCAGCGTCGTCGAACAGTTTGTTCAGGACTTCGTTGACCTTGAGCGACAGTTCTTTCATGCGAACCAGTTGCTCGGCCGTGCCCCAACCGAATGCCACTACGTGGGATTCGTTGATGAACGGGTCGCCCTTGGCGTCGTCCTTGAGGAACAGTTCGAAGGTGTAAGGATTGAGCTTCATGCCCTCTTCCACACCCAGGCGCTTGACCAGGCTGCCCGCCGCGTAGTTACGCACGACGCACTCGACCGGGATCATGTCGAGTTTTTTAACCAGGCATTCGTTGTCGCCCAGCAGTTTGTCGAATTGAGTCGGTACGCCGGCCTCTTCGAGTTTCTGCATGATGAAGGCGTTGAACTTGTTGTTCACCATGCCTTTGCGATCGAGCTGTTCGATGCGCTTGCCGTCGAACGCCGAGGTGTCGTTGCGAAACAGCAGGATCAGGCGGTTGGCGTCGTCGGTCTTGTACACCGACTTGGCTTTGCCGCGGTAGAGTTCTTCACGTTTTTCCATGATGGGCTCCGCTTTGAGTGAGGTGGGCTAGGCGATGTGTCGCCAGTCGAGCCCTGAATCTTGATCGGCCAGTTGCAGCCAGTCCGGGTCGCACCCAAGGGTGTCGACAAAACATTGCCGGGCCAGCTGCGGCAGGTTGTTCTTGCTGCTGAGGTGGGCCAACACCAGGTGTTGCAGGTCTTGCCAGCCCAACTCGGCCACCAGGCTTGCGGCCTGATGGTTGTTCAAATGTCCTTCCTGACCACCCACCCGCTGTTTCAGAAACGCGGGGTAGTGACCACGGGCAAGCAGGTCGCGACAGTGGTTGGCCTCGATGATCAATGCATCCAGGTCGCGGTAGCTGTCCAGTATGCCCGCACAATAGGAACCCAGATCGGTCAGCAGGCCAAAACGCCGCTGTCCGTCACTGAATACATATTGGGTGGGCTCCTGGGCATCATGGGCAACGCGGGTCACACTGATACTCAAATCGCCAATCTGTAACGTCTCGCCATCTGCCACAAAACCGGCAGGTTCAAGCGGTTTGCGCATCCCGCGCTGTGTGCCACGACTCATGTACACCGGCAAATTGTAGCGCCGAGACAGCAAACCCACGCCATGCACGTGGTCGGCATGTTCGTGGGTCACCATAATTGCGCTCAATTGCTGTGGGCTCACACCCAACCGCGCCAGGCGACGCTCGGTTTCTCGTAACGAGAAACCGCAATCGACCAGTACACAGGTGCTGTCGCTGGCTATCAGCGTGCCATTCCCTTGGCTACCACTGCCGAGAACGGCAAAACGCATAGGATCAGCCCAGGTTGTCTTGAATCACGCCCAACACTTTGCGCGCCACTTCTGGCGATGCAACCTTGTTGATGTTTTCTTCGACCGTTACCTGCACGGTTTCGCCGACCTTGCTCAGACGAATCTGATAACGCTGGGCACGGGCCTCAACTTCTTCCTTGTCCGCCTTGCTGCCGAAGAGGCTGCCAAAGAAACCAGGTTTCTCGTCTTTCTTCTCGGCTTTTTCGGCCAGGTTGATGTAGTACAGACCCAAGGTGCGGTTGATGTCTTCAACGCGCCACTCGCCCTGTTCAAGCGCACGACCGACGCTGGACCAGGCACGGTCGAGGTCTTCGGTCAGGCTCAATACCGGGTTACCGCTACCGTCTTCGCTCAGGCTGACACGGCTCGGGGTGTCGAAATCACGCGCCGCCAGCAACGACACCGAACCGCCCTTCTCGGCGCTACGGCTCATGCTGATCAGCATTTCATCGACCAGAGCAGCATCCAGGCCGGTGTTGACCGAACGATCGCTGAAGTCGACGTTGGCAGTGCTGTCCGCAGGGCGATTGGCACTGACGACATACACTTCGCTGGTGTTGCGCTGCACGCCCGGCTCAATGCGAACCCGCAGGCGGGTTTCGCTGTCGGCGGCCAGGCCGCTGCTGCCTATGTGGCGAGCCATTGGTGCAGAAAGCTCGTCAGCACGCTGCCAGGTCGTCGTGAACTCGCCGGTTTGCGGACGCTGCTCGTCGATACGAAAGCCATTGTCCTGGAAGAACTGCACCGCTACCGGCCAGACTTCTGACGGTGCGCGCTGCGCCACCACCCAACGGCTGTCGCCGCTTTTTTGCAGGCTGTAGTCGCTGGCACCTGCGGCCACGCTCAACGGCTGTGGACGCGGTACTTGGTACTCGCCCTTGACGGTGTCATCGGGCACGTTGCTCGGGATCGGCAACAGTGGCACAAGGCGCTTGTCAGTCTGGACACCCGGCGGCAATTGCATCGGCGGCGTTTGGCTCGCCTGCAGATAATCGCTGCCACGGTCCCGGAAGTAACCATCTGGACCCCACAGCCAACCGCAGCCGCTGGTGCTCGAAATAATCACGGCTAGTGCGGAAAGTCCGGCCAATCGCTTCATGCGTAGTGCTTCCTCAATTAAACCAAAACACCGGACTGGCGCAGAGCCTGACGCAGCGGTTCGTGGCAGGGCTCGCTGAGCCAGGTGAGCGGCAGACGGATACCGTCCGGCATCAGGCCCATCTCATGCAGCGCCCATTTCACGGGGATAGGGTTGGATTCGATAAACAGGGTTTTATTGAGCGGCATCAGTTTTTCGTGAATAGCCCGAGCCGTCTCTGCATCACCACGCATGGCAGCTGCACACAAATCGCTCATGGCACGCGGAGCAACGTTGGCAGTGACCGAGATATTGCCTTTGCCGCCGAGCAGGATCAGCTCAACCGCCGTCGCGTCATCGCCGGAGTACACCAGGAAGTCGCTGCTGACACCGGCCAGGATGTCCTTGACGCGCTGCATGTCGCCAGTGGCTTCCTTGATGCCGATGATGTTCGGCACAGTCGACAGACGCACAACCGTGGCTGCCAGCATGTCGCAGGCGGTACGGCCCGGCACGTTGTAAAGGATCTGCGGGATATCGACCGCTTCGGCGATCGCACGGAAGTGCTGATACAAGCCTTCCTGGGTCGGCTTGTTGTAATACGGCGTGACCAGCAGGCACGCATCAGCACCTGCAGCCTTCGCATTGGAGGTCAGCTCGATCGCTTCACGGGTCGAGTTGGCGCCCGTACCGGCGATCACCGGGATACGCCCTGCCACCTGTTTGACGACATGACGAATCACTTCGATGTGTTCGTTCACATCCAGAGTTGCTGATTCACCTGTAGTGCCAACGGCAACAATGGCGTTGGTGCCCTCTTGCAGGTGAAAGTCCACCAGTTTGCTCAGAGCGTCCCAATCAAGACGACCTTGTGCATCCATTGGTGTGACCAGTGCCACCATACTGCCCGCAATCATGCAACCGCTCCTGCCGGAAAAAGAGAGCCGTAATGGTACTGGCGCCATGACCCTTGCACAAGCAACAGCGCGCCCGATGAGCATTCCCCTTCGCGTTGCTTTTCGCTACCCTTCAGCCTTTGATTGGTACTGATGCGCACACGAGCCTGTTTCACAGGTCATTATCACGCGCTAAAAGCCCCGCCCAAACGCCCCCAAGCGCGATTTGCAGAGTGTGCAAATCGTCTGCAAGGCCGTATTCGCGGGCTTCTGGCGTTTGCGAAAGGCCTGATAGGGGACTCGCAGCGCATCGACCGTACTGACCGCTCATCGTTTTAGGAAGGCTGCATGTCCACCCCCACAGTTCGCGAACAATTCCTTGTCATCAGTGCCCTTGGCGCCAACCCAATGGAGCTAACTAACGTCCTGTGTCGCGCCAGCCATGAAAATCGCTGCGCCGTCGTGACCTCCCGCCTGACCCGCCACGGCGAATGCAGTGCGCTGGTCCTGGAAATCACTGGCAGTTGGGACGCTCTGGCCCGCCTTGAAGCTGGCCTGCCCGCGCTCGCCAAAAAGCACGAATTCAGCGTTAACGTGGTACGCAGCGCCGCACTCGAAACGCGTCCGCAGGCATTGCCATACGTGGCGTATGTCAGCTCGGCCTACCGCTCGGACATCATCAACGAGCTGTGCCAGTTCTTCATGGACCACCACGTCGAGCTGGAAAACCTGACCTGCGACACCTACCAGGCACCGCAAACTGGCGGCACCATGCTCAACGCCACGTTTACCGTGACCTTGCCGGCCGGCGTTCAAATCAGCTGGTTACGCGATCAGTTCCTGGACTTCGCTGATGCGCTGAACCTCGACGCACTGATCGAACCTTGGCGCCCACAGAACCCGATGTAAGGAAGCCACTCATGACCGTTGCACTTGATCAACCGGTAGACGAGTTTCAAATTCCGGCAACCAGCGAGCAAACCGTCAACCTGTCGGCGCTCAAAGGCAAGCAGGTAGTGATTTACTTCTACCCCAAGGACAGCACGCCTGGCTGTACCACCGAGGGTCAGGGTTTCCGTGACCATTACGCCGAGTTTCAGGCGGCGAATACCGAGATTTTTGGCGTGTCACGCGACAGCCTCAAGTCCCATGAGAACTTCAAGGCCAAGCAAGGCTTCCCGTTTGAGTTGCTGAGCGACAAGGACGAAGCCTTGTGCCAGCTGTTTGACGTGATCAAGCTGAAAAAGCTGTACGGCAAGGAGTACATGGGTGTGGATCGCAGCACGTTCCTGATCGACAAGGACGGTGTGTTGCGTCACGAATGGCGCGGCGTGAAAGTGCCGGGGCATGTTGAGGCAGTGCTGGAACAGGCCAAGAAACTGCATAACGCCTGATGCCCCTCACCCTAACCCTCTCCCAGAGGGAGAGGGGACTGAATGGGGCTGTGCTGAAGATTTGCGTCGTACCATCAATCAGCTCCCTCTCCCCCCGGGAGAGGGTTGGGGTGAGGGCTTTTAGCCGTATTACTGACGTACCAACCGCAGATTCTGAAACTCAACCGTTTCGGTGCTGCGGTACGGGTTGATGTCCAGCCCGCCACGGCGCACGTAGCGCGCATACACGGTCAGTTTTTGCGGCTTGAGCAGGCGCTGCAAATCGAGAAAGATCCGCTCCACGCACTGCTCATGAAAGTCCGAGTGCTGACGGAAGCTCACCAGGTACGCCAGTAAACTGGCGTGATCCAGCGCCGCGCCGCGGTACTCGACCACCACCGTGCCCCAATCAGGCTGACTGGTCACCGGGCAGTTGGATTTGAGTAGATGGCTGTACAGGCTTTCTTCGACCACCTGCGACGCATCACACTTGAGCAACTCAGGACGCGGATGCGCGTAGTCACTGACGCTGATATCCAGATCATCAATGCATACACCCGGCAACACGCCGACGCCATCGGCCTGGACATCGTTCAAGCTGCGCACGCGCACGCCAACCGGCTTGCCGGATGCGGCTGACAAATCTGCCTGCAGGGTCGCTTCGAGGCTTTGCGTGTCAGCAAAAACCGTCTGGTTGAGCGAGTTCAAATACAGCTTGAACGACTTGGATTCAACGATGTTCGGCGAATCTGCGGCAAAGCAGAACTCACCAATGGCCACCACTGGTTTGCCGGAGGGCAACAACCACGACAGCTCGAAGCAGTTCCAAAAATCCACCCCGACATAAGGCAGCGTTTCGGCGCTCAGCCCCAGCTCGGCCCATTTCGCCGCACGCGGGATCGGGAACAGCAAGGACGGGGTGTAGGTGCTGATGTATTCACTGGACTTGCCCAGCGGCGAATGTTCGGCTGCGGGATGCATGACAAAAACCTGGCTAGAAAAACCCGGCAATTCTATCGGGTTTACACCAGGCTTTCAGCGTTCACTGACGATCAGACCCATTTAAGGCTCAACATTGACCTTGCCGACCATGCCCGCCTGGTAGTGACCGGGCACGTTACAGGCAAATTCCAGGTTATCCGCCTTGCTGAACGTCCAGGTCAATTCAGCGGTTTTACCCGGCTCGACCAGCACACTGTTGGGATCATCGTGCTTCATGCCATGCCCCATCGAGGCATGATCCATACCCTTGTGGCTCATCGCGGTCGGCGTCATCATCCCGCCCTGCTGCATCTTGAGCATTTCTTTTTGGTGTTCAGCGTGCATCGCCGCATCACCCAAGTTGAACTCATGCAACAGCTGGCCCTTGTTGACCAGCACAAAGCGCACGGTTTCACCGGCCTTTATGTCCATAGACTTGGGCGTGAAAGCAATGTCAGTCATCTCGACTTGCACCGTACGCGTGGCACTGGCGGCAGGCGCAGGATGGCCGAAGGCATAGTGGTCAGCCGGCGATGCCATCACCGGCAGGCTCAACGCCAGCAAACAACCCGCAAAGGCCAAACGATTACGCACAGTCATACAGACTCCCAGGAGTTAATGGTCAAACATTCAGCGACTTTAAAACCCCGGCGCTGGCACGCAACTGACCGTAAGATTACAACTTTGTCAGTTTCCCCCCACACACAGGGGGCCAAGGTATAAGGCTGAGGTAATTTTTTGTGATGAGTTGCTCATGAAACTGCTGATTGTCGAAGACCAGGCCAAAACCGGACAGTACCTGCGCCAGGGCTTGAGCGAGGCTGGGTTCACCACTGAACTGGCCGCCGACGGCATCACTGGCCAGCATCTGGCCTTGACCGGCGATTACTCGCTGCTGATTCTCGACGTGATGCTGCCTGGCCGTAACGGCTGGCAAATCTTGCAAGCGGTGCGCAGCGCCGGCCTGGAGATACCGGTGCTGTTTCTAACCGCGCGCGATGCCGTCGAAGACCGGGTCCACGGCCTGGAGCTGGGGGCGGATGATTACCTGGTCAAGCCCTTCGCGTTTTCCGAGTTGCTGGCGCGGGTGCGCAGCCTGCTGCGTCGAGGCAGCAACGCCACTCAGGAAACCAGTCTGCAACTGGCCGATCTGCGTCTGGATCTGATTCGCCGCCGCGTCGAACGCAATGGCCAGCGCATCGACCTCACCGCCAAAGAGTTCGCTCTGCTGGAGCTACTGCTGCGCCGCCAGGGCGAAGTACTGCCAAAATCGCTGATTGCTTCACAGGTATGGGACATGAACTTCGACAGCGACACCAACGTGATCGAAGTCGCGATCCGGCGCCTGCGCCTGAAAATAGACGACAGCCACGAGCACAAGCTGATCCACACCGTGCGCGGCATGGGTTATGTGCTCGAAGAGCGCAGCCACTGATGCCCCGCCTGTCCCTGAGCAGCCGTCTGGCGCTGCTGTTTGCCGGATGCACCGCGGTGGTTTCACTGTTTGCCGGGGTGCTGTTCGGACGCGCCAGCGAGGTGCATTTCGTCGAACTGGACCAACAACTGCTGGAAAGCCGTCTCGTGGTTCTGCGCAACACGCTGCACGGTGCTGACACTCTGGCAAACTTCACCCAACGCCTGCCCGCACTCTTGCAAGACCTTGCCCATCAGCCGGATCTGGCGGTACGAGTACGCGGCCCCGATGGGCATCTATGGTTTGACAGCTCACCGCGCCTGCCACGGGAACTGCCTACACACTCCGGCCTGGGCAGCCTGGAAATCGAGGGCATTGATTACCGTGTTTTCAACCCATTGCCTGACTCGCCCAACGCACCGCGCCTGACGCTGCTGCTGGACATCACCCACCACCAGCACTTTTTGCAGCGCATGCAGCGCTTGATTTGGATGACAGTAGGCCTCTCAGCATTGGCTACCGCCATTCTCGGCGCCTGGGCCGCCCGTAGCGGCTTGCGCCCCTTGCGGCGCATGAGCGCGATTGCAGCCAGCGTCTCGGCTGACTCACTCAACGCTCGCTTACCACAAGCACAAATGCCCGCCGAGCTGGCCGAACTGGCCAGCGCGTTCAACGCCATGCTGGAGCGACTGGATGATTCCTTTCAGCGATTGTCGGCATTCTCCGCCGATATTGCGCATGAATTACGCACCCCGCTGTCGAACCTGCTGACCCACACCCAAGTCACCCTGACCCGACCACGGGACCTGGAAGAATACCGCGAGGCGCTGCACAGCAACCTCGAAGAACTGCAATGGATGGCGCAACTGGTCAACGACATGCTGTACCTGGCCAAGGCCGATCACGGCCTGCTCACGCCCCGGCGCGAACCGCTGGAACTGGCCACCGAGGTTGATGCGCTGCTGGAGTTTTTCACCCTGTTGGCCGAAGACTCACAGATCGAGCTGACCCGCGAAGGCACCGGCCAGATTGCCGGCGACCGCAGCATGCTGCGCCGCGCCCTCTCCAACCTGCTGGATAACGCGCTGCGCTACACCCCGGCCGGTGGCGCGATCAAAGTACTGATCGCGGCATCGGTAGCCAACGTGCGCATCAGCATTGAAAACACCGGCGCGGGAATCCCGGCAGAACAGGTGCCACGTTTGTTTGATCGGTTTTATCGGGCAGACCCGGCGCGCCGCGAAGGCAGTAGCGAACATGCGGGATTGGGATTGGCCATCACCCAATCGATCATTCGCGCCCATGGCGGGCAGATCAGGTGTGAATCGCAGGCTGGGTGGACGCGCTTTGTGATTGAACTACCAGAAAAGCCGCCCTCACCCTAACCCTCTCCCGGAGGGAGAGGGGACTGAATGGGGCTGTGCTGAAGATTTGCGTCGCACCACCAATCAGCTCCCTCTCCCTCCGGGAGAGGGTTGGGGTGAGGGGCTCTTGATTTCAGCTATCAGGAATAGCGCAACGCATGCGCAGGTTCGATTTTGGCTGCGCGGTACGCCGGGTACAGCGTGGCCAGGAAGCTCAACACAAAACCCGCACCGCAGATCAAGGCCACATCACCGCCTTGCAGTTCTGACGGCAGGTTGCTGACGAAGTACACGTCAGAGCTAAAGATGTGCTGCCCGGAAACCCGTTCCATCCAGCCCACCAACTCGCTGACGTTCAGCGCCGCAATCACTCCCAGCACACCGCCAATCAAGGTGCCGACAATCCCGATCACTGTGCCCTGCACCATGAAGATCGCCATGATCTGGCGAGGCGTAGCGCCAATGGTGCGCAAGATCGCAATGTCAGCACCTTTGTCATTCACCACCATGATAAGCGTGGCGATGATGTTGAACGCAGCCACGGCAACGATCATCAGCAGCAGCAGGCCAATCATGGTTTTTTCCATTTTCATCGCGCTGAACAGGCTGCCTTGGGTGTGGGTCCAGTCGTCTGCCGTGTAGTCGGCGCCCAAACCTGTTGCCACCTGCTGCGAGACCTGCGGCGCGGCATACAGATCCTTGACCGCCAGACGCACGCTTTGCACCTGATTCGGCTCCCAGCGCTGCATGGCAGCAGCATCGGCGACATGGATCAGGCCCATGGAACCGTCCAGTTCCGCGCCCACTTTGAAGATGCCCACCACACTCAAACGCTGCAAGCGCGGGGTGATCCCGCCCGGTGCCGTGCTGGCTTCCGGCACGATCAGGGTGATTTTGTCACCCACGGCCAAACGAAAACGTCGCGCGGTAATGTCACCCAACACCACACCAAATTCGCCGGGCTTCAAGTCTTCCATGCGGCCTTGCACGATGTGCTGAGTGACGATTGAAACCTTGCCTTCCAGCGCAGGATCAACGCCGCTGATCTGGATTGGCTGCATCGAACCCTTGTAGGAAAGCATGCCTTCCATCTCGGTGAACGGCACGGCAGCCGTCACTTCAGGGTTCTTCATCGCCGCCTCAGCCACCGGACGCCAGTCATCAATCGGCTTTACACCGACGATGGTCGCGTGCGGCACCATGCCGAGAATGCGGTTACTCATTTCACGCTGAAAGCCGTTCATCACCGACAACACCACAATCATCGCCAACACGCCCAGAGCGAGGCCGATCATCGAGGTCATGGAGATAAACGAAACAAAACGATTGCGGCGCTTGGCGCGGGTATAGCGCGTGCCGATAAAAATCGATAACGGTCTGAACATTCGCGGGCACCGTACTAAAAATAAAAGGCCCGGCGCCAAAACTTGGCGTCGAGCTTGGCCGATCACATCGGGGTCAGACGACCGTCTTGAAGATGCAACACGCGATCCATCTGGCGGGCCAGGTTCATGTCGTGGGTTACCACCAGGAACGCGGTGCGCATCGAAGTGCTGAGCTCCAGCATCAGGTCTTGAATACCCTGAGCAGTGTGCGAATCGAGGTTGCCGGTCGGCTCGTCGAGCATCACCAACCCAGGGTTGTTGACCAACGCCCGAGCGATGGCCACACGCTGACGCTCGCCACCGGACAGTTCAGCCGGTTTGTGCTCCAGGCGATGACCCAGGCCCACCCGAGTCAGCAAGGCGGTGGCCCGCTTGCGCGCTTCGGGAATCGGTGTTTTGCCAATCAGCAGCGGCATGCACACGTTTTCCAGCGCGGTGAATTCGGGCAGCAAGTGGTGGAACTGGTACACGAAACCCAGCGAGCGGTTGCGCAGCAGGCCACGGGCCTTTTCGTTCAGTGCCGACAGCTCTTCGCCAGCCAGCCAGACGCTGCCGCTGGACGGGGTATCGAGGCCGCCGAGCAAATTGAGCAAGGTACTTTTGCCTGAGCCAGAAGTACCGACAATCGCCACACGCTCGCCGGGGTGCAGTTCCAGTTGCAGGCCGGACAGCACAACCACTGACTCCGGGCCTTCCTCGTAGGACTTGCCCAGGTCGCGGCAACTCAACACTGCTTGTTCTTTCATGCCCAACTCACTCATAACGAAGCGCCTGCGCAGGCTGGGTGCGCGCAGCACGCCAGGCCGGGTACAAGGTCGCGAGGAAACTTAGAACCAATGCCGCACCGCACACCATCAACACATCCTGCGCCTGCAATTGCGACGGCAGGTAGTCGATGAAATACACGTCGGCGTTGAGGAATTTATGGCCCAGCAGGCTTTCAAGACCCGAAATCGCGGCGCTGACATTAAGCGCGGCAAACATGCCAACCACCGCGCCAATCGCCGTTCCGACCACCCCGATCACGGTGCCCTGCACCATAAAGATCGCCATGATCGTGCCCGGCGTCGCGCCCAAGGTACGCAGAATCGCGATATCGCCCTTCTTGTCATTCACCACCATCACCAGCGTGGAAATGATGTTGAAGGCCGCAACAGCAACGATCAGCAGCAACAGCAAGCCAATCATGGCTTTTTCCATGCGGATGGCCTGGTACAAATTGCCGTGGGTGCGCGTCCAGTCACGGGCGTAATACTGACTCTCGCCCAGTTTTTCAGCGATTTCCCACGCCGTGCGCGGTGCCTCGAACAGGTCGTCGAACTTGAGACGCAAGCCCTGTACCTGATCAGGTTTCCAGCGCTGCAAGCGCGCCAGATCCTGCAGGTTGGTGATGCCTAGAAAGCCGTCAATTTCACCGGCACCGACATGGAAAATGCCCTGCACGGTGAAACGTTTCATGCGCGGAAACATCCCGGCCGGCGTCACCGTGACTTCCGGTGCAACGAACGTCAGCTTGTCACCAATCGCAACGCCGAGCTTTTTAGCCGCCTTGTCGCCAATGATGATGCCGAAACTGCCGGGGGTCAGCGCGTCGAGCTGCCCTTGCAGCATGAACTGGTCAATGATCGAGACCTTGTGCTCTTGCGCCGGGTCGATGGCATTGAGCAGCACTTTCTGCACATTGCCATCATGGGTCAGCAGGCCCTGCATCTGGGTATAAGGCGCTACCGCCTCAACCTTGGGGTTCTGCTTGACCTTCGCGGCCAGGCTTTGCCAGTCACTGATCGGTTGATCACCAACGATGGTCGCGTGGGGCACCATGCCCAGCACGCGGGTGCGCATCTCATGATCGAAGCCGTTCATCACCGACAGCACCACGATCATCACGACCACGCCCAAGGCGAGCCCGATCATCGAGGTCAAGGAAATGAACGACACAAAATGATTGCGGCGCTTTGCACGGGTATAACGCGTGCCGATAAATACGAAGAGAGGTCTGAACATGTCGGGGCTTGTTCGAGGGAAAAGAAGACGTCCTTGTGGCGGGGCCTGATAAGCAGCTTTACACTCAGACCACAGCCGCCATCATGGGTTCGCCATGTCGACATTAGATGAAGCAGATCGCCGCGAATACTACCGTATCGAGGATGTGATCGCACTGGAAATAACCCCGCTGTCAGCCCCTGAGGCTGCGAGCAGCGAAGTGTTGCAGGATGCGTCACCGTTGTTCAATTTGCTCAGTGAACTGCACGTGAGTGAATTTGAATCCCAGCACCTGCTGCGCCAGATCAGCGAGCGCGACCGCACGCTGTCCAGCTACCTTAAAACCCTGAACAAACGCGTCGACCTGCTCAGCCAGATCGTTGCGCAAACGGTGCTGGGCAAAATCGGCGAGCTACAGCCGGTCAAACTGTCCGAAGGCGGTATCGAGTTCCATCACCCGCACGCCTACTCGGTCGGCAGTCATCTTGCGCTCAAGCTGGTGCTGATGCCGCAAGCCCTGGGCTTGCTGCTGCGCGCCCGCGTGACGCACTGCGAGGCCGTAGAAGGTGGCTACGGCATTGGCACAGAGTTTGAATTGATCACCGATACTCAACGCCAATTACTGGCACGCCACATTCTGCAAAAACAAGCGCTGGCACGCCGTCAGGCCCGTGAGCTGAACGAACCCGAAGGACTGTAGGAGTGAGCTTGCTCGCGATGCACTCAAAGTCATCGCGCTCAAGCAGCCAACACGCGTTATCGTTAACGCTTTTCGCGAGCAAGCTCGCTCCTACAGTGAAATGCGCTACGCCTCCACATTTCGACGCAGTCAATGCTGCATAAAGGAGCACTTGTGACCCTGATTTATGGCCATCGCGGCGCCAAAGGCGAAGCACCGGAAAACACCCTTGCCAGCTTCGAGCAGTGCCTCAAGCACGGCGTTCGTCGCTGCGAACTCGACCTGCACTTGTCCAAAGATGGCGAGTTGATGGTGATCCACGACTCAACCCTCAAGCGCACCACTGACCGGCGCGGCAAAGTCATCGAGCACACGGCAGCAGATCTGGTGACTTATGACGCGCGCAAAGGGGCCCCTGACTGGGTGCATCCATGCCCAATCCCGCGCCTTGAAGAGCTGTTTGAAAAGTGCAACTTCGAGCACTGGCAGTTGGAAGTCAAAAGCGCATCGCGCACCCGTGCCGCCACGACCGTTCTGGCAATCCGCGAAATGGCTGAACGTCACGGCCTGATGGACAAGGTCACCGTCACCTCCAGCTCTCGCGAAGTGCTCAAGGCTGCCGTGGAGCTGACACCCGACTTGTCACGCGGACTGGTAGCCGAATACGCCTGGCTCGACCCACTGAAGGTCGCCCAGAGCTATGGCTGTGAAATGCTGGCATTGAACTGGACACTCTGCACCCCGGAACGCCTGGAGAAAGCTCAGCGCATGGGCTTGCATGTGTCGGTCTGGACAGTCAACGAACCTGCGCTAATGCGCAGGCTCGCTGACTTCGGCGTAGATAGCCTGATTACAGACTTTCCCGGTTTGGCCACTGCCACCCTCGGGAATGGCTGAAATCGGTCTCCCCGGCCGGCTCAGGCCACCGGCCGGAGCCGCTCAAAAAAGCCGGTTAAGGCCATCGTAAGCCGCTACCCGATAGGCTTCAGCCATGGTCGGGTAGTTGAACGTGGTATTCACGAAGTACTTCAGGGTGTTGAGTTCGCCCGGCTGGTTCATGATCGCCTGACCGATGTGCACGATCTCTGACGCCTGATAACCGAAGCAGTGAACGCCCAGTACTTCAAGGGTTTCACGGTGGAACAGGATTTTCAGCATGCCTTGCGGCTCGCCGGCAATCTGCGCTCGCGCCATGCTTTTGAAGAACGCCTTGCCCACTTCGTACGGCACTTTGGCCTGAGTCAGCTCTTGCTCGTTCTTGCCGATCGAGCTGATCTCGGGAATGGTGTAAATACCGGTTGGCACATCATTCACAAAACGCCAGCTGCCGTTATCCACGATGCTGCCCGATGCCGAACGACCCTGGTCGTGTGCGGCACTGGCCAGGCTCGGCCAACCGATTACATCGCCCGCTGCGTAGATGTTAGGCACGGTGGTGCGATAGTTTTCATCAACCGTGATCTGGCCGCGGCCATTGGCCTTGAGCCCGATATTTTCCAGACCCAACTGATCAGTGTTACCAGTACGGCCGTTGCACCAGAGCAAGGCGTCCGCCTTGATCTTTTTGCCGGACTTGAGGTGCAGAATCACGCCGTTTTCGACGCCTTCAACCCGCTCGTACTCTTCGTTGTGGCGCACGGTGATGTTGTTGTTGCTGAAGTGGTAGCTCAGCGCCTGCGAGATCTCGGAATCGAGGAAGCTCAGCAATTGTTCGCGGTTGTCCACCAGCTCAACCAGCACACCCAGACCGCTGAAGATCGACGCGTATTCACAGCCAATCACGCCAGCACCGTACACAATCAGTTTGCGCGGTGTGTGGCCGAGGCTGAGGATGGTGTCGCTATCGTAGATCCGCGAGTGAGTGAAATCGATATCGGCCGGGCGATAAGGACGCGAGCCGGTCGCGACAATGATCTGCTTGGCCATCAGGGTTTCAACCACACCATTGGCGCAGACCACTTCGATGGTTTGCTCGTCGGTGAAGCTGCCGGTGCCGAAGAACAGATCAACACGGTTACGGGCGTAGAAACCCGTGCGCGAAGCGACCTGCTTGGAGATGACTTTTTCGGCGCTTTTCAGTACGTCCGGGAACGAGAACCAGCGCGGCTCACCAATGGCCCGGAACATCGGGTTGGTGTTGAACTGCATGATCTGGCGAACCGAGTGACGCAAGGCTTTGGACGGGATAGTGCCCAAGTGCGTGCAGTTGCCGCCCACTTGGCGCCGACTATCGACCATCGCCACTTTGCGTCCTGCTTTTGCGGCGTTCATTGCCGCACCTTCTCCTGCCGGGCCAGAACCCAGTACCACTACGTCGTAGTTGTAGACAGCCATGCGTACTCCTCAGAACAGGCCGAGGCACCCATTTGGGGGCGCCTGCGGCTAAATCATGTCGCGGCCAGCGCCATGAAGGAACAAAACGTGGGGCACAGTCTATAGAACCCTGGACGCCGCGAACATTAACCCTTGGTCTCGACGTTGGCTATTTTTGTCTGCGCGCATCATTTTTCTGCCATGAGCCCCCGTAGGAGCTGCTGAGGCACGAAAGCTGCGAGCTGTTGATCTTTCGTGCAGACAACGCATCAACGTCAAAAGATCGCAGCCGTCGTTCCTCGGCAGCTCCTACGGATCGGTGTCCCAGTAGACGGGGTGCGCCCTCACACACGACTTGCGAAGCCAAATATCGCCCATAAAAAAACCCCGAAAAATCGGGGTTTTTTTATAGGCGGTTGCTTAGCGAGGGAACGCTGGCGGGTTAACCCCGGCCATGTCTTCCATCACGCGCACTACCTGGCAGCTGTAACCGAATTCGTTGTCGTACCAAACGTACAGCACAACGCGGTTGTCATTGCAGATGGTGGCTTCAGCATCCACAACACCAGCGTGACGCGAACCTACGAAGTCAGTGGAAACCACTTCCTGCGAGTTCACGTAGTCGATTTGCTTGTGCAGGTCGGAGTGCAGCGCCATGTAGCGCAGGTACTCGTTCATTTCTTCACGGGTAGCCGGCTTCTCAAGGTTCAGGTTGAGGATAGCCATCGACACGTTTGGCGTTGGAACACGGATCGCGTTACCGGTCAGCTTGCCAGCCAGCTCAGGCAGGGCCTTGGCAGCAGCGGTAGCAGCACCGGTCTCGGTGATTACCATGTTCAGCGCGGCGCTGCGGCCACGGCGATCGCCCTTGTGGAAGTTGTCGATCAGGTTCTGGTCGTTGGTGTACGAGTGAACCGTTTCAACGTGACCGTTGACGATGCCGAACTTGTCGTTGACAGCCTTGAGCACCGGCACGATGGCGTTGGTGGTGCAGGATGCCGCCGAAACGATCTTGTCGTCTGCGGTGATTTCGCCGTGGTTGATGCCGTGAACGATGTTCTTCAGCTTGCCCTTGCCCGGAGCGGTCAAGACCACGCGGTCGATACCAGGGCACGCCAGATGCTGACCCAGACCGTCGGCGTCACGCCATACACCGGTGTTGTCCACCAGCAGGGCGTTTTGAATGCCGTACTGGGTGTAATCCACCTCAGTCGGGTTCTTCGCGTAGATCACCTGGATCAGGTTGCCGTTAGCAGTAATGGTGTTGTTGACTTCATCGATCACGATGGTGCCATCAAACGGGCCATGTACCGAGTCGCGACGCAGCAGGCTTGCACGCTTGACCAGATCGTTGTCGGCGCCTTTGCGCACAACAATGGCACGCAGACGCAGACCGTCGCCACCACCGGTTTTTTCGATCAGGATGCGCGCCAGCAGACGGCCGATACGACCGAAGCCGTACAACACAACATCAGTGCCTTTACGTGCAGAAGCGTTTTGCTGACCCACTACATCGGCCAGTTCTTCGCGCACGAACTGCTCAGCAGTCCGGCCATTGCCCTGGGCCTTGAATTTAACGGCCAACTTGCCCAGGTCTACCGAAGCGGCGCCGAGCTTGAGCTCGCTCATCGCTTTAAGCAGAGGGAAAGTTTCGTGTACGGACAATTCGCTGTCGTCGGACTGGCGATGGCGAGCAAAGCGGTGAGCCTTGAGAATCGCAATGACTGAACGGTTGATCAGGCTGCGGCCATAGATCGAGCTAACCACATTGTTATTGCGGTATAGCTGACCGATAAGCGGAATCATCGCTTCTGCGAGTGCTTCACGGTCGATCCATTCACCAAGACACTGGTCGGGCTTCTGAGTCACGGGAACCTTCCACATGTAGGGGCTGAAAAAAGGGGCTACATTATGCAGTTGTGTCCAGACAGGGGCAATGCACGCCTGTCACACGCTGCAACTGAAACGATTAAGCCCTAGTAAACAAAGGCAAAAAAAATTCATCAGCCTCTGTTTTCAAAGGGTTTCCCCCCTCCTGCGCTCACCCTTTGGCATCATCGCGGGCTGATTTCGGCCACCCGTGAAAGACTGCAACTGACAGCCAGCCCTTTGGCCCGCTACAATTGCCGACTTTGTCGCAACGCTTGGAGCTCAACCTTCCGTGCCCGTCCTGCGTCTACCGAAACTCCCTGCCACCGCAGGTAAACAGCACTGGGGCAACCTGCCCGGTGCCGCCCTGAGCCTCGCAATTGCCGAGGCCGCCAGCGCCGCCAAGCGCTTCACCCTGCTCCTGACCGCCGACAGCCAAAGCGCTGAACGCCTTGAGCAAGAGCTGAGGTTCTTTGCGCCCGAACTGCCGGTGCTGCATTTCCCCGACTGGGAAACCCTGCCCTACGACCTGTTTTCGCCGCACCAGGACATCATTTCCCAGCGTATTGCCAGCCTCTACCGGCTGCCAGAGCTCGATCATGGCGTTTTGGTAGTGCCTATCACTACCGCCCTACATCGCTTGGCCCCGACCCGGTTTCTGCTCGGCAGCAGCCTGGTGTTGGACATTGGCCAAAAGCTCGACGTGGAGCAAATGCGCACCCGACTGGAAGCCAGCGGCTATCGCTGCGTTGACACGGTGTACGAGCATGGTGAGTTCGCGGTACGCGGTGCGCTGATCGACCTGTTCCCGATGGGCAGCAAACTGCCTTACCGGATCGACCTGTTCGACGACGAAATCGAAACCCTGCGTACTTTCGACCCGGAAACCCAGCGCTCAATCGACAAGGTTGATTCGGTGCGGCTGCTGCCGGCACGCGAGTTCCCGCTGCAAAAAGATGCCGTTACCCGTTTCAAAGCGCGTTTTCGCGAGCGCTTTGATGTCGACTTCCGGCGCTGCCCGATCTTCCAGGATCTGACCAGCGGCATTACTCCGGCGGGCATCGAGTACTACCTGCCGCTGTTTTTCGATGAAACCTCGACCCTGTTCGATTACTTGCCGGGCGACACCCAGGTGTTTTCGCTGCCAGGCATCGAACAAGCCGCCGAGAACTTCTGGTCTGACGTGCGCAACCGCTACGAAGAGCGCCGAATCGACCCTTCGCGCCCTTTGCTGCCACCCGCCGAGCTGTTCTTGCCGGTCGAAGACTGCTTCGCCCGCCTCAAGAACTGGCCACGTGTGGTCGTCAGCCAGGACGACGTGGACACCGGCAGCAGCCGTGAACGCTTCCCGGCTCAAGCGCTGCCGAATCTGGCAATCGAAGCCAAAGCCAATCAGCCGCTGGCGGCCTTGTCGGGCTTTCTTGAACAATTTGACGGCCGCGTGCTGTTCACCGCCGAATCGGCCGGTCGGCGCGAAGTGCTGCTTGAACTGCTTGAGCGATTGAAGCTACGCCCGAAAACCGTTGATAGCTGGGCCGATTTTGTCAGCGGCAAACACCGTCTGGCCATCACCATCGCCCCGCTGGATGAAGGCCTGCTGCTGGACGATCCAGCGCTGGCGCTGATCGCCGAAAGCCCGCTGTTCGGGCAACGGGTGATGCAACGTCGACGTCGTGAAAAACGCACCGACGCCAACAACGATGCGGTGATCAAGAACCTCACCGAGCTGCGTGAAGGCGCACCGGTCGTGCACATCGACCACGGTGTCGGCCGCTATCAAGGGTTGGCGACGCTGGAGATCGATAATCAGGTGGCCGAATTCCTGACCCTCGAATACGCCGAAGGCGCCAAGCTCTACGTGCCCGTGGCCAACCTGCACCTGATTGCCCGCTACACCGGCAGCGATGACGAACTGGCGCCGCTGCACCGTCTGGGCTCAGAGACCTGGCAAAAAGCCAAGCGCAAAGCCGCCGAACAGGTGCGCGACGTGGCCGCCGAGCTGCTGGATATTTATGCCCGCCGTGCCGCCCGCGAAGGTTATGCCTTTGCCGATCCGAAAGCGGATTACGCGACTTTCAGCGCCGGCTTCCCGTTTGAAGAAACCCCGGACCAACAAACCACCATCGAAGCGGTGCGCGCCGACATGCTGTCGCCCAAGCCGATGGATCGACTGGTGTGTGGCGACGTGGGCTTCGGCAAAACCGAAGTGGCCATGCGCGCAGCCTTTATTGCCGTGCATGGCGGGCGTCAGGTAGCGATTCTGGTGCCCACTACCTTGCTCGCCCAGCAGCACTACAACAGCTTCCGCGACCGTTTTGCCGATTGGCCGGTAACCGTTGAGGTGATGAGCCGCTTCAAATCCGCCAAAGAAATCAATGCGGCCGTGGCCGATCTGGCCGAAGGCAAGATCGACATCGTGATCGGCACTCACAAGCTGCTGCAAGACGACGTAAAAATCAAAAACCTCGGCCTGGTGATCATCGACGAAGAACACCGTTTCGGGGTTCGCCAGAAAGAACAGCTCAAGGCCCTGCGCAGTGAGATTGATATTCTGACCCTCACCGCAACGCCGATCCCGCGCACCCTGAACATGGCTGTGTCGGGCATGCGCGACCTGTCGATCATCGCCACGCCACCGGCGCGCCGATTGTCGGTGCGCACCTTCGTCATGGAGCAAAACAACAGCACGGTCAAAGAGGCCCTGCTGCGTGAATTGCTGCGCGGCGGTCAGGTTTACTACCTGCACAACGACGTCAAAACCATCGAGAAATGCGCCGCCGAACTGGCGGAGCTGGTACCGGAAGCACGTATCGGTATCGGCCACGGCCAAATGCGCGAACGCGAACTCGAACAAGTGATGAGCGACTTCTATCACAAGCGTTTCAACGTGCTGATCGCCTCGACCATCATCGAGACCGGTATCGACGTGCCAAGCGCCAACACCATCATCATCGAGCGCGCCGACAAGTTCGGCCTGGCCCAGTTGCACCAGTTGCGCGGCCGTGTAGGACGCAGTCACCACCAGGCCTACGCCTATTTGCTGACGCCACCACGTCAGCAAATTACCGGGGATGCGCAAAAGCGTCTGGAAGCCATCGCCAACACCCAGGACCTGGGCGCCGGTTTTGTGCTGGCCACCAACGACCTCGAAATCCGCGGCGCGGGCGAGCTGCTCGGGGACGGCCAAAGCGGCCAGATCCAGGCCGTAGGCTTTACCCTGTACATGGAAATGCTCGAGCGCGCGGTCAAATCGATTCGCAAGGGCGAACAGCCCAACCTCGACCAGCCGCTGGGCGGCGGCCCGGAAATCAACCTGCGCGTGCCTGCCTTGATTCCTGAGGCCTACCTGCCGGATGTACACACCCGGCTGATCCTCTACAAACGCATTGCCTCGGCCAGCGACGAGGACGGCCTTAAAGACCTGCAGGTCGAGATGATCGACCGCTTTGGCTTGTTGCCGGAGCCGACCAAGAACCTGGTGCGCATTACCTTGCTCAAACTGCAGGCCGAGCAACTGGGGATCAAAAAGGTCGATGCCGGCCCACAAGGCGGGCGGATTGAATTCGCGGCCGATACCCCGGTTGACCCGATGATGCTGATCAAACTGATTCAAGGCCAGCCCAACCGCTACAAATTCGAAGGCGCAACGCTGTTCAAGTTCATGGTGCCGATGGAACGCCCGGAAGAGCGTTTCAACACCATCGAGGCGCTATTTGAACGCCTGACGCCGAAGTCTTCCTGATGGGATCTGCCCAATGAAGTCCCCATGTCCCTAAACCAGACACCCCGGCTGACCAAGCCGCTTGCACCGAGCTGGGTCAGCCGCTTCAAAGAACAATGCCTGGAGCGTGGCCGCAGCTACGCCCGGCAAAACCGTGTCAGGATCGCCCAAATCGGCGACAGCCTCATCACCTCAAGCTGCCAGGGCTCAGGCGAGAACACTTACCGTCAGACCATTCAATTGCGCGAGTCCGCTAAAGGCTCGCTGCTGTTGGTCAGCGCAAACTGTACCTGCCCCGTACGCACCAACTGCAAGCACACCGCTGCCGTATTACTGAAGATTGAAGACACCTTGAATTACCCTGCCGCTGCCCAGGACGCCGAGCTTCTGGAAAAACTCCAGGCCGTACTCGACTCGCGCCGCCCCGCCAACCTGCCCGAGCAGTTGATCGACGATGTACAGCCCACGCCTCGGCTGTGGCTGGCCAGTGTCGAGTTCAGCGCGTTTGAACCGCGTAACGGCAAAATGCAGCGCTACATCCAGCACCGAGCCGCACTGTCGTTTAACTACCTTGAGCACTACGTGTCCGGGCAGAAAAACGCTGACATTCTGGTTCGCCAGGAGCAGCAGGTCCTGCGTATCAAGCGCCATCCACCAGCCGAAAACGCCTACCGCGAACAACTGCGCAGCCTAGGCTTCAAGATCGCCACGCGCCAGAGCAAGGCTCTGCCGGAAAGTGCCGGCGAACTGTTCGAGATGGTCAACGACAGCGCCTGGCTCAACTTCACCCTTAACCAGATGTCCGGCCTGCGTGAACAAGGCTGGGAATTGCAGATCGATGAAGACTTCGGCTTCGACCTGAGCCCGGTGGAAGACTGGTACGCCAACGTCGACGAAGCCCCGGAGCGCGACTGGTTCGACCTGGAGCTGGGGATTATCGTCAACGGTCAGCGCCTGAGCCTGCTGCCGATCCTGTTGAACCTGATGCGCTCGCACAGCGACCTGCTGAGCGCTGAAAAGCTGGCAAGGCGCCGCGACGACGAACTGATTCTGGTGAACATCCCGTCCACGCCTGGCAGCACCCACGGGCCACTGCAAGTGGCCCTGCCTTATGGGCGCCTGAAGCCGGTACTGGCCACGCTCGGTGAGTTTTACCTGGGCGACGACCCCGGCGCCACCACGCTGCGGATCAAAAGCGCGGACGCTCCGCGCCTTAATGCACTGGATGCCCTGCCCTTGCGCTGGGAAGGCGGCGAACAGATTCGCGGCTTTGCCCAGCGCCTGCGTGACATCAAGGACTTCAGTGTCGAAGCCCCGCAAGGGCTCAACGCCAATTTGCGCCCTTATCAACTCGAGGGGCTGAGCTGGATGCAGTCATTGCGCCAGCTTGAGGTCGGCGGGATTCTTGCGGACGACATGGGCCTGGGTAAAACCCTGCAAACCCTGGCGCATATTCTGTGCGAGAAAAATGCCGGCCGACTGGATCGCCCGGCGATGGTGGTGATGCCCACCAGCCTGATCCCCAACTGGCTCGACGAGGCGGCGCACTTCACCCCGCAACTCAAGGTGCTGGCGCTATATGGCGCGACGCGCAAAAAGCATTTTGAGCACCTCAACGACTACGACGTGATCCTGACCACCTACGCCCTGCTGCCCAAAGACATTGATCTGCTGGCAAAACTGCCGTTGCACATACTGGTGCTGGACGAAGCGCAGTACATCAAGAATCCAGGCAGCAAAGCCTCACAAGCCGCCTGCGAGTTGGTTGCACGACAACGCCTGTGCCTGAGCGGCACTCCGCTGGAAAACCACTTGGGCGAGCTGTGGTCGCTGTTTCACTTCTTGCTGCCCGGCTGGCTGGGTGACGTCAAAACCTTCAACCGCGATTACCGGGTACCCATCGAGCGTCACGGCAGCGATGAGCGCTTGCAGCACCTGAATGCGCGGATCAAACCGTTCCTGCTGCGCCGGACCAAGGAGCAAGTCGCCACCGAACTGCCGCCCAAGACCGAAATCATCCATTGGGTCGATCTCAACGAAGCGCAGCGCGACGTGTACGAAACCATGCGCCTGGCGATGGACAAAAAAGTACGCGACGAAATCACCCGCAAAGGTGTCGGCCGCAGCCAGATCATCATCCTCGAAGCGCTGCTCAAGCTGCGCCAGGTCTGTTGCGACTTGCGCCTGATCAGCGACACCCCGCCGAAAAAAGGCAGCACCTCGGGCAAGCTCGACAGCTTGATGCTGATGCTCGACGAACTGTTTGCCGAAGGTCGACGGATCCTGCTGTTCTCGCAGTTCACCTCAATGCTCGGCCTGATCGAAGCGGAACTGAAAAAGCGCAAAATCAGCTACGCCTTGCTCACCGGGCAAACCCGTGACCGCCGCGCACCGGTCAAGGACTTCCAGAGCGGCAAGCTGCAAATCTTTCTGATCAGCCTCAAGGCTGGCGGAGTGGGTTTGAATCTGACCGCAGCCGACACCGTGATCCACTACGACCCGTGGTGGAACCCGGCCGCCGAAAACCAGGCCACCGACCGCGCCTACCGGATCGGCCAGGAAAAACCGGTGTTTGTGTACAAAATGATTGCTCGCGGCACCGTGGAAGAGAAGATCCAGCACCTGCAGCAGGAAAAGTCAGATTTGGCCGCTGGCATACTCGACGGGCGAATTTCCGGTGACTGGAAACTTCAGGACGACGACATCGACGCCCTGTTCGCGCCACTGCCACCGAAAATCGAAAAGCGCTGAAAACCCCCTGTACCCTGTAGGAGCGAGCTTGCTCGCGATTGCATCACCGCGGTTTATTTGAAAAACCGCGTTGCCTGGATCGCGAGCAAGCTCGCTCCTACAGTATCGCTTAAGCAATAAGCTGAGCATCTTTGAGTGCGCCCACCGCTACCAACCAACGCGGATCCTGGCGATAGTCGGTGCTGGCGCTGGCCTGAGCACGCATGCGCGCAATCCGTGGTGAAGGCGTTACCTTCATCCGTTGGGCAGCGCTCAGTGCCAGCTCGGCGGCCGCACGGTCGTTGCACACGAGCCCCATGTCACACCCGGCCGACAAGGCCGCCTCAATACGACTGGCGGCATCGCCCACCACATGGGCGCCGGCCATCGACAAATCATCGCTGAAAATCACGCCATCAAACTGCAACTCGCCACGCAGGATGTCTTGCAACCAGCGACGAGAAAAACCAGCAGGTTGACTGTCTACTTGCGGATAGATCACGTGAGCTGGCATCACCGCCGCCAACTGCTTGCTCAAACGCGCAAACGGCACCAGGTCGTGAGCACGAATCTGCTCAAGGCTACGTTCATCGGTCGGAATGGCGACATGAGAATCAGCCTCTGCCCAACCGTGCCCCGGAAAATGCTTGCCCGTTGCAGCCATGCCCGCGTCATTCATTCCGCGAATAAACGCTCCAGCCAACACGGCGGCACGCTCAGGATCGCCTTCAAATGATCGAGTTCCAACGACTGCACTGCGCTGGTAATCCAGATCCAGAACCGGGGCAAAGCTCAGGTCCAGACCCACCGCCAACACTTCAGTGGCCATGATCCAGCCACACTGCTCTGCCAGGTACTCGGCATTCGGGTTATCGGCAATCGCACGCATGGCGGGCAAACGCACAAAGCCTTGGCGCAGACGCTGTACCCGCCCGCCTTCCTGATCGACAGCCAGCAGCAAGTCCGGGCGAATGGCGCGAATCGATGCACTCAGCTCACGTACCTGACGTGGATGCTCGATGTTGCGCGCAAAGATAATCAGCCCGCCCACTTCAGGCTGGCGCAGCAATTGCCGGTCTTCAGCCGTCAGCCAGGTACCGGCGACGTCCACCATCAAGGAGCCTTGCAAAGCAGAACTCATGGGTAATCCTTTAAAAAGAGAGTGCTCATTGCCCGCTCAAAATGCTCAGGCACAGCTCGGTGCGCTTCGAGCAAACGAAGCGTCGGCGAGTCAATGAGGGAAGCAAACGAGGGCAATGAATCAAGGTTAGGCATGGCAGCTAGCTTAGCGGAACTCAGCTGCCACGCCCACCCGCAGCAGGTCAAACCTTGCCGGCAACCTGCGGGGTTTTACTGCGAGGGCGAAGCTGGGCAGAAGCCATCGCCGGGTCGACCACGCCACTGTCGGCGCGCATGCCTGCCGCCAGGAACGGCACCATCAGGCGCATCACCTGTTCGATCGAGGTATTGACCCCAAAATCGGTTTCGGCGATCGCACGCAATGCCTTGATCCCGGACATGCTAAAAGCTGCCGCACCGAGCATAAAATGCACGCGCCAGAACAACTCGATAGGCGGGATTTGCGGCGCAGCTTCGTTGACCAGCAGCATATAACGGCGAAATACCTTGCCGTACATGTCTTCAATATAGCGCCGCAAGTGACCCTGGCTCTGACTGAAGGCCAAGCCCAGCAAGCGCATAAAGATCGACAAGTCGTTGCCACTGCGTGGCTGAGTCGTCAACGCCTGCTCGACCAGCATCTCCAGCAGCTCTTCAAGACTGGGACGATTCTCTGGCTTGCCCTGACGGCGCTCCAGCTCACGGTCGAGGTTGGCGCAAAACGGCCCCAAAAAACGCGAGAAGACCGCCTGAATCAACGCTTTTTTTGAACCAAAATGGTAATTGACCGCCGCCAGGTTAACCCCGGCCTTGCTGGTAATCAGCCGCAACGAGGTTTCGGCAAAACCTTTTTCCGCGAACAGCTGCTCAGCAGCATCAAGGATACGTTCAACGGTTTCCGACTGGGCCATGGCTACTCCGCCTGACAAACATTTAAACAAGTGTTTGAAACATACGTTTCAGATTGTAAAAAGTCAAGGCGGCGTATTCGTTTTGCGACCGGACGGTTTCGCATTTAACCACAGCCTCGGCCCGCCAGGCCGTGCCTGATAAAGTACCGCCAGTACGACCTGCCAATGACCGTCCAGCGGACTGCCGGAAATGGGTGATTGCCAATAAGCCTTCACTGTATATAATCCCAGTCACTGTATAAAAAGACAGAGCGATCAACATGCTAAAACTGACGCCACGCCAAGCTGAGATCCTGGCCTTCATCAAGCGATGCCTGGATGACAACGGATACCCGCCCACCCGTGCCGAGATCGCACAGGAACTGGGCTTCAAGTCGCCGAACGCTGCCGAAGAACACCTCAAGGCCCTGGCCCGCAAGGGCGCCATCGAGATGACCCCCGGCGCCTCGCGCGGTATTCGCATACCAGGCTTCGAAGCCAAGTCTGACGAGTCCACCCTGCCCATCATTGGCCGAGTCGCTGCTGGCGCCCCGATCCTGGCACAGGAACATGTCGAAGAGTCATGCAACATCAACCCGACCTTCTTCCATCCGCGCGCCGATTACCTGTTGCGGGTTCAAGGCATGAGCATGAAGGACGTCGGCATCTTCGATGGCGACCTTCTTGCCGTTCATACCTGCCGCGAAGCCCGCAACGGCCAGATCGTGGTAGCGCGTATCGACGACGAAGTCACGGTCAAACGCTTCAAGCGCGAAGGCAGCAAGGTCTGGCTAATTGCTGAAAACCCGGACTTCGCCCCAATTGAAGTCAACCTCAAGGACCAGGAACTGGTCATTGAAGGCTTGAGTGTCGGCGTCATTCGCCGCTAAAGGAGGCTTCATGCAGTTCCCACACGCACCGCTGCCAGCACAACTCACCCTGTTCGAGGCGTTCATGGCACAACCCATGACCCCGGCGATCAAAGACGTGCTCGATTTACCCTGGAGCGCCGAACCTGAAGTATTCAGTGAACTGTCGTTACGTGGTGCTGCCGGAAACTGCCTGAACCTGCTTGCTCCCATGCTGCGCGAGTTGAGCGAACAGCAAGACGCTCGCTGGCTGACACTGATCGCCCCGCCTGCAAGCTTGACCCAAAGCTGGTTGCGCGACGCCGGACTGAACCGCGAGCGCATTCTACTGCTTCAACCCAACGGCAACAAAAGCACCTTGCAACTCACGTGCGAAGCCCTACGCCTTGGCCGCAGCCACACGGTAGTCAGCTGGATCAACCCACTGAACGCCGCCGCTCGCCAACAGCTTATTGGCGCAGCGCGCACTGGCCACGGGCAAAGCTTGAATATTCGCCTGGGTTAAAAAAGCAAAAACGGTCTGGCCCACCGATTCGTAGGAGCTGCCGAGGCACGACGGCTGCGATCTTTTGACGCGGGTTCTTTCCAGGCGACGTGTTACCTGCACGAAAGATCAAAAGATCGCAGCCTCGCGTAGCTCGTCAGCTCCTACAGGCATCACGCTACGCAGCCCCCATCGCGGGCGGTCTACATCCTGCCTACCACTCAATGAAGAACGTGCGGCCCGTCGTCTTTTTCAAAATCGCCTTCGGCCAGCCGGCCGGCCATCTGCACACCTACGCTGAGCATGGCTTTAGCCACCTCTACGTGCTGCCCCTGAAGAAATGCCTTGGCATCTTCAGAGAAGTTCAGCGTCACCAAAGACCCTTCGTCTTCAGCACGGCGCAACTCGATGCGGCCGTCTGGCAACTCGACAATTTCTAGAAAGGACGTTGGCATATAAGTTTGTTCTCCACGAAAGCGCGAGATTATACCAGTCATCCTTTGTAAATCTGACAGGATATGTGGTGCATTGCTTGCGGACTGATGAATGACTGTACAGTTTTACTTGTAACTATCAGCACTCATTGAGCCCATCACGAAACCGAATGGCCAAGCCTTTCAGGTTCTGCCGCCACTCCTCCAGGGTTTCACGGCTCAACTCTTCGGGCGCCTCATCCTCCAGATTGACCGCAACGATCAAAGGCTGGAACACATCCACCTTGACCTTTTTCGGCGCCTGCAGCGGCTGATACAGCGCCGCATGGATGGCCACCAGTTGCGCAAGCCAGGTCTGTGGCGCTCGCGCCAGCTCGACCATCTCGGCAAGTTCTGGAATAGCTATCGCATCCAGCACCTCTTGGGTGAGTAATAACTCAACCCGCGATGCATTGGCCTGTGGCAGGCGATAAAAGCCAGCAATCTCATGGCACAACCCCAGCAATGCACCGTACAAATGAAACACCGCAGACTCGCGCTCAGCCTGAACCAGCGCCTGAGCATTCATCGCCCGCCCTTCCCCAGCCTTTTTCATGGCCTCCAGGGCCAGGCCGGTGAAATAGATTTTCTGATTGGTACGGGTATAGAGTTCATGAGCCATGCGGGCGCGCTCCACAGCGAATGGGGTAAATGCGAGCAGTCTCAGGGATCAGAGGCAGTGGACGCAAGGAGCAAAGCCCGATGCCAGCTTCGTAGCAGTTGCCGCAGGCTACGTCCGATTGCGCAGCGATCGTAAATACGGAGCTTCAGGTGCAACTGTCACACCGCAGTGTTTGAGTTTGCGACGACTACGTCGCCGGACGTAGCCTGCGGCAACTGCTACGGGACAGATGCGCGCTCACAAACAAAAAAACCGCGCAAGGCATGCAGCCCTTGCGCGGTTTTTGTTAAGCGGTCAGCTCAGATCAAGCGTCTTTTTCTTTACGCTTGTCTTCGACCTTCCAGCTATTGCCGTCGTAGAAGGCACGCCAGCCTGTCGGCTTGCCCTCTACTTCAGTCTGTACGTACTGCTCTTTGGTCTTGCGGCTATAGCGAATCACTGCTGGACGGCCATCCGGGTCTTTCTTCGGCGCGTCACACAGGAAGTGGTACTTGGGATCAATTTCGTCCTTGTGCGGAACAATTTCAATCACCAGCGGCGCACGGGTCTCACGGTTTTTCGGGAACTGGCTGGCGGCCAGGAACAAGCCCGATGCACCGTCACGCAGGATGTACGTGTCGTTAACCTTGTCGCACTTCAGCTCCGGCATTTTCACCGGGTCCATTTTCGGCGGCGCGGCTTCACCGCTTTTCAGCAGTTTGCGGGTGTTTTTGCATTCACCGTTGGTACAACCGAAGAACTTGCCAAAACGGCCGGTCTTGAGCTGCATCTCGCTGCCGCACTTGTCGCACTCCAGGCTCGGCCCTTCGTAGCCTTTGATGCGGTAGCTGCCTTCTTCGATTTCGTAGCCAGTGCAATCCGGGTTGTTACCGCAGATGTGCAGCTTGTGCTTCTCATCCAACAGGTAAGCATCCATCGCCGTGCTGCAAATCGGGCAGCGATGCTTGCCCAACAGCACCAGCGATTCGGACTCACCTTCGTCATCCGCGGCAATTTCGTCGCCCGGCACCAGGTTGACGGTGGCCTTGCAACGTTCTTTAGGCGGCAGGCTGTAACCCGAGCAACCCAGGAATACACCCGTCGAGGCGGTACGAATCTGCATTGGACGCCCGCATTCCTTACAAGGAATATCGGTCATCACCGGCTGGTTGGCACGCATGCCACCCTCCGGCGCTGCTGCTACTTCGAGCTTCTTCTTGAAGTCGCCGTAGAACTCGTCCAGCACGTTTTTCCAGTCGCGCTCACCGTGGGCTACGCCATCGAGGTTCTCTTCCATGCCGGCAGTGAAGCCGTAGTCCATCAGGTCAGAGAAGCTCTCGGACAAACGCTCGGTAACGATATCGCCCATTTTCTCGGAGTAGAAACGGCGGTTGTGCAGCGCCACGTAACCACGGTCCTGAATGGTCGAGATGATTGCTGCATAGGTCGAAGGACGACCGATACCGCGTTTTTCCATCTCTTTTACCAGGCTGGCTTCAGAGAAACGCGCAGGCGGCTTGGTGAAATGCTGGCTCGGATCGAGTTCGATCAGTTTCAGCACATCGCCCTGAGCCATGTCTGGCAGTACGTCGTCATCGCCCGGCTTGGCAATTTGCGGCATGACACGGGTATAACCGTCGAACTTGAGGATGCGGCCCTTGGCGCGCAGCTCAAAGTCACCCGCAGCAACGCTGACGGTGGTCGACAGGTATTTGGCCGGCAGCATCTGGCACGCCACGAACTGGCGCCAGATCAACTCGTAGAGGCGCTCAGCGTCGCGCTCCATGCCCGACAGCTTGCTCGGGTGCATATTCACGTCAGAAGGACGAATCGCTTCGTGAGCCTCCTGAGCGCCTTCCTTGCTGCTGTACACGTTAGGTGCAGGCGGCAGATACGAAGCGCCGAACTCGCCTTCAATGTAAGCCCGCGCCATTTCGACCGCATCGGCCGAAAGGTTGGTGGAGTCGGTACGCATGTAGGTGATGTAGCCCGCTTCATACAAGCGTTGCGCCATCATCATGGTTTTCTTCACCCCGTAGCCCAGGCGGTTACTCGCAGCCTGTTGCAGGGTAGACGTAATGTACGGTGCCGAAGGCTTGCTGCTGGTCGGCTTGTCTTCACGCTTGGCGATGCTGTAGTTGGAGGCTTTAAGCTTCTCCAGCGCCGCCATGGCCTGAGCTTCGTTCAGCGGCTTGAAGGCCTCGCCTTTTTCACGGGCGACGTCGAAACGCACTTTGGCGCCCTTGGCAGTGCCGAGGTCCGCGTGAATTTCCCAGTACTCTTCAGGGTTGAACGCACGAATTTCGCGCTCACGCTCCACCACCAGCTTCACGGCAACCGATTGCACACGACCAGCCGAGAGGCCGCGGGCGACTTTCGCCCACAACAACGGCGAAACCATGTAGCCCACCACGCGGTCGAGGAAGCGACGCGCCTGTTGAGCGTTGACTCGGTTGATATCCAGTTCGCCTGGCTTGGAGAACGCTTCCTGAATCGCCTTTTTGGTGATTTCGTTGAACACCACGCGCTTGTAGCGGCTGTCATCACCACCGATGGCTTCGCGCAGGTGCCAGGCAATGGCTTCCCCCTCGCGATCCAAGTCGGTTGCGAGATAGATGGTGTCAGCATCCTTGGCGAGCCGGCGCAGCTCTTCGATGACCTTTTCCTTGCCCGGGAGGATCTCGTACTTGGCTTTCCAGCCATGTTCCGGATCGACACCCATGCGCGAGATCAGCTGCTTTTGAGCTTTCTCTTTTGGCGTCAGGGCCGGCGCTTCGCCCGCCGCTGCCTTGCCACGCTTGGCAGCAGGTTCTTTGCTGGCGCTAGCCGAACCGCTGGTGGGCAGGTCTCGGATATGGCCGATACTCGACTTCACCACGTACTCGTTACCCAAGTACTTGTTGATGGTCTTGGCCTTAGCCGGGGATTCCACAATGACCAGCGATTTGCCCATGGATCAGAAAATTCCTGAATTCTAGAAGTGAAAGGCGGTTGGCGCCTGACGCGGCACCGCTATATATAGTGGCTACAAGGTGAGGTCAAGCACAGGGTTGTGTGCGACCTCGCCTTATGGCCGAGAAAAAATGCTGGGTTCAGCCTCAATCAGGGCAAAACGCGGGACCTGTTCGCCCTCTACGATGACCGATTCAAGGAACATGCTCAGCGGGCGCACCCAAAAGCCGTAATCGCCATACAGGGCTTGGTAAAACACCAGGTCCTCTTCGGTTTCAGAATGGCGAGCCACATTGAATACCCGATATTGCGGACCTTTGTAATGCTGATAGAGCCCAGGTTGTAGCAGCATGTTGCGGCTCCCTCCTACGAAATAAAAAATCAGATGCCATAAAAAATAAAAAACGCTTAAAAACAAAAACCGGGGCACATGGCCCCGGCTTCCATCAACGTAACGCTTAGACGCGTTCGAAGACGGTGGCAATGCCCTGGCCAAGACCAATGCACATGGTGGACAACCCGAAAGTGCCGCCATTTTGCTTCATTACATTGAGCAAGGTGCCGGAGATACGCGCACCCGAGCATCCAAATGGATGGCCCAGAGCGATGGCACCGCCGTGCAGGTTAACCTTCTCATTCATCTTGTCGAGCACTTTCAAATCTTTCAGCACTGGCAGGGCCTGTGCAGCGAAAGCTTCGTTGAGCTCAATGAAGTCGATATCGGCCATATTCAAGCCTGCACGCTTCAATGCTTTTTGTGTCGCCGGTACTGGACCATAGCCCATGATCGCAGGGTCCACACCGGCAACTGCCATCGAGCGAATCACTGCCAGCGGCTGAATACCCAGGTCTTGGGCACGCTGCGCCGACATCACGATCATGCATGAAGCGCCATCGGTAATCTGCGACGAAGTACCCGCCGTCACAGTGCCACCTTTAGGGTTGAACGCTGGCTTCAACGCGGCCAGGCTTTCCAGGGTCGTTTCCGGACGGATGGTTTCATCGTAGTCGAAAATTTTCAGGAAGCCGTTTTCGTCATAGCCCTGCATCGGGATGATTTCGTCTTTGAATTTGCCTTCAACCGTCGCCTTGTGGGCGAGTTGGTGAGAGCGCACGCCAAAGGCATCCTGCTGTTCACGGGTGATGCCATGCATCTTGCCCAGCATTTCAGCGGTCAAACCCATCATGCCCGAGGCTTTTGCCGCGTACAGCGACATGTGCGGGTTTGGATCAACGCCGTGCATCATGCTCACGTGACCCATATGCTCGACGCCGCCAACCACGAATACGTCACCGTTGCCGGTCATGATTGCCTGAGCAGCCGTGTGCAGCGCACTCATCGACGAGCCGCACAGGCGGCTGACGGTTTGTGCCGCAGAGGTGTGCGGGATCTGAGTCATCAGCGACGCCATGCGCGCGATGTTCCAGCCCTGTTCCAGGGTCTGGTTTACGCAGCCCCAGATCACGTCTTCAACTTCGTTCGGATCAACCTTGACGTTGCGCTCCAGCAGTTTGCTGATCAGGAACGCAGACATGTCTTCGGCACGGGTGTTGCGGTGCATGCCACCCTTGGAGCGGCCCATCGGGGTGCGACCGAAGTCGACAATCACCACGTCTCTAGGATTCAAGCTCATAATTTCACTCTCACTCTAATGGGGCGCTTAACCGAAGAAGCTCTGGCCGTTTTTGGCCATCTCACGCAGCTTCGCAGTCGGGTGGTACAGCGCGCCCAAATCAGCGTACTGGTCAGCCAGGGCGACGAACTGGGCAACACCGATCGAGTCGATGTAACGCAGCGCGCCACCACGGAACAGCGGGAAGCCAATGCCGTATACCAAGCCCATATCGGCCTCGGCAGCGGTTTCAACGATGCCGTCTTCCAGGCAACGTACGGTCTCCAGGCACAGCGGGATCATCATCCAGTTGATGATGTCTTCGTCAGTCACGTCGCGCTGCTCGTAAACGATTGGCTTGAGCACTTCAAGCACGCTCGAATCGACGATTTTCTTCTGTTTGCCGCGCTTGTCCGCCTCGTAGGCGTAGAAGCCCTTGCCGTTCTTCTGGCCCAAACGCTTGGCTTCGTACAAAGCGTCAATCGCTGAACGGCGATCGTCTTTCATGCGGTCCGGGAAGCCTTCAGCCATCACGTCACGACCGTGGTGGCCGGTGTCAATGCCGACCACGTCCATCAGGTACGCCGGGCCCATTGGCCAGCCGAATTTTTCCATGACTTTGTCGATACGCACGAAGTCCACACCGGCGCTGACCAGCTTGGCGAAACCGCCGAAGTACGGGAACAGCACGCGGTTGACCAGGAAGCCCGGGCAGTCATTGACCACGATCGGGTTCTTGCCCATTTTCTTGGCATAGGCAACGGTGGTTGCAACGGCCAGGTCGCTGGACTTCTCGCCACGAATGACTTCAACCAGCGGCATCATGTGCACCGGGTTGAAGAAGTGCATGCCGACGAAGTTTTCAGGACGCTTGAGCGCCTTGGCCAGCAAGCTGATGGAAATGGTCGAGGTGTTGGAGGCCAGAATGGCATCTTCCCGGACGTGATTTTCCACTTCAGCCAACACCGCCTGCTTGACCTTCGGGTTCTCGACAACCGCTTCAACCACCAGGTCGACGTTGCCGAAATCACCGTAAGACAGAGTCGGACGAATACCGTTAAGCACTTGAGCCATTGTGGCCGGGGTCATACGACCTTTATCAACGCGACCGACCAGCAACTTGGCGGCTTCCGCCAGGCCCTGCTCGATACCGTGCTCGTTGATGTCCTTCATCAGGATCGGCGTGCCTTTGGAGGCCGACTGATAGGCAATACCGCCACCCATGATGCCAGCGCCGAGTACGGCAGCCTGCTTCACGTCTTTGGCAATCTTGTCGTAAGCCTTGGCTTTTTTCTTCAGCTCCTGATCGTTCAGGAACAGGCCGATCAAGCACTGTGAAGCCGAGGTCTTGGCCAGCTTGGCGAAACCTGCTGCTTCCACTTCCAGGGCCTTGTCGCGACCAAAGTTGGCGGCTTTCTGGATCGTTTTGATCGCTTCAACCGGCGCCGGGTAGTTCGGGCCCGCTTGGCCAGCAACGAAACCTTTGGCGGTTTCGAATGCCATCATTTGTTCGATGGCGTTCAGCTTGAGTTTTTCAAGCTTTGGCTGACGCTTGGCCTTGTAGTCCAGCTCACCACTGATGGCGCGCTTGATCAGGTCCAGTGCCGCGGCGCCCAGCTTGTCAGCGGTAACCACAGCATCAACGGCGCTCACTTTCAGGGCGTCTTCAGCGCGGTTTTCTTTGCCTGAAGCAATCCACTCAACCGCATTGTCGACGCCGATCAGACGTGGCAAACGTACGGTGCCGCCAAAACCCGGGTAGATGCCCAGCTTGACTTCTGGCAGGCCAATCTTGGCGCTGTCGGCCATGACGCGGAAGTCCGCTGCCAGGCACATTTCCAGACCACCGCCCAGCGCGATGCCATTGATGGCCGCGACAGTCGGTACGCCGAGGTCTTCAAAATCGCTGAAAATCTTGTTCGCTTCGAGGTTGCCCGCGATCAGCTCAGCATCCGGCAACTTGAAGTTTTCTACGAATTCGGTGATGTCTGCGCCGACGATAAAGACGTCTTTGCCACTGGAAACGATGACACCTTTGACCGAAGCATCGGCCTTGATCGCATCCACTGCCTGACGCAATTCATTCAGGGTTAGACGGTTGAACTTGTTGACGGACTCACCCTTGAGGTCGAACTTCAGTTCGACGATGCCACTTTCAAGAGCCGTAACCGTGATGGCTTTACCTTCGTAAATCATCAACTGATCTCCAGGATATGGAAGCTGAACAGTACACGTCGCACGCCTGCGTCTGGCTGGCAATGACGTGATCGTCAATGCTAGCGCCAATCCACCAGGCACACCCGCCAACGCGATAGTCGGGGTTATGTGAGCGTCGTCTGACACGACAAACGCTCAATTCATACGCCCGTTTGATTTGGGTGTCGACACCTTCACGGAAAAGCCAACGATTGTCAATTGTCCAAAACAACCATGACAAAACGACCTTGTAGGAGCGAGCTTGCTCGCGATGGCGAACACCGCGTTTTTACAGAAAAACCGCGTTGCCTGAATCGCGAGCAAGCTCGCCGCCACAGAGGACTCAGGTGCTCAAGCCAGCGCCTTAAGCACCTCATCAATGGTCTTCAACACCTGCGCCTCGCCCTTCTCGCCCCACACCAGAACGATCATTTGCGCATCGGCTTCGACCTTGTAGACGTTGGCCGGAAGCTTTTTGAACTGGGTCAGCAAGCGCTCATCTACACATTCTTCCTGCCAGCGATTGAGCCATTTTCCCGGTTCCGTTTGCCAATAGCCCCATACATCAGGCTTAGTACTGCGCCGCGGGCGGTGATATTGCGCGCAAGGGCTGGGCGGCTCCGGCTCAAGCCAGTGCGGCCACTCCTGAGGCGCCAATTGCATGGCCAGGCCAATGCGTCGCGCCTCCATGCGCAAGTCCATACGCCCGTTCTGACTGCGCGAAGGTCGCAGCCATGCCAGGGGGCTCAAAATCAGCGCCAGGATTGACACCACTATCCATACCGTCATATGTGTACTCTTATTACCTGATAAACGAGTGACCCTGACTTGAACCAAGGCTCTACAAAAGGGCCATACTCATAATGAACTGCCATTTACAGGAGCGTCTCACATGCCCTATGAACATATTTTGGTCGCTGTCGACCTGACCGAAGAATGTGACCCCGTTATCAACCGCGCCAGCGAAAGCGCCAAGGCTAACGGAGCCAAACTTTCACTGGTACATATCGTTGAGCCTATGGCCATGGCGTTTGGTGGCGATGTGCCGATGGACCTCTCGCAATTGCAGCAACAACAGTTCGACCAGGCCAAAGAGCGCCTTGAGCGCCTGATTCAAAAGTACCCACAGCTGTCAAAAGACAACTGCCACTTGACCTATGGCCAGCCGCGCCAGGAAATCCACGCCCTGGCCAAGTCGCAATCCTGCGACCTGATCGTGGTGGGCAGCCATGGTCGTCACGGCCTTGCACTGCTGCTGGGCTCTACCGCCAACGACGTGCTGCATGGCGCGCCCTGCGACGTACTGGCTGTAAGCCTGAAAAAGCCCGTATAGGCTCTTTCCGGAAAATCACCGGCACGCCATAGCAAAAAAGCCCGACCCTTTATCAAGGGGCCGGGCTTTTTCATTTCAGCAGACGATCAATCAGGCATCCAGCTCAGCCCAACGCTCAACCAACTGCTCAAGCTCGCCTTGCAACTTTTCAAGCTTGGCGATCACTTCAGCGGTTTTGGCCGCCGGCAGCTGGTAGAAGCCTGCATCAGCCATTTCAGCTTCAACAGCCGCAATGGCCTGCTCTTTCGCATCGATATCAGCTGGCAATGCTTCCAACTCGCGCTGCAACTTGTAGCTGAGCTTCTTTTTCGCCGCCGGTGCAGGCTGAGCCGCCGCCACTGGCGCCGGAGCCGCTGTCACTACGGCTGAGGTCAAGTCGGCTTTGCCGGACTTGCTCTCGGTCACGCCCAACAGACGCGGGGAACCGCCCTGACGCAGCCAGTCCTGATACCCACCAACGTATTCACGAACCAGACCTTCGCCCTGGAATACCAAGGTGCTGGTCACCACGTTGTCGAGGAATGCCCGGTCGTGACTGACCATCAGCACAGTGCCCTTGAAGGTCAGCAAGACCTCTTCGAGCAGCTCCAGGGTTTCAACGTCCAGGTCGTTGGTTGGCTCATCGAGCACCAACAGGTTGGCTGGTTTGCTGAACAGCTTGGCCAGCAACAGACGCGCACGCTCACCACCCGACAGCGCCTTGACCGGCGTGCGAGCACGCTGAGGGCTGAACAGGAAGTCGCCCAGGTAGCTGAGCACGTGACGGCTTTGACCGTCGATGTCGATAAAGTCGCGGCCTTCAGCCACGTTGTCGATCACGGTTTTTTCCAG
>JAZKIA010000039.1:0-42487 GCA_040385125.1 Pseudomonadota bacterium | reverse complement strand
TATGGCCGCCGTAGAGGCGAAATCATGAAGACAACCATCGAATTGCCTCTCCTGCCATTGCGCGATGTTGTGGTTTATCCGCACATGGTGATCCCACTGTTCGTGGGACGCGAGAAATCGATCGAGGCCCTTGAGGCTGCGATGACGGGCGACAAGCAGATTTTGCTGTTGGCTCAAAAAAATCCTGCTGACGATGATCCTAGCGAAGACGCGCTCTATCGTGTAGGTACCATTGCCACCGTACTGCAACTGCTCAAGCTTCCGGATGGTACGGTCAAAGTTCTGGTTGAAGGCGAGCAGCGCGGTGCTGTGGAGCGCTTCGGCCAGGCCGATGGCTATCTGAGTGCTGAAGTCTCTTTGATTGATGAAGTGGCTGCCCCGGAGCGCGAATCCGAGGTGTTTGTACGCAGCTTGCTCTCGCAGTTCGAGCAGTATGTGCAGCTGGGTAAAAAGGTCCCGGCTGAGGTTCTGTCGTCGCTTAACAGCATTGATGAGCCAAGCCGTCTGGTCGATACGATGGCTGCCCACATGGCCCTCAAGATCGAGCAGAAGCAGGAAATTCTTGAAATCATCGACCTGCAAAACCGGGTTGAACACGTTTTAGCGTTGCTGGATGCCGAGATCGACTTGCTGCAAGTTGAAAAGCGCATCCGTGGCCGTGTCAAAAAGCAAATGGAGCGCAGCCAGCGCGAGTACTACCTGAATGAGCAGATGAAGGCCATTCAGAAGGAGCTGGGCGATGGTGACGAAGGTCACAACGAAATCGAAGAACTGAAAAAGCGCATCGATGCTGCCGGCCTGCCTAAAGATGCAATGGCCAAGGCGCAGGCTGAGCTGAACAAGCTCAAGCAAATGTCGCCAATGTCTGCAGAGGCGACTGTCGTACGCTCCTACATTGATTGGCTGGTTCAGGTGCCGTGGAAGGCGCAGAGCAAGGTTCGCCTTGACCTCAAGCGTGCTGAAGACATTCTGGATGCCGATCACTACGGCCTGGATGAAGTCAAAGAGCGGATCCTCGAATATCTCGCGGTACAAAAACGCGTGAAAAAAATTCGTGGCCCGGTCCTGTGCCTGGTTGGGCCTCCTGGCGTCGGTAAAACTTCGCTGGCAGAGTCGATTGCCCACGCAACAAATCGTAAATTCGTACGTATGGCCTTGGGTGGCGTGCGTGATGAGGCGGAAATCCGTGGTCATCGCCGTACTTACATCGGTTCGATGCCAGGTAGATTGATTCAAAAGATGACAAAGGTTGGGGTGCGCAACCCACTGTTCTTGCTCGATGAAATCGACAAAATGGGCAGCGATATGCGTGGCGATCCGGCTTCTGCATTGCTTGAAGTGCTGGATCCAGAGCAAAACCACAACTTCAATGACCATTATCTTGAGGTCGACTACGACCTGTCCGACGTAATGTTCCTTTGCACCTCCAACTCAATGAATATTCCGCCAGCGTTGCTGGACCGGATGGAGGTCATTCGTCTGCCGGGCTACACCGAAGACGAAAAAATCAATATCGCTGTCAAATACCTCGCGCCCAAACAAATTGAGGCCAATGGTCTGAAGAAAGGCGAGCTGTCGCTTGAGAACGAGGCTATTCGCGACATTATTCGCTACTACACCCGCGAAGCCGGTGTGCGGGGCCTTGAGCGTCAAATCGCGAAGATTTGCCGTAAGGCGGTCAAAGAACATGCGATGGAAAAACGTTTCGCTGTTACCGTAACTTCAGAGCTGCTGGAACACTTCCTGGGTGTAAGAAAATTCAGCTACGGCTTGGCAGAACAGCAGGATCAAATCGGTCAAGTGACCGGCTTGGCCTGGACTCAGGTTGGCGGCGAATTGCTGACTATTGAGGCGGCCGTTGTGCCGGGCAAGGGTCAGTTGATCAAGACCGGTTCGCTCGGTGATGTGATGCTGGAGTCGATTACTGCGGCATTGACGGTGGTTCGCAGCCGCGCCAAAAGCCTTGGTATCCCATTGGATTTCCACGAGAAACGTGACATTCACATCCATATGCCAGAAGGGGCGACGCCCAAAGATGGTCCGAGTGCGGGTGTAGGCATGTGTACGGCTTTGGTCTCTGCATTGACGCTGATTCCTGTGCGTGCAGATGTTGCAATGACCGGTGAAATTACTCTGCGTGGTCAGGTACTGGCGATCGGAGGCTTGAAGGAAAAGTTATTGGCTGCTCACCGTGGTGGGATCAAGACGGTAATTATTCCTGAAGAGAATGTTCGTGATCTGAAGGAAATTCCTGACAACATCAAACAGGATCTTCAGATCAAACCGGTTAAATGGATTGACGAAGTCCTGCAAATTGCGCTGCAATACGCCCCGGAGCCCTTGCCGGATGTGGCTCCCGAGATTGTTGCCAAGGACGACAAGCGAGAGTCTGACTCTAAGGAAAGAATTAGCACGCATTAATACGGATTTGCCTGATGGGCTTTCTTGACGCTTTTTAGAGCCCTTGTTATAAAGCGGCTCTATAAGTGTCAGTAAGTGCTTCAGCAGTCGTTTTGCTTTTACCAAAAAACTTTAGAAACATACTCAAACAGATATAAGGGGACTTAGAGTGAACAAGTCGGAACTGATTGATGCTATCGCTGCATCTGCTGATATCCCGAAAGCTGCTGCTGGCCGTGCGCTGGACGCAGTAATCGAATCCGTCACTGGCGCTCTTAAGGCTGGCGACTCTGTGGTACTGGTTGGCTTTGGTACTTTCTCTGTAACTGATCGTCCTGCTCGTATTGGTCGTAATCCACAGACTGGTAAAACGCTGGAAATTCCTGCTGCCAAAAAGCCAGGTTTCAAAGCTGGTAAAGCACTGAAAGAAGCAGTTAACTAAGTTTTTGTAACACTATTTGCCCAACCGGGTCAGGCGCACGCCAGGCTTGGCAGCGGAGCGGTAGTGCCGTCGATGGCAACATCGACGTGTTACGCCGAGGGTCGCGGGTTCGAGCCCGGTCCGCTCCGCCAGTTACGAGAAGGCGCATCCTCGGATGCGCCTTTCTTCTATCCGGACTCTACCCACGCTCCACGGTTGTTCATTACGTAAGACCGTTTCTGGGGGAAGCATGCTGCAAAATATCAGGGACAATTCACAAGGCTGGATTGCCAAGACCATCATCGGAATCATCGTCGCGTTAATGGCGTTGACCGGTTTTGATGCCATTTTCCAGGCCACCTCTACCAGCCAGGACGCGGCCAAGGTTAACGGTGAAGAAATCACTCAAATCGAGCTAAGCCAAGCCGTCGACATGCAACGTCGTCAGCTGATGCAGCAGCTTGGCAAGGATTTCGACGCTTCGTTGCTGGATGAGAGAATGTTGCGCGAAGCGGCCCTTAAAGGGTTGGTCGACCGCAAATTGCTACTGCAAGGCGCCAAGGATTCCAAATTCTCGTTCTCTGAAGCGGCTTTGGATCAAGTGATTCTTCAGACGCCAGAGTTTCAGGAGAATGGCAAGTTCAGTCCTGAGCGTTTCGATCAGGTGATTCGTCAGTTGGGCTACGGCCGTCTGCAATTTCGCGACATGCTGGCACAGGAAATGCTGATTGGTCAGTTGCGTGCCGGTTTGGCAGGCAGTGGCTTTGTGACCGATGAACAAGTGAACGCTTTTGCCCGTCTTGAAAAACAGACGCGTGATTTCGCTTCTCTGAACATCAAGGCCAACCCGGCTGCGGTGAAGCTGAGCGACGACGAAGTCAAGGCTTACTATGACGAGCACGCCAAAGAGTTCATGACGCCTGATCAGGTTGTGATCGACTACCTTGAGTTGAAGAAGTCTGCTTTCTTCGACCAAGTGGCGGTGAAGGACGATGAGCTTCAAGCGCTTTATCAGAAAGAAATCGCCAACCTGGCAGAGCAACGCCGGGCTGCGCACATTCTGATTGAAGTTAACGACAAGGTCAGCGACGAGCAAGCCAAAGCCAAGATCGCCGAGATTCAACAGCGTCTGGCCAAAGGTGAAAGCTTCGAGGCATTGGCCAAAGAGTTCTCCCAGGACCCGGGTTCTGCTGCCAATGGCGGTGATCTTGGTTTCGCAGGTCAGGGCGTCTACGATCCGGTATTTGAAACCGCACTTTATGCCTTGAAAAAGGATCAGGTTTCAGAGCCGGTACAGACTACCTTTGGTTACCACCTGATCAAGCTGCTGGGTGTTGAAGCTCCTGAAGTGCCGAGCTTTGCCAGTCTCAAAGACAAGCTGACGCGCGACCTGAAAACCCAACAGGTTGAACGCAGTTTTGTTGATGCGACCAAACAGCTCGAAGATTCGGCTTTTGAAGCATCTGACCTGGTTCAGCCTGCTCAGGAGCTGAAGCTGGCGGTACACACCTCTGCACCATTTGGACGCGAGGGTGGCGAAGGTGTTGCAGCCAACCGTGCCGTGATTCAAGCCGCATTCAGCACTGAAGTGATGGATGAGGGCGCAAACAGCACTGCAATCGAACTCGACCCCGAGACCGTTGTTGTGTTGCGGGTCAAGGAGCACCGCAAGCCTGAGCAGTTGCCTCTGGAAGTTGTTGCCCCGAGTATTCGTGCACAATTGGTCAAAGAGCATGCAAGCGCTGCGGCCAAGACCAAGGCTGAGGAGATCATCAAAGGCCTGCGCGATGGCAAGCTGGCGTTGACTCAGCCGATTGATGGTCAGTCGTGGAAGGTGCAAGAGGCAGTGGCACGGAGCCAGGAAGGTATTGATCCTGCTGTGCTGCAAGCCGTGTTCCGCATGGCTAAGCCTGCATCCAAGGACAAGCCGACATTCGGCAGCGTCACCTTGGCTGATGGCAGTGTCGTGGTGTTGCGTCTGAACGGCGTCAACGATGCGGCTAAGCCAACAGAAGAAGAGAAAGCGTCGTACCGTCGCTTCCTCTCTTCGCGTGCCGGTCAGCAAGACTTTGCTGCCTACCGCAAGCAGTTGGAAAACGAGGCCAAGGTCGAGCGCTACTAAGCGTTCTTCATCGCCTCACTAAAAATGGCCGCTCATTGAGCGGCCATTTTTTGTGGGCGATAAGAAGCTCTTGCGGGATGAGCCTGTAGGAGCGAGCTTGCTCGCGATGGTTTCAACCCCGCTGCGTTTATCCAACCAACACATGCGTTATCGTTAGCGACCATCGCGAGCAAGCTCGCTCCTACAGAGACCTATCAGAACGAAAAACGCCCGGTGCAATCAATGCACCGGGCGTTTTTTGTGGCGACTGCGAAGGGTTTACTCTTCGAGGCTGCCCATTGCGGTGGTGTTGAAACCGCCGTCTACGTACATGATTTCGCCGCTGATGCCCGACGCGAGGTCGGAGCACAGGAAGGCGCCGGCATTGCCGACTTCGTCGATGGTGACGTTACGACGCAGAGGAGTCTGCGCTTCGTTGGCCGCCAGCATTTTACGGAAGTTTTTGATGCCCGAGGCTGCCAGGGTGCGGATCGGGCCAGCCGATACGCAGTTAACGCGTGTGCCTTCTGGACCCAGGCTGCCAGCCAGGTAACGTACACCGGCTTCCAGGCTGGCTTTGGCCATGCCCATCACGTTGTAGTTAGGCATGGTGCGCTCTGCACCCAGGTAGGACAGGGTCAGCAGGCTGCCATTGCGGCCTTTCATCATCGGGCGGCCAGCCTTGGCCAGAGCCACGAAGCTGTAGGCGCTGATGTCGTGAGCGATGCGGAAGCCTTCACGGGTGGTAGCGTCAGTGAAGTCGCCGTCCAATTGGTCGCCAGGAGCGAAACCCACGGAGTGAACGATGCAGTCCAGGCCGTCCCATTTTTTGCTCAGTTCTTCGAAGACCTTGGCGATTTCTTCATCGCTGGCAACGTCGCAAGGGAAGCACAGCTCAGGGTTGGAACCCCAACCTGCAGCGAACTCTTCAACGCGGCCTTTAAGCTTTTCGTTCTGATAAGTGAAAGCAAGTTCAGCGCCTTCACGGTGCATGGCGGCAGCGATGCCAGAAGCGATGGACAATTTGCTAGCGACACCGACGATCAGGACGCGCTTACCGGCGAGAAAACCCATGTGTTGTTCCTCTATCAGGTTAATCGACAGCAACTGGTGCCAAAAAGGCGGCTTCCAGCAGCTGTTGTGTATATGGATGTTGCGGTGAGGCAAAGATACTTTGCGCTTCACCCTGTTCGACCACTTGGCCATGCTTGACCACCATCAGTTGGTGGCTCAGCGCTTTGACTACCGCCAAATCATGGCTGATAAACAAATATGTCAGATTGTACTTGGCTTGCAGTGAGCGCAGCAGCTCAACTACCTGGCGTTGTACGGTCCGGTCCAACGCAGAGGTTGGCTCGTCCAGCAAAATCAACGCCGGCTTTAACACCAAGGCTCGGGCAATAGCGATTCGTTGCCGTTGCCCGCCTGAAAACTCGTGAGGGTAGCGGTGCCGGGTTTCCGGATCCAGACCTACTTCTCGCAAGGCTTCAATAATTGCGATTTCCTGCTCTTCGGCAGTGCCCATACGGTGAATGCGTAAACCTTCACCGACAATCTCGCTGACGCTCATGCGTGGGCTGAGACTGCCAAAAGGGTCTTGGAACACCACCTGCATTTCCCGTCGCAGCGGTCTGATTTCTTGCTGCGACAAACATTCTAGCTGTTTGCCTCTAAAACGAATCAAACCCTTGCTGGCAATCAAACGCAAAATGGCCAGGCCCAGGGTCGACTTGCCTGAACCGCTTTCTCCCACAATGCCCAGGGTTTGTCCCTGTGGCAGGCTGAAGTTGATGCCGTCGACGGCTTTCACATAATCAACGGTCTTGCGCAGCAGCCCCTTTTTGATCGGGAACCAGACTTTCAGGTCCTCAACGTCCAGCAATGGCGCCCCGGCAACCGTGTTGGCCGGGCCTCCGCTGGGCTCTGCGCTGAGCAGTTCCCGGGTGTACGGGTGCTGGGGCGAACGGAACAGCTGTTCGCACGATGCTTGTTCGACGATTAAACCGCGCTGCATGACACATACTCGGTGAGCAATTCGTCGAACAAGGTTCAAATCGTGACTGATCAGTAACAGTGACATGCCCAGTCGGGCCTGTAGATCCTTCAGCAAGTCGAGAATTTTCAGTTGTACTGTCACGTCCAGGGCTGTCGTTGGTTCGTCGGCAATCAACAGTTCAGGCTCATTGGCCAAGGCCATGGCAATCATGACGCGCTGTCTCTGACCGCCTGAGAGCTCGTGAGGCAGGGCTTTGAGGCGCTTGTGAGGCTCGGGGATGCCGACCAGCTCCAGCAGCTCCAGGGTGCGTCGTGTGGCCGCCTTGCCTGTGAGTCCTTTGTGAATACCCAGCACTTCATTGATTTGTTTTTCAATGCAATGCAGCGGATTCAACGACGTCATGGGCTCCTGAAAAATCATCGCAATCCGATTGCCCCGAATATGCCTCAGCTTTTTCTCGTTCAGGCTCAGCAAGTCGTGCCCTGAATACTGGATGCTACCGCTCGGGTGGCGTGCAATCGGGTAGGGCAGCAGTTTGAGGATCGAGTGCGCGGTGACTGACTTGCCTGATCCGCTTTCGCCAACCAGCGCCAGGGTTTCCCCGCGTTTGATATCAAAACTGATGCCTTGTACTACGCGCTGCGGATCCTTGCCGGTGACAAATTCCACGGAGAGATCGCGCACTTCGATCAGGTTGTCCTGCGTCATCTCATTTCCTCGGGTCGAAGGCATCGCGAGCGGACTCACCGATAAAAACCAGCAGGCTGAGCATGATCGCCAGCACTGCGAAGGCGCTGATACCCAGCCACGGCGCTTGCAGGTTGGATTTGCCCTGGGCAACCAGCTCGCCCAGTGACGGCGCGCCCGGCGGCAGGCCGAAACCCAGGAAGTCCAGCGCCGTCAGCGTGCCAATGGCACCGGTCAGGATAAACGGCATAAACGTCATGGTTGAAACCATGGCGTTGGGCAGGATGTGACGGTACATGATGGCCATGTCTTGCATGCCCAGAGCCCGGGCTGCGCGCACATACTCCAGGTTGCGTCCGCGCAGGAATTCGGCACGTACCACGTCCACCAGGCTCATCCATGAGAACAGCAGCATGATCCCCAGCAGCCACCAGAAGTTGGGCTGCACGAAGCTGGCGAGAATGATCAGCAGGTACAGCACGGGCAAGCCTGACCAGATTTCCAGAAAGCGCTGACCTGCAAGGTCGACCCAGCCACCATAAAAGCCCTGTAATGCACCGGCAATCACGCCAATGATCGAGCTCAAGATGGTCAGGGTCAGGGCGAACAACACCGAAATACGAAACCCGTAAATCACCCGAGCCAAAACGTCGCGGCCCTGGTCATCGGTGCCCAGCCAGTTTTCGGCGGAGGGTGGGGCGGGGGCGGGGACTTTCAGGTCGTAGTTAATGCTCTGATAGCTGTAAGGAATGGGTGGCCACAGCACCCAGGCGTCTTTCTTGGCGAGTAGTTCACGGATATACGGACTTTTGTAGTTGGCTTCGAGCGGGAACTCGCCGCCAAAGTCGGTCTCCGGATAACGCTTGAGGGCCGGAAAGTACAATTCACCGTCGTAATTGATCACCAGCGGTTTGTCGTTGGCGATCAGTTCCGCGCCGAGGCTAAGCCCGAACAACAGCAGAAAAATCCACAGCGACCACCAGCCGCGTTTGTTGGCTTTAAACAGCTCGAAACGCCGTCGATTAAGGGGCGATAGCTTCATCTCAATGCTCCCTGCTTTCAAAGTCGATGCGTGGATCAACCAGGGTGTATGAGAGGTCACCGATCAGTTTCACCACCAGTCCGACCAGCGTGAAGATAAACAAGGTGCCAAAGACCACCGGGTAATCGCGATTGATCGCAGCCTCGAAACTCATCAGGCCCAAGCCATCCAGCGAGAAAATCACTTCAACCAGCAACGAGCCGGTAAAGAAGATCCCGATAAAGGCCGAAGGGAAACCGGCAATCACCAGCAACATGGCATTGCGAAAGACATGGCCGTACAGCACGCGGTGGTTGGTCAGCCCTTTGGCTTTGGCGGTGACCACATACTGTTTGTTGATTTCATCCAGAAAGCTGTTTTTGGTCAGCAAGGTCATGGTGGCGAAGTTACCGATCACCAGCGCTGTCACGGGTAACGCCAAGTGCCAGAAATAATCGAGGATCTTGCCGCCCCAACTCAGTTCATCGAAGTTGTTGGAGGTCAGGCCGCGCAACGGGAACCAGTCAAAATAACTGCCGCCGGCGAACACCACGATCAGCAGAATGGCAAACAGGAAGGCTGGAATCGCGTAGCCGACAATAATCGCCGAGCTGGTCCAGACGTCGAACTGGCTACCGTGACGCGTCGCCTTGGCGATCCCCAGCGGGATCGACACCAGGTACATGATCAGCGTGCTCCACAGTCCCAGCGAGATAGAGACGGGCATCTTTTCCTTGATCAGGTCGATGACCTTGGCATCCCGGAAGAAGCTTTCGCCGAAGTCCAGTTGGGCGTAGTTTTTGATCATGATCCACAGCCGCTCGGGCGCTGATTTATCGAAGCCGTACATCTTTTCGATTTCGTGGATCAGCTCCGGGTCCAGCCCCTGGGCGCCGCGGTAGTTGGAACCTGCCACCGAGACTTCGGAACCACCGCCGGCAATACGGCTGGTGGCCCCCTCGAAGCCTTCGAGCTTGGCGATCATCTGTTCAACCGGGCCGCCCGGTGCGGCCTGGATGATGATGAAGTTAATCAGCAAGATCCCGAATAACGTCGGAATGATCAGTAGCAGCCGCCTGAATATATACGCCAACATTTAAGGCTCCAGGCTCGCGCTTGTCGTTTCAGTGGGGGTTGCGGGTTTTGCATCGGGTTTCATCCACCAGGTGGTGGTGCCGATGTCATACAGCGGGGTGACTTTGGGATGGGCAATATGATCCCAATACGCCACGCGCCAGGTTTTGATGTGCCAGTTCGGGACCACGTAGAAGCCCCATTGCAGGACACGGTCCAGTGCTCGCGCATGATTGATCAGGCTTTTGCGCGAGTCTGCGTTGATCACGCCCTCGGTCAGTTCATCGATGGCCGGGTCTTTGAGGCCGATAAAGTTGCGGCTACCCGGTTTGTCGACACTCTGCGACTCCCAATATTCGCGCTGTTCGCTGCCCGGTGAGTTCGACTGCGGGAAGCTGCCGACAATCATGTCGTAGTCCCTTGAGCGCAGACGGTTCAGGTATTGCGATACGTCGACCCGGCGAATCTGCAAGTCGATGCCCAGGTCGCTGAGATTGCGCTTGTAGGGCAGCAAAATTCGCTCGAATTCGGTCTGCGCCAATAGAAACTCAATGGTGACCGGCTTGCCCTGAGCGTCGACCATCTTGTCGTCGACAATACGCCAGCCAGCTTCTTGCAGCAGTTGGTAAGCACGGCGCTGTTGGTCGCGGATCATGCCGCTGGCGTCGGTGGTGTTCGGCTTGAACACATCAGTGAACACTTGGTCGGGAATCTGGCCGCGCAAGGGTTCCAGAATTGCCAGCTCTTCTTCGGTGGGCGGCGTTTTGGCGGCCATTTCCGAGTTTTCAAAATAACTGCCGGTGCGTGCGTAAGCGCCGCTGAACAGTTGTTTGTTGGCCCATTCAAAGTCAAACAGCAGGCTCAGTGCTTCACGAACCCGTACATCCTGAAACATTGGTTTGCGCAGGTTGAATACAAAGCCTTGCATGCCAGTGGGGTTACCGTTGCGCAGTTCTTCTTTTTTCAACCGGCCCTGGGTCACGGCCGGGATGTTGTACGCGCTGGCCCAGTTCTTGGCGCTGATCTCCAGCCAGTAATCAAACTGCCCGGCCTTGAGCGCTTCCATGGCTACGGTGTTGTCGCGGAAGTAATCGACGGTAATCGCATCAAAGTTGTACAGGCCTTTGTTGATAGGTAGGTCCTTGCCCCAATAGTTCTTGTCGCGCACATAGCGGATGGAGCGCCCAGGGCTTATTTCGGCGACCTTGTAGGGGCCACTGCCTACAGGGATTTCGAGATTGCTCTTGCCGAACTCGCGGGTTTCCCACCAGTGTTTGGGTAGCACGGGGAGTTGTCCAAGAATCAGCGGCAACTCGCGGTTCTTGTTGTGCTTGAAGGTGAACTTCACCAGTAGTGGGGTTTCTGCGGTGGCCTTTTCTACGTCGCTGTAATACCCCTTGAACATCGGCGAGCCATTTGCCATCAGGGTATCAAAGCTGAACACCACGTCTTCGGCGCGGATCGGGTGGCCATCACTGAAGTGGGCTTCGGGCCGCAGGTAAAAGCGTACCCAGCTGTTATCGGGTGCTTTTTCGATCTTCTCGGCGATCAGGCCGTAGGCGGTGAACGGTTCGTCCAGGCTCTGGCGGGCCAAGGTGTCGAAGGTCAGGTCGATATCGTCAGCCGGAACACCTTTGTTGATAAAAGGGTTCAGGCTATCAAAGCTGCCGAAAGCGGACTTGCGAAATGTGCCGCCTTTGGGGGCGTCCGGATTGACGTAATCGACATGCTTGAAGTCTGCCGGGTATTTTGGCGGTTCATCGTAGAGGGTGAGTGCATGTTGAGGGGCGGCGACTGCCATGCAGGTCAAACCAGCCAACAGCAGGCCACAGAAGGGCTTGAACAATGTACGCAAGGGCATCATTGGAGTTTCTCCGTAGGCTTTATCCACCACGCGCTCAGGCCTAATGTGTAGGGCGGCGTAGTCACGAAGGCGAACCGATTGCGGTACGCCAGGCGGTGATAATTCAGAAACCAGTTAGGGATGCTGTAGTGCTGCCAGAGCAGAACGCGATCCAGTGCTCGCCCTGCCGCCAGCTGTTCTTCGCGGGTTTGTGCGGCCAGCAGGTGTTCGAGCAAGTGGTCGACTACAGGGTTGGCCACGCCTGCATAATTTTTGCTGCCCTTGATATTGGCTTGGCTGGAGTGGAAGTACTGCCACTGCTCAAGACCCGGGCTCAGGGTTTGGTCGAGGGTCATCAGGATCATGTCGAAGTCGAACTGATCCAGTCGCTGCTTGTATTGTGCGCGGTCCACGGTTCGCAGTCGGGCTTCGATCCCGATGCTGGCCAGATTCTCCACATAAGGCTGCAGGATGCGCTCAAGGTTAGGGTTAACCAGCAATATTTCAAACCTTAGCGGCTTGCCTGCGTCATTGAGCAGGCGTTGCCCGGACAGTTTCCAGCCGCCTTCGGCCAGTAATTCCAGCGCGTGGCGCATGGTCTCACGGGGGATGCCTCGCCCGTCTGTCTGCGGCAGGTCAAAGGTCTGACTGAACAGCTCGGGCGGCAGTTGACTGCGCCAAGGCGAGAGCATTAGCCATTCATGCCCTTGGGGAATGCCGGCGGCCGAAAATTCGCTGTTGGGGTAATAACTGAGTGCGCGCTGGTAGGCGCCGTTGAACAGGGTGCGATTGCTCCATTCAAAGTTAAACATCAGGCCCAAGGCTTCTCGCACCTTGTTTTGGCCGAAGGTTGGACGGCGGCTGTTCATGAACAGGCCCTGGGTTTGGGTCGGGATCTGGTGAGTGATCTCGGCCTTGATCACATCCCCCCGGCGCACGGCTGGGAAATTATAGCCATTGGCCCAGTTTTTGGCCTGGTGTTCGATATAGATGTCGAACTCGCCTGCCTTGAATGCTTCGAAGGCAACATCGCTGTCGCGGTAGAACTCGACTTCAACCCGGTCGAAATTGTATTTGCCGCGGTTGACCGGCAAGTTGGCGCCCCACCAGTTTTTCACGTGTTCAAAGACCAGTTGTCGGCCGGGGGTAACGTGGGTGACGCGATAAGGACCACTGCCCAAGGGGGGCTCAAAGGTGGTGGCCTTAAAGTCGCGATTGGCCCAGTAGTGTTGCGGCAGCACCGGCAATTCGCCCAGGCGCAAAATCAGCAAAGGGTTACCGGCACGCTTGAACACAAAGCGGATGCGCTTGGGCCCTAAAATATCCACCCGCTGGACTTCCTGCAGGTTGGTTCTGTACTGGGGATGACCTTCTTTGAGCAGCAGGTTGTAGGAGAACGCAACGTCGTAGGCGGTGATGGGGGCGCCATCGTGAAAACGCGCCTCGGGGCGCAGGTTGAACACCACCCAGCTGCGGTCTTCGTTGTACTCCACGGACTGGGCGATCAAGCCATAGCTGGCGGTTGGCTCATCGCCTGTGGGCGCATATTGGCCAGTGCCGGCCATCAGGGTTTCGTTGAGCTCATTGACCCCGTATTGCAGAAAATTGGGGGTCGAGACTGGGCTGGTGCCTTTGAAGGTGTAGGGGTTGAGCGTATCGAAGGTGCCAAACGCCATCACCTTCAACGTCCCGCCTTTGGGGGCGTCAGGGTTGACCCAGTCGAAATGGGTGAACGTGGCCGGGTATTTGAGGGTTCCGAACTGCGCATAACCGTGGCTTTCGCTGAGGGTTGCGCTTGCGGGGAAGCTCAAGGCCAGGTTGATGAAGAGCAGGAGGAGGGGACGCATCAAGTCAGAGATCCGATCCAGGCATTGGGCTTTCAGGACTTCGTACAGTAACAGCTTGTATCTGTAGGAAAAAGGCCACTCTGGAAAGCACTACGGGCAGGCTGCTTCCCACATATATGTAGGACTCAGCTTGCCCGCAGTGTTATCAGCGATGTACTCAGCGCGGGTTGGACACCGTCAGCATTTGTCCTGGCTTGAGAGCCTTGGCACTGCTTGGGTTCCAGCGTTTTAGGTGCTGCATTTCAACGTTGAAACGCTTGGCAACGATGTACAGCGAATCGCCTTTTTTTACTTTGTATTGCGTGGGTTTCTTAACGGCTGGCTTGCGTGTGTCTTGCATGACCAGTGTCTGGCCGACCTTGAGGTTTTTGCCGGTCAACTGGTTCCAGCGCTGCAGGTCTTTGACATTGACCTTGTTGGTTTTGGCAATCAGCGTCAGGTTGTCGCCGCGCTTAACCTGATACTTGCGGTTGAGTCGAGCTGGCGGATTGCTCGCAAGGTTGTCAAATACCGGCTTTTTCGGGCGCAGGCTAACCAGCTCTTCAGGCTTTAGATTTGACAGGCTTGTGGTCAGCAGTTGTGCTTTAGAAGTCGGTACCAGCAAGTGCTGCGGGCCATCGATGGTGGCGCGCTGCTTGTAAGCCGGGTTTAGCTGGAACATCTCGTCTTCGTCGATCTCGGCCAGCGCTGCCACGCGTGACAAGTCCATGGACTGTTTGATCTCGACCATTTCGAAGTAGGGTTCGTTGGCGATCGGGTTCAGGTTGATGCCATAGGCTTCAGGGGCCATAACCACTTGGGACAGGGCCAACAGTTTAGGCACGTAGTCTTTGGTTTCCTGCGGTAGTGGCAGGTTCCAGTAGTCGGTTGGCAGGCCGAGCTTTTCATTGCGTTCGATGGCTCGGCTGACCGTGCCTTCACCAGCGTTGTACGCGGCCAGGGCCAGTAGCCAGTCGCCGTTGAACATGTCGTGCAAGCGGTTCAGGTAGTTCAAGGCTGCCAGAGTCGAGGCGGTGATGTCACGGCGCCCGTCGTAGGCCCGTGTTTGGCGCAAATTGAAGTAGCGACCAGTCGATGGAATGAACTGCCAGAGCCCGACCGCATTGGCGTGAGAGTACGCCATAGGGTTATAGGCACTTTCGATGGCTGGCAGCAGCGCCAGTTCCAGCGGCATGTTGCGCTCTTCAAGGCGCTCGACGATGTAGTGAATGTACAGGCTGCCGCGTTCCCCGGCGTTTTCGAGAAACGAAGGGTTGCTGGCAAACCACAGGCGTTGCTGTTCGATACGCGGGTTGACGTTCTGGCCGTCCTGCAGCTTGAAGCCCTGGCGCATCCGCTCCCACACATCTTGTGGAGCCACGGGGCTAGGTTTCTCACTGAGCCAGAGCGGCTCTTGCGGGATGCGTTTACTCAGTTTGAGGCTGGGTCTTTCGGCCGTTTGTGCCGAATGATCGATGCTTTGGCAGCCCGCGAGTGTCGCGGCCGCCACCACCGCGATGGCTTTAAGCAAGCGCGTCAATGCGTCTGAGTTGATGGAGTTACGTATAAATGACGACATTGGCTGGAAGTTAGTTCCGGGCAAAAATGTCGGGGGATTCTAGAAAGCACGTGGGGCGCGGTCAACTGTTCAGAATTTTTGTGCCAACCGCGACCCTGTTTAGAACTTATCTTTCCAGCTGCGCAAGCTGGCAAAGACCGCGCTGGGCGACGTATTGTCGAGCGTGTTCCACTCGTCAGCTTTTTCTTTAACGGATGTTTCATGGACCCTCAGAAAAGGGTTGGTGCGCAATTCGAGGCCAATATCAGACGGTAAGCTGATGCGGCCATCAGTGCGCCATTGTGTGACCTGAGCCATTCGCGCAGCAATGTCCGGGTTGTTGGGCTCTACCGCCTGGGCAAAGCGCAAATTGCTTAAGGTGTATTCGTGGGTGCAGTACACGCCGGTCTGGGGTGGCAGCGCGGCCAATCGGCTCAGCGAGAGGTGCATCTGCTCGGGTGTGCCCTCGAACAGGCGGCCGCAACCCGCGGCGAACAGCGTGTCGCCACAAAACAGCAATGGCGCTGACTCGTCGTTGTGGTAATAGGCAATATGCCCAAGGGTGTGGCCGGTAACGAGAAACACCTTGAACTCCAGGCCCAGCACTTCGATCCGATCATTGTCGTTGAGTGCCACTTGTCGGGCTGGAATGTTCTCGAGCGCCGGGCCCCAGACCTTCGCGTTAGTGTGTTGGTGAAGTTGCGCAACACCGCCGACATGGTCGAAGTGGTGGTGGGTCACCAGAATGTCGCTCAGCACCCAGTCCGGGTGCTGGGCCAGCCAGGCCAGCACAGGTGCTGCGTCACCCGGATCGACCACGGCACAGCGTTTGTGGGTCGTATCCTGTAACAACCAGATGTAGTTGTCGCTGAAGGCGGGCAGGGCGTCGATCTGTAACATGGTGCAATTCCCAAGTGCGAAACAATGGCGCATCTTAGGGCTTGTGATACGTAGATGGCGAGTTGGAGGAGCAATGACCGATAAAGCATTGGCTCAGGCGGACCCTGAGTGGCTGGCGTTGATCAGTTCGGCGCGTGAATGGCTGTCCGGCCCTCTTGGGCAACTGTTGCTGGCAGATGAGCAACGGGTGCTGGAAGATGAGCTGGGTCGCTATTTCGGTGGCTATCTGGTGCATTACGGGCCTGGCGCCGATAGCCCACCCAAGGCTGCGCAAGTGCAACGCAATGTGCGTCTGGGTGCACCGCTGCCAGGTGTGGAGATCATTTGTGAGGAGCAGGCCTGGCCTTTATGTGAGCATGCCGCCGATGTAGTGGTGTTGCAGCATGGCCTGGATTTCTGTCTCTCGCCCCATGGCTTGCTGCGCGAAGCCGCCAGTAGCGTACGCCCCGGCGGGCACTTGTTGATCGTTGGGATCAATCCGTGGAGCAGTTGGGGGCTGCGGCATGTATTTGCCAAGGATGCGTTGCGCAAGGCGCGTTGCATCTCACCTTCACGCGTTGCGGACTGGCTGAATCTGCTGGGCTTTGCGCTGGAGAAACGCCGCTTCGGGTGCTATCGTCCGCCGCTGGCTTCTGCGGCCTGGCAGAGTCGTTTGGCTGGCTGGGAGCGCAAGGCGGGCAACTGGCAATTGGCCGGTGGCGGCTTCTATATATTGGTTGCGCGCAAAATAGTGGTGGGCTTGCGACCTGTCAACCAGGTCCGTCGAGAGCCGATGGGCAAGCTGATCCCCTTGCCGATGGCCAAGGTCAATCGGCGTCACAGTGACGCCTAGTCACTTCTGATTAATGCAAGGTCGGGTTTGTCCGGCCTTTGGTGCTGCGGATCAATGATTGGCAGGCCACAACATCTTTTTGGATAGGTTGTAATGAGCGATAGCGTTGAACTGTTCACCGATGGTGCCTGCAAGGGCAATCCTGGCCCAGGTGGCTGGGGGGCTTTGCTGGTTTGTCAGGGGGTCGAAAAAGAACTCTGGGGCGGCGAGCCCAATACCACCAACAACCGCATGGAACTGATGGCCGCCATTCGCGGCCTTGAAGAGCTCAAGCGCCCGTGCGAAGTATTGCTGGTGACTGACTCACAGTACGTGATGAAAGGCATCACCGAGTGGATGGTCAACTGGAAAAAGCGCGGTTGGAAAACCGCCGCCAAAGAACCGGTTAAAAATGCCGACCTGTGGAAGTTGCTCGACGAGCAGGTCAACCGTCACACCGTGAAATGGCAGTGGGTACGCGGGCACATTGGTCATTATGGCAACGAGCGTGCCGACCAGTTGGCCAACCGTGGGGTGGATGACATGAGGGGCATCAAGCATGCGTAGTGTTGTACTCGATACTGAAACCACCGGTATGCCGGTCACCGATGGCCACCGGGTGATCGAGATCGGTTGCGTCGAGTTGATGGGCCGCCGTTTGACCGGACGTCATTTTCACGTGTACCTGCAACCAGACCGTGAAAGTGACGAGGGCGCCATTGGCGTCCACGGTATTACCAACGAATTTTTGGTGGGAAAACCTCGCTTCGCTGAAGTGGCCGATGAATTCTATGAGTTCATCAAAGGCGCGCAGTTGATCATTCATAACGCCGCGTTTGACGTGGGCTTTCTGAATAACGAATTTGCTTTGATCGGGCAGACGGATCGGGCTGACCTTACTCAGTACTGCACCATTCTCGACACCCTGGCGATGGCGCGTGCGCGTCATCCGGGTCAGCGCAACAGCCTCGATGCCTTGTGCAAACGCTATGGCGTTGATAACTCGGGTCGTGAGCTGCACGGCGCCTTGCTCGACTCCGAGATTCTGGCGGACGTTTACCTGACCATGACCGGTGGCCAGACCAGCCTGTCGCTGGCGGGCAATGCGTCGGACGGTAATGGGTCAGGCGAAGGCTCGGGTAACCAGGCCTCCGAAATTCGCCGCCTGTCGGCCGATCGGCAGCCGGGCCGGATTATTCGTGCAAGTGAAAACGACTTGGCTGAGCATGCGGCGCGACTTGAAGCCATTGCCAAATCGGCGGGTGGCCCGTCTCTGTGGACGCAACTGCTCGACGCCAAGGGGCAGACGCTGCAATAACCCTGAGGTAACGGCGGGGTAGTTGTTCGCGGACCAGAAAGAAGGACTTTTCATGCACCTGGTGATGAACCCCAAAGACCCTGAAGTTTCGGTCCGTTTAGCCGATGAAGGTTTTGCGCCGTACGTATGGGGCAATGACTTCAGCTTTGAAGTGCGTGCTTATGCCCGTGTCGATCAGCATAAAAAGGTCGAACACTGGCCATTGGACATGATCACGCCTTACCGTAAATGCTACGGCATTGATCCCGATGAATTTGCCAGCTATCGCGACGCTCCCGACAGTGCGATTTTTATGGCGTACCTGGATAAGCAGCCGGTTGGGCACGTGGTAGTGAGCACCAATTGGAACGGTTTTGCCCATGTTGATGAGCTGGCTGTTGCTGCTTGTGCCCGTCGCCATGGCGTGGCCAAGTCGTTGCTGGATGTGGTCAAGTTCTGGAGCCGCAAGAAAAACCTGCCGGGGATCACACTAGAAACGCAAAACAACAACATTGGTGCCTGCCGTTTGTATGAGCGTTGCGGGTATCAGGTCGGTGGCGTCGATTATCTGCGCTATCGCGGCATTGACCCGCAGACTGCTGAAGTGGCGATCTTTTGGTATTTGCTGTTTGAGAATGGCGGTTAATCCGCCAGCAGATAGGGTGTAACGACGTGCCCCCTAACTAATGTGGGAGCGAGCCTGCTCGCGAAGCTCTCAAGAGCATACGCGGTCTCACAAACGACCTTCGCGAGCAGGCTCGCTCCCACTTCAGAGCTGCATCAAGACAGTTGCTCGTCCACTGCTTGATACCCCCAGCCCCCACAGAAGAATCCCCTTACAGCGCCACCAACCCCTGATCAGCCAGTAAGGTCTCAGCCTTTTGCTGCGCAATATCCAGCAATGTCTTGAGCGCCAGGCCAGGCTCTGCGCCTTTGCGTGTCAGCGCATACAGTGTCACCGGAATCGCCGGAGACAGCGGGCACACGTCCAACCCGCCGGCTTTGGCGCCAACAGCCGTGAATGGGTCGACCAGCGCCAGTCCTTCACCCGCCTCAACCATGCTGCGCAGCATCTGATAACTCTGCACCTGAATTTGCACCACCGGCACCGGGCGCAAGCCTTGCAGCTTGCAGTCGAGCAAACGGCTCAGCGGATCGTGGTGTTGCAGGCCAATCATGGCTTGCCCGGCCAAGTCCTGCAGGGCAATGTATTTTTGCTTGGGGGATAGCCAGCCATGGGGTGCCAGGAGCTGCACTTTGCCTTGTATCAGCTTCAAGCAGTCGATGCCGTCTTGCTCAGACGGATACAGGCTGAGGCCCACGTCGCATTCATCCATTAACAGACGCCTGACGATTTCCGTACACGGCTGGCTGCTCAACGTGGTGGGGGTGTCGGGGAAGCGGCGTCGCAGTACCGCAATACAGTGGGGCAACAGGGGCTGCGCCAGTGTTTCGCTACACACCACGCGTAATGCTGGCTCCTGATGCTGGCGCAAGTTATCGCCAAGCTGGCGAATTGGCTCCAGCTCCAGGTACAGCCGATTAATTAAAGGTTGCAGCAGAAGGGTTTCGCGTGAGGCTTGCAGCCGTCCGCGCACACTGGCGAACAACATGAAGCCGAGCTGTTGCTCGGCTTCATGCAGTGTTGCACTGAGGGTGGCCACGGGCAGTTGCAGCAACTCGGCAGCATGGCCGAGGCTGCCAGCTTGCAAGATGGCCTGGATCACTTCGATATGGCGTAAACGCATGCGTGAAGTCCATGTCCAGCAGATGAGGTCTCAGTGTTGCGAAGCCTGATCCAAGTCTAATCCCATGACTTCAGCGGTCTGCCGGGAAATACAGGTTATACAGGCGCTACAGGAGCTGGCTCACGAATCAGTTCGACGCCCGATTGCACCAGTTGAAACTGACTGTCGCTGATCTTGGCAACACGGTCGCCAATCGCCAATTTGTAAGTGATAACAGGCTGACCATCTACTCCGGGTACAGAATTTTGAAACTCATGCACGGAATAGACACGGCCTTCCGCATCCCTTGCATGAAATTGCCCAACGAGAACTGCCGCCATTTGTAGAGAACCTCTGGAGATAAACACCCAATTTGCGGTTCTGTAGACCGTTGATCAGTAGGGGAAGTTTAGCAATGTGAAAAAAATAGTCCGGCTACTTTACAGGCTTGCAGGCCGATAGGGTGAACCGGGGTGCAAGAAAGGCGTCCGATCATCTATAACTAGTCTTCCTACAGCCACTGATTCGGGGTTTTCTATGAGCAAGGTCTTCAACGTTGCTGTGTTGGTTGGCAGTTTGAGAAAGGATTCGATCAATCGCAAAGTGGCTCTTGCTCTAGCGGAGCTGGCTGCGGAAAACGTGAAGCTGACGATTGTCGAGATCGGCGATCTGGCGCTTTATAACGAAGACATTGATGTCACGCCGCCTGCGTCCTACACCACCTTTCGCGATCAGATCCGCCCGGCCGATGCCGTGTTGTTCGTGACCCCGGAGTACAACCGCTCGGTGCCAGGCGCGCTGAAAAACGCGATCGACGTTGGCTCGCGCCCATATGGCCAAAGCGTTTTCAGCGCCAAGCCGGGTGCGGTAATCAGTGTTTCGCCGGGTGCGATTGGCGGCTTTGGGGCCAACCATCATTTGCGCCAGTCCCTGGTGTTCCTTAATGTGCCGTGCATGCAACAGCCCGAAGCGTACTTGGGTGGTGCGGGCGATGCGTTCGATGCTTCTGGCAAGCTCTCCGAGAAAGTCCGTCCGTTCTTGCAAAAGTTTATCGATGAGTTTGCCAAGTGGGTTGAGCAACATCACAAAAACTGACAGCTCACACTTTAAGCATGGGTCATAAAAAACGCGGCAACCTGTGAACAGGTCTGCCGCGTTTTTGTTTCAGAGGCTTCAGCTGCTTTGTGGCATCTCGCCATTGGCCAGGCGCTTGTTGATGTCAGCAATGACTTCGGGCAGGTCGCTGATGGTGTCGATCAGGTAGTGCGGGCGCGACCCCTCGAACAGGGTGTGGATGCGTTTGCGTTCCGAATTCAGGGTTTCAGCATCCAGCGCTTTGTATTGTGCGAAAGTCAGGCCCAGGGCGTTGCCGGAGCACACCAGCGCGACGGTCCACATGCCGGCACGACGCCCTTCGAGGATGCCCGGTACGGTGTCGTCGATCTTTACGCAGGCACCCACATCGTCAATCCCCAGCGCGATCACGTTGGCCAGTGCCTGAGCCGGCCAAGGACGGCCGTTGGGTACTTCGTCGGTGGCGACCACGTGATCGGCGACGTAGCCATTGGTCGCGGCCAGCTCAACCACTTTGGCCATCACTTGTGCCGGGTAGCCCGAGCAAGAGCCAATCTTGATGCCTTGAGCGCGCAGGGCGGCGATGGTTTCCAGAGCACCGGGAATCAGCGCTGAATGCTCAGCGATTTTTTCGATTTGCAGCGGCATGAAGCGCTCATAAATAGCGGTCACATCGTCGTCAGTCGGGGCGCGGCCAAAGACTTTTTTGTAGCGTTCGGTGATTTGTGGCTGGTCACACAGGGTGCGGATGTGGTCCCACTTGCCCATGCCCATCGGGCCGCGTGCTTCTTCGATGGAGACTTGCACGTCGAACTCGCCAAAGGCTTCGACAAAAATCTGGGTCGGGGCGAACGAGCCGAAATCAACCACGGTGCCGGCCCAGTCGAGAATGGCTGCTTGAAGTTTGCTTGGGTTGGTGTAGTTCATGTCTTTTAATCCTGTATGAGCGGTTTGTACCGCACGAAGTAATTTGTTGTCTGCATCGCTGGCAAGCCAGCTCCCACAAACCGCGGTCAGATTTCCAGCACTTCCATTTCTTGCAGCACTTGGGCAACGGCGTCTACGGCAGCCTGCATTTCGGCCTCGTTGACGTGACCGATGCAGCCCACTCGGAAGGTTTCGACCTGGGTCAACTTGCCCGGATACAAGATGAAACCCTTGGCTTTAACGCGCTCGTAGAATTCCTTGAACTGATAGCGCGGGTCTTTCGGGGCGTGGAAAGTGACGATGATCGGGGCCTGGATGGCTTCAGGCAGGAAGCTGCGAATACCCAGCCTGGCCATGCCGTCGAGCAGCGCCTGGCAGTTGTTGGCGTAACGCTGATGGCGTGCAGGCAGGCCACCTTCTTCGTTGTATTGCAGCAAGGCTTCGTGCAAGGCAGCGACCACATGGGTCGGCGGGGTGAAGCGCCATTGCCCGGTTTTGGCCATGTAAGCGTGTTGATCATGCAGGTCCATCGCCAGCGAGTGACAGTTGCCTGCGGCGTTGTTCAGCGCCTCTTTCCGGGCGAAGACAAACCCCATGCCCGGTACGCCTTCGAGGCATTTGCCGGAGGCGGCGATCAGCGCATCGAACGGTACTGTCTGTGCGTCGATCGGCAGGGCGCCGAAGGAACTCATGGCGTCGATGATCAGGCGCTTGCCATGCTGGGCAATCACGCTGGCAATTTCTGGCAGCGGATTAAGAATCCCGGTGCTGGTTTCGCAGTGAATCAAGGCCACATGAGTGATGCTCGGATCGGCACGCAGCAGGCGGTCGACGTCGGCGGCAGTGGTCGGTTCGTCTTCAGCGGTTTCAAAGGTGCTGAAGCGCCGGCCCAGGACTTCGCAAATTTTAGCCAGGCGTTTGCCGTAGGCGCCGTTGATCAGCACCAGTACATTGCCGTCGCGTGGCACCAGGGTCCCGATGGCGGCTTCAACGGCGAAGGTGCCGCTGCCTTGCAATGGCACGCAGTAGTGACTGTCGCCGCCATTGATGATGTTCAGTAATTGTTCGCACAGGCTGGCGGTCAGTTGGTTGAAGCTGTCATCCCATGAACCCCAGTCGACCATCATGGCCTGGCGAGTACGCGCCGAGGTGGTCAGGGGGCCAGGGGTCAACAGGATCGGCGCGGCAGTACTCATTCTGGTTTCCTCACAAGCTTTGGGATGGCTACTGGATACACGGCATAAATTGCAGTTTGAGTTGCTATCAATCAAATTGTTTGTTGTTATGCCAGCCATCAGTGAGGCTTATATATATGAATTTGTTCCAACTCCGCGCCTTTGACGCCGTGGCCCGAGAGGGCAGTTTTACCCGTGCCGCGGCCCGCTTGTTCATCAGCCAGCCGGCGGTGACCGGGCACATAAAAACTCTCGAAGAGCACTACCAGATCACCTTGCTGCGGCGTACCGCGCGACGGGTGGAACTGACAGAAGAGGGCATCAAACTCGCCGCCATCACCCGCGCCATGTTCGGTCTGGTGGATGAGGCGCAGGTTATGCTCGAGGCCAACCGCCAGTTGCTCACCGGGCGACTGGAGGTGGCAGCCGATGGCCCGCACATGGTGATGCCGATGCTGGCGAGCCTGCGGGCGCGTTATCCGGGGATTACCGTCAATTTGCGTCTGGGCAATGCCCAGGAAACCCTGGCCGCGTTGCTGTCTGAACACGCCGACGTGGCGGTTCTGACCGAAGTTGAGCCGCGCAAGGGATTGACCCTGCGCCCGCTCAATGAGTCGCGGATTTGCGCTTTGGTGCCAGCCAATCATCCGTGGCTGGCGCTGGAAGAGGGGGTTGATATTGGCCAACTGGACCAAGTGATCATGGTGTTGCGTGAGCCGAGTTCGATTACCCGGCGCACCTTTGATGATGCCTGCGTTCAGGCTGGGGTTAATCCGCGAGTATTGCTCGAACTGGACAGCCGTGAAGCTGTCACCGAGGCGGTTGCCGCTCAGCTCGGGGTCGGGATTGTGTCGTCGGTCGAGGTCAGTCACGACCCGCGGGTGCGGGCGGTGCCGATCAATGGCGAAGGGCTGCTCAACCGCCACATGCTCGGCTGCATGGAGCGTCGGGCCGAGCTGCGGCTGATCAAGGCGTTTATGGGGTTGGCGCCGTGAAAGGGACTGCATGTTTTCTGTAGCCGCTGCCGCAGGCTGCGAAAAGGTCCGCAGGACCTTCATAAAGCGGGACAGCTGCGCAGTCCATCGCAGCCTGCGGCAGCGGCTACAGGGTTTACAAGCTCTCGCGCACAATGTCCAAAAAAGTCGCCACGACCCGGCGTGAGCTTTGCTCCTGCAGGCATACCAGGGTTTCTGTCAGGCGCCTTTTGCAGTCCGTGATGGGCAGGGCGATCACCCGCGAGTCTGAGCCGAACTCTGCCGCCGACACCACGCCCACGCCAATCCCGACGACCACCGCCTCACGTGCGGCTTCGCGCCCCTCGACCTGAATCGCTGCACGTATGCGCAGCCCCGCCCGGCTCATCTCTTCTTCCAGGGTTTGTCGGGTGACTGACCCCACTTCACGCAATACCAGCGGCGTGTCATCCAGATCAGCCAGGCATATGGCGCTGCGACTGGCCCACGGGTGGGTTCGGGCAACAAAAGCCACCATTGGGTCGCTGCGCAAGGGCACGCTCAGCAGCCGTTCATCGCTGACATCACGGCCTAACAGCGCCAGGTCCGCCTGATAGTTGAACAGCCGCGCCAGGGATTCGTCGGTGTTACCGGTTTCGATTTTTACCGTGATGCCGGGGTAGCGTTCGCAGAACCGGGCAATTTGCGGCAGCACGTGAACTGGCGCGTCCACGGCCAGTACCAGGCTGCCGGTTTGCAGGGCCTGGGAGTCTTGCAGCAACTCTTGCGCTTCGGCCTGCACCACAAACAAACGTTGGGTGATGCTCAGCAGGCGCTCGCCCAAATCGGTCAAGCGCACTGAGCGCTTGTTGCGGTGGAACAGCAGTACACCAAAGCGTTCTTCGAGTTTTCGGACCTGATCGGAGATTGCCGGCTGACTCAAATACAACCGCTCGGCGGCGCGGGTGAAGCTGCCGTGAACGGCAACCGCGTGAAACGCTTTCAACTGCGCGTGAGAAACCGACATGGATAACCTCTTACAAGCTGAGCTTATGAGTGAAATACGATAAATCGATTTTACCTATTAGTCAGTAATTGCTTTGATCGGCCTCAGCCCGGCGCTATGTCCTCGATAGCGTTGGGTCGTGACAAGACCCAGTTCGGCCCTAAAACCCAATAAATTCAGGTCTGACATGGTTTGTCTGATTCATTCCGCCCTTGTCTGAAGGACGGCATTGAAGTGCTCAACACAATAAAAAAACAGGCGTTCTCTTTGATTCTGCCGGCACAATTCAACTCTGAGGTCAGACCCAACATGAATAAGTCCATTGCCACCATCAAGCGTTGGCGCGTGCAGATTTTTGCCATCACTTGGCTGGCCTACGCGGCCTTCTATTTCACCCGCAAAGCATTTTCTGTTGCAAAGCTGGGGATCGGAGAAGATCCGACTTTCCATATGGACAAGATGGCGATGGCCAACCTGGACGCCATCTATCTGGCTGCCTACGCCATCGGACAATTTACCTGGGGCATTCTCGCTGACCGCTATGGCCCGCGGGTGGTGGTGTTGGGCGGCCTGATTATTTCTGCCCTGGCTGCGCTGGTGATGGGCACTTTTGCCACCTTGCCCATTTTCGCCACGTGCATGTTGATTCAGGGGCTGGCGCAATCGACGGGCTGGGCTGCGCTGTGCAAAAACATCGGCAGCTTTTTCCCGGCCCAACAGCGCGGTCAAGTGCTGGGGTTATGGAGCTCGAGCTACGCTTTTGGCGGTCTGGTCGCTTCGCCGTTCGCAGGATGGTGGGCGTACACGCTGATCGGCAGCTGGCACGCGGCGTTTATTTCCAGTGCTGCGGTGGTCGCCGTGGTTGCCGTGCTGTTTTTCATCTTCCAGCGCAACAAACCTGAAGACGTTGGCTTGCCTGCGGTCGAACCTGAACCCGAGATGAGCGCCGCAGAAAAAGAGGCCGAAAAGAACATCGGTTTTTGGACACCGATGCGCGAGATCATGCGTAATCGAACGGTGCTGATCCTGGGGCTGGCGTATTTCATGCTCAAACCGGCGCGCTACGCGATTTTGCTGTGGGGGCCGGTGATCGTCTTCGAACAGATGCCACACGTGGGCAAGGTAGGTGCGGCGATTATTCCGACGGCGTTTGAGCTGGCCGGTTTATTGGGCCCCGTCATGATTGGTGTGGCGTCGGACAAGATTTTCGGTGCCCGGCGTATGCCAGCCTGCATTTTGAGTTTGCTGGCGCTGACCATTTCGCTGGCCTTCTTTATGGGCGCGTTGCAGTCCGGCAGCGTGTTGTTGGTGGTGGCGCTGTTGTTTGTCATGGGGCTGACCCTGTACGGGCCGGACTCGATGATTTGTGGCGCGGCAGCCATTGATTTTGGCACGGCCAAAGCCGGTGCCACCGCAGCGGGTTTTGTGAACGGCTGCGGTTCGGTCGGGGCGGTGCTTGGCGGCTTGCTGCCGGGGTATTTCGACACGGTTACGGTGTTTATCGTGTTCTCCTGTTGCGCGCTGTTTTCAGCTCTGGTGCTGATCCCGCACTGGAACAGTCGTCCCACCGGATACAAGCGCGAATGCCCGTTTGTGCCCAACAACCCGCTGCTAATCAAACCTCTGCGTACCTGACCGGGAGAAATATCCATGCGACCTTTTTGGCTGGAACAGGCGCTTGCGTTAGAGAGCGGCGAGCCCTGCGAAGCGTTGACGGGTGACACCCGTGCCCAAGTTTGCATCGTGGGTGGCGGTTATACCGGGCTGTGGACGGCGATCATGCTCAAGGAGCAAAACCCTGAGCTGGATGTTTTGCTGATTGAGGCTGATATTTGCGGTGCAGGTGCCAGCGGGCGTAATGGCGGTTGTGCACTGTCGTGGTCGGCCAAGTACTTCACCCTTGAGCGATTGTTCGGGGTAGAGGAGGCGGTGCGGCTGGTTAAAGCGTCGGAGCAGAGTATTTATGCGATTGGTGCGTTCTGCGAAAAGTACGCCATTGATGCCGACTATCGATTGGATGGCACCTTGTATACCGCGACCAATGCGGCACAGGTGGGCTCAACCGATAGCGTGATTGCTGCACTGGAGCGTCAGTCGATCAACTCGTTCAGTAAGCTGGCAGTGGAAGACGTGCAGCGCCGTGCTGGCTCGGCCCAGCACGTGGAAGGCTGGTTTTCCCCGGCGGCGGCCAGCGTGCAGCCGGGTAAGCTGGTGCGCGGTTTGCGTCGGGTAGCGTTGCAATTGGGCGTGCGAATTCACGAGAACACCCCAATGGTTGGATTGGAAGAGGGAGCGCCGGCGTTGATTCGAACCCCTGATGGGAGTATTCGCGCCGATCGCGTGGTACTGGGGATGAATGCCTGGATGGCCAGGGCGTTCCCGCAGTTCGAGCGCAGTGTGGCAATTGTGTCCAGTGACATGTTGATTACCGAGCCGCGTCCGGACTTGTTGCAGGAGATCGGCCTGACCAGCGGTGTCACGGTGCTCGACTCGCGAATTTTTGTGCACTACTACCACAACACCCCGGACGGTCGGATCATGCTCGGCAAGGGCGGTAATACCTTCGCCTATGGCGGGCGCATGTCGCCGGTATTTGATCAGCCTTCGCCTTACGCAGGTTTGCTGCAAAAAAGTTTGCAGCAGTTTTTCCCTGCGTTTGCCGGAGTCGGGGTCGAGGCCACTTGGAACGGGCCGTCCGATCGCTCGGTGACCGGCTTGCCGTTTTTCGGCCAGATGAGCAGCCATGGCAATGTGTTTTATGGCTTTGGCTATTCAGGCAGCGGGGTCGGGCCATGTCATATGGGTGGGCAAATCCTCGCGTCACTGGTGCAGGGCCAGAGCAATGACTGGACGCGTTCGCCGCTGGTCAACGGACCGCTGGGCTATTTTCCGCCCGAGCCCATTCGCTACCTGGGTTCATTGATGGTGCGCAACGCGATCCGACGCAAGGAGCGGGCGGAGGATCACGGCCATCGACCGCGGCATCTGGACGTTCGTTTGGCCAAGTTTGCTGCTGCTGCCGGTAAGGCGGACAAAGGTTAAGGAGCGGCCGATTGGAATTTTTGGTCGATTGACGACTTCTGGCCGTATAAACTTGCGCCCATTCGACGGCCAACCCGCCGCGACACAGCAGATTGAGAGAGTGAGTAATGGGCGCACAGTGGAAGGTTAAACACAAAGCGGACGCCGCCAACAGCCGCGGCAAAGTTTTCGGCAAGCTGGCCAAGGAGCTGACCGTAGCGGCTCGTGCTGGCGGTGCAGACCCTGATATGAACGCACGCCTGCGACTGGTCCATGAACAGGCGAAAAAGGCTTCGATGCCCGCTGATACCATCAAACGCGCCATCAACAAAGGTGCCGGTATCGGTACCGAGGCCGTGCAATACCACCACGTGACGTACGAAGGTTTTGCCCCGCACCAGGTGCCGTTGATCGTTGAATGTTTGACCGACAACATCAACCGCACTGTTGCTGAAATTCGCGTGGCATTTCGCAAGGGCCAACTGGGTGCTTCGGGTTCGGTATCGTGGGACTTCAATCATGTGGGCATGATTGAAGCCAAACCTGAAACCCCGGATGCTGACCCTGAAATGGCCGCCATCGAAGCCGGTGCTCAGGATTTCGAGCCGGGCGAAGAAGAAGGCACCACCTTGTTCATCACCGAAACCACAGACCTTGATGCCGTACAAAAAGCCCTGCCAGAACAAGGCTTCACCGTGCTGTCGGCCAAGTTGGGCTATCAGCCGAAAAACCCGGTCAGCGGGTTGAGCGACGAGCAAATGGCCGAAGTCGAAGCCTTCCTCGAAAACCTGGACAACCAGGACGACGTACAAGAAATGTTTGTAGCGTTGGCGTAAACACATCCCTGTAGGAGCGAGCTTGCTCGCGATGGGATCGCCGCGTTATTGAGACATACCGCGTCGTCTGCATCGCGAGCAAGCTCGGCTCCTACAGCAGCGCTTGCGTAATCTCTGCAAAATCAGGCCGGGCCAGCACGTCAGGTTGGATGCAGCGCTGTTGCAACGCTGCCAGCTCCGTTTGCTGCTGATCGCTCAGGCCCGAGTCGACCCGCTCCAGCATTTCCCCCAATAAAATACCGAACGCCCGCACTTCAATTCGCTGCAAGGCACGGCTGTGTGGGCTGTCGTCGGTGGCGTGGAAACACGCGGCACCAAAGTCCCCCAGCAGGCACTCGCCTTGGGCGTTGAACAAAATGTTGTGTGCGTACAAGTCGCCATGACAGATCCCCTGCGCATGCAGATGGCCTGCCGCCGAAGCAATACCGCGAGCAATACGCAAGGCACTGTCAGCGCTGAAGCAAGTGTTATCGGCATACACGTCGCGGCTGCAACTGTCGAAGCTAGGCAGATCGGCGAGGTTGACGAAGGTCGGGTCGATCAAGGCCATCACCAGACCTGCGGTGTTGTCAGGATGCCCAGCGATACGGCCCAGCACCTTGATCAGGTTCGGATGCTCACCGGCAGCGATGCACGCGTTCATTTCATTGAGCGGCGAGCCATCGCTGGTGATGCTGCCTTTGTATAGCTTGACCGCGACCGATCGGGCGGGTTGGCCACTGGACTTCCACTGCGCCCTGTAAATTACCCCGGACGCGCCTTCGCCCAGAGGTTGCTCAAGCTCAAGCTGCGACCAATCGATGTCAGGCGTGTTGTCGGCTGCCTGAAGGGCACTGGCGTCTTCACGCAACGGATTAGCGGCATAAGCCAGCCAGCTCAGGCTCGGCAAGGTCAATAGCCAGTCTGGTACGTGGTTGAGCTGGTTGGCGGCCAGACGGATCAGCTCCAGTCGTTTGCAGTTCACCAGACTGCGGGGTAGCTGTTGCAGGCGATTACCGGCCAGCATCAGCTTTTGCAGCAGCGGCCGCTGGCCCAACTCGTCGGGCAACTGCTCGATGCAGTTGTCGGTCAGGATCAGCCAGCGAAGTTGCGGCGGCAGCGCCGCGCCGGGGACAGAGCTGATCTGATTGGCCTTGAAGCCAATCATACTCAGCTGCGCGCATTGTCCCAAACAGGTTGGCAGTTCGTTGAATTGGTTATCCGAACAAAACAGAATCCGTAACCGGGTCAGGCGATGCAGATCCTCGGGCAGGCGGCTTAAGGCGTTGCCACTCAAGTTGAGAATTTCGAGCGTGTCTGCCAACTGAAAAATCTCGGCTGGAAACTCGGTCAACCCACATGACAGATCCAATCGTTTTTGGCCTGCGAGTTGGCCGGCGCGCAGTTTAGCGAGGGTATCCATAAGCAAGCGTTGGGTACTCGTAAAAATCAGTAAGAGGGTTAGCGCAGTTCGCGAACCAGGTTCGACAAGGTTGTCAGTACGTCTTTGCCCAATTGCATTGAGCGTTTGCCCGACCAGCCGGTCAGTGTGTCCGGCGCGTCGTTATTGTCTTTGAATGGCATCTCAAGGGTTAGCGACAGGCAGTCAAAACGCTCGCCGACGCTGTTGCAGGCCAAGGTCATATTGGCTTGGCCGGGTTCGTCGCGGGTGTAACCGTGCACGGTCTGGAAGTCGCGAGTCAGGCCGCTGAGGTGAGTACGAAAGCGCTCTTCCAGGGTTGCCAGGCGGGGTGTATAGCCCGGATTGCCTTCACAACCAGCGGTAAATACGTAAGGGATTTCTTCGTCGCCGTGGATATCCAGAAACAGATCCACGCCATAGGTGTTCATCTGCTCCAGGGCAAAAAACACCTCAGGGCTGATCTCGGGGCGAGTGTTTTGCCAAGCGCGGTTCAAGTCCTGGCCGTTGGCATTGGTGCGCAAATGCCCGTGAAACGCGCCATCCGGGTTCATGTTCGGGATCAGGTACAGGTCGGCGAAGTCCAGCAACTTGCGGATTTGCGGATCGCTGCCTTGTTCCAGGCGCTCAACGATCCCTTCCATAAACCATTCGGCCATGTGCTCGCCGGGATGTTGCTGGGCGATGATCCAGATCTTGCGTTTGTGGCTGGCGCCAGTGCCTCTGCGCAGCAGTTGAATATCGCGGCCTTCAACACTTTTGCCGGTTGCCAGCAGCTCGCAGCCTGACCATTGAAGTGCGCGCTGGATCAGTTGCTTGTGGCGTTCACGGCTGTAGGGTTCGAAGTAGGCAAACCAGGCCTGCGGGTGCTCGGCATCCAGGCTGAAGCTGAGTGACGTGCCGTCGAATGAGGTGGGTACCCGGAACCAGTTTTCGTGATCGTAAGACGCCACGGCCTGATAGCCATCCCAGGCTTTGTTGTAGGAAGACTGGCTGGCATTGCACAACTGGAAATGATGCGTTTGCCCAGGTGTCAGGCCCTCGGCCTTGAAATGGAACCACTGAAAGTGCGGGCTTTTGGTGTCTGGTTTGATCGCCAGCCGAACCTGCATCGGGTTACTGGCATCCAGCACCTGAATATTGCCGCTATCGAAGTCGCTGCTGATATGAAGTGAAGAGGGCGCCACGGTCATCGTCCAAATCCTGGAATCTGATAATTGTGGGCGTTACTGTACATCGCAATAGCGAAAGGCCAATACGAGTTCGGGACTATTCAAGAAGGGAAAAAGCGAGGGGGGGCGTCATCCTTGACGCCGCGCAAGGATAAAGTTTTTGCGAGTGATTCTCAAGTGCTAAATTGCCATTACGTCCATAGTCCAAGACTTCAGGCTTCCGTTCGTCGATGTTCTTTTGCTATCATCGCCAACATCGTAGCGGCCACCGAAAAAAACCGGCCGCACACCAGACTTCATTAGCCTGAAGCACGCTGAGCCAGATAACTGGCCGCAAAAAAAAAGACCCGGCCAAGAAGCCGGGTCAAATAACCGTGATTAGCCTGATGAGGAGGTAATTCAAAAGACCGACCTAAGGTCCCTTGAATTATCGACTGATCTCGCGACCAGCTGCATGCAATAGTAATCATTATCATTTGCAAATCAAGTGTTTTTCCGCGCAATTTGGAAATTTATTTTCCATTCCTCGCTCCAAGGCTCTATCTCAATATTCCAGCAGCAGTTCGGTCGTACGCTTGACTTCGCTCATGGCGATATTTGAGTGCGCTTCCTGGACGTGTGGCTTCTGCAACAAGTGATCCCGCAAAAAGCGTTCATAACTGTCGATGTCATGGGTCACGACTTTGAGCAGGTAATCCATGTCGCCTGCCATGGTGTAGCACTCGATGACTTCAGGGTAGTCGGTGATCGCTTCTTCAAACTCCGTCAGATGGCGTCGTCCATGACCTGACAGGCGCACATTGACGAACACCACCACGTTGAGCCCGAGTTTTTTCGGATTGAGCAGGGCAACTTTGCGTTCGATCAGACCTTCCTCTTGCAGCCGATGAATGCGCCGCCAGCAGGGCGATTGCGACAACTCCACGTGCTCTGCCACTTCGGCAGCGGACAGGTCGGCGTTGTGCTGCAACAGGCGAAGAATCTTGCGGTCGATGGTGCTTAATTTAATCGGCATGAACTGATCTGTTTTCTTATTGTTTTTGAATGATTCATGCAGATTAGCAGGATATTTCCTGCAATTTAGAAAGAAAAATCCTGCATTAAACCTTCACTCTTTTGTTACGGATCGCGCATCCGTGCGCCGAGTCAGAAACCGACTTCTCGGTCTGGCTCATCTGCAGGCTAAAAACAAGAGAGAAACGAAATGCCGATTTTTGCTCACCCCGAATTTGATCAGCACGAGCAGGTTCAGTTCTGCCACGACAAGGCAACGGGCCTCAAAGCCATTATTGCGGTGCACAACACCCGGCTTGGCCCTGCGCTGGGGGGCTGCCGCATGTGGCCTTATGCCGATGAACAGCAGGCCCTGAACGATGTGCTGCGCTTGTCCCGTGGCATGACCTACAAATCGGCGCTGGCCGGGTTGCCGTTGGGCGGGGGCAAGGCGGTGATTATTGGCGATCCGCGCAAAGACAAAAGTGAAGCGCTGTTTCAGGCCATGGGCAATTTTGTCGAAAGTATGGGCGGGCGCTACATCACTGCCGCTGATTCAGGGACTGGCGTCACCGAAATGGCACAAATGGGGCAACGCACGCGGCATGTGGTCGGTGCGGGTACCCGTGAACAACTCGGCGGCGGCACGCGCAGTGGCGATCCATCGCCTGCCACTGCGCTTGGGGTGTTTATCGGGCTGCGTGAAGCGGTCTTGCAGCGGTTGGGCAGTGCTGAACTGAGCGGCGTACGAGTCGCCGTTCAGGGCCTTGGGCAAGTGGGCTTCAACCTGGCGCAGCAGCTCAAGGCGGCCGGTGCGCAATTGTGGGTTCACGATATTCAGGAAGCTAACGTACGCCGGGCTGTCGAGGAGCTGGGTGCCCATGCGGTCAGTGCGCAAGATATTTATGGGTTGGACGTGGATGTGTTCGCGCCGTGCGCGCTGGGGGCAATCATCAACGACGAAACCCTGCAACAGCTACGGGCCCCAGTAATTGCCGGTGCTGCCAATAACCAGTTGGCCAAGGCGTCCCATGCCGATGAGTTGTGGCGCAGAGGCTGTCTACATGCGCCGGATTACGCGATCAATGCGGGCGGTATTATTGACGTGTCCTACGAGTACAACGGCGGCACGCCTGAGCAAGTCCGCCAGCACGTTGAAGGCATTGGTGAAACCCTGCGTCAGATCTTTTTGAGAGCCAAAGCCGAGGATCGCAACACCACCTGTATTGCTGACAGTCTTGCTCAGGAGCGTTTGAACGGTTGACCGCAAGGGCGTTGGTGCTGGGGAGACACCAACGCTCTGGCAACGTCAGCGTGCAGGCAGTCGCAGCGTGTCTATCGCCTTGTCCACACACATCTTGGTCATTTCCATGAAGTACATCAGGCTCAACACAAGGTCACGTTGAGCACCTTGAAGGCTTTCAACGGAACCGTGGGCTGATGCCAGGGTACAACGCAATAGTTCCGACGCATGCACCATTGCATCTTCCTGGCTCACGCCGTCACGCATATGAAACAATTTGTGGTCAGTGAGCAGCTGAGAAACAGCTGGTTTCAAATAATAGTCGAGCGCGCGTTGGGTCGCAGCGCTGTCTTTCAGTGCCTCGAGTTCAATATCGGCGTCAGTTGGAAGGGGGATTTTGGTTGTGGAAGTCATGATTTACCTGCATTTCTGAGATTAATCGAATCAGCCATCCAAGATTAGTACGCTAGGTATTTTTGTAGTAGTCGTAAATAATACAATATGTGTATTGTTGCTTCCGATCCAATCCGTATTGTTCGGCAGATGGATAAATGGATCGCTTTAGTCAGAACCAAATTGCGTGAGCTGAAACTCACCCAAGAAAAACTAGCCGAACGCGTCGGGGCTTCCCAAGGCGGTGTCGGTCATTGGCTCAATAAACGCCGTCAACCAGACTTGCTGACGATGAACAATGTGCTGCATGCCCTTGGGCTGGAGCACCTTGAAGTCGCCTTGGTGGTTCGTGAGCGCAGCGGCTCAGCCGATGAGCTTGGCCCGGACGAATACACCTACGACATCACGTCAGCTTTCCGCTACCCAGTGAGTGATTGGGTGATGGCGGGGCAGGTTAGCGAAAAAGTGCAGCCGGGCTATGCCCCGCCCGGCACGGTGTTTGAAGTCAGTGATCATTACGCCAAGGGGGCGGCGTTCTGGCTCCAGGTAATGGGCGATGCCATGACCGCGCCGGTGGGGATCAGTATTCCGCAAGGGATGATGATTCTGGTCGATCCGGACATCGAGGCCGAACCTGGAAAAATGGTGATTGCGCGCACTCCGGAGTCGGAAGCCGCAACATTCAGGCAGTTGATCGAAGAAAGCGGTCAGCGTTATCTCAAACCACTGAACCCGACGTACCCCAAGACTCTGGTCGATGAGCAGTGCCGGATTATCGGAGTGGTGGTACAGGCAATAGCCAAGTTCTAAACAGGCCAAAGGCGGATACCGAATGGTATCCGCCTTTTTTAATTGTTTTTTATTCCAGCTCGATCAACACAGCGCCTTCGCTGACCATTTCACCTTCTTGGCAAAACAGCGCCTTCACCACGCCCGTCTGTGGCGCGCGCAGGCTGTGTTCCATCTTCATGGCTTCAAGCACTACCAACTGGGCGCCGGCTTCGACGGTTTGCCCCACCTCCACCAGAACCCGCACGATGTTGCCATTCATCGGCGCTGCCAAGCCACCTTGTGTGACGTGACTGGCGCCAGCGGCGGCAATCGGGTCGTCAGTGCGCACACACTGCAATTCGCCTTCCCAGCGCAGGTACAGCGTGTCTGAGCGTCGGATGGCCAGATGCTGGCGGCGTACACCGGCGTGCTCAATGACCAGTTGTTCATCGCGCAACGTGGCTGTGTTGCCTCTGAGGTGGATGACCTGATGCTCGTCGTTGCAGTTCAGGGCCAGTAACGTGCGTGCAGGTAAACCGTTACGAAAGCCATTGTTTGCCGACCAGGGTGAGGCAGGGTCATCGTTGCGCACTCGTGGCGCCTGACTTTGATCAAAGGCTTCGGCCGCCGCAGTCCAAAACGCTGCTGGCAAAGGCTGAGCGAGCGACAGCAATTGATCCTGGTAACGCGGGATGAATCCGGTATCCAGCTCTCCAGCAGCGAAGGCCGGGTGGCCGATGATGCGACGCAGAAAACTCAGGTTGGTTTTCAAGCCGCCAACGGCGAATTCATCGAGCATTGCCAGCAATCGCAGGCGCGCCTGCTCGCGGTCTTCGCCCCAGGCAATCAGCTTGCCCAGCATTGGGTCGTAAAACGGTGAAACTTCGTCACCTTCACTGACGCCGCTGTCCACCCGACGTCCGGGCCCGGACGCCGATTCGCGATACACCTCAAGGCGTCCGGTTTGCGGCAGGAAGTCATTGCTCGGGTCTTCGGCATACAGACGCACTTCAATCGCATGGCCGCGTAATGGCACTTCAGACTGGGTGATGGGCAGCGCTTCGCCGCGAGCCACACGGATTTGCCAGTCCACCAGATCGAGTCCGGTGATGGCTTCAGTCACTGGGTGCTCGACTTGCAGGCGAGTGTTCATCTCCATAAAGAAGAATTGGCCTCGCGCATCCAGCAAGAACTCCACCGTGCCGGCCCCGACATAGCCAATGGCTTGCGCCGCGCGCACCGCAGATTCACCCATGGCCTGACGTTGCTCGGCGCTTAGACCTGGAGCCGGAGCCTCTTCAACGACTTTTTGGTGGCGACGCTGAATCGAGCAGTCGCGCTCATTGAGGTACAGGCAGTTACCGTGTTGATCGGCGAACACTTGGATCTCGACATGCCGTGGCTTGAGCACGTATTTCTCGACCAACATCCGCGCATCGCCAAATGACGACAACGCCTCACGCTGCGCAGAGGCCAATGCGTCGGCCAGTTCGCTGACTTCTTCGACGACTTTCATACCCTTGCCACCGCCGCCCGCTGTCGCCTTGAGCAGCACCGGGTAGCCGATGCGCTCGGCAGCTGTACGAAAGGTTTCCAGGTCTTGGGCTTCGCCGTGGTAGCCCGGCACCAGAGGGACACCGGCTATTTCCATCAATGCCTTGGCTGCTGACTTGCTGCCCATGGCATCAATGGCCGAGGCGGGTGGCCCGAGGAAAATCAACCCGGCCGCTTCAATGGCGCGGGCAAAGCCTGCGTTCTCCGATAAAAAACCGTAGCCGGGGTGAATTGCCTGTGCTCCGCTGGCTTTGGCTGCGGCGATTATGTTGTCGATTTTCAGGTAGCTGTCGGCCGCTTTGCTACCGCCCAGATCCACACAAATGTCCGCTTCACGGCAATGCCTGGCATCACGGTCGATGGCGCTGTGGACCGCGACGGTGGTCAGGCCAAGGGCTTTGGCGGTACGCATCACGCGACAGACGATTTCGCCGCGATTGGCCACCAGTAGCGTGGTCAGAAGGGGGGCGCTCATAAGAGTGGCTCCTGAACCGATTGCCAGCTTGGCGTGCGCTTTTGCAAAAAAGCGCGCAAGCCTTCCTGGCCTTCGGGGCTAACCCTGATACGGGCGATGGCGTTTTCGCAGTAGCGGCGAATGGCCGGGGTTGGCGCACCGTGGCTGACTTCGCGCAGCAGGTCTTTGCACGCGCGCATGGCCTGTGGGCTGTTGAGCAGCAGATTGTCGACCCAGTGGGTGACATGCTGTTCAAGTTCGCTTGTCGGATAGCTTTCGGACAGCAAACCCAGCTCGCGAGCGCGTTCGCCGTTGAAACGTTCTGCGGTCAGGGCATAACGTCGGGCTGCCCGCTCGCCGATGGCCTGCACCACAAAGGGGCTGATCACAGCAGGTGCCAGGCCGATGCGCACTTCAGACAAACAGAACTGCGCGTCATTTGTCCCGATGGCCATGTCGCAGGCACTGATCAACCCCAGTGCGCCTCCATAAGCCGCCCCTTGTACCACCGCCAAAGTCGGCATTTTCAGTTTGGCCAGGTTGTACATCAGTTCGGCCAAGTGCCGGGCGTCGTCGAGGTTGGTGTGGTAGTCGAGTTCGGCCGATTGCTGCATCCAGGCCAGATCAGCGCCGGCGCTGAAGTGTTTGCCACGGCCGCGCAGTACCAGAAAACGCAGGCTGGCGTCGCCTTGTACAGCGTGCAGAGCAAGGATCAGCTCGCGGATCATCTCGGCATTAAAGGCATTGTTCTTCTGCTCGCGGCTCAACCACAGGGTGGCAAAACCCCGGGGATCGGTCTGCAGTTCGAGGGTGTTGAAATCGATCATGTCCGTCAGTCCTTAATGGCTGTGCGTGTAGGGGCATTCCGGTGGTTGCTACATGCGGAACACGCCAAACCGCGTGGCCTCGATGGGTGCGTTCAATGCTGCGGACAAGCCCAGCGCCAACAGGTCGCGGGTTTGTGCAGGGTCGATCACGCCGTCATCCCACAAGCGCGCGCTGGAGTAGTAGGGGTGGCCCTGTTGTTCGTACTGGTCGAGGATCGGTTGCTTGAGCGCGGCTTCTTCCTGGCTGGTGAATGTTCCACCGTTGCGCTCTGCCTGCTCGCGCTTGACCTGCACCAGCACGCCAGCGGCTTGTTCTGCGCCCATTACGCCAATACGCGCGTTTGGCCACATCCACAGAAAACGCGGGTCGTAGGCGCGGCCACACATTCCGTAGTTACCGGCGCCAAAGCTGCCACCGATAATTACCGTGAATTTCGGCACTTTGGCGCACGCCACGGCAGTTACCAGCTTGGCGCCGTGCTTGGCGATACCGCCTGCTTCGTACTTTTGCCCGACCATGAACCCGGTGATGTTCTGCAAGAACACCAGCGGAATGCCGCGCTGACAGGCCAGCTCAATAAAATGCGCGCCTTTTTGCGCGGCTTCGGCAAACAAAATGCCGTTGTTGGCCAGAATCGCCACTGGATACCCGTGCAAATGCGCGAAACCGCACACCAGCGTGGTGCCGAACAAGGCCTTGAACTCATCGAACACCGAACCATCCACTAGCCGCGCAATCACTTCTCGTACATCAAAGGGCTGCTTGGCATCAGCGGGGACGATGCCGTACAGCTCATCGCTGCTGTACAGCGGCGCCAATGGCGTGCGTTGTTGTAATTGACCCAGCTTGCGCCAGTTGAGATTGGCCACGCTGCGCCGGGCCAGTGCCAGCGCGTGCTCGTCGCTATCGGCGTAATGGTCGGCCACCCCCGAGATCTTGCAGTGCACATCCGCGCCGCCCAAGTCTTCAGCGCTCACCACTTCGCCGGTGGCGGCCTTGACCAGCGGCGGCCCGGCGAGAAAAATCGTCGCTTGCTGGCGCACCATGATTGCTTCGTCGGCCATGGCTGGCACATAGGCACCACCGGCAGTACATGAGCCCATAACCACGGCAATTTGCGGTATGCCCGCTGCGCTCATGTTGGCCTGATTGAAGAAGATCCGCCCGAAGTGCTCGCGGTCCGGGAACACCTCATCCTGACGCGGCAAGTTGGCGCCACCCGAGTCCACCAGGTAGATACACGGCAAGCGATTCTGCTCGGCGATGGTTTGTGCCCGCAGGTGTTTTTTTACCGTGAGCGGGTAGTACGAACCGCCTTTGACCGTGGCGTCGTTGGCTACAATCATGCATTCCACGCCTTCTACCCGGCCAATGCCGGCGATGATTCCGGCGGCTGGAACGTCTTCGCCGTACACGCCGTAAGCTGCGAGTTGACTCAGTTCAAGGAAAGGCGAGCCGCTGTCCAACAGGCGATCAATCCGTTCGCGGGGCAGTAACTTGCCGCGTGAAGTGTGCCGCTCCTGGGCCTTGGCGCCACCGCCTTGTTGCACCTCACCGAGCAGGGATTGCAGCGCTTCAACCTGCTTGAGCATAGCGTCGCGGTTAACCCCGAACTCGGCCGAGCGGGGGTTGATTGTCGTGTGCAAGATCGACATGGGGCGCTCCTTAGCGAGTTTCGTTAAAGAGTTCGCGGCCAATCAACATCCGGCGGATTTCGCTGGTACCCGCACCGATTTCATACAGCTTGGCGTCACGCAGCAGGCGTCCGGCCGGGAATTCATTGATGTAACCGTTACCGCCCAAAATCTGGATGGCATCGAGGGCCATCTGAGTGGCACGTTCGGCACTGTACAAAATTACCCCGGCAGCGTCCTTGCGCGTGGTTTCGCCACGCTCGCAGGCGCCAGCGACGGCATACAGGTAGGCGCGGCTGGCATTGAGCTGGGTGTACATGTCGGCGACTTTGCCCTGAATCAGCTGGAACTCGCCGATGCTTTGGCCGAACTGCTTGCGGTCGTGGATGTACGGCACCACCAGATCCATGCACGCCTGCATGATCCCGGTCGGGCCGCCCGACAGCACCACACGTTCGTAGTCCAGACCGCTCATCAACACCTTGACCCCGGTATTGAGCGGGCCCAGCAGGTTCTCTTCGGGGACTTCGACGTCGTCGAAAAACAGTTCGCCGGTGTTCGAACCACGCATGCCGAGCTTGTCGAAATGTTTACTGCGGCTGAAGCCTTTCCAGTCCCGCTCGACGATAAACGCACTGATACCGTGTGCGCCTTTTTCCAGATCGGTTTTGGCGTAAATCACGTAGGTATTGGCGTCTGGCCCGTTGGTGATCCAGGTTTTGCTGCCGTTAAGCACAAAGTGGTCGCCGCGCTTGTCTGCTCGCAGCTTCATTGACACCACGTCTGAACCAGCATTCGGCTCGCTCATGGCCAGTGCGCCAACATGCTCGCCGCTGATCAGTTTAGGCAGGTACTTGAGTTTTTGTGCGTGGCTGCCGTTACGGTTGATCTGATTGACGCACAGGTTGGAATGCGCACCGTAGGAGAGGGCGACGGAGGCCGAGCCGCGGCTGATTTCTTCCATCGCCACCACGTGAGCCAGGTAGCTCAAGCCCGTGCCGCCGTACTCTTCAGAAACGGTAATGCCCAACAGGCCCATGTCACCGAATTTGCGCCACATGTCCGCCGGGAACAGGTTGTCCTTGTCGATTTGCGCCGCCCGTGGCGCCAGTTCTGCGGCGACGAAGGACTGGACCTGATCGCGCAGCATGTCGATGGTTTCGCCCAGGGCGAAGTTCAAAGTCGGGTAGCTCATGGGGCACCTTGATCGTTGTTCTTATAGAGGGGCGGGTACTGCATCGCCATGGGTAAGCTTTACGTTAACGTAAGCTTGGTGCTGGAGACTGTCAATGACCTTTACGTTAACGTCAACCTAAGCCAAGGTTTTTTACCGTTCTGCCTCTATCAAGGATGAAATGTGCGGTACACGCCTTTTGGGGTAGCTCACAAGCCTGTGGGAGTCTGGCTTGCCAGCGATGCGGGCAATGTGGTGTGCCAGAGGGATTGAGGGCTCGGATTTACGGCCGTTGCGTTGCTGATCGCAGCCTCGTACCTCGCGGCTACATCAAGAGCTGCGTCTGTGGGGTAACCCAAACCCCAGACAGCACAAAGGGGAGCCGAGGCTCCCCTTTAATGTGTCGTTGCGTGCTCTTTTTTTATTATTGAGGGGCGGTCTATTGTTGTTTTTGGAACCGTGGCCCTTTGTCGCTGTTTTGGTGACCCCCATGCGGGGTCAAGAGCAAACGTATTTTTTTGAGCGCTGATCCACTTTTATCACTGGCTATCAAACCTGTGATCCAACCTGTGCGGGTGCTACCTGAAGGTAGTTTTATTATTCTCTGCCCGGTTGCGAGGTGGCTTTTGGCTCCTCGGAAAAGTACACCTTCTCCAAAAAAATCTGTTAGCTGCGTCTCTGCCGTGTTGTTTTTGTTATGTCAGAGTCGTTTCGTATTGTTTTTATTATGTTGCTGCAGTTTTTATTCTTGTTATGCCATAGAGATAGCAGAACTCGTGCCAACTTTTAAAAACCCTTATAAATCAATGGTTTGTATTTTTTGGCAATAAAAAACCGGCCTGGGGATCAGCCGGTTTGTTTCCGTGTTACTCGTTTGGGTAATGGTGCGGTAACACCACGGAACACTTTTAGCCCTGACGCGCCTTGGCTACCCGTGATCCGGTAACACGGCCCAGTACCTTGCAGATGTGTTCGCCGGCCAGCAGGAGCTTGTCCATGTCGATCCCGGTGTCGATGCCCATGCCGTTGAGCATGTACAGCACGTCTTCGGTGGCCACGTTACCGCTGGCGCCCTTGGCATAGGGGCAGCCGCCGAGCCCGGCAATCGAGCTGTCGAACACCGCAATACCTTCCTGCAGGCTGGCATAAATGTTCACCAGTGCCTGGCCGTAGGTGTCGTGGAAATGCCCGGCGAGTTTTTCTCGCGGTACGCAAGCCGTTACCGCCTCAAACAGCGTCCGGGTGGCGGTCGGGGTGCCGGTACCGATGGTGTCGCCCAGTGACACTTCATAACAGCCCATGGCGTACAGCTCTTTTGCCACTGCAGCGACTTGTTGCGCGCTGACGTCACCTTCATAAGGGCAGCCCAGCACGCAGGACACATAGCCGCGTACGCTGATGCCGTGTTGTTGTGCGGTCTCGATGATGGGCACGAAGCGCGCCAGGCTTTCGCTGATTGAGCAGTTAATGTTGCGTTGCGAGAATGCTTCGGACGCGGCGGCAAACACAGCGACTTCTTTTACGCCCGCCGCTACGGCGTCTTCAAAACCGCGCATGTTGGGGGCCAGCGCACCATATACCACGCCAGGCTTGCGCTGGATCTGGGCGAAAACCTCGGCGGAGCCGGCCATTTGTGGTACCCATTTGGGCGAAACGAAACTGCCGACTTCGATATAGCCAAGCCCGGCATCCGTCAGGGCGTTAACCAACAGCACCTTGTCTGCCACGCTGATGGGCTGGGCTTCATTTTGCAGACCGTCGCGCGGGCCGACTTCGATCAGGCGCACATGGGTGGGAATATTCATGGGGATTCAGGCCGTCTGGTTTTTAATGGTTTGTTCAAGCGCCTGAATGCAGCGCTCCTCGGCAGTGTCCAGTTCCAACTGCATCTGCTGGATATCCAGCAGTTGTTGCTCTAATTGCTGGCGGCGTTCGGCGATTTTGCCCAGCATGCTATTCAATTGTTTCTGGTTGCCGCTGCTGGGGTCGTAAAGCTCGATCAGCTCGCGGCATTCAGCCAGCGAAAAACCAATGCGTTTGCCGCGCAGAATCAACTTCAGGCTGACTTTGTCCCGCGCCGAGTACACCCGCTCCTGGCCGCGTCGCTCAGGGGCGAGCATCCCTTGTTCTTCATAAAAACGAATGGCGCGGGTGGTGATGTCAAGCTCGCGGGCAAGGTCGGAAATACTGTACGTCTGGCTGCTCATGGGCGGGCTCT